>JBGTLA010000037.1:0-7120 GCA_041744375.1 Acidimicrobiia bacterium | reverse complement strand
GACTGTCCCACCACAGTCCCGAGGGTGCCGCCGCCACGCGAGACAAGCTGCGGCTCCGGTCGGCCCTGGCGCGCGCCGAGGTCCCCCAACCCGCCTTTGCTCCACTCTCCGACGATCCGCACGAAGTCGCGGCCGCCCTCGGCTATCCCCTGGTGATCAAGCCTCGCACGGGAACGGCGTCGCAGGGTGTGCTCCGGGTGGACTCCGAAGACCAGCTCGAAGAGGTGACTGCTCGGGTTCGCACCATCGCCGATCGAATGGGCGAATCCGGCCCCTTGCTGGCCGAACGTTACGTCGAGGGACCCGAGGTCGCCCTCGAAGGGCTCGTCATCGCCGGCCGCCTGAGAACGCTGGCAGTCTTCGACAAACCCGACACCTCGCCGGGACCGACCTTCGAAGAGACGCTGCTGGTCACGCCGTCGCAACTGAGTCCCGAGACGCTGACCGAACTGGAACGTGTCGTCACAGCAGCCGTCGGCACCCTGGGGATGTCCCACGGCCCCGTCCATGCCGAAGCCAAGATCGATTCCGAGGGGCGGGTACAGATCTTGGAGGTCGCCGCCCGCTCCATCGGCGGGCTGTGCGGCCGGTCATTGCGCTTCGGCCTCATGGGCGCCAGTCTCGAGGAACTCATCTTGGAGGCGGCGCTGGGCGGGGTCAGCCCGGCGACGCGCCAGCCGCGCCCATCCGGCGTGCTGATGCTGCCGGTCCCCGCCCGGGGAGTGCTCACGGGCGTGGACGGCATCGACGATGTGGAGGAGATGCCGGGGGTCACGGAGGTCGAGATCACCATCCCGGCGGGCGCGGCAGTGGAGCCGCTCCCCGACGGTGACCGCTATCTCGGATTCATCTTCGCCACCGGCTCCACCCCCCACGAGGTGGCCGAAACCCTGCGTGCCGCCCGAGGGCGCCTGCGCGTGCGCATCGACTGATCAGATGGACAGCACACCCTGGATCGCTTCCATGCGCCGGAGCCGATCCATCGTGACCTGGCTCGAGCCGTCGATCAGGGCTCGCGTCTCGGCGATCACCTCCTCCAGCGCGAACAGCTTGATCCAGCAGTCGCTCGTCTCCAGTCCGTTACCGCCCAGGTTCCAGCCGGTCATCACGTCGCTATGGCCTTCCATCAGGCCGGTCACGGCGGTTAGCCCGAAGCGGCCTGCCAGCAGCCGATCTCGAAACGAAGCATTTCCTCCCCTGACCAGGTGACCGAGGATCGTCGCCCGCACCTCGATCTCATTGTCTGCGCCCAACTCGTCGCGCACTCGATCGACCAACTCCTCGGTGGCGATCTCCACCCCCTCGGCCTTGAGGATCAGGACCCGGGTCTTGTCGCGGGAGGCGGTGAAGCTACCCCGCAGTGCTTCGACGACAGAAGCCACGATCTCCTCGCCGACCTTCCCTGTTCAGGGAGAAGGACGGCGTCGGCCGCCGTGGCCACTGCCGCCGCCATGGCCAGGTAACCGGAATTGCGACCCATGACCTCGACGATGAAGGCCCGGTGATGGGAACGGGCCGTGTCGGAGATCCGGTCGCAGGCGTCGACGATCGTGTTGAGAGCGGTGTCCACCCCAAGCGCCTCCCGGGTGAGGCCGATGTCGTTGTCGATCGAAGCTGGGATCCCCACCACCGGGACACCGTGCCCGGTGGCCAGCAGATGGGCCCCCTCCAGCGAACCGTTTCCGCCGACCACAACCAGGCCCGTGAGGGAGTACTCCTCCACGGTGCGGGCCGCCTGCGCCCGACCCTCACGGGTGTAGAAGCGGGTGCAGCGGGCAGTGCCGAGCATGGTGCCACCCAACCCTCCCGCATGCTCGACATCGGGAAGGGGGCTGATGGCGCCGCCCTTTCCCACCCGACGCGTCAGCGGGCGAAACGTCCCGTCGATGAGCCCATCGAATCCGTCCCGTATCCCCCACACCACCATGTCCTGTGAGGCGGCCACCTTGGTTACGGCACGAATGGCGGCGTTCATCCCCGGAGCGTCCCCACCACTGGTCAGCACACCGATCGCCATGGCATGGGCATGCTAGACCCGGAACAAGAACCCCCCCTTTGCGCAACCCCGGTTTCCAGCCACCGCCCAGCGACGTCTCCAACCCCGGGTTGCCCGAGGCCGGCGCCGCCATGTGTCATCATCGGGGGATGGCAACACTCACACCCGAGGTGCTCTGGTCGATTCCACGCGTCGGCGCCCCCCACGCCCTGGGCGATGGGCGCCTGCTGGTGCCGGTCACCACCTATGGCGACGACGACTCTCCCGAAGTGACCGTTTGGCGCACGGACCCCGCCTCGGGTGATGCGCATGCGTTCGCTTCCGGCACGGTCTCGAGCCTGTCGGTGTCCCCCGATTGGGGTCGAGTCGCCTACCTGCGCCCGGTGAACGGCCATCGTCAGGTGCATGTCCAGCCACTCGACGGAGGCGAGGCCCATCGGGTCACGGACCTTCCCCGGGGGGCAGTTGGCGCAAAATGGACTCCCGATGGCCAGATCGTGGCCATCGCCGTCGTGCGCGCCGACTCCCCCACGCTGGAGGAAACGGCCGACCACGACCCCGACGGCCGGCCGGTGGTGAGCGTGACCGAGGACGCCGTCTACCGATACTGGGACATGTGGCTCCACGACGTGTACCACCCGGTGCTGGTGGATCCGGAAACCCCAAGCGTCACCGACTTGACTCCTGGAGCGACCCGTATGTGGGTGTGGCCCAACACGGACGATCCGCTCGGGGACGTCGACGTCTCACCGGACGGGTCGCTCGTCGCCTTCGCCGCCGACGACTCCGACCCACCTCACCTCGAAACGTCGTGGTCGATCTTCCTAATCGGAAGTGACGGATCCGGCCTGCGACGGATCGACGAAACCCGACCCGGTAACAGCCGCCGGCCTCGCTTCACGGCTGACGGCAGCGGCCTGATCTACGGGTACCGTGAACAGCCAGACTTCTATGCCGATCGGGTACAACTCGTGCGATACGACCTGACCACCGGCGATCACAGCGAACTAGCCCCGGGGTGGGACCGCTCACCCGAAGAGTGGCGCCTCGACGGGGTGGGCCGGCTTCTCTTCACCGCCGAGGACCGTGGCCGAAGGCGCCTCTTCCGACTTTCCAGCCGCGACGGCGAAGTGGAACCGCTCACCGACGGCGGGTGGGTGAGCGACCCGACCGTGGCCCCCGACGGCACCGTCTACGTGCTGGCCCAGACCCTCACCGCACCCCCCGAAGTTCATCGGGTAGGCGCTCCCCTCACCGACAACAGCCATCTGCTGGAACGTGTCTCCTCATTCACAGAGCCGACGATGTCGACCATATCCCTCGGCAGGACGCGAGAGCTGACGATTGCGGGAGCCGACTCCGAGCCGGTCCAGGTGTGGGTGATCGACCCACCCGACGCCGAGCCCGACGACATCTGTCCGCTGGTGCACATGATCCACGGCGGACCGCACGGCGTGTTCGGTGACACATGGCATTGGCGCTGGAACGGCCAGGTCGTGGCGGCGGCCGGGTACCGGGTTGCCCACGTCAACTTCCACGGTTCCACCGGATGGGGGTCCGATTTCGCCGCCTCGATCCATGGAGCCTGGGGAGACAAGCCCTATCGGGATGTCGAGGCGGCCACCGACCATCTCATCGGCCTCGGCCTCGTCGACGAGGACAAGATGGCAGTCACCGGCGGCTCCTACGGCGGATACCTCACGGCGTGGATCACTGCTCAGACCGACCGTTACTCCTGCGCCATCGCCCATGCCCCGGTGACCAACCTCGGCGGCATGTATGCCACCGACATCGTCTACGGGTGGGAACGGGCCACAGGCGGCTCGGTCTGGTCGGACCGTCACGCCGTCGACCGCTGGAGCCCATCGGCACACGCCCCCGGCTATGCCACCCCCACCCTCGTCACCGCCGGGGCCCGCGACTTCCGGGTTCCCGACACACAGGCCCTCGAGCTGTACGGAATTCTCAAGGCCAAAGGCGTACCTGCCCGACTGGCCTCCTACCCAGACGAGAACCATTGGATCCTCGCCCGACTCGACTCGATCCACTGGTACGGCGAGTTCCTGTCCTGGCTGGAGCGCTGGCTGGGAGGGCCAGATGAACCCTCACCTTCTACTTGACGTTGAAGTCTTACGCGCCAGTGAGCGCGTAAGACGATTTTGTCATTCACCCCGGCCATGACGGTGGTGATTTTCACCGGAGGGGAAGCCCTCACCGTCAGCCTCATCGGTGAGATTCCCGACGACGCCTACCTCATCGCGGCCGACTCAGGGCTCGACCACGCCCTCGGCCTCGGCCTCGATGTCGACCTGGTGGTAGGAGACCTCGACTCCGTCACCGACTCGGCCCTCGACCGAACCAGCGCCGCCATCGAACGCCACTCCCCCGACAAGGACGCCACCGACCTCGAGTTGGCGCTAGAGGCCGCTTACCGGCTCGATCCCGATCGCATCATCGTGCTCGGCGGCCACGGCGGACGCATCGACCACTTCTTGGGCTCGGTGGCGCTCATCGTCGCCGAACGCTGGTCCGACATCGACATCGAATGGGTCACGCCCCAGGCCCGCATCCGCCCCATCCGGGGCGGCATCACCCTCCATGGCACAACCGGCAGCACCCTCTCTCTGCTGGCCATGAGTGGGCCCGCCATGGGAGTGTCAACCACCGGCCTGCGCTGGAACCTAGAGCATGAGACTCTCGAGCCCGGATCGACACGCGGAGTCTCCAATGTGTTCATGTCACCGGTGGCCACCATCCGCATCGATTCCGGCACCCTCGTCTCCATCCAGCCCGACCCCTCCTGACGGCTCCCATCGTCACCCCGACCCGCGCCAGGCCCTGGAGAGAAGTCTTGGTTCAGATCCCGCGCAAGGCCCTCGGATCGAGGGCGGAAAAGGCCGCCAGGTACTCGAGCCGCTCGGAGCGGAGCTGATCGACGATCGCTTGGTATTCCGACAAGCGGCCCTGCCGTTGGTACAGGCGACGAGGCTGCAGCAACTCCGCATCGTCCAGGTCCGGTAGCGCCGCAGCCACCTGATAGCCGAAATCCGGGTCGGAGACCCAGTCCACGGTCCCCGACACGATCCCCGCCACCACGGCCGAGCTGTCGGCGATCTGCACCTTCTTCGAGTCACCGTCGCCCCCGACCCGCCCAGTGTTCAAGAGGTACACCTCCAGGTCCGGCATCGTGTCCAGCAGGGCGAGAATCCGGTTGCCTTGCAGCGCATCGTCGTCGAAGAAGAACGGGTTGGTACCCGGAACCCGCAGGCTCTTGCCGGCTTCGGCCGCCCCCCCGGCCGACGTGCCCTTCGTCTCGCCCAACATGAAGTAGGCGGCCACCTGGTGCGGTTCCAGACGGGCCACCGCCGGGATGACGTGCTCGGAGCGGTTGAGGATCAGCAGATATCTCGCCGCCGGCACCTCGAGGGGACTGCGATGCTCGATGTTGGCGAGCGGGAAGGTGGAGCGCCCGTTGGCGGTGTAGCCGGTGTCGAAGAAGTCGACCCTCCCATCGGGCGACACCGACACGTTCTCCAGCCAGGCATCGGGCCTGGTGGTCCCGCCGTAGATCGTCGGCTCCTCGTCGGGATCGAGACCGTACGTCTTGGCAAAACAGCCGTTCTCGGAGGTGTAGACGGTCCCCCCGGGCATCAAGGCCACGAAGTCGTCCTGCACCGGCAATGAGCCGAGCTGGCGACGGAACGTGGTGGTGGTTTTGCCGGTTCCCGACAGGCCGATGATGAGCATCGACTCTTCCTCCCCGCCGGGAGTGGAGCCGGCGGGGAACGTCTTCAGACCGGCATGAAGCGCCAGACCGCCGGCGTCGTAGACACGCCGGTTCCACATGCGCAGGCCGCCCATCTTCGACTCGCCGAAATAGTCCGACCCGAACACCCTGGTCGTCCACGATTCCAGGTCGACGGTGATCAGCCTGTCGTCGGGTTTGCCGGGGGCCGACAGACCCGGGGTGTAGATGACCGTGAACTCCGGCTCCCAGTCCGCGTCGGGAGGGAAGTACAGGTGCTCTTGCATGGCGGCGATGTTGGCCTGGGTCTTCTCGATCAGCATCCGAGCGCCGGTCCGAAAGGCCGGATCGGGACCGATGTAACCCTCGATGGCGATCATGTCGGTGTCCGACAGGTATTCGTCCTGGCGACGGGCCCACTCGCTCGCCTCGGACCTATCAATCCGATTCTGATGAATTTCCTCGTCGGCGACGAAGAAGGTCGAGTTCTTGAGCCGTGCCGTGACCTCGGCCCGGTAGTTGAGGTTCCCGAACTCCGTGACGGTCACGTTGGGGGTGAGGTCCAGCGCCAGCTGCCGCAACTCGTCGTGGGACGGGTTGACGGAGACCGACCGCACCGGCGGGACATCGATCAAGCGTTCCTCCTCCTCAGGGACGACGATCCTACGGAAGCCCGCCTCTGACGGCCAGTCACGTCTTCGCTTCTGGGGCGTACACCTCCGGATTGGCGCATGCCACGAGACGGGAACCGGACAACCCCACGGTCAGATTCTCGACGGCGAGTCGGGCCATTGCCGCCCGTGTCCGCACACTGGCAGAGCCCAGGTGAGGTACCACGATGACGTTGGGGAGGCTCAGCAACGGATGATCCGGCGGCAATGGCTCCGGCTCGGTCACGTCGAGCGCGGCCGAGATCCGGCCCTCTGCCGCCACCTGGGCGAGGGCGGCATGGTCGACGAGCCCACCCCGGGCGATGTTGACCAACACGGCCCCCGGTCTCATCGCCTCTAGGGCCGCCCGGTCGACCATGCCGCGCGTGGCCGCCGTGAGGGGGGCAGTGAGGACCACGTGATCCGAGGCGCTCAGCAGGTCATCGAACTGCACCCACCGTGCTCCCAGCTCCGCTTCGGCGTGCGGCTTGGGGTTGGGCCCGCAATAGAGGATCCGCATCCCGAACCCAACCGCGCGACGGGCCAGAGCATGGCCGATCGCGCCCAAACCGACCACCCCCATGGTCGTGTCGTGCAAGTCCCCCCCGAGAAGAAACTCTGGGTCCCACTCCCCCACCTGACCCGACCGCAAAAGCTCCTGGCCCTCCGGCAGTCGTCGCACCGCCGCCGCCAACAGGGCGAAAGCGGTGTCGGCGGTCGTCTCGGTCA
>JBGTLA010000036.1:0-2652 GCA_041744375.1 Acidimicrobiia bacterium | reverse complement strand
AGGCGCCGGGGCCGATGCTGTGGGAACGCGGGGTGACGGTGGCCCTGGCCACGGACTGTAACCCGGGAACGTCCTACATCGAGTCGATGCCTTTCGTCGTGGCACTCGGGGTGGTCCAGATGGGCCTGACACCCCAACAGGCCTTGTGGGCCGCGACCCGGGGAGGAGCGCTGTCGTTGGGCCTCGACGACAGGGGCGTGATCGGCCCTGGCTACCGGGCCGACCTGGTGATCCTCGACGCTCCCACCTTCGGCCACCTCCCGTACCGGCCGGCCACGCCGCTGGTGGCCGCGGTGATCGCCGGCGGTTCCTGGGCTACCACGCCGTTGCAGTAGTGTCGCGAGAGGACACGAAGCGATCAGGAGACCCTCCCAATGACCTGGACCCAACTATCCGAACGCCTCTCGGAGCTACTCGCCCTTCGGCACGCCCCCGTCGCTATCACCTTTCACGAGGTCGCCCCCCACAACGGTGCCCCCTGGTTCGACGCTCCCATGTCCGAACCGACCGAAGACGGACGCACAGGACGCGTCCCCGCCCCATGTGTCTTCTGGATGCACGGGCACGAGCGCACCTTCCACACCGCCGTCCCCGACCACGGCAACTGCTCGGTGGGTCGCTTTACCCACGGTCTGGCCGACGCGGGCGACATCCTCGATAAGGACGATGTCGGCGCCCTGTTGGACGTCGGCTGGGTGACCATGGAGGCCTTCGGTGGTGTCGCCTCCCTGTCGTGGCGCCCCGAGGCCATCACCTACGGGCCGTTGGCCGAAACCACATCCGATCCCGATGTGGTGTTGCTGCGACTGAGGCCCCGCCAGATGATGGAGGTAGCCGATGCGGTGCCGGTGGAGTTTTCGGGAAAGCCGCAGTGCCAGATCATCCCGCGCGCCATCGACAACGGCGTCATCGCCGCCTCGATGGGATGTGCCTTGTCGCGGGCCCGGACCGGCATGAGCGACGACGAGCTCACGGTGGCCGTCCCCTCGGCTCGGATGGCCGAACTCGTCGAGTCCCTCGAGTCGGTGTGTCGAGCCGACGACGCCGTCGTCGACTACGCCACCGCCGACAAAGCCCGCTTCTGATTGGCGGAAGGCGAAAGTCGGAAATCGGGTCCGGCGTCCGGACTCAGAGGGCGCGTAGATAGAGCTCGTGCGTCTTTAGCCTGTTCCAGCCACAACGCCTGGTGTTGAGCAGAAATCGCAGCACGATGGCTCACCTATTTGCGCGCCCTCTCATACCAGGATCTGGTAGACTTCGACTCTGCTGCTCATGGCTGCGGTCTCTCGACCCGCCCGAGCGGCGTTCGATCCCCGCGTGAGTACGGAGTGCGAAGGGTCGACACCACCCCGTACCACGACGCCCCCTCGTTCCAACGCGGGGCAAGGAGATCCATGACCACCTTTATCGAATTAGGCGTGCCGCCGCGGCTCACCGCCCACCTCGATCGGCTCGGCTTCACCGAGCCCTTCCCGATCCAAGCGTCGGCGATACCCGACGCCATGGCCGGCCACGACATCTTGGGCCGGGCCCCGACCGGATCGGGCAAGACCCTGGCCTTCGGATTACCCGTTCTCGCTCGTGTGGCCAAGGCCTCCCCGAAGCATCCCCGCGCCCTGGTTCTCGCCCCCACCCGGGAGCTGGCCGAGCAGATCGCGCAAGAGCTCACTCCTCTCGGCAAGGCAGCGGGGCGTTGGGTCTTCGCCGTCTACGGAGGGGTGGGATACGACCATCAGCGGCGTCAACTCCGGCGCGGCGTGGAAGTCCTGGTGGCCACTCCCGGTCGCCTGACCGACCTGATCGGTGAAGGCACCGTGTCGCTGACGGACATTGACATCGTGGTGATCGACGAAGCCGACCGCATGGCCGACATGGGCTTCATGCCTCAGGTGCGAAAGTTGCTCGACATGGTGCCCGGGGATCGACAGACCATGTTGTTCTCGGCCACCCTCGATGGGGAAGTAGCCGAGCTGACCCGTCGCTACCAATCAGGCGCCCGACGCCACGAGGTTTCGGGCGATTCCGACCACGGCCACGCCGCCCATTACTTCTGGCGAGTGGAGTCCAACGATCGGGTGCGTATGACCGCCGAGATCGTTTCCAGCTCAAGCCCCGCCATCGTGTTCACCCGCACCCGGCGCGGGGCCGAGCGCGTGGCGCGCCAACTCTCCAGCGCCGGGGTCAAGGCCGAGTCGATCCACGGAGGTCGTAGCCAGGGCCAACGCACCCGTGCCTTGGCCGCGTTCTCGACCGGAAGGGTGGCAGCTCTGGTCGCCACCGACGTTGCCGCTCGCGGTATCCACGTCGATGGTGTGGCCAGCGTGGTCCACTTCGACCTCCCCGGCGACTCCAAGGACTACCTGCACCGGTCCGGCCGGACTGCCCGCGCCGGGGCCGGAGGTGTGGTGGTGTCCTTGGTGCCGGGGGACCAGACCGGAGAGCTTCGTCATCTGCAGCGCTCGATCGGAGTCGCGGGGGTGAGCCACGACCCGGCCGAGGACTGGCTCACCGGTCGTTCAGGAAGCCGTATCGACGCCTCCTCAGCCGAGCGGGCCCGACCCGTCCGCCGGGCCCGTGGCAACGGCAACGGCAACGGCAACCGCCAACGCCAGCGCCGCCGCTGAGTGCGGTCGGCTCACCACGCGCCGCCTC
>JBGTLA010000035.1:0-11696 GCA_041744375.1 Acidimicrobiia bacterium | reverse complement strand
AACCCGACGGAGACGGCTACTTCCGAGCCCAGTGCCCCGCACAAGCCGGCAAAGTCCGCTGCCCCCTCATACCCCAGAGCAACAACCTGGCGCCCGACCGACCCGACGTGTGGGGCACCCCCACGGTGGCCATCGAACCTTGCTGCACCCAAACCGCCATCACCATCAACGCTTCAGTTCTGGCCAAGACCCACCAGAAACACCGATGGGGAACCCCCACCTGGGCCAAGTCCTATGCTCGCCGCAGCAGAGTCGAAGGCTTCTTCGGAACCCTCAAAGACGACAGCGGCCAAGGCGCACGTAGAGGACGCTTCCGGCTCATGGGCATCGCCCGCACCTCCCTCTTCTTAGGACTGTTCGTGGCGGCCACCAACCTCGCAATGGCCGAGAAGTGGCGCCGCCAAAACGCAGAGTCCCCAGCGCTGGCGCCCACCAAGAAGAAGCGGTCCGGCGGATACCGACGCAAGACCATTGCCAAACTCGTCGCCGCCGGGACAGAACGATGACCGTCCTCTCCGGGCACACGCCAACCAGCGCCCCACGAACTCAGATAAGGCTCCAGGGCGTCTAACGCCGCCCCGACCACCGCCCGGCAACCAAACCCGGCAACCCAAGGCCCCGACCACAAGGTCGGGGCTTCTTGCATTGGCACTCCGTCCCGCAAACCCACTCCCAGAGCGGAAAATCTAGGACTTCTGTAAACGAGGGGCCTCACTTATGTGAGAACCCCGCAGTGCCCGGGGTGGGATTCGAACCCACACGTCCCAACCGGGACAGAGGTGTTTAAGACCCCCGCGTATAGCCGATTCCGCCACCCGGGCAAGTGACATAACCCCTGGTCAGAGGCCTGTTTGATGCTTTCGCTCATCCATATCGATCACGTTTGGGCCACGCTTGGGCCTCACCAGGTTTCGATGCTCGGCGTCGAGTCGTTCCATGACCGGATCGTAGGCTCCCTCGAAGAGATGCGTGTACACGGTCATCGTCACCACCGGGGATCGGTGGCCGAGCTGCTGGGAGATGGCCTTCACATCTGCGCCGGCCGCATGCATCAGCGACGCACACGAGTGTCGCAAGGCATGTGGTGTCAACCCGTCAAGGCCAGCCTCCTCGACGGCCGGGTCCCACACTCGTCGCCGATACGCTCCATAACCCAATGGCCCGCCCTTCGGTGCCGTCCACACGAAGGCGTCAGCATCCTTTGCCCGGTGCTCTAGGTGGCGGGCAAGCTCTTCGACCACGAACCCCGGCAGATGCACTGTCCGGCGCCTATGGGTCTTGGGCTCACCGAACACCAGTCGCCCACCCACCTCCGAGGCGTTCTCCACCACCTCGAGCCGACGACGCAGCACATCGACCCGCCCAATCCGCAAGGCGACCGCTTCGCCCCACCGGAGACCGCCGTAGGACAGCACCAACACCAACACCCGATCCTCATGGCCCGGGACCACACTTGCCAACCTCTCGACCTCCTCGGCGGAAAGGAATCGGTGCTCCCGGATCGGCTCGGGAGGAAGCTCGACTCCGCGGGATACGTTGCGACTGACTAGGCCCTCGGACACGGCCGCATCGAGTGCAGCGGCGAGCACGTTGTAACAGTTGCGCACTCGGCTCACCGATAGACCCCCGTTGGTCATATCGGCCAGCCATTGAGCAACCGCGTTCCTCGTCACCTTGGACACTGGCACCGGCCCGAACGTCGGCCAGATCCGCGAACGGAGAATCCCCTCATATCCCACCTTGGTGGTCTCGGTCAGCCGGACCCGCCCAGCAAGCCACCGCCTCGACCACTCTTCGACGCTCACCGACCCGGCCCCGGGGTCGACCCATTCGCCACGGTCGGCCTTCGCCAACTCCCCCCGCAGCCATTTGTCAGCGTCGACCTTCCTGGCGAACGCCTTACTGTGCTGGCGGCCATCGGGTCCCCGATACCTCGCACGCCATGGCTTGGGTCGATCAGGTCGATGTTGAATTGATCCGTTCATGTCTTGTCGCCTTTCTTGGGCTTACGCCCGGGTCCGGAGGGTGGGAGGAACCCCGCTCTCCGTGCCTCACTGATGAGGTTGTAAGCCTGACCTCGACTGACGGCCTCCTCTCTCACAATGCCGCTGATAACGCTCTCCCCGGCTGCCTCTGCCGCCTCCACCAACCGAGCAATACGACGGAGCCGGCTCTCGTCGGTACGCCTAGCCCGGACCGGCCTCACCACAGGCGCCCCCATCGGGGGATAAGACGCATTGCCTCGGCCGTCCGGCTCGAACGCGGGCCACGCCTCGGCACCACGCCGAGCCATTGAAGGTACCGGCTGGCGGAAGTCGGCCCCGCCGAGCGTCTGGTCCTGCGGTGCCGTCACTGCGAACCGCCGTACTGTCGCCCCCCGATCTTGGGTCATCTCCACCTCCAGCTCGACCGCCAGGCCGTCGTCTCGCACCCACTCGAAGAACATCCGCGGTGGGTAGAGGAGACCGCGGTGGCGGACGTTCGGGATCAGCATGCGTTGACGGGGGAAGCGCAGCGACCAGGAGGCCGATTTGTTCTCAGTTTCCAAGAGGCTCTCCGATTCCTGATATTTCAGCCCTAGACACTACCGGCAATTCACGGCACTGTCTACAACATGATGCAAAGCACCGAACACGACAGCGAGTTTCTCGGAATCGAGGAGACCGCCCGCCTGTTCCCGCACCTCACCCCGAGCGCCTTGTACTCGCAGAGGCATCGAGGTGAAGCACCGGGCTGCCTGGCCGTGAAGGTCGGCAAGCGCCTGGTCTGGAGACGAAGCGATCTCGATGAATGGTGGGAGACCCAGCGCCCGGTGGCCATCGGATGAGTCCCCCCACAAACAACACCGCCCCCCAGGAACCCCGGGGAGCGGCATCATTACCGGTCGCCACCGACAATCCAGATTCTACCCCACGGCCTTACGGCACAGCCGCCTTCCGGTATCGGACGGCAGGCTGGCCGGGACCCATCCCTGTCGGCTCGAGACGCAAGCCCCTCGACAAGGACCCAGTACCCGCCGGTTTCACAGGTTGGGAAAACGCTGATCGGTGGCCGGACGACGACCAGCTCGCCGCCTGGGTCCGCAACCGAGGCAACTATAACCTCGCCTTGCGCCTCCCGAGGAACGTGATCAGCCTCGATGTCGACGCCTGGAAGGGCGACACCTACATCGACACAATGAAGGCGATCACCAAGGCTCACGGGAAGCTCCCCCGAACCTGGGTCTCCACCTCCCGAACCGACTCGTCAGGTAACCGCCTCTTCCGTCTCCCCTTCGACGTCGCCCAAGGCGACCTCGCCCACGAAATCAGACACCCCACCGAGGACAGGTCAGCCGGCGAAGTCATCGTCCACGGCCACCGCTACCTCGTGGTATCACCCTCCATCCACCCCGACACAGGCGAGCCGTATCGGTGGCAGCACCAGGAGACCGGCGAAGTCCTCGACGGTCAGGTCCCGAAACCCTCGGACCTCCCGCTCTTGCCTCAAGGCTGGATCGACCACCTCCGCGGCGACTGCTCCTGTTTCAACAAGACCGAAATCAGGATGAAAGGCGACCCCGTCCAGGCCGCCTTCGAGAAGTGGCACAGTCGGCTCACCTCCGGCACCAAGTCACGTCACGACTCCGCCAGAGGCGGATGCATGGCCCTGGTCGCCTTCCGACACCGGGGTTGGCCAGGAGCCGACGAATACCTCCGGAAGCTAGAGGAAGCCTTCCTCGCCGCTGTCACGGCCGACAAGTCCCGCACCGACAGCGAGTCCCGAGCCGAGTGGAAACGGATGGTCGACGGAGCCGAAGCCAAAGCCCCCTCCTCGGAGATCCCCGAGTGGGAGGACCGCTCCAGCACCACCAGGACGAACGTCACGTTCGACGACTGCGCCATCCCAGACGAGGTCTGGGACGCCAGACCCGAACTCGACCACATCCGACGTGCAGCCTTCAGCCGAGGTCGATCCGCCGACGCTGTGTTGGTCGCTGTGTTGGTCCGCCTGGCAGCCGACACCCCACATACCGTCCGCCTGCCGGCCATCGTCGGGTCCCTCTGCGGCCTCACCACCATCGGCGCTCTCACCGGCCCACCCGGAGCGGGGAAAAGCAGCGGGGCCAACCTCGCCAAGGAACTGGTGCCGGCCACCGTTCTCCATCTCAGCTGCGATGGCGTGTCACCCGGATCCGGCGAAGGACTCATCGAGCTCCTCTTCGACAACGTCAAAGAACCGGACCCCGACGGCAAGCTCATCACGGTCCACCGCCAAACCAAACACAACGCCTTCATGTTCATCGACGAAGGCGAAGTGCTCGCCAAGCTCGCCGGACGGCAATCCGGCAGCACCCTCCTACCCAACCTGAGAACAGCGTTCACCTCGGGGCCCCTCGGACAGGCGAACGCCTCTCAGGACCGAAAACGCCTGGTGCCAGCCGGGCAGGCTGTCTACGGAGTCGTCCTAGGCATCCAACCCGAACTCGCCGGACCATTATTCGACGAAGCAGGCGCCGGCACCCCGCAACGGATTCTCTGGGCCTCAGTGACCACCCCCACGCCACCACCCGGTGAGCGTCCCGAATGGCCGGGTCCGTTGCCACGGCCATCCATCCCGCCCTCTGAATGGGTCGAACATGAAGTCCGAGGAGGCTACGTCCACCACCTCCTGGGCATCCCCAAAGCCGTCGCAGACGAGGTCGCCCAGCGTGACCACCATCGACAACAGCACGGTGCCCCACCCCTAGACGAGCACCAAGACCTCATACAGCTCAAAGTGGCAGCCGTCCTGGCCGTGATGCAGGGCCGGCTCGACCTCACCATCGAAGACTGGCAGATCGCCTCCTCGATCTGTGAGACATCACGGAAAGTCCGCAACCGACTGGCCGAACACCTCCGTCAGCACGAAGCCGAACGGGAGACGGCCACCTCCCAAAGACTCGCCCGACGCCAGGTCGAAGCCGCCGTCCGCACCGCCGAATGGAGAACAGTGGAGACCGCTCGGACCATCGCCAAACGAGTCCGCAGCGAACCCGGCGAACTTACCCCCGGAAAGCTCCGGTCTGCCACCTCACCCTCCCAGAGAGACGTGTTCGAGGACGCCTTCGAGTACGCCGTCACCCAGGGATGGATCGTCGAGAAGGAAGAACCCGGCCAGGGCACCACCAAACGGAGACTCCACCCAGGAAAGAGGAAGCCGTGAACACCGCCTCACCACGAGGGGTTGAGGGGTTGACTTCTCAACCCCTACCCCTCTCGCTCAGAAACGCCGAAAACCCCGCGGACACTAATTCCATTGACTCTTCTCTTCTTTATGTTTTACCCCACGCCAGCGAATACCAGGGGTTGATTGCTCAACCCCTCAACCCCTGGGAAGCGTCCTGTGAAGTGTGCGACCAGGTCGCTGACCCATGCACCTGCCCGGCACCTCCGGAACCACAAATGGGGATGCTGGAGGACCAAGACGAAAACCCCGAAGAGGACACCACCAACCCTCGGTCCCGGTGCCGGCACCGGGGCGACCTCGAAGTCTTCCTCAGTGACGTCCTGGCGCATCCCTCCTGCGTCCCCGCCCACTGGCGACCCGAGGAGATCGTCCGATGACCCCCGGCCGCAACCGATGGGAAGACACCGCCCAGGTCCGCGACGCGGCAACCCGCACTCACCGTTTGAGTGCGGGGCCACCGGCCGACACCGTTCATCTGGAAGCCGACGAGCACGGGATCATCTACGCCCTCGATTCAGAGGGGGTGAAGTGGTGGCCCAAGGTTGATCCTCCGCTGGAGGTGCGCAAGGCCCGGTTCGACTGCGAGGAGTGTGCGTCACCTTGGCTGCTCCCCTTCCAGGTCTCCCACACGAAGTGGTGCGGACGATGAGCCACAAGCGCCATTGCCCAAGTTGCAACAAGGAATGGACCGTCCCCGATCACGTTCTCGAGTTGTTCCACGTCTGCCTCAATGGTGGCCCCAACGGCAACGGCCGGCGCAGACGCCACGCCACCATCCCCTCACGTGAGGAGCATCGCCAAGCTTTCTGGGATGCCCTGGTCGCCGCCCAAGGCGAAGAGTCCATCTGGCGGCCGCTGTGAACGTGCTCGCTCAAATCGTCGTGGCAGCAAGCTACGGAGTCGACAAGTTGAGAGCAGACGGCATCCGCGTCGACCGCGACCAGTTCGACCAGGCGCTCAGACTCTTGGCTGCCCTCTCGCGGCTCATCGACCCCCCGCTTGCGCGGGTAGACGAGGTGCGCAAGTTAGGGGACGATGGGGAAATGGTGATGAACTCCGCCATAGTCGCTGCCCGCCACCGTGTGACACGATCCGCGGTGACTGACGCCGCCCGGGCTGGCCGCCTGCGCGGCGTCAGGGGCGACGACGGCAAATGGAAGTTCACCGCCGCCGACGTCGACAAGTGGAGGCCACGTGGCACATGAACAATTCAGTATCGACGACCTGGCCCTGATGGGAGCCGACGAGGTGCGCGCTGCCTATGAGGCCGGCCGCCTCGACACCCTCTTGGGTCGCCAGCCCAGCGACGAGGAACGTCTCCTGGCCGAACTTCGCCGACGTGTGCCACCACGCCCTACCGCTGAGGAGATGGCCGAGGAGGGACGAGAGGCACCACCTCCGGTGCTGAGGTCCGGATCCCAGCCACCGGCGCTCCCGCTCAACGGCGACCCCCTCGTCCGAAGCCTTAGCGACAAGTTGGGGATCGATCCGAGACGATTCGACGAAGGGAAAAAGAACCAATGAGCACCGACGCCCACTACATCGCCACCACCATCAACCCGGCCGCCATCGCCACCAAGATCACCGAACTCGACCTCGACCCCGGGCCGGCCGTCACCCGTCTCGCCGCCGTGTGGACGTCGATGGCCGAGGCCGTCAGCGAACCACCCGCCACCTCGCTTATCGGCGACCTCACCACCGTCGACCCGACCGAGGCGGCCGAGAAGCTGATGTCGGCCAGCCGGGAAGCGGTCGCCCACGACAAGGCAAACGAGATTTGGGTGCAGGCTCAATCGCTACTGAGGCGAACGTTCCGCCAAGCCCTCGTCGAAGCCGAACCCGACCTCATCGCCCAGGCTCGCCCCAAGTTCGACAAGGCGGTCGCCACGCTGTCCACAATTGTGGAAAAGTTGGGATCGTCTGACCCCGACCCGTCGATAGTGCTCGGCCAAGGTGCCGAAGCCGTCGAAGCTTGGAACGCCCGACACGCTGCCAACGACGCCGTCGAAGAGGCAGCCGCCATCGTCACCATCCTGGCCAGGCCCGGCACCACCGTCGACGTGGCATCGTTCATCGAATCGGCCGCCAGCGCCGACCATTTGGAGGAGGCCCGAAAGGTCTTCAAGCGTGGAGGCTTCGCCGGACTCCTCGAAGCCGGAACCATGGTTCCGAGGCTCAACACAGCCTCCGAGGCGGCGGCCCTGGTAGAGGCTGCCACCGCCGCCACCACCGCAGCCAACCAGGAAGCCGAAGAGGAACGCCGTCGACCCTCCCCCCGAGAAGAGGCCCGCCAGGCCCGCCTCGTCAAGAACTGGACCGACGTGGTGACCAAGGTGGCGACCAAGTAATGCGACGCCCATGTCTGGAGTGTGGGCGACCGGCGCCCGGATCCTACTGTGCTGCCCATCAACCGCCACCCTGGGCCGGGTCGACCCGCAAGTACGAACTCCCGGTCGACTGGCGACGCACCCGGGCCGAGGTGATCGCCCGGGATACCCGCTGCCTCCTCTGTGGCTCCACCCACCGGCTCGAAGTCGACCACATCGCAGACCGACACGATCACACGCTGGGAAACCTGAGGGCACTGTGCCACTCCTGTCACGCCACCCGCACCGGCCGACAGGGGGCCGCCGTCGCCAACGGGAGGCGGTGATGCACCCCACCCCCCACCAGGGCGGGGTCCCCCAAATCGGCCCAATCTCCACGGTCGACGGGAATGCGTTCAAGCCATTACTCACTCGACCCCTGGGGCCAACGTATGACCTCTAGGCGCCGGGCAGGCCCAAAAGCGGCCATAACTGCCGGTCCGCTCGACCTCGATGGACTCCCAGAATCGGGAGCCGCCCGAGTGGCAGCGTTCCTGGCCGAGTACGTCATCACACCGAAGGGCACCGGTGCCGGCCGTCCGTTCATCCTTCGCCCGTGGCAGCTCGAGATCGTCGCTGGCCTATTCGACGATCCTCGCCCTCGGCAAGGTCTCGTGTCCATCCCGAGAGGCAACGGCAAGTCCACCCTCGCAGCGGCCCTCGCTCTCTACGGATTGTTCGCAGATGGTGAGCACAGCCCCCAGGTCGCGGTCGTGGCGAGCGACGAACGTCAGGCTGGCATCGTGAGGATGATCGCCAAACGGATGGTGGAGCTGTCGGACGCGCTGGCGGAACGGACCCACATCTTCAAAGACAGATTGGAGGTGCCCGAAACTGACGGTGTGCTGATGAGTCTCCCCGCGGCGGCCGAGGCTCTCCACGGTTGGGATCCCACCCTGTTGATCGTCGACGAGTTGCACGTCGTCACGGAAGAGACGTGGGAGGCGGTCACGTCGGCGGCCGGCAAACGCGAGCAATCCCTCACGCTTGCCATCTCCACCCCGGCAGCGTCGCGAGATTCGGTGATGTGGCGCCTGGTGGAAGAGGCCCGCATCGATCCCGATCCCGCTTTCTTCTTCACCGAGTTCGCCGCCCCGATCGGATGCGACATCGACGACGACGACGCCTGGCACCAGGCCAACCCTGCTTTGGGCGACTTTCTGCATCTCGACGGGATGAAGGCCCTCCGCACGTCGATGCGCGAGTCGACGTTCCGCCGTCTTCGGCTTGGTCAGTGGATCGAGGATGAAGGCCAGTGGATCGCCGGGGATGACTGGCAAGTCTGCGCCGACGCTGACCGGGTCGTTGAGCTCGGCGCCACGGTGGTGCTCGGTTTCGACGGCTCGGTCGGTGACGACTCCACCGCCCTCGTCGCCGTCACCGTCGAGGAGAGGCCCCACGTCTTCACGTTGGGAGTGTGGGCGCATCCTGAAGGCCCTCAGCATCGGGATTGGCGGGTCCCGAGAGACGAGGTCGACTTGGCGGTGGAATCTGCTTTCGACGTCTTCGATGTGGTTGAGCTGGCCGCCGACCCGTTCGGGTGGCGAACCGAACTGGAGCTGTGGGCGGAGAAGTACGGAAGAGACAGGGTCCTTGAATACCCAACAAACATGCACAAGCGGATGGCAGCCGCAACGGAGAGGTTCTACAGCGCCGTCAGGGATGCCAGGATCACCCACAGCACCGACGCCACCCTCACCCGCCATGTCCTAGCAGCCGTCGTCAAGGCCACCCCCAGCGGCGACGTCATCCAAAAGGATCGCCGTTGGTCGCCCCGCAAGATCGACGCAGCCGTCGCCGCCATCTTGGCCCTCGACCGGGCCGTGTGGCATTTACTGAATCCCCCGGTGCCGGTGAAGGTGCGGACCGGCAAGGCGAGCTTCCTCTAGAGCGCGTCGTCTTCTTTGTCCTGCTTTTTGACTGAGTCAAAATCGAAGGCCCGCACCGCGGCCATCGCCCGCTGCCCCTTCGACATGTGGCGGCGAGCGAGGTTGGCTGAGAGGATGAATGCCACCGGGTCGCTGGGTTTCATTGCGGTGAAACCCTCCGAGTGTTGGTTCCTGCCCTTCCACCGGACCAAGTTGCTCGTGAGCAACTTGAAATCCCTTGCTGCGCCGGAGCCGTTGAGGACTTGATGCCGATATCCTCAGTGCGCTGAGGATTAGAATTACCTCGACCTGGCGAGTCATCCGTTCCCAGCATCTCGCCCCGCCTCTTCTCCACAACACGGCGCGAGGACGTCATCGAGGTATTGAAGGCCCGTTAATTCGATGCTGTCTGGCTCGCCACCCCGTAATTCCCATCGCGATGGGAATTAGTAGGGGGCCTTCCTCTAGGCACATCCGGATCAAGTAGTTCGCCCCGCCTCTTCTCCACAACACGGCGGGCCTTCAATACCTCGATGACGTCCTCGCGGCCCATCGCCTCAAGGACTCCAACGATGGCTTGGCGTCTACCACTACTCTCACCCCTGGCGCCTCGTCGCGGCCCTCCCGGTGGCTTAAGCACTATCTGGAACCCCGGCGGGGCGCCATCTCGCACTCTGGGCCACTTTTGGGCCACATCAGGCGCGAAACGAGGCAAAACGACGAAAGACCACGGAAGATCAAAACCCCTGGTCAATGCCCCTTTCGCGCCATTCCCCCAGGTCAGCGCATCAGGGCTGAAAGGTGTTTAAGACCCCCGCGTATAGCCGATTCCGCCACCCGGGCACAGACCCACGGTACCGCTCCGGGGACTCGACGTCAGTCCCGGAGCGTGGCGACGACACCATCGAGCAGGTCGCGCTCGGACACACTGACGGAGCCCAGCCCGAGGTGGTCCATGACGGCGGCGGCGACCACGGCACCGGCCAAGATCACAGGGGCGCGATCAGGGTCGAGACCTCCGAGGATCCGGGTTTCCTCGATGGTCAGCCCACCAAGGGCGACCACCCACCGCTCCACCGTCGCTCGATCGAGAGTGAGCCCGTGCACATCGTCCGCTTCGCCGGTCTCCAGGCCGCCGAGACTCGTCCATGTGCCCGCCACCCCGATGCCCCGGCTACCCAATCGAGGCACCGGGGACAGCACCTGCCGCGTGTGGGAGAAACCATCGTCGAGTTCCTCTCGGGAAGCGGGCCGACTCGGGAGACAGAGGTCCGTGAGCCGCACTGAGCCGACGTCCACGGAGAATGCGCCATCGGCTGAGATGACCTCTGTGCTCCCGCCCCCGATATCGATGACGACCACGCCGCCGACCTCCGCCATACCCGACGTCGCCCCTCGATAGGACAGAGCTGCTTCCTCCTGACCGGAAATCACGTCGACCGGCCCTCGAAGCGCGGCTGCGGCCGCCCCCATGAAGTCATCCCGGTTGGTGGCATCTCGCGTCGCCGACGTGGCGACGGCTCGCCACGATTCGACACCCGCCCGGTCCATCATCTGACGGAACCCCTCCAACACTGTGATGGTGTTGGAGATGGCGCTTGAACTGATCCTCGATGAGTGGGCGATTCCCCGGCCCAGGCCCGTAACAACGGCTTCTCGCATCTCAGACTCACCGTCGACTACGAGCAGCCGGGTCGAGTTGGTACCGATGTCGATAGCGGCCTCGGTCACGGCTTGGGAGACCATTCGGGGTTGACCTCACCGGCGATCACACAGGGCTCGGTGCAATCGAGAGGCCCGATCCAACTCGCCACGAGCGCGCCCACGGGATTTTCATTACCGGCCGCGAAGTCGGCGTGGTGAGCGTGGAGGCACTTGACACCCCGAGCGGTTCCCCCAACCCCCCCGCTTGGACGTGGGCCGGCGTCGGACGGCACGAGCGCATCTCGTTCGATGGCATAGCGACGGTGAGCGGCGGCCAATGCCTCACCGAACGATGGGTCCGCGTGGGCCTTGGCCTCCATGCGCTTGACCCCTCCCGCACCCTCCAGGCGTCCGATCCGTATCGCGGCCAACGGACAGGTCAGCCAGTATCTGGTGGGAAACGGCGTGCCGTCGTCGAGAATCGGGGGCACGGCCACCACGACCGGCATCGACAGGTGACACGTGGCGACGACCCGGGATGCGGCCCGGAGCGGACGGCCGATCTGGGCCGCGACCGTCGCCTCTTCGGTCACCCCAGCACGTCGGCGCC
>JBGTLA010000034.1:0-14654 GCA_041744375.1 Acidimicrobiia bacterium | reverse complement strand
CGAGTGACCATGGCGTCGGCGACGTCAACACCAACCGGGACCGCTCCCCTTTCGGCGGCCCGGGCCGGCAGATGCCCTGGGCCGGTGGCGACATCGAGCAGGCGCGTGCCCGGCACCACTCGCACCGCATCCAGCAGCGGGTCGAAGAGACGCCCGGTGATGGGTGTGAAGAAGTGGTCGTAGGCGTCGACCCGCCCCTCCCATCCTTCGGCTTCGAAGGCGTTAAACGCTTTGGCGTCAATCGGTGGTGTCCGTCCCATGGTGGTCCTCCTGTCGGTGTTCGGGGTTGCGGGAGACGAATGAGGTCCGGCGTCCTAGGCGGCGCGTTGGTTGCCGTGGGCAGGGTATCAGCGGCGTTATTGAGCACGCGGGCGATGTGGATTCCAGGTCATGAAGATGGTGTTGCTGGCGTTCGTAACTCGTTGCTCATAGATCAGTGCGACGCCATGCACTGGACCAGCCACTCCAGGGATGGCTACTCCTCCCGCTCATAGTGGACGAGATCGAGCCTGGCCGTCGAGCCTGACGATCAGCGCGTTGACGTGGGAGCCATATTGGGAGCCATCCATTGTGGAGTGCCCTGGAAAGTTGTGGATCGATATCGAGCCAGCGACGTGAGCGACCAGGCCGACTGGACCCTCATGGATGCTCACGTACGCCGCTTGGAGATCTACGGATCAGGGAGAGTAGGTGTTCAAGTCGCCCCGGATGCGCCAGGCGAAACCCCTGCTCAGACGACCGCTGGATCTCGTCGCTTCGCCGTCCACTCGGACCGTGCCGAACGGAGCGCTCCGAAAGTCGTCGAATGATGCTGGCTCTTGGTGAGCCAATTGCCCCTGAACCCGAGGGTGTGTGCCCAATGGCCGGCTTCAGATGATCTAGCTCGGGCCGACCGCCGAGATCCCATGCCGTGGTGACGAGCCGCTCGACATGCGGTCGGAGATCAAGCGCCACCAGGTCCGACTCGTGGAGACGATGATCGAGACGTCCAAAGGCATCGGTCGACTTGGTGGCGTACTTGGCGATGTACGCAGCCACTGCCCCGGACATCGTCGAGTCGAGCGCCACCCTCCACACGTTGATCTGCTCGTCCCACCGAACCTCGCCGTCGTGCCTCGGGTCTGGCGGTAGGGGGCCTGCATCCGTTGACACGTTGTCGCGACTGCCCCTCGAAGTCGGCGATCGCCTCCCATTGCCATTGATGGCAGTGCCGAAGCGAGGTTTCTAGGTCGCAGTTGGTCATCGTTGCTTCTGTCGGAATCTCCCACGGCTACTTTGAACTGATGACTTCGAGGCGGCCTTGGCCTAGGTGGGTGTTGCTGGTCCCGGTCGTCAATTAGTTGGCGTGGGTGTTGTTGACGCCGACCGATGACGGACGGTCGGCGTTCGTCCGTCAAGTCGTGGCTGAGATGTTGGGCACCACTGCTGTGGTCTTGTTCGCCATCGCTCTGCTCTTGTCGACTCGCGCCCGTTTCCTGGAACCGTTATTCGGGGGCTTGGACAAGATGTACCGGGTCCACAAGGAGACCTCAGTCGTTGGTTTCCTGCTCCTGTTGGCACACGTCGGTTTGGTCCCTTGGCGGTTGGAACCCGGAGGCGGCGTGCCAGCTGGGCTGATCGCTTTTGCAGGCCTTCTGGTCCTGGTAGTGCTCACTCTGGGTCCGAGGATGCGAGTCACCAGGAAGTGGGTGACTCTCGGTTATCGGACCTGGAAGCGAACCCACCGGCTGATCGGCGTGTTCTTCATCTTCTCTTGCGCCCACATGTTCCTGGTCAAACCGCTGGTTACTTCGGCTCCTGTACCTCTGGTGATCGTTGTGGCGGCATACGTCGTGGGGATCCTTTCCTACCTGTACAACGTCTTCGTGGCCCGCTTCGTACGTCCGACGGCCACCTATCTCGTCGACGAGGCGAACCGGATCAACGACACCACGACCGAGGTGGTGCTCAGACCTAAGCGGAGGGGGATTCAACAGTCCGCCGGCCAGTTCGTGTTCGTTCGATTCCGCAGGCGAGGGTTGCGTGAGTCGCATCCGTTCACTGTGGCTAGCAGCCCACAGAGTGAGACGCTGAGGCTGGTGGTAAAGGCTTCAGGAGACTTCACCGCACTCCTCCAAAGGAGGCTTGTAGTCGGAACGAAAGCGAGAGTCGAAGGTAGCTACGGGATGCTCGACTACCGAAACGGCCGTGGGGAACAGATCTGGGTGGCAGGCGGCATCGGCGTGACGCCGTTCCTGAGCTGGCTGCGAGACATCGACACCCTGCACCGCGAAGTCGACTTCTTCTACACCGTCCGCCACGCTGAGGACACACTCTTCGTTGACGAGATCAAAAACATCGCAGCGCGGCATCCAGAACTCCGATTTCATCTCACGGTCTCAAGCCAGGACGGCAGCCTTACCGTCGACCGAATCGAACAAGCCAGCCGAGGATCTTTGGCAGACAAGAGCATCTACATTTGCGGACCTGTGCCAATGATCCAAGCATTCGAGGCCGATTTCATCGGCAAGGGCGTCGACCCCGCCAAGGTTCACTTCGAAGAGTTCGCCTTTCGCTAGCTAAGGAGAGGGGCGTCTGCTGCGCGCGGTCCTACCGATTCGATCACGAACGCGAGACGCTCGACTGCTTCTCGTTGCTTGTCGCAAGTGCTGAGTAACTGTCGAGGGTGATCGGGATGTTGGCGTGGCCGAGTCGTTCCCTGAGCGCCGTTGCCGCGCCTCGACCGGCGTTGACAGATCGTTACATGAGCCTGCGGGTTTGGCCGATGGTCGCTTAGCTCGTCGAGGCCTCACGGTTGTGGCTCATGGGGCGATGCCCGCGCCGAATCGCATGACGGACAGCCGGCGTGTTGGCATGCGTCGGGCGGGCACCCTGCCGTGCCACGCATCTGGGAGCCAAGTTGGGAGCCATTCCCTGCGGCCCCCACCGGACGGGCGTGGACGCCGGTGGACACGGCACCCTGTCGTTTCAGGCCCTCTGGACTCTCCTGGACACCCGTGGACACGGTTTGGAGATCTACGGATCAGGAGGTTGGGGGTTCGAGTCCCTCCGGGCGTGCTGAGCGAAAGGCCTGGTAGAAGCAGTGTCGGCACGCATGTGTCCCCCCGGACTTGGCCACCGCCTCTGCCATGGGAGCGATCCTCGGGAGCCATTATCCATCAGAATCTCGGCGTCGCGGGCGAAGCGAAGCCTTTGCTCACGGGCTTTCGGAGGAGTGAGCGCTCGTCGACTTCCTGACATCGATGATGGGGCGAGACGCCCCACGCAGGGCTGCAAGTGCGGATTCTTCCTGCCTTGGTAAGGCAGCACGCGCCAGCACCGTCCTGTCGGCGTGACAGGACGGTGCCTCTATCCCCGTGGACACAATGGTCGGCGCGTTGGCTCAGTACTGTATCGCCTCGACCTCTTCGTAGAGTTCGACGCGTGGGGCGCTCGTCACCCCGGCGCGACCCATTGCTGCCTTCAGGTCGGGGCTCTCGACGAAGGCGCGGGCGGCCTCGGGCGACTCGAAGCCGGCGACGATGGTGATGTTGTTGGCGTCGTCAACGCCCCGATTGATGCGGTGGAACAGTACCCCACCTGTTGACGGTGGGAACTCGTCGAAGACCGCCTTCCAGCCGTCATAGTCGGCGACGTGGTGGTTGATCGCTGCGACAATCATTCCTGATCCTTTCTTTACGTCGTTCACCTTTGTGGTGAACGTGGTCTACTGGTCGTCCGCTTGGTCCCCGATTTGACTCCGCTGGAGGGAGAAGTGGTCGGACGGTCCGGGACAGGTCGCAGATGTAGCCGCCGGCCGCCAACCGACGAGGCCCAACTGCTTGGCCCTGGAAGCCCTGTCCCAATAGGACCGGATGGAGCAGATCTTGCCGTTGGAGAGGTCGAACCGGAAGGCGCCCTGGGTCCGATAGCTGCGGCCGTTCGGTTGCCTCGGTCCCATCGGACGATCCATCGTTCCGCCGTGCGAGATCTCGGCGAAAAGCCTGTCTCCGTCGGACGTCAGGGTCACGGCGTCCATCCGGAAGTCGGGTGAAGGCGCTGTAGATGGCCTGCCGGTGGCGCCGTGCCTGCTCCTTGCCTCGGGCTGGCATGTCCGCACTCCCAGCACTCTGAATGATGACTTCGGCGGCGATGAGCGTCACGAACCTCTCGAGGTCGTGGGCGCCATCCGCCTCGCTCCCCTGCATCAACGTTTCGGTGTTCGCCGTGGCCATCGCTCAGTCCTACTCTCGATCGGTGGGAGGGAGACTGTGGAGACCCTACCCTTGCAATTACTGCAATGTCAATTACTTCTGGGGCAATCTTCCCGCAGTCAATCAGTCTCGGCTATCCTGGACCCATGCCCAACGAACTCGACCAGACAACCCTGGACGCGTGGCGAGGGGTGCTGTTCTCGTATGCCAGGGTGACACGTCGCCTCGAAGCCGACATGCTCGAGCAACACGACCTTCCGATCACCTGGTTCGACGTACTCAGCCGCCTGAGCCAGTCCCCCGACGGCCGGCTCCGGATGCACGAGTTGGAGGGAGTCTCGCTATTCACACGCAGCGGGGTGACCCGGCTCGCCGACCGGCTCGAGGCCGTCGGGCTGGTCCGCAGGGAACGCTCACCAGAGGATCGCCGCGGCGTGTACTTGGTGATCACGGCAGCTGGGAGAGCGAAGATCGCCGAGGTGTGGCCCGACCACACCGCCAGCATCCAGAAGCATTTCGGGCAGTACCTGGACGCCGGTGATGCTGAATCCCTACGGGCGGCCACCGCCAAGATCCTCGAACACGACGAGGCGTTTCGTCGAGCTAGAGGAGACGATTCGAGCCCACCGCGATGATGCCGCGGCACGCACTGCTTGAGTCGCAGATCAGGCTCGCCGCGACGAGCGAGGTCGGGCCGATACCCGACCCGTGGGAGCCAAGTTGGGAGCCATTCTCTCTGGACTCCTCCGGACGGCCATGGACGACGGTGGACTCGAAAGCCCGTGGTTTTGGGCTCTGCGGACTTTCGTGAACACCCCTGGACGCCGCTTGGAGATCTACGGATCAGGAGGTTGGGGGTTCGAGTCCCTCCGGGCGTGCCGCGAGATTCCCTGCATCACAAGGGCTTTCTGGTCCAAACCGGCCGTTGGACCTTCTGACGTTTGGGAGCCATCCGTCATACCCGCGACGCCGACATGTCTGTCCTTCGCTCAGCCTTGGTCGTCGAATGCGTTCTCTGGGCCATCTAAAGGTCCAGGTCTCGGCGACACCCGGCAACGGTGCACGGCCGCATCGCTTCTTCGGCTTGGTCGATGTGGGGAGGATCGGGGTCCGTGGCGAGTCCGGTGGGGGTGGTCTCGGATTCCGACCACACACCATTCGCCGCCGTGGTTTCTCGTACGTCAGGGGAGAAGGTGTCTGGTGAGGTTGGCGGCCTGGACTGTGCTTGCCTCGTCGAACAGGTCGCTGGGGTGATAGAGGAGTCCGAAATGCCCACCGTCGATGCTGTACCAGTCCTTCTCACCGGATAGTGGGTCAAAGGCTCGTCGGCTGACCTCGGGGTTGGCGTGGACCATCTCGTCGGCAGGCGCGACCATCATCAGCGAGGGGACGGTCACGTAGGATGCACACAGGTATGGGCTGCAAGGGCGGTGTTGGAGGAGATGACTCTTGTTGACTGGTTTTGCCACCCGCTTCCGTGCCTGGCGCCGTATTCGATGAACCAGCGAAAGGCCTGGATCGGCTGTAGCAGCGAGGGAGTGCCCAACTGGTCGGACGATACCACCGGAATGGGGCCGATCCGATCCTCCGGGCCACCGGAAACGTCTCCGGCCTCGATGGTTTCACCGATCGCTGCGAACACTCCGTCGGTGGGATCCACGTCGGGCAGTTCGGCGCCGAATACCGGGCACTGGGCTACCACCACCTTGATCCGGGGGGTCGCAGGCGGCCACCAGAAACACCTGCCCGGCCGAGTACGAGTCGCCCCAGACTCCGATCCTTTCCGGATCGTGGCCGTCGATGGTCGCGGTGAAGGTGACCGCATCCCGATAACCACGGCACTGCACCCATGGATTGATCTCCTGGCGCGGCTCACCTCCGCTGATCCCCAAGTTGCGGTGGTCGCAAAGCAAGGCAGACACCCCAGCTTCTGCGAAGGCCTCTGCGTACCGGTCGGCAACCATTTGGATGGTGGCGGAGGTGCCGTGTGCCATCACTATCAGAGGAAAGGGCGGCTCACCCTTCACAGCCTTATAGATGAACCCCCCAAGGGCAGCACCTTCGGATTCGAACTCGACCCCAACCCGGTGAGAATTCCAACCCTCCATGAAGTCACCTTACGCCGCCTACGGTACGAGACATTGTGACCCAGTACGCGGCCACCCTTCGGTTTCTCGGGCCACTGGAAGTGATGGTCGACGGACAAGCGGTGCATCCCGGGGGTCCCAAGCAACGGGCGCTGCTCTGTTATCTGGTGCTCCACGCCAGCGAGCCGATCAGCCTCGCCGCCCTTGTCGAGGCGGTGTGGGGCGACGATGCACCCGATGGGACGATCAGGTCGCTTCGGACATACGCCTCAAACCTGCGGCGACTGCTCGGGCCCGCCTCCGACTTGAAGGGCGAGCGGGGGACGTATTGTCTCGACCTCCTATCGGTCGAGACCGACATCGACGAGTTTCGGGCAGTGGCAAAGGAAGCCGCCGGCCTGGAAGATCCCCACGAACGCAGCAAGATGTTCGGTGCCGCTCTCGATCTCTGGCGCGGGCCGTTCTTGGCCGACCTCGACCATCCCTGGTTGCAAGAGGAGTCGGCAAGCCTGGAATGGGAGCGTCAACGCGCCGTCACCGCATGGGCTGAGGCGACCATCACCGCCGGTCGTCCCGCCGATGTCATATCGGCTGTGGAACGCGCCGTGGCCGGGGCCCCGCTCGATGAGCAGCTATGTGGCCTGCTGATGCGCGCACTTTATGGATCCGGTCGTCAGGCCGATGCCCTCGCCGTCTATCGGCGGCTCAGGAACGGCCTGGCCCGGGACCTCGGTGTGGAGCCCGGTCCCGAGCTACGGACATTGGAGGAACTGATCCTGCTCCACGACGCGTCGATGGGCGGAGCCGAGCCCGATTGGCTGCCTGCGCCCAGCGCCGACCTCATTGGACGCAGCGTGGAGATCGAAGACCTCCTGGCGCGAATCGAACAGGTTCGGCTGCTCACCCTCACCGGCCCCGGCGGGGCCGGAAAGACCCGGCTAGCGATGGAGTTAGGACGCCGGATCGTCGAACGCGGGGACAAATCGGTATTCTTTGCCGACCTGTCGACTGTCTTCGACGAGTCGGCGGTTGACGCGGTGCTGGCGGCGAGCGCCGGTGTTCAGCCTCATCCGGATTCGGGGTTGCGGGCCAGCCTGGTCGAGTATCTACGGCCCCGCAAAGCTCTCTTTATCGTCGACAACTGCGAGCATCTCTCTTCCGCCGTGGCCCGGCTGCTCGCCTCCCTTGTGCGGAGCTGCCCGGAGATCACCGTGATTGCCACCAGTCGGGCTCCGCTCCACGTCGACGGCGAGCACGAGTGGCGCACCCCTTCGCTGCAGTTCCCCGACCGACCAGATGCGTCTGTCAATCTGCTCCGCCAATGGCCGGCGGTGGAACTCCTGGCGAGGCGGGCGCCCAGCTCGTTCCAGATCACCGACGCCAATCGAAGAGACGTTGTGGAGTTATGCTGGCACCTCGACGGGCTCCCCCTGGCCTTGGAGCTCGCCGCCGCTCGGCTGGGATCGATGACCCCGGCCGAGATCATCGCCACGTTGGGGTCCAGCTTGCAGAAGTCGCGAGCCGACGTGTCGGACGAGGCCCGGCATCTGACGCTCGACGCCACCATCGGCTGGTCCTACCAGCTGCTCGACGAGGAGCCGCGCCGGTTGCTCGACCGGCTTGGTGTGATGTCGGGACGGTTCCTATTCGAAGATGTCCTGGAGGTCTGTGTGACCGAGCCTATCTCGCCGGAGACCGCGCGGGACCAGCTGTCGACCCTGGTCGACCAGTCACTGGTGATGGCCGAGACATCGGGGACACGCACCCGCTACCGACTCCTCGAGACTATCCGACGCTTCGCTCTCGACCGTCTCAGTGACGAGGAGCCAGATATACGGAGACGCCATGCCCGACACTTCGCCAAGGTCGCCGAGGTCGAGGCGGCTCGACTGCTCACCCCCGAGGAGCGTGATGCGGTGGCAGCACTCTCTCTTGCCTATGACAACCTCCGTAGCGCCGTTGGGTGGGCAATCGAGATCGGTGACGTCGACACCGGGGCACGTATCGTGGCGTCCATCCCCGACTGGGGGTACTGGCGGTCGCGTTACGAGCTGAGCCGCTGGGCGCAGTGGGTATGGGAGACGACCACACCGGATGACCCTCGCTGGCGGGCGGTATGCGGCAGCGCCGCCCGCGGCGCCTGGATCGGAGGCCGCTTCGACGAGGCGATCCGCTTCGGCAACGCGGGGGCCGGCACCACAGGCGCGGTCATCGCCAGATCCGGTCATCCCGACGATGTGTTGGCAGACGTCGCCCTCTATCAAGGCAACGCAGAGGCAGCCTTGGAGCATTACTCGCGGGTAGTCGTTGAAGCGAGTGAGCAAAGAGACATCACCCGAGAGGTGTGGGCCACCTACTACGTGGCGGTCATCAACGCCGTACTCCGGCGGTCACCAGAGGCTATAGAGGCCGCCACCAAGGCGCTTGCTGGCGCCCGGGAGACAGGTAATCCGACCGCTCTGGTCTTTTCCCTCTACGCCAACGGCCTCGCCGTCAAACATCGCTCTCCGGCGGAGGCGGCTGCGATGTTCGAGGAGGCGGCCCGGATGGCCGACTCGGTAGGCAACGACTGGTTCGCCGGAATCGCCCGGATGGAACTCGCCTCTACCATGGCCACTCATGGAGATCTGCCTTCCGGGTTGCAGGAGTTTATCGGCGTCATCGACCACTGGCACCGGGTCGGAGACGACACACAGCTTCGGCTTGCCTGGCGCTATCTGGTGAGCGCACTGGCCGATGTCGGGCTCGCCGACGAGGCGGCAATCCTCACCGGTGCCCTCCTCTCCGAGACCCGCTCGGTCCTCACTCAACCCCACCCACAACTGCTGGATGACCTTCTCAGCGTGCTCGGCGAAGCCGAGTATGGACGCCTCACGGTTCGGGGTTCGGTTATGTCGGTACCCGAACTCGTCGACGCCAGTCTCGAGGCGATCGACGGTGCCCTTGGCATGCCGCACATCTCCGCGGGTCGTGACGGAGCGCGTCAGGCGTCACCCGGTTGATGCTTTCTTGAACTCGTCTTGACCTCCCGGTGCCACGGTTACGGGATATAGGCACCAAACGAGGAGAAGCACCTATGACCTGGTACCTGAAAGGGCAATATTTCGAGTCGTGCAATTGTGAGGCGGCATGCCCCTGCATATTCCTGAGCCCGCCGACAGAGGTCGACTGCACCGTGCTGGTCGGGTGGCACATTGACCAGGGCGAGTTCGAAAGCACCAAGCTCGACGGGTTGAACGTGGCCCTCGCCGTCTACTCGCCCGGGCATATGGCGCAGGTCCAGTGGCAGGTGGCCCTCTATCTCGACGACCAGGCGTCGGAAGTCCAGAGCCAAGCACTGGCGACGATCTTCTCGGGACAAGCCGGTGGTCATCCCGCCCGCCTGGCAGGCCACATCGGAGAGGTACTCGGTGCTGGACCAGCATCGATCGAGTTCGAGACGGCGGGGAAGCGGACCTCGATGAAGATCGCCGGGATCGCAGATGTCGCGATCGCAGCGGTTGCCGGGCAGGGCGACGCCGAGATTACGGTGGGAAACCACCCACTGGCCATCGCACCCGGGTTCGATGCTGTCGTTTCACGTTCTGAGCATCTCGCATACAACGATCACGGGATGCAATGGGAGCTCGCGGAGAAGAACGGCTTCTACTCGCCCTTCGAGTACGCGTCTTGACCACTTCGGTGGCCCACGATCGTGCCCGAGGCGCGATCGTGGTCGGCATGGTTGGGTTCGCCGGAGTCTCATGGGCATACCTCGGGTTCATGGCGACACAGATGGGCGACATGTCATCGGTCCTGGCCATGCCGATGACATCGGCTTGGACCACCGTCCAGACCGCACTGATGGTCATGATGTGGGCGGTGATGATGGCGGCCATGATGCTGCCATCAGCCGTCCCTATGGTGCTCGGCTACGACCGCATGGACGCAAGATCGGCCGAAGGGCGGGTCGGTTCGACTTCCCTCTTCATTGCAGGCTATGTCCTGGTATGGGGCGCATTCGCGGTCGGGGCCACAGGCCTGCAATGGGTCCTGCACAATCTGACGCTGGTCAACGGCATGGGAGTGGCGACACGGGGCGGACTGGCGGGTTTGCTGCTGGTCGGAGCCGGGATCTACCAGTTCACTCCGGTGAAGCGGCGGAGCCTCGGAGCATGCCGGACGCCCATGGGGTTCTTGACAACATCGTGGCGAGACGGCAGGGCAGGAGCCCTCAGGATGGGTCTCCATCACGGAACGCTGTGCCTTCGCTGCTGCTGGGCGTTGATGATCCTCCTGTTCGTGCTAGGCGTCATGAACCTGGCGTGGGTCGCGTTGCTGGCCATCTTTGTCCTCGCCGAGAAAGTGCTGAGGCGAGGCGAGGCGATCTCGGTGATCGGGGGAGTCGTCATGATCGCCTGGGGCGTCGCTGCGTTCTTGGGAGCCTGAGTGTCCTGGGATGTGAGTGGCTCGTACTACGAGGCGTGCAACTGTGAGGCGGTGTGCCCCTGCCGACGCCATGGGGATCGACGAGGAGGACGGTCGACCTACGAAACGTGCGACTTCGTCCTGTCGTGGATGATCGAGGAGGGCCATGTCGACGGACGCGACCTCTCCGGATTGTCGACCGTGATGGTTGGCTCCTACTCCGACGATGAACCGGGTAGCCCATGGCGGGTCGCCCTCTTCGTCGACGAGACTGCCGACGAAGTTCGGCAGGGGGATCTGGCTGACGTGTTCCTCGGCCGAATCGGTGGCGACACCCACCGTCTTTACGGTCGAGCGATCCGAGACGTTTCGATGGTACGGCCCGCCGCCATCCGGCTCGTCCACGAATCCCGGCGGTGGCGTATCGGTGTCTCGACTTTCGTCGAGGTTCAATCGACCGTCGAGGCGAGCACCCAGGGTCCGGTGACCTGCGGGATCAGCGACCACCTCCCCGGCACCGAGTTGATCTCCGATGTTGTCGTTGTCGCCGCACCGCCCTTCAAGTGGAACCTTCGAGAGCGATGCGCGTTCGAGTCTTCGTTCATGTACAAGGGATAAAGGGCCTTCCGGAATCGCCAGTCAAGAGCACGTCGCGGTGGGTCTGCTTAACCCGCTGAGCACCGAGGATGATCTAACGCAGGCCACATGCACGGACGATGAGCTCCCGAACTGGATCTGCTTGGGAGCCAAGTTGGGAGCCATTCGCCGTGGACTCGCCGGGACGGCCGTGGAGGCTGGTGGAATCCAAACCGCTCAGGAGCGGCCCGCATGGACTCTGGTGGACGGCCACGGACACCGCTTGGGGATCTACGGATCAGAAGGTTGGGGGTTCGAGTCCCTCCGGGCGTGCCACCCAGAAGCGACCGGCCGGTACTGGCAAGACCACCGCCCTCGCCCCCGCCGTCCAACATCTCCACCAACACGGCCGAACCGTGTTGGTGGAGGTGTTGCCCACCGCTGGCGCTGCTGAGGTGCTTGCCACCGAAACGGGGATGGCGGCGGACACGTTGGACAAGCTCCTCCACGAACACCGACGGCCGGACCGTCCACCCGCCCCCGGCTACCACCTCGCTCCGGGGGCGACGGTGATCCTTGACGAAGCCGGAACCGTCTCGACCCCCAAACTTGATCAACTCGTGAAGCTCGCCAAAGAACACAGATGGCGGGGTCGTGATGGTCGGCGACTCCCGCCAGTTCAGTGCCGTGGGGAGGGGTGGGATGTTCGGCCACCTTGTCGACACCTACGGTGGCATCGAACTTGACCAGGTCCACCGCTTCACGCACCAATGAGAACGAGACGCCTCCCTCCGCCTCCGCAACGGCGACCCGACGGTGCTCGCCGACTACGACCGCCACGGCACCCGCCGACATGGAAATCGAGATCCTCTCCGCCTGGGCCACCGCCCGAGCGAGAGGTGAGACGGTGGCGATGATGGCCAACACCGGCGGCACCGTTGACCGCCTCAACCACCGCGCCCAACAAACCCGCATCGCCACCGGCGAACTCGACCCCACCGGACCACGCCTCGCCGTTGGTGATCGGAGTCTGTACGTCGGTGATGAGGTCGTCACCCGCCGCAACGACCGCACCCTCCACACCGACAAGGGCGCGATCGTCAAGAACCGGGACCACTGGACCATCGACACCATCCACCGGGACGGGACCGTCACCCTCACTGGCCGGAGTGGCACCGTCCGGCTCCCCTTTGCCTACACCGCTGAGCATGTCGAACTCGGGTACGCCCAGACCGGCCACGCCACCCAAGGCCGCACCGTCGACACCGCCCTCCTCCTCATCGACGGACCCATCGACACCGCCGGCATCTACACCCCCATGACGCGTGGTCGCCACGCCAACCACGCCTACGTCGTCACCGGCGACGGCCAGACCGCCGCCGACACTCTCGCCCAAGCCCTTGGCCGAGAATGGATCGATCGGCCCGCCATCACACAGGAGTCCGGCTCCGACACCGAACCAGATTACGTGCGGCTCTGGCCGTCTTTGCGTCAACTGAACAAGCCGGATCGCGAGTCGCCGCACCAGCCCGGGAGCGCGCCGGTCGACGTTGTCGGTGACCGGGGGCGCCATCAGCGAGCGCCGCAGCGACATCTTGACAAAGGTCGCGGCATCGACCGATGGAGTTCGTGGCAAGTAGGAGCGGGTCTTCGCAGATGGTTGGCGTCGCATAGATGCCAAGCCATACAGGCGAAGAGGTTCGCCGCGCTAGCGTCGTGGCGACAGGCAAGGACCGATGATCTCCTCCGACGGATACTCGACTGCGGGCTCGTGTACGAGTCGCATCTTCCCGAGAGGTTCGAGCTCCCCAACAGGCCCCGGGGTCAGCCGGCGGTGTAGCTCGCGCACCCGGTCTTGAGCTATCCGAGCGGACGGCCGGCGGCGACACCCGAACCTAGCCCGGCGAGAACGGCCCCGACTATGCGAGTAGCCGGGGCCGTTGACGTTCGTGGAGGCCGCTATGGCGTGACACAGTTCGACTTGTGCCTTCTGGCCGCCATGCGCGGGATCATCGCCCGCGTAGTGCCTCTGCCACTCCGATCGACACCGAACTACACCAACGTCAGCAGACCAATGGGATTACTGAAGTCGTGCTACGCAAAGAGAATCGCTGGATTCACCTGTATGCAACGAATCGCCGACGGCGGTCTGGTCGCTTTCACACGGCAGATTTGTGGCAGACTCCGAACGGGCTTTGCTTCCTCTGGACCACGGCGGCACCCGACGACTCGATAACGACGAGGCCGACCTGATCCTCACCGCGCCACCCGGCGTCGAGATCCACACCTCACCGGCGAGGCTGGTCGTGTATGAGTCGGTCTGGCCCACGTGACGGCGCCAGCTTTGCAGCGTCCCCCCTACAGTCTTCTTGTGACGTCTCCAACGCAACAGCCCACCCAGACTTCTCTGCGGATCCTGGTGACAGGAGCAACGGGCTACGTCGGCTCACGCCTCATCCCGTCGCTGGTCGAGGAGGGGCACACCGTTCTCGCCGCCAGCCGCTCCCAGTCTGGGACGGACGACTATCCGTGGGACGTCGAGGTCGAGACCCGCGAACTGGACATCGACGACGACGAGCAGGTCAAGCGGGCCGTCGAGGGAGTCGACGTGGTCATCTACCTGGTGCACTCGATGGGATCCAAGGACTTCGCCCGCAGGGACCGCGACGCCGCCGAAAGGATGGCTGCGGCGTGCGAGCGGGCCGGAGTCGCCCGCATCGTCTACTTGTCGGGGTTGGTGCCCGACGGTGAGCTGTCCGAGCACTTGCACTCACGCCTCGAGGTGGAGCAGGTTCTGCTGGCATCGCGGGTGCCCACACTCGTGCTGCGCGCGTCCATGATCATCGGCGCGGGTTCCACGTCCTACGAGCTGCTCAGGCGGCTCAGTGAGCGCGTCCCAAGGATCACCCCGGTCCCAGCCTGGATGCGCAGCAGGATCCAGCCAGTCGCGGTCGAGGACGTCGTGCACCTCATCGTTCGCGCCTTGCGCGCGGATCCGTTGGACGGACACTTCGACGTGGGCGGCGACGACGTAGTGACCTACCCCGAACTGCTCGCGCTGTTCGCAGACATTGCCGGACTGCGACGGACCCAAGTGCTCGTGCCAGGCTTGCCCCGCTGGCTCGTCGGGCGCGGCTGCGCCCTCATCGCCCAGATGCCCCGGACCGAGGTCAACAACCTCATTGAGAGCCTCCGACACGACCTGGTCTGCCGAGACCGCTCGGTTCGAGACAAGCTTCTCGAGCCCGGCTACGCCTACCTGTCCGTCGCGGAGGCCCTGCGCAGAGCCATGGACACTCGGGGCGCCGCCGGCACGACACACGCAGGGGACGTCCAGGGCGCGGCTCCCACCGACCCGGCATAGCCCACTCGCGCGGTGCGCGGCTCAAGG
>JBGTLA010000033.1:0-19003 GCA_041744375.1 Acidimicrobiia bacterium | reverse complement strand
CCCGGAGTGGCTGCGCCGGGTCGAGCCTGCGTCCCCCCGGACGCCCCCACGTCCCCGGCGACGCCCCGAACCGGCCCGTCCGCGCGTATTGCATGTGCTTCCGGTGGATGTCGCCCGCGGCGCCCAGACCTACGCCAAGGCGATGCGAGAGACGCTCGACGGCCCCGAAGCTGAGCATCGAACCGTGACGATCTTCCATTCCGACCCAGTCTCCCTCGAGGCCGACGTCGACCTTGAGGTACCCGTCGGGTTCGGGCGCCGTCTCGGCTTCTCGCCTCACGCCCTGGTTCGGTTGCGCTCGTATGTGTCTTCGTGGCGTCCCGATGTGATCGTGGCCCATGGCGGTGAGGCCCTCAAGTACGCCGTCTTCGCCGGTCGGCGCCGGAGCCGCATCATCTACTACAAGATCGGCACGGCGGGTGACCTATTGGATAACCCTCTTCGGCGATGGTTCCACGTCAAGCTGGCCAGGCGCAGCGATCTGGTGGCTGGCGTCTCCGAGGAGATGGTGCAGGAAGCGCGAGAGACTCTCGGCGTGGACTCCGAGAGAACCGTCTGCATCCCAAACGGTCGGGATCCCGCGTTGTTCGTCGGTGAGCGGCGCACTGGCGCAGGTGAATCGGTCCGTCTCGTCTCGGTCGGTTATGTAGGTCCTCTGAAGCGTCCCGAATGGTTCGTGGACGTCGCAACAGCCCTGCGTGAGAGGGGAGTCGACGTACGAGGATGGTGGGTCGGGGACGGTCCCTTGTTGGAGGAGATGCAGCGCCACAAGTCCTCATCTGTTGAATTCATCGGACGTGACGACAACGTCGCCGAGTACCTACGTCGTAGCGACGTGTTCCTGCTGTCTTCTGTGGCTGAAGGAATGCCGGGCGTCCTCATCGAAGCCGGTTTCAGCGGTCTCCCTGCAGTCTCCACCCGAGCAGCCGGAGTGGCAGCAGTGATCGAAGATGGTGTGACCGGCTACGTGGTAGAGCTCGATGACAAGACCGGATTCATCGACCGCGTCGAAGTGCTGGTTCGGGACCCGGAGCTGCGCCACAAGATGGGAGAAGCGGCTCGGCAACGCTGCCTCGATCACTTCACGTTGGAACACAGCCTCGACCTGTGGCGCCGGGAACTGTCGCGGCTGTTGATGGACTCGCGCCGGTGAGCCCGTTGTCAGTTGGCCCGAAGGTCGCCCACCTCACCACCATCGACCTGAGTCTCCGGTACCTGGTCATGCCCCAACTCCTTGCCGCCCGAGACCTAGGCGGCGAAGCCATCGGCATTAGCGCATCGGGTCCCCACGTCGAGGAGCTGGAAAGAGCCGGGATCCGTCACATCCCGCTCCATTCGTCCACCCGGGGCATGGACATCCTGGCCGACGTGCGGGCCGCTCGGGAGCTGTGGGCGATCCTGCGCCGTGAGCGGCCCGAAGTGCTCCACACCCACAATCCCAAACCCGGCCTGTACGGGCGGGTTCTGGGAAGGCTGGCACGTGTGCCAGTGGTGGTCAATACCGTCCACGGTGTCTACGCCACCCCCGACGATCGCTGGTCGAAACGCCTGGTGGTGTATGCACTGGAGGCGGTCGCCTCCCGTTTTTCCGACGTGGAACTAGTGCAGTCTGCGGAGGATTTCGCTCTCCTGACCCGCTGGCGCATCACCCGACCAGCCCGGACCCGACTGTTGGGAAACGGAGTCGACCTCGCCCGCTTCGACCCGTCCCGTTTCACAGAATCAGATCGGAGCCAGATCCGCGCCGAAGTGGGGATCGATGGCGACGCCATCGTGGTGGGCATGGTCGGCCGCCTCGTGGCCGAGAAGGGTTACCCGGAGCTGTTGGCGGCCGCCCAGCGGCTCGACCATTCCTTCGTGGTGGTGTGTGTCGGGCCCGACGACCCCGAAAAGGGCGATGCCCTTCCTCGCCGCATGGTGGAGGATGCGGAGAAGGCCGGGGTGCGCTTTCTGGGAATGCGCACCGACGTCGACCGGCTCTACGCCGCCATGGACCTCTTCGTCCTCCCCTCGCATCGGGAGGGGTTCCCCCGTGCCGCCATGGAGGCAGCCGCCATGGGTCTGCCCGTGATCGCCACCGACATCCGCGGTTGTCGGGAGGTGGTCGAGGACGGGGTCAACGGCCTGCTGTTCCCGGTGGGAGACGTCGACGCCCTCACCGCCGCCGTGGTCGACCTGGGAACCGATTCCGCTCGCCGCCGCGCCATGGGCCGTGCCGCCATCCGCAAAGCGGCAGAAAGGTTCGACGAGCGCAAGGTGGTGTCCACGGTGATGGACGCCTATGCCGGTGCGGCCGCCGGCAAGGGGTTGGCCTGGCTGGCACCCCAAGGGGCGGAAGTGACGACGAGGTCCGCTCTTCGGTCCGATGCCGCCCACCTCGCCCGTCTCCATCTCGACGCCATAACAACCGGCTTCCTGCCCCGCCTCGGCCGCCCCTTCCTGCGAGTCCTGTATCGGGCGCTGATCGGGTGGAACGACTCGGTGGTGGTGGTCGCCGACAAGGGGGGAGTTGTCGGGTTCGTGGCCGGGGTGGCCGACACCGGCCGCTTCTACCGCCACTTCGTCATTCGCCACGGACTGGTTGCGGCCGTGGCGGCAGCACCCCGCCTGGCACGACCCTCGTTGCTGCGTCGGGCGGTGGAGACTCTCCGTTACGGAGGCGGTGTGGACGTCGCAGCCGAGTTGTTGTCGACCGCCGTCGATGTCTCGGTCCGGGGCCAGGGCATCGCCCACCGGCTGGGAGATTCTTTCTTGGCAGAGATGACCGGACTGGGGGTCAGCGAGGTGAAGGTGGTGGTCGGCGCCGACAACTCGGCTGCCATCGCCCTCTATGAATCACTCGGATTCGTCACCGCCGGAACCATCGAGGTGCACGCCCGAGAGACGTCCCTGGAGATGGTGTGGTCGCCGCAGTAGTCGTGGCGGCGGTGGTGTCTCTGGCGGTCTGCCTCGTCGCCGTCCGCACTGGCCCCGCTTTGGGGATGGTCGACGAGCCGGATGACCCCGCCCTCAAGCGCCACCGCCGACCGGCAGTGCCCCTCGGGGGAGTAGCCGTGCTGGCCGGTCTCGTGGCCGGATGGCTCGTGGCGGAGGGAATCGACTGGAAGTTGATCGCCCTGGCGACGGTGGTGGTGCTGGTGGGCCTGGCCGACGACCGGATCGGGTTGGCCCCGGGGGTGCGGCTGGTGCTCGAGGTCATGATCGGGGTGGCGGTGGTTGCGATGGGTCTAGTCCCACTCGAGATGACACGGCCCCTGGAGGCGATCGTGGCAGTCGTCCTGGTGGTGCTCGTGATCAACGCCGTCAACCTCTTCGACGGGCTCGACGGCCTGGCGGGGACGTCAGGTGCAGTGGCCTTCTCGGGTGTGGCCGCTCTCGCCTGGATGCGGGGACTCGACCCGACCTTGGGAGCGGTGATGGCGGCGGCCCTGGCCGGTTTCCTGTTGCTCAACTACCACCTCGCCCGGGTGTTCCTGGGCGACAACGGCTCCTACCTGGTCGGGTTCATGCTGGCGGTGGGTGTCATGCGCACGTCTCCCGGAGGGCTGGGCGCGACCTTCTGGGTGAGCGGCCTCATCTTCGGGGTGTTCGCCCTCGACCTGTCCGTGACGGTGCTCCGTCGCCGCCTGGCCGGACGTCCCATGTTCGCCGGTGACCGCAGCCACCTCTACGACCGTCTCCACGACCGGGGGTGGTCGATACCAGTGCTGGCCGTGGCGGCCGGGGCCGCCCAGGTCGGTTTCGTGGCGGTCACCTTGCTGGCAGACGCCTCCGGACCGAATCCTGTCGTGGTGGCCATGCTGGCCGGTGTGGGACTTCTCACAGTGGTGGCGTTGGCAACGGTGGGAGGCCGATCGTCTCCCCAAGCTTCAGGATGAGCGGTATACCGCTTCCACTTCCTCGGCATGGGAGTGGATGCGCTCGAACGCCTCGCCGATCAGGTCGGCCGTCTCGAAAGGTAGGTGGCTCCAAATGGGGAGGCTGATGACCCGCTCTGCCAGACGGTCGGTGATGGGCAGATCACGCCTGGGGAGGTGCGCATAGGCGGTCTGACGGTGGACCGGCGGCGAGTAGTAGGGACGGGTGGACACCCCCTCGGCTCGCAGGGCGGCCACCACCGCATCCCGGCTGGCACCGAACGCATTGGGTTCCACCAGAACCGTGAAGTCCTTGTACGAGCTGCGTGCCCCCTCCGGCACCTGCTGGAAAGAGATCCCCGGCAGGGCACCCAACAGAACCTGATACCGGCCAGCGACTTCGTTGCGGTGGCCCACACGCGTCTCGAGGTGATCGAGCGAGGTCAAAGCCAGGGCGGCGTTCAGTTCCGAGAGACGGGCATTGAGGCCCACGAAGCGGGTGTCGTAGTCGCCCGGGTTGCCGTAGTCGCGGGCCAAGCGGATACGTGCCGCCAGGTCCGCGTCGTTGGTGGTGACGAGTCCTCCCTCCGCTCCCGACATCACCTTGGTGGGGGTGAGACTGAACACCTCGGCCCGCCCGAAACCCCCCAACGGCCGCTGGATGCCGCCGGCCGTGACGAGTGACCCCGACCCGTGAGCCGCGTCGAAGACGAGGGTGGCCCCCAGGTCGTCGGCCCGCCGCTGCAGACCGACGACATCACAGGGAACGCCCGAGATGTGAACTCCAAGAATGAGGCCGGCATCGTCCGGTACGTCGTCGGGTCGCAGACACCACGTGGCTGGGTCGCAGTCGACGAACACCGGGTCGAGTCCGTTCCAGGCCAGAGCGTGAGCCGATGCCGAGAATGTGAACGAGGGCACGATGGCCGAACCCTCACCGACTGCCTGTACCACCAGCATCAATCCCAGGGTGCACGAAGCCACCGCCACACAGTGCTCCACTCCGAACAGGTCGGCGCTGCGCTCCTCCAACTCGGCCACTCGGGGACCGTTCGTGACCAGCCCCGACTCGAGGCTGTCGGCGATCATGCGCAGAACCTTGTCCGGCTCTTCGATTGTGGGCCGGGCGAAGGGCAGTGGCTGCGAGAGGAGCGGACTGCCATGGAGCATGGCGGGGAGACCCATCATGAGACCGGCAAATGGCGACCGGATCGCAGCCGGGTGTGATTGGACTGTTCAGTGACGTCGCGATCCAAAGGGTCTGCGGCCAGGTGACGGCCGGCTTGCTGCGGTGTCCCCGCGAAGCGATCGCGGGAGTCCCAACCGAGGGCAACTAGCACCGCGAGGAGGTAGGGAAGGACTTGTGATCGTTGGCGGGCCAAGATTCCAAGGTTCAAAAAGGTCGAGAAAGCTACCACGAATCCGACGGTGAACGCCGCGCTCATCATCACGTAGGGAATGCGGATCCGTCGTATCCGCTTGACCATCGCCGGAGTCTTCCAGATCACTATCGCCAGAAGGGCTGTGTTCTCCAGGGCGTTGGCCATTGCCTGAAGATTGTGAGCTTCGTGGGGCAGGGGTCGAAACAGAACCCGGAGCGCCCCGCCGGGAAGGGCTGAGGGTGATCGCACGGCTTCGCCTTCGACCGCAGACCCGCCTTGCTGGGTGCGCTGTCCTACGTCACTGATGAAGGGATCGAGATCGTCGGGCTCTCCGATCTCATACCGGTCGGAGAATGTCGACACGGCAACGACTGTGAGCAATGCCCCAATGCCTAGAACGATCACTCTCCCGGCTGCAGCCTTGCCCTGCCAGGTCCCCCGACCTAGGAGTGCCGAACCAGCGAAAGAAGCCGCCGTCAGTGCGGCGATGTGGGGCCTGATCATCCCTGCTGCGGCTAGGCCTGCGCCTCCCACCACCAGCCACAGAGGAGCGTATCCGACGAATGCTCTTGCCATGCCATAGGACGCGAACCCTAGGAACAGGATCATCAGTGATTCCTTGCCAATGCTCGAGGGCCAGAACACCATTGCCGGGAGAAAGAAGATGAAGCCGGCGTAGATCCCGAGTCGCGCTCCGGGCACGGCTCGCCGGAATGCGCAGTAGAAGAGGAGTTGGCCCAGGAAGGCAAGCGTGGCGAACATGAAGAAGCCACCGAGCATCGTGGGTTGGTATGGCGCATAGAGGAGGCTCGTGATCCACCGCACCACCTGGGTTCCAACGCCCATCGACCCATCGAGGGACGGGATCTTGAATGCCCGCCAGGTCTCTGCGATTCGACTCCCCCAGCCGTGATAGCCAGTGGCATCCCCTACTCGTTCATACTCCACCACCAGCACCCAGTAGCGCAATGCTGAGCCTGCGAGTTTGGCAACGAACGCGAGAGTTGCCACCCACCAAAACCATGGGTCGCGTTCGGTGCCAGCCTGCCAGCACACGGTCAATATGATCGCCGTTAGCACCGTTACCAGCGCCACCGTCCCCATGTCGGCGACGCCGAATCCGATCGAGATTGCGACGACCGTCACGACGGAGCCAGCGATCAGGATGGTAGCGAGTCCCTTCACAACAGCTCGAGGTCGCTCAGGGCGAAGTCCCAGGCAGCGAGGCAAGAAACGTCGATTGGCAGTTCATGGAGAGGCCGCGCGAAAAGGGTGAGGGCGGTGAATCCCGGCACTGGCATCATTCCCCCCGCCAAGGCGGCGGATCGTTCGGGGGCGCCGCGCGAGAACCACCCGACCAGATAGGTGGCGTCCGAGAATCGGGCGGCAGCACGAACGGCTCTGGGGGCAGCTGGTCCGAATAGGTCAGAAACGACCAGCTCGGCGCGGCGGTTGCGGACGTTGGGTCTGACCACTGCCAGTGCCCCCGAGCTCTTCACCACCTGGTACGAGGCGGTGGGATGGCACGCGAACCGCCAGCGCAGATACTCCGGAGTGCGGGGGGTCCGCAGCCCCACGGGCTCTCGGTCGACCACCTGTTGTGAATCCCAGACCTTTCCGTCTCGAACGGTTGGGGCTCTGCCGCCGGGTGGCCGCATGAGCCGCAGCCGTGGCCGCACCATCGCTCCGATGCGGCCCACCTCGGCCCAGCCCATCGTCAGGTAACCGGCCCCGGAACGGGGATTGGGGGTGTTGAAGATCAAGTCGACGTCGTCAGCTCGTGCCCAATCCACAGCCTCTTCGGTGAGGCGACGGAAGATGCCACGGCGCTGAGCTCGCGGGTGGGTGGCGGTATCTACGGCCCGCACGCAGCGGAGCGTCTCTCCTGAAGGGGTTGACAGCTCCCAGCGCATGAAGGCCCGGAACCCGACGATGCCCTCGGTGTCCTCGGCGACGAGCATGATGGAACGGCCGAAGGGGTTGTCGAGGTGTTTCCAGGCGAACAGGTCGGGGGTACGCGCCAGCAGGTCGGTCTCGCCCAGGGCAGCCCGCAACAGGTCGAGCACCTCCATCTGGTCGGCTGGCTGGAAGGGCCGCACGGTGACAGTCGTGGTCATGTCAGCACCGAACGATAGATGTCCTCGAAGGCCCGCACCATGGACTCGAGTCCGTACTCGGCCGCCACGGTGTCCGCACCGGCGGCACCAATGCGACCCGCCGTCCCGGGGTCGTCGAGGAGGTCGGCGACGGCGTCGACCAAGGCGCGTGGGGATCGAGGTGGGACGAGGCGGCCGTTGACGCCGTCGCTGATGAGAGCGGGCACTCCGCCCACCGCCGTCGCCACCACCGGCCGACCCAGAGCCATCGCCTCGAGGATGGTGACGGGGAGCCCCTCGAAGTCGGCGGGGTTGACGTAGACGTCGGCGGCGGCGATGAACGAGAGAGCGTCAGAACGCCGTCCCAGGAATCGGAGCCGCCCGTTGAGGCCGGCCTCTTCGGCCGCACTCCTGAGCTGGTCGAGGCCGCCGGGATACTTCTCGCCCCCCACCGACACCACTGTCGCCTTCGGGCGGTGAGCCAACAACGCGCCCGCGAATTCGATGAGCATGTCGTGGCCCTTGCCGGGGCGGATGTTGCCCACGTGAACGACCAGAGAGTCGTCGGCCCCCAATCCCAACTCCAGTCGGGCACCGTCGCGTGCAGCGGGCTCGACTGCCACCGATACCCCATTGGGCACCACCTCCACCGCCGGCCCGGGATACGAGGCCACTGTGGCGGCGACGGCGTCACTGACGGCGGTGACCGCCGCGTTGCGGCCGTAGGTGAGACGGTTGAACAAACGGGTCGGCGCCCGATACGACCACACCAGGTTGTGCTCGGTGTAGACGACGGGGCGTGGGGTGACGAGTCGCGCCAGCACCCCGGCGGTGGGTAGGTGAGCGTGGACGAGTGCCGTGTTCCAGACCTTCAACGCTCGGCGGAGAGCGAGCGCCGCCCTCGGAGTCAGGCCCCGTGGGGACCCGACGCAGGTCACCGGAACGTCGAGCGCTTCCAGGTCGGCCACGAGCTGGTCCTTCCAGGGCAGCACGTAGGCAACCCGGTAGTCGAATGCTGACCGGTCCCAATGGCGGGCACCCTCCGATATCAGCTTCTCGGCGCCGCCGATCCCCAGTCCTTTGACGACCACCACCACGACCGGACGGTCGTCACTCGGCATCCATCAACTCCGCCAAGCCTATTGCGAAGTCGGTCGTGGCTTGCCACCCCAATAGTTCGGCGGCGGAGCTGGCCGACACGAGGGCGGGGGCGACGTCGCCCGGGCGGGATGGCCCGAAGGTCAGCTCGGTCGGGTAGCGAGCCACCACCGCCTCGGCCAGCTCCTTGATGGAGATGGTGTCGGGGGCCACCACATTGAGGGCACGCCCATGCACCTCCGAGGTGCAGGCGAGGGCAAACGCCCGGGCCACGTCGGTGACGTGGGTGAACTGGCGTCCCTGGGCGCCATCGCCCTGGACGGTGATGGGCTCACCCCTTCGGGCCTTATCGATGAAGATCCGAAACACCGAGTTGGGCCGCAGCCCACTCCCGTAGGTGGTGCCCAGCCGGAGAGCCAGAACCGACAACCCGTGCAGCCGGTCGGCGGCCAAAAGCATCTGCTCGCCGGCCAGCTTGGTGATGCTGTAGGGGTGGTCGGGGGCGCAGGGGTGGTCTTCGTCGATGGGTTCATATCGGGGATGCCCGTACACCTCCCAGGTAGAGGCGTAGACGACATGAGCATCGTGACGGCAAGCCGCCCCGGCGACGTTGGCTGAACCGGTGACATTGACAGCCGCGGCCAGGGCGGGGTCGGAGCCGGCCAGGTACACGTCTCCGATTGCCCCGATGTGACATACCACCTCGTGTCCGGCGACGGCATCGGCGACGGTCACCGCATCCGTGAGGTCGCCTTGCAGCCACCGCAGGTGGTCGGAACGAGGTTCCGTTAGGTCGAATGCGGTGACCGTATGGCCACCTTCGGTGGCCAAATACTCGGCCACATGTGACCCGATGAACCCCGCCGCTCCCGTCACGAGTATCTGCATGACCCTCCCGCGGTTCCGTCCCCTGATCGAATTCTTAACATCCCGTGAACCACCCCCCGTAGCGCTCGGGCACTTAACGTGCTACAAAGTCTACGGTCCGACGGTGTTCCGAGCAATGGGACTCAGCTGATTCCCAGGTTCACAGACGGTCCGCACGCCTACAAGGGAGGAGGCGGTATGGGATGAGTCGGCTGGAAAACAGCTCGACGGGAACGGGGGCAGTCCGGGGGTGGCCCGGCCTGGCGCGGGCCTTCGCCGGTTTGCGCGTAGACGTTTCCTTCGCCATCGTCGACGGCGTGATCTTGGCACTGGCCTACGTGGCGGCCTTGGTCATTCGTTTCGCCGACCGGCAGGGGGCTATTGCCCCCGACTGGTGGCAAGGCTTCTGGATATATCTTCCTGTCGTTGTGGTCGTCCATTTGCTGGCCAACGCCGCCTTCGGCGCCTACGGGCACGTGTGGGAGTTCGCCTCGGTGGAAGAGGCAATGCGCCTGGTGATGGCGACACTCCTTTCGGCGTCTCTCCTGTTGGGGGGGTTGATCGTCATTCAGCAATGGAACGGGTCCAATGCTCGACTGATGCCTTTGACTGTCGTTCTCCTCGGGTCCGGTGTCGCTCTGGGAGGCATGGGAGCGGTTCGCTTTCGTTCTCGCCTCTTCTCGTTCCGGCGCACGCACGACCCCGACATCCGCCGGGCGTTGATCGTCGGGACGGGACGGGCGGCCGCCGACCTGGTCCGGCAAGGACCGACCGCCACCACACCGGTGATCGTGGTCGGTTTCGTGGCGGGGGGCCCCGACACCCGTCGCCTGGCCGGTCTCCCGGTGCTGGGGGTGATCTCGGAGCTGCCCGACCTCGTTCGCGACCACGAGGTCGACGAGGTCGTCATCGCCTCTAGTGTCGACCCCGTCGGTGTGCGCACTGTCGTCGACCATTGCGTCGATGTCGACGTCCGCCTGCGCATGCTCCCCGACGTCGACACGGTAATGGGCAGCGGCGGGATGGGAGATGTAAGGGACCTGGAGCTGTCGGACCTGTTGCCCCGGCCCACCGTGAGCACCGACCTCGCCGCAGTGAGAGAACTCATCGCCGGGAGACGGGTCCTGGTGACCGGAGCCGGTGGGTCCATCGGTTCGGAGATCGTGAGCCAGGTGGCGGCCCTCGGGCCGAGCGAGGTGGTGGCGCTCGACCACGACGAGGGCCACCTCTACGGGGCGAGCCTGGGCTGGGCGGGGATGGAGCACCAGCCGACTTCCATGCTGGTAGACATCTGTGATCGGTCCGCTCTCGACCGAGTACTGGGCCAACACTGTCCCCAGGTCGTCTTCCATGCCGCCGCTCACAAGCACGTCCCCATCCTCGAAGTCTTCCCCGAAGAAGCAGTCAAGACCAACGTGGCGGGCACCCGCAACCTCATAGAATCCGCCCAGCGCAACGGGGTGGAGCGCTTCGTGCTCATCTCTACCGACAAGGCCGTCGAGCCATCGAGCGTGATGGGCGCCTCGAAAAGGGTGGCGGAGATGATGATCCAGTCCGCCGCCGCGTCCGCTCCCAACGGCATGGTCTTCAGCGCCGTCCGTTTCGGCAACGTCCTCGGCAGCCGGGGGAGTGTCGTCCCCACCTTCATGACCCAGATCCAGGCGGGGGGACCGGTGACGGTGTCGGACCCCAACATGCTCCGCTACTTCATGCTCACGTCGGAAGCCGTCGAGTTGGTCCTCCAGGCTGCCGCCCTGGCCCGCTCCGACGAGATCTTCGTGCTCGACATGGGCGAGCCCTTGCGCATCGGCGACCTAGCTCATCGCATGATCCGCCTCGCCGGGCTCGTCCCCGGGCGCGACATCGAGGTGAAGGTGACAGGTGCCCGCCCCGGCGAGAAGATCATCGAGGTGCTCTCTCACCAGCCCCTCACCCCGTCGTCGCATCCCAAGATCAGCGTCGCCGCCACCACCTGCCCCAGTCGTGCGACGATGCACGATGCGATCACGATGCTCGAGTCGATGGCTCGACATGGCGATCGGACGGCACTCCGACAAACGCTCATGGCGCTGGCCTGGCAGACTTGGGACGGTGACGAGACCATCGACCTCGATGTGTTGTCCGGCATGGACCTCGATGCGTCGGCCTGAGCATGTCCGACGATGAGCTCTCTTAGAGCCCTTCGAGCGCTCAAGACCCGCTGGTGGGTCGTGGTTCTGATGGCGCTCTTGGGCGCCGGGGTAGCATTGGGAGCGGCGGAGCTGCGCAATCGCGGTTTGGAACCGGTGTTTGAGGCTGTAGCACCAATGTCTGTACTGCGGTTACCCGAAGAGAAAGACGCTCCTTTCAACCGCCGGGTTGAGACAGTCGTGGCTCAGGCTCGTTCCATCACGGCCGAGCGATTGAGAGATGCGAACCTGAACATAACCACGGGAGAGTCGGCGGGTGCCGTGCAATTCGTGGCGACGGCGCCCACATCCGAGGCGGCCCTTCAGGCAGCTCGCGACCTCCGCGAATACTATCTTGAGGCGCGACCAGCCAGCACCGCTCAAGACCAGCTCGCCCCCGTGCTCGACGCCCTCGCCACCGAGATCTCGCTCGTCGAACAGGAGCTCGCTCTCCTTAGCGGTACGGGCGTAACCGACCCGGTCACTGATGCCGAGCGGGCTGCGATACTCGCTCAGTTGCAGTCGGCTGCTCAAGAGGCAGCGGCCCTGAACTCCCAGCTGCTAGACCCGGCCCTCGAGGCCGGCGAGCGGACGGATCTCGAGAATCGACTCACAGCTGTCGATGCCGTCCTGGAGTCGATCGACGACCGCTTGGCCGAGTTGCCTCCTGCGACCGTGACATCCGGCGACACTCGAACCCGCCTGCAAAGAATGGTGCTCGAACAACGGCTCCGAAGTCTCGAGTCGCAGTACGTCTCGGCGGCGTTACGGGAGGTGGAGGTGGGGAGCGAAGGCCTGGTGGGCGAACCGTTCGTGGTGGACCAGACCGCCCCGGAGATCTCCCCGGTTCTGGTCGCGATCGTTGGCCTCATGGGAGGCATTCTCCTGGGAGGAATTGCAGTGGCTGCCAATGATCGGATTCGCCTGCCTGTGCGATCTCCCGACGATGTTCCGGAGATGGCATTGACCGAGGTAGACAAACGCCCCCGACGCCACGTCTCGGGGCCGGGCTGGTACGCAGAGGCAGGTGGGGAGCACCGACGAACACACATCCAAACGCTCCGTGCTCAACTGGAGCGATTCTTGGAAAGAGACGCAGTCCTAGTCGTGGCAGGGGTCGGTGCAGCCCCTCCTGACGTCTACGACCTTGCGGCCGACTTGGCTGCTTCGGCCGCAGCAACCGGTCGCACGGTGCTGTTGGTTGACACCCTCTTCGGTGAGGATCTGGCTCCGGGGTCCGATGTCGGTTCTAGCTTGTCCGATATGCTCCGGACGTCGGGCGGCGAACACCCCGACCGGTCTGACATCAAGCGGTCGTTGTGGGATCGAACCGAGATAGCGAGCAACCTTCTCTCAGTCCCTGCCGGGCCGGTGTCTGTCGACATTGTCGATGCCTTAGCGGGAGTTGCCTTCGCAATGGTGGTCGAGGAAGCGCGGGAAGTGGTCGATGTGGTGATCGTATCGGCGCCCAATGTTGGCACGGCGGCCGCCGACGCGGTGGCGTCGCGGACCCGTGCTGGGGTCTTGGTGGCCGAAAAGGATCGGACCTCAATCCGCGATCTGACTTTGGCCGCTTCACATCTTGGGCAGCTCGGGGTGAGAGTGGCGGCCACGGCTCTCCTGAGCAGACGATCCGCCTCTGGTTCATCGAAGAGCCGGCCTTCCCAACGAAACTCGGTAGAACGAAGGCCGGATGGTGTCCGTCGCAAAAGGCCCCGCCGAGCACATCTCGGGGAGTAGTCGGCGTGACCGATCGGACGAGTTGACGCTTGCTACGAATTGCTTTCGACTACCGGCCCAGACTCTTGCAGGATACGGGCCGTGAAGCTGTGCCTTGGCGATGATGCATGATGATGTTTGAAGTGGCCGTCACATTCCAAGTTCAACCGTGAGCAACGGCGCGGCTTCGCCCCTCATACTCCACTGGGACGATGGGTTCGGAGACCTCTACCTGGCGGATCATTGGACATTGAAGTCGGCGTCTGGAAGCGAAATACATCTCCGCCCGGCGCCGGAGGAAGCATATCGGTTGGCTCAAACCTTCCACATGGCCGGTGATGAACTTCTGGCCCTGCTTACCGGTGCAGTAAATGAAGGCTTTGGCTTTGACTGGTCAAAGCAAACAGTCGAGGTGGCTCTTGGGACATTTATTCGCGCCTATACGGAATCGATGGGTGTACGCGCATATATTATGGACCACGCAGTACGCACCACTCCCCCGAATGCGCAACTCATTTCGAAGGCAAACAGTGTTGATTGGATAACCCCACGCTCGTCAAAGCATTACCAGACAGTGGCACGCTTGTCCCTGTTATTCAACAGGCAATTGTTCACGGCGCTGACCGGCGGGCTAAGGCCTGGAGTGCCTCTCGTAGACAGTATCGGAGAACCCAAGCAGTCGGGACCGCTCGTGGCCCTCAAGCGCTCAGGAAGAGTCGGTATGCCGGAGTGCCGAGCGCACCACGCGTGCCCCCACGTCCATTGCGCAGCGAACTTGTTTCCCCGTGTTCACGGACTCTTACTGTGGATCGGCACCGGGGGGTCGGTACGGAGCATTCCGGCCATCAAAGACGAGGTATCGGCTACAAAGGTGGATAGATCTCTACGATCGGCCCTGTTCGGCTTCTCTGTTGCCGAAGGGTTGCTCGATCAACTCTGGCGCAACCTAGAAGTCTTGCTACCCGTATCCCTTTTCGAAGCGCTGCCGGAAGTGGTGGATCGAGCGAGGAGAGGACCCACCCCGCGCGCCTACGTTGGACCTGTGCCGACAACTGATGCTGACCATGTACGGTTGGCTGTTTACGCAGAGAGAGGTGTGCCGATTTACCTTGCTCAACACGGCGGCTATTACGGGGAAACAGTCCCCAAGGCCTCAGAGTTCCATGAGCGTTCGATTTCTCGTGAGTTTCTCACGTGGGGCTGGTCCGACGGTCACCAGTGCCGACCGCTTCCGTCACCCAGGATGTCGTATACGGTCCGGCGCCTGCGTCATGGGAGATTACGACCGCGAGTGGGCACTTCGAGCTGGCGTTTCCTATGGGTCACCCAGGACCAGTGGCGCTTCGACTACCGGCTGCCGCCCATATCGATCGGCATTGGCCGTTATCAGAAGAGCACCGACGCATTCCGGAAGGGCTTAGAAGCCGAGACAGCGCAGAGCGTCGCTATCCGGTTTCGTCCCGTCAAGTATGCGCATGCGAGCGAAGATGCAGAGCAACCACAGCGCATCGAGATCGGGGGGTTCTCCGTGACGCCATCCGGCGCGTCCATCGATGAGCTGTTGGCGCGAGCCGAAGTCGTCGTACTCGACAGTGCCTTCACCACGACATTTCTAGAGTGCCTGAGTAGAGATATCCCTGTTCTGCTCTTCGACCCGGAGGGATTGCCCTACGTCCGTTCCAGCGTCAGACCAGCCTACGCAGCATTAGAGGAGGCCGGTATCGTCCATGTCGACCCTCGTCGAGCCGCCGAAACTCTCAACGCAATGCGTGACAACGTCGGGTCGTGGTGGCGGAAGCCGGCTCGGCAGAAAGCAGTGGAGTTGGCGAGGCGGACACTGGCCAGAACGGGACCATCGTACTTCATCCAATGGGCGTCGTTCATCCGCGCCATTCGGGAAGAAGGCGCTGCAGAGTTGGGCTCAACAGGCGACCTGATCTGAGGATGGGCAGCAACGAGGACTCGCCTGAAGGAACCACATGTAGGCCGACAGCGTGACAAGGTCATTGGGGTCGCTGATTGACATCATTCTGTACGACCTCTGCCCGGCGATAAAGAAAGCAGGAGCATGGGCACGCGAGAAAATCACGGCTATGTCGAGGATCTGGCCCGCTCGGACTGGTGGCTCACCCCGGAAGAACTCATTCACTATGGAATCGACCGTGTTGACATGTGCCAGGACTTCCTTTCGTTCAAGGCGTGGGATCGTGTTGTTCGAAGAGTGTTGACCGAGGAGAGTTGGAGCTACGTACTCGACAACAAGTGGTGGTTCGATCTCTGTTACACCAACCAAGGCTTCAACCTCCCCCAAACATACGGGCTCCTCCACCCAGTAGCGGGACACTTCAGGTCTGGTTTGCTGTTCCGTGAGCCTGAACACCTCGTTGATTGGCTCCGAGAGGTCGACGTCAACAATTTCGTTCTCAAACCTGTAGCTGGCGGGGCCAGTATGGGGGTCCTCGTCGTGAGGGAGGTCAAGCTCAGCACGGACGATGTTTCGTTTCTCATGCAGGACGGGCAGAGGTTGTCCCTGAGCGGTCTGTGGTCTGGCCTCAAGATCGGGTTTCGCGGGGTTCAGGGCTACCTGCTCCAAGAACGGCTGAACCTGCACTTGAATCTCAAGGCATCCGGTCTCGACTTTCCGTACAGCTTGCGTGTCGTCACCACGGTGGACCCCGATGGTGAGCCGCACATCCTTATCTCGGTCATGTATGTGGGTCGGTCGGGCGACATGGTCAACAAATGGGAAGAGGGAGCACTTTCAATTTACGTCGATCGGCGCACTGGGACTCTCGGGCAGGGGCGTACCTTGCCGCGATTCGGTACAGGGTGGTACTCGGCTCATCCGGATAATGGAGCTTCCTTCGAAGGACTCCGGTTGCCCGACTGGGACGCCGCTATCCAGATCTGTCTCGACGCAGCCAGACGCACCCCCGGTTGCCGTATGGTGTGTTGGGAAGTGCTATTCACCGACTCCGGGCCGCGACTCATAGAGGGCAATCTCGGTTTCGGCCTGACGATGCTGCAGGTACACACGCCTGGGTTCTTGAAAGACGGCGACTTCCGAGATTGCCTGGAGGGGGTCGGTGCTGACTTGCCCGACGGTACCCGAGGGTGGGTCAGGAGGAACTCGGTACCGCCACTCCGCAAGTTTCTCGCCAGGCAGAAGAAGAGGTTGTCGTGGCTGTGACGCCGTCCAACAGATTCGAGGACGGGGAGCGGACACGCCGGAGTTGGCACCCACTTCGTGGGGGGTTGTGGTCCGATCTCAAGGGGCGAAGGTGCAGTTGTTGAACACGTCGCCAGTCAGATTCACGCCGCAGCAATACCGCCAACATCAGCCGGGCACCTCGGTTTCGTGGGACATCCATGTCCCGGGACAGGCTTCGTCGTCGCTCACCCACCGCGTCGGGGAAGCAGCAACGCAGCATTTGCTGCCCTTTGGACGAGCGGATCATGTCGCAGCGGCGACGATGCTTTGGGCGATGGAAAAGGGCCGGCCGGTCCACTACCACGGCCAAGTGTCGCCGATGCTGTTGGCAGGCCTGGAGGATATCCAGCGTATCTGGCAGCGATGGCGACCCGGCCGATACCGCATCGTGGCTATGACGGCCGACGAGGAGACCGCAGTACCGCAAGAGCCCAGGTCGGGTGGAGGACTCTTCGCCTTCTCCGGAGGGGTGGACGGGGCATTCTCGCTGTTCAGGCACCTGAGGTCCGAGCTTGGGCGTGTGACGATCACTCCTCGGGCCGCATTGCTGGTCCAGGGCTTCGACATCCCCCCCGAGCAGGTAACGACCTTTGAGTCGGCATCGAGACAGGTGGCGAAGATGCTCGAACCCACCGGTGTTCCGTTGCTCGAGATCTCATCGGACTTTCGTCGGCTGGGCCAACACTGGGAGGATTCGTTCGGTTTGGGCCTTGCCGCCTGCATGCTGTTGCTCCAGCGCGGATTCATGGCGGGGGTGCAGGGCAGTGGAGAGCCATACGAGACACTGGTGATGCCGTGGGGTTCCACGCCCCTGACCGATCCCCTGATCAGCACAGAGTCCTTCCGTATTCGCCACGACGGCGCGGATTGCGACCGCACCCAGAAAGTTGCCTATCTCGCTCGCGTCGCCGGCCCGGCTGTAACTACCGCCCTGCGCGTCTGCTGGGAAGGCGAACAATTGGATCGCAATTGCGGGAGGTGTGAAAAGTGTATCCGCACGGCGGCGAACTTCTGGGCGGCGGGTGTCACCGAGTCAGCCCCGGAGCGGCTCACGATTGTACCTGCCTCGATGAGCAAGTTGCGCATTCGTAACGAACCGCAGATGCGCGAAATGATCAGTGTTCGCGATCATGCGACTGCCCGTTATGAGAGGAGTGATCTGACACTCAAAGCGCTCAATCGCGTCATCACCACCAACCGAAGACGTATCAAGGCCAAGACCATATTGGCGGGCTCACCCACTCTGCGGTTCGCCGCACTTCCCATCCGGGCATCCAGGCGGGTCCTTCGTCGAGCCTTGTCGGGCCGTTCATGACTCGAGACACTCGATGCATGAACATCGGCGACCTTGCGGAGTTCGAATGATTGGGCTTCTTGGTCACGGTGCCTGTCTACTCACGTCTCATCGTCGCTCCGCCAAGTTCGGGCGATCAAGCCTTGGGCGGTCTCAACCGCCATATCGAGGCTGGTCGCCGTGTGCACGAGGGGAGAGGAAGCAGTCCATGTGTCGACGAAGTCATGAATCTTGCGATACGAGTTGTCGAGGGCAACGTGAGGGATATCTAGTGTCCCGCGTCATAGGTTCGTCAAGTATTTTTTGAGGCTGTCGAGGATCTGGTCGGCGGTCTTGGTCCATACGAACGGTCTGGGGTCATCGTTCCATCTGGCTATCCAGGTGGTGAGGTCGGCGGTGAGTTCGGTGACTGATCGGTGGGCTGACCGTTGCAGCTTCTTGGTGGTGAGCTCTGAGAACCATCGTTCTACCAGGTTGAGCCATGAGGAGCTGGTGGGAGTGAAGTGGAAGTGGAAGCGGGGGTGTCTGAGCAGCCACTTGTGGATGGCAGGGGTCTTGTGAGTCGAGGAGTTGTCCAACACGACGTGGACATCGAGGTGCTCGGGCACGTTTTCGTTGATGAGGTCCAAGAACTTTCGAAACTCGACCGCCCGATGGCGGGGTTGGGTCTGGTGGAGGACTTCACCGGTGGCGACGTTGAGCGCGGCGAACAGGTCGGTGATGCCGTAACGCTTGTAGTCGTGGGTGCGGCGTTCGACCTGGCCGGGTCGCATCGGCAGGCTGGGCTGGGTCCGGTCGAGTGCTTGAATACCGGTCTTTTCGTCGACACACAACACGACAGCCTTATCCGGCGGATTCAGATACACGCCGACCACGTCACGGACCTTGTCGATGAACTGGGGGTCCTCGGACAGTTTGAACGTGTCGGTTTGCCAGGGCTTGAGACCGAAAGCCTTCCAGATGCGTCCCACCGACGAAGGGGACATCCCGACCTTCTTAGCGAGATCCCTGGTCGACCAATGCGTCGCGTCGGTCGGCTTGTCCTCCAAGGTCCGCACGATCACCTCTTCGACATCGGCGTCACTGATCTTGCGTGGAGCACCCGGGCGAGGCTCATCACTCAAACCATCTAGACCACGTTCGATGAACCGCTTACGCCACTTCACCACCGTGGCCTGATTCACCCCAACCCGCTCCGCCACCGTGTTGTTGGTCAATCCCTCCGCGGCCAGCAACACGATCCGAGACCGCTGGGCAATCGAATGCGGCGACTTAGGACGACGAGACCACCGTTCCAGCACCTCACGCTCC
>JBGTLA010000032.1:0-49945 GCA_041744375.1 Acidimicrobiia bacterium | reverse complement strand
ACGGCATTTCGAGTGCCGCGCACTAGACCGGACTATGCGACCCCTCCCAGAGGAGAAACCTATTCACTTGTCACCCACCAAGAAGCGCCACTCCACCCAACGACGGCATTTCGAATGCCGCCCACCAGACCGGACTATGCGACCCCTCCCAGAGGAGAAACCTATTCACTTGTCACCCACCAAGAAGCGCCGCCCCACCCAACGACGGCATTTCGAATGCCGCCCACCAGACCGGACTATGCGACCCCTCCCAGAGGAGAAACCTATTCACTTGTAGCGGAGGGAGAGGGATTTGAACCCTCGAGGGAGCGTAAACCCCCAACGGCATTTCCAGTGCCGCGCACTAGACCAGACTATGCGATCCCTCCAGGTGTCCTCGGGCACCCGAAGGCAACACATCGTACCCTCACCCCCACACAGGTACCCAATGGATGACACAACCCTCATGCGGCTTGCTCTCGACGAAGCGGCCCAGGCGATCGGCCATGGCGACGTGCCCGTCGGGGCCCTGGTGATCGACCAAGCGGGTGTTGTCGTCGCTTCCGACCACAACCGTCGCGAAGAACTAGCCGACCCGACCGCTCACGCCGAGATGCTCGTTCTCGCAGCAGCAGCTCGGAGCCTTGGAACGTGGCGACTCGACGGCCACAGTCTGGTGGTGACCCTGGAACCATGCGCAATGTGCGCCGGGGCGGCTGTGAACGCCCGCGTCAGCCGAATCGTCTACGGGGCGGCCGACCTCAAAGGGGGGGCGTGCTGGAGCCTCTACAACATACCCCAGGACCGTCGTCTCAACCACTACGCCGAGTTGACGGCCGGGATCCTCGAAGCCGAGGCCAGCGAACTCCTCTCGCACTTCTTCGCTCAACGCAGGTAGCCTGGGACCCGATCGTGCTAAGCGGGGCGTTAGGGGTGCCCTTTACCCGAAATCCTCTCCATGCGGGGCCTAACTCCCCACCCGAGGTTGAAGTTCCAGCGGGTCAAACGGTCGGTGGACACGTGGTGTCGAAGGTCGGGTCCTGCGCGGCGGGACACCGTGAACCGGGTCAGGTCCGGAAGGAAGCAGCCCTAAGCGGATTGTCCTGGGTGCCGCAGGAGTGCCTGACCGGAGCCGGCGACCACCGCCACCGCTGTGAATCTCGCCCGACGGTGGGGTGCACGATCAACTCCGCCTGCTCAAAACGGCTCCGTACACGAAGCCGTTCATCCCCATCCGCCACAGCCGATCGACGGCCAGCGGACCCCCTTCGAACATCACCTCAGGTGGAGGCAGCGCATCCAGGCTGCGGTGCAGATAGCGATACTCGTCACCGGCGCCGGCCATCGTCGCCCCCACCAACGGCAGAATCACCGAAGTCCCGAGTCGATGCAAGGCACGCGACAGCGGAAGGCGCGGGCGGGTCAGGTCGACGATCACCGCCTTTCCGCCCGGACGGAGAACCCGCTCGATCTCGCTCAGGGTCGTCGAGACCGAGGTCAGATTTCGTACCACGAACGCCGAGAAGACACCGTCGAAGCATCCGTCGGGGAAGGGAAGGTGCTCGCCTACCCCAGCCACTCGCTCGGGCATGGTGCTCAGCCCCAGCATCTCCACCACCGGATCGAGACAGATCACTCGTCGAGGCGCGAGGGCGGCCGACGCCGCCCCGGTGCCGCTTCCCAGATCTAAGACCAAACCTTGCGGGAGGTGCTCGATGGCCCGTTGTCGCCAAGCTCGTTCCCTTCCCAATGACAACACCGCATTCACGCGGTCATAACGCCGGGCGATCTTGGCGAAGATGGGATCGGACGCCTCGCTCATAGCCGCCCCCTACCTCGGTGGGTCACGCCGAGGGTGGAGAGATATGGTCGAAACCCGTGTACGACCGCAGGGCCTCGGGAATGAGCACGGTTCCGTCCTCCTGCTGGTGGTTCTCGAGAAGGGCCAGGATGGTACGTCCCACTGCGCAGGCCGTTCCGTTGAGAGTGTGGACGATCTCGTTGCCGCCTTGGCCTCGATACCGGACGCGCAGTCGCCGCGCCTGATAGTCGGTGGTGTTGGAACAGGAGGTGATCTCTCGGTATCGCTGCTCCGAAGGGAACCACGCCTCGATGTCGTACTTCTTGGCGGCCGAGGCACCCAAGTCGCCGGCCGCGATGTTGACGACGCGGTACGGAACCTCCAACTCCCGCACCAGGCTCTCTTCGATCTCCAACAAGCGCTCGTGCTCCGCCAAAGAGTCCTCGGGGCGGCAGAAAACGAACATCTCCACCTTGTCGAACTGGTGCACGCGGAAGATGCCGGTCGTGTCTTTTCCGTAGGTGCCTGCCTCACGGCGGAAACAGGTCGAGAACCCGGCGTAGCGGGCCGGCAGATCGTCGGGTTCGAAGATCTCGCCGCCGTGGTAGGCCGCCAAGGGAACCTCCGAGGTCCCCACCAAATACAGCCCATCGTCGGGGACTGCATACACCTGCTCACGGTCGGCAGGAAAGAACCCCGTCCCCACCAATGCCTCTTCTCGGACCAAGACCGGAGGAACCATCGGGATGTGCCCCATGTCCACCAAACGGTCGAGAGACCACCGAACCAAGGCGAACTCCAACAACACCGCCCGCCCTTTGAGATATCCGAAGCGGCTGCCCGACACCTTCACTCCCCGGGTGGTGTCGATGACATCGAGCAGTTCGCCCAACGAAGTATGATCGCGAGGCGTAAAGACCGGTTGGGGGATCTCACCGACCTCACGTAGGACCTCGGCGTCCTCCTCGGTGTGACCGTCGGCGGCGGAGGGATCGACGAGATTTGGCACGGTGAGCCACCTCTGCTCGAACTCCGTCCACAGTCGGTCGGCCTCGGCGCCGAGAGTCTTGACCCGGTCCGCCAGCGTGGCCACCTCGGCGATCGCCGCTTCCTTGGCCGGGCCCGACAAACGGGCGATCGTCGCTCCGGCGTCCTTCTGCTCGGCCCGCGCCATCTCCGCCTCGGAACGGACGCGGCGGACAGCCCGCTCGAGCTCGATGAGGCCGTCGATGTCGATGTCCAGGCCGCGCCGACGTACCGACGCCTTCACCGACTCGGGGTCTTCGCGCAGGATTCGAGGGTCTATCACGACTCGGTCATGGTACCGAGACCATCCACCTCATCATCCCTCGGTAGCCGCATTCACGGTGAAACCGCTGGCGTGGCGGTTGTCGTCCAGGAACATGTCCCCACCGCCCGGAGTGAGAAGGGCCTCCATGCGGTAATCACTTCCCGGTGCGACGGCCAACTGAGAGAACGTGATCGATGTCTGGGCACCGGCTGCAATCTCGGGCACCTCCTCGGTGAGCACCAGCGGATCACCGTCAGGCCCCAGCAAAGTCAAACGGAGGTTTCCGACCTCCGCGCCCACGTTGCCGTCATTGCCGACCACAACGACAACGTCGACGGTGTCTGTCGCCGGTACGACGAGGATGCCGTCGGTGTTGGTGACCCACTCGGGGCGTGTGGCCACCTGCTCGATGCGGACGGACGGACGCAGGGCGAGACGACTCGTGGCGGACCGGGCGGCAGAGACCCACGCCGGAGCCAGCACCGTCACCGGCGCATCCACCGGCAACAACCGCACTTCGGGCATGTCGGTGACCGGAGATGGGACGTCGGGGCGTCCAAGTTCGGCTACCAACGCGTCGTAGATCCGGTCACCGGCCCGCACCAACACCACGGCCGAGGCCAGCTCGTCCACCACCGTGTCGGAAGACGGATTGTCGGCAGCCTCGAGCAGGGCAACACCAAAGCCATCCATCCCTTGCTCCCATGAGTCCACGGCCAGGCGATAGAGGGTGGCGGCTCCGATGAGGTCCTGGCTGGGTTGCTCAACGGCGGCGACTTCGCCGGCGCGGGCCAGGGCAGCCTCCACACCGCCAATCACGGATTCAAACTCGGCCCGATCGACCCGGGATAAGTCGGCGACCAGGGCCGTCATGGAAGCTCCCGCCCGCGAAAGATCGGATGACGCCGTGCGCATCTCCTCCAAATACGTGATGGTGGCACGCGCATCGCTGCCCGAGGTGGCGACGATCACTCCAACCCCCACCACCAGGGTCGCGAGTACCGGCCACATCAGACGCCGACGGCGGCGACGGCGAGGAGCGTCGAACATTGATGACTTCCTACCACGTTGCGAACCCAACCCCCAGGCCAAGCCAACGACATGGAGGGGGATGGGTGACCTGGGAACGCAGGCGTCGTAAACCTGCTCACAACCCAACCGGTGGGCGAGGGGGGACTTGAACCCCCACGGGTGTTACCCCACAGGAACCTGAATCCTGCGCGTCTGCCAATTCCGCCACTCGCCCTCAGAGCGGCGCCGAGAATGGTACCACCGCGGTCGTACACTGACGCAGGTGAAACTTGCACGGGCTGTCGAGAGGCGGCTGGAGAGGATGCTCGACGGCGTGGCCGGAAAGGTGTTTCACGGGCGCGTTCATCCCACCGAAATCGCCCAGAAGCTCGTGCGCGAAGCCGACCTGGGATCAACCGAACATCCCACGGGACCGATGGTGGCCAACGCCGCAACCGTCATCCTGAACCCCGCCGACCTCGACCTGCCTCCCGCTTCGTTGGCCCGCATCTTGACCGAGGCGTACGAGGCCCACGCCGCCGAGGAAGGATGGCGCCTAGCCGGACCGACTTCCGTGAACATCAAACTCGATCAAGGGATACCGCCCGGCTCGGTCCAGTGCCGTCTTGAGACGCGGAAAGGGTCGCGACACCCCTGGGGGCGACTCAGTGGAAGCGACACCTTCGACCTGACCAACAATCGGATGCACCTCGGCAGATCGGCAGAATGTGACATCGTGCTGCCCTACGAGGAGGTCTCGCGACTGCATGCCCTCATCGTCCGCCGCCACGGCGCCGTCTGGATTTCAGATCTCGGCTCCGCCAACGGCACGCGCGTCGACGGCACCCGAATCGGCGACGACCCCCATGAGTTTCAACCCGGTTCGGTGATCACCATCGCCGATCGGGCTTTCCGCCTCGAGATCGCGTGAACGGTGCCTGACGTCATCCTCGCTCTCCTCCGCCTCATCTTCTTGGCCCTCATCTACCTGTTCGTGTGGCAGGTCGCCCGGGGGATCGCCACTCATCTTGGCATCCACGCCGACCGCAAGGGCCGCCGGCGCGGTACGAAAGTGGTGATGGTCCGTTCCGAGACCCAGGCCGGCCTGGACTTCACAGTCACCGACGCCACCGTTCTGGGTCGATCGTCCGAAGCGGACATCGTGCTCGATGACCCGTATGCTTCAGAGTTCCATCTGAGGCTGGTCGCCCAGGAAGGAGGACTCACTCTCCACGACCTGGGCAGCACCAATGGGACATACTTGAACGGGCGGCGCGTCACAGCTCCCAGTGAGCTGAGGCGAGGTGATGCCGTGCAGGTGGGCAAGACCGTCATGGAGGTGCGGTGAAGTATCAGTGGGCGAGCGCCAGCCACACAGGCCTCGTGCGCTCCAACAACCAGGACTCCGTACACCCCGAGGCCTCGGGTAGCGCCGACGGCTCGGCGCTGCTCATGGTCGCCGATGGCATGGGCGGCCACGTCGCCGGCGAGATTGCGTCGAAGATCGCCGTCGACACGGCCAAAGAGATCGTGGGGACACCGGGGATGAGGGTGGTGGGAGCCAACCACGCCATCCTGCTGGAAGTCGCGGAGTCACCCGACCTGGCGGGGATGGGTACCACCCTTACCCTCCTGGAACTCGGGGAAGACGGACTGGCCCGGTTTGCTCACGTCGGTGATAGCCGCGCCTACCTGTTTCGAGATGGTGTCTTGCGTCAGCTCACCGACGACCATACGGTCGTAGCCGAGTACGTGGCCGCCGGAAAGATCAGCGCCGAGGAAGCACACAGTCACCCCCAGCGGAGCATGCTCACTCGGGCATTGGGCCTCACCCAGGACATCTTGGTCGACGAGTTCGAGGAACCCCTTGTCCCCGGCGACCGTTACTTGTTGTGTTCCGATGGAGTGAACTCGATGGTCGGTGACGAACAGATCGCCGAGTGTCTGGGGATGGAGTCGGCCGAAGAGGCGGCATGGTCGCTGATCGAGGCGGCCAACACCGCCGGTGGACACGACAACATCACCGTTCTGGTCGTCGATGTAGCCGACTGACTTCGTCGGACGTTTCGCCGTCGCCCCGGTGATCGATGGCGACACAGACGTCGGAGAATGTCCAGCATGGATCACACCAATTCGTTTGACCTGCGGGCCTGTCCGGCCCCACAGACCGACGCCACCGCGCCGGTGCCATGACCCGCACCACGGAAGCCGCCTTGATCGTCGTCGCCGCCGGTTTGGCCGCTTTCGGAGTCACGCTCGTCGACTTCGCCAGCGGTGAGATGATCGGCGCCCAGGTCGGGTTGACCTTCCTCGTGATGCTCATCGCCTTCGGGGGCCTCCATTTGGGGATACGGGCCTGGGCACCCGATGCCAGCCCGTTGCTCCTGCCGCCGGTGGCTCTGCTCTCGGCCCTCGGTTTCATGGAGGTCTACCGGCTAGAGCCCCAACGGGCCGGCCTGCAACAGTGGTGGCTGCTCATTGCGTCGGCCGTTTCGGTTGCGCTGTTGGCCCTGCTCTCTCGCTACGGACTGGCCATGCTGCGCCGCTACCGCAATATGCTTCTGCTGGCAGGCGTGGTGCTGCTGATGGCGCCCAACCTCCCCGAGTCGGGCCCCATTCCCATAAGGGGGCTGACCTTGAACGGCAGTCGCCTGTGGCTCGTTTTCGATCTGGGTTTCACCGAGCTGCGCTTTCAGCCGGCCGAACTGGCAAAGATCCTGTTCGTCGTATTCCTGGCGGGATACCTGGCGGACCGCCAGGCCGCGCTCACCGGCGCCCACCGGCGGCTGGGACCAATCAGCATCCCCGAACCGCGCCAGCTGGTCCCGCTGGTGGCTGTGTGGGCAGGCAGCCTGATGATCCTCGTCTACCAGCGCGACTTGGGAGCGTCACTTCTGCTCTTCGTCACCTTTGCGGCACTGCTCTATGCCGCCACCGGCGCCACCGGCTATCTCCTGGCTGGGGGCATCCTGGCCGTGGGAGGTGGGGTGGCTGCCTGGACGGTGTTCAACCATGTACAACGACGCATCGACGCCTGGCTGTTCACATTCCGCGACTTCGAAGACACCGGCTACCAGGTCGCCCAGGGTTTGTTCGCCCTCGGCACCGGGAGCCTGTCGGGGTCGGGGCCGGGCCTGGGGCGGCCAACGCTCATCCCGAACGCGTCGACCGACTTCATCTTCGCCGCCGTGGGCGAGGAACTCGGTCTGGCCGGATCGGTGGCGGTGCTGGCCTGTTTCGCCTTGTTCCTGGCCGCCGGGTTCGGTATCGCCCTACGTGCCCGTGACCGCTTCCGCACCCTCCTCGCCACCGGCCTGACATTCGTCATCGGATTCCAGACCTTCCTCATCATCGGCGGGGTGGTGCGCGTCCTCCCTCTGACGGGCATCACCCTTCCGTTCATGTCGTACGGTGGCTCGGCGCTGGTGGGCAACTTCATAGTGCTCGCCCTCCTCTCCCGCATCAGCCACGAGGAACGGTCGTGAACGGGCCTATCCGCCGTCTCGCCATCGGGCTGTTCGCCTGCTTGGGAATCCTGCTCGGAGCCGTCACCTGGATCCAGGCCGTGGCCGCCGATACCTACCGGAGCGACCCTCGCAATGCCCGACAAGCCATCTCACAGGCCGGCAAGGAGAGGGGCGTCATCGTGGCTGCCGACGGGACGGTTCTCGCCGAGTCGGTCCCCAATCCCGACAACCCGCGCCGGTTCGACCGCACCTACCCCGAAGGCGAAATCTTCGCCCACGTGGTCGGCTACACCTCTCGGCTGGTGGGCGATGGGGGACTCGAGCGAGCCTACGTAGACACCCTTCGCAGCCGACGCGATCTCACCTTCTCTGATCTGGTCTCGGCTGCCCTGGGTCGGGACCTTCAACCCCAGAGCATACGACTCACGTTGGACGCCGACCTACAACGCGCCGCCTTCGCCGCCCTGGGGGACCGAGCGGGAGCGGTGGTGGCGATCGATCCTTCGACCGGCGAGATCCTGGCTATGGTCTCCACGCCGTCCTTCGATCCCTCGTCGCTTGACACCCCCGAGGCGGCGGCGAACTGGGATTCCCTGCTAGCCGATCCCGACCGTCCCCTCGCCGACCGCGCCACCCGCGAGCTGTTCCCGCCCGGATCAACGTTCAAGACAGTGGTGGCTGCGGCGGCTCTGGACCTCGGTGTGGCGGGTCCCGAGTCCACCTTCGACGACCCTGCTCAGTTCCAGCTACCCGGCTCGAGCGCCACCATCTCCAACTTCGGAGGTGGCTTGTGTGGAGACGGGACAACCGTGACACTTCTGCGAGGTTTCGTGCGGTCATGCAACACGGTGTTTGCCGACTTGGCCATCCAAGTTGGGGCTGAAGATCTGGGGATGGTCGCAGAGGCCTTCGGCTTCAATTCGAGGGTGCGATTCCCGTGGGAGGTTGCCGAATCGATCTTCCTCGGCGGCGAGTTGGCCAACGACGACGCCGCCCTGGGACAGAGTGGCCTGGGAGAACGTGACGTCAGGGCGACGCCGCTACAGATGGCCATGGTGGCTGCGGCCATCGCCAACGAGGGTGTCGTCATGCAGCCCTATCTGGTGGATCGTCTCTTCGATGCCAACGGGGACCCGGTCGAGGACACCATGCCCGAGCAGCTCCGTCGGGCGGTCGATCCCGCCACCGCCACGATCATCGGCCAGATGATGGAACGGGTGGTCACCGAAGGGACCGGCACCCGAGCGACGGTTCCCGGAGTGAGAGTGGCTGGAAAAACCGGCACCGCACAGGCTGGCGGGGGTATGGCGTACCCCTGGTTCATCGGCTTCGCCCCAGTCGAGGAACCATCGATCGCAATCGCGGTGGTGTTCGAGCCTCAGCCCGAGACCGGTGAATCCGATACGGGGGGAAGAGTGGCAGCCCCGGCCGCGGCGACCGTCATCGCACAATGGCTGGAAAGTCGTAGCTGATCCCTATCATTCACCTGTTCCCCGAGGTGTGAGGCCCATGGAGACGCCCCGACCGCTCACCGATCGATACCATCTGACGTCCCACATCGCTCGTGGTGGGATGGCCGACGTCTATCTGGCCCAGGACACCCTGTTGGGTCGGCGGGTGGCCATAAAGATGCTGCACTCGCAGTACTCGTCCGACGAAGCGTTCGTGAAGAGGTTCCGGCGCGAAGCACAGGCGGCCGCCAACCTCAGCCACCCCAACATCGTCGGGATATTCGACTGGGGCGAAGCCGGCGACACCTACTTCATCGTCATGGAGCTCGTCGAGGGCCGCTCCCTGCGCGATGTGCTCCGCTCGGAGGGAGCTCTTCTCCCCAGAAGGGCTGTCGAGATCGCCTCCGAGGTAGCTGCCGCGTTGTCGGTCTCCCACCGGGCCGGCCTCGTCCACCGCGACATCAAGCCCGGAAACATCCTCCTGGCGACCGACGGCACCGTGAAGGTGACCGACTTCGGCATCGCCCGGGCATGGGACGACTCCCAAGAGCTGACCCGTACTGGCTCGGTGATCGGAACGGCCACCTATTTCTCACCCGAACAGGCCCAGGGTGCCGCCGCCGACGCCCGCTCCGATGTGTACTCACTGGGAGTGGTGCTGTACGAGATGCTCACCGGCCGCCCTCCCTTTCAGGGCGACAGTCCCATGTCGGTGGCCTTCCAGCACGTGTCAACCGACGCCTTGCCGCCGTCGAACCTCAATCCCGACGTGAGTCCCCAGCTCGACGCGGTGGTGATGCGGGCCATGCGAAAAGACCCGGCCGGCCGTTACCAGACCTCCGAGGACCTGCGAGCAGATCTCGTGGCGGTGCTGCGCGGCCAAACTCCTGCCGCACCTGCACCCATGGCGACTGCGGCGGCAGCCGGGGCATACGCCGACCCCGACGCTTCGACCAGGGTGATCCAGTCGTCCACCCCGCTACCTCCTGCAACGGCCCCACCCGAGGAGACCTACCGTCAACTCGAGGAAGAGCCTCCGAGCCAGCTACCTTTCATCCTCACGGCCTTCGGCTTGCTCGGCCTCCTCATCGCCTTGGTATTCATCTTGTTTCAGGCTCTCGGCGGCGACGAAAGCCCCCAGATGGTCGTCATTCCCGACGTGAGTGGGCTCACCGAGGAGCAGGCCGTGGCGCGCCTGGAAGCGGACGGCTTCCGCACCACCGTGACGCGCGAGCCGAGCGACGAATTCGAGCTGGGCAGAGCCATCGGGACCGACCCCCCCGCCGGCGAGGAGGCCCCGGTGGACTCGACGGTGGAGCTTTTCATCTCGGCAGGAGTGGAGGAGTTTGGGGTACCCAACCTCATCGGCCAGAACGAGGCGGCTGCCCGGGCCCTCATACTGGAGAACAACTTCACGGTCGGCAACATCACCACCCGGCCCGACCCTGCCCCAGCGGGACAGGTGATCGACCAGAGCCCCGCCGCCAACGTCAGGGCCGAGCGCGACTCCCCCATCGATCTCGTGATCTCCGAAGGACCACAGACGGTGGTGCTCGAAGACCTCGAGGGACTCACCGAAAGGGACGCCAGCCAGAGGCTGAGCGATGTCGGCCTTCGCTTTACAGTGGACGAGGAACACTCCGACGAAGTCCCCCAGGGTCTCGTCATCCGCACCGACCCACCCGAAGGTACCGAACTCGAGGTCGGCGACACCGTCCTGCTGGTGGTGTCACGCGGACCTCAGCCAGTGCAGATTCCCAACTTGTTCGGTCTCACTCCCGATGAAGCTCGCAACGCCCTGGCCAACCGGAACCTCGGCATGAACATTTCCAACGCCACCGAAACCGTCACTGACCCCACCCTGGATGGGCGAGTGGTGGGCCAATTCCCCGCCGCCGGCAACACGGCGGTGCCGGGCGACGTGATCACGGTCACATTGGGGAGGACTCCTCCCACGACCACCACGACGACGACTACCGCACCGGAAACGACCACCACCACCGTCCCCGACACGACCACCACCACTGAGCCCGACGAATAGCCTTGACCGGAACCAGGCCCTGCTGGCCTGGTATCGGGAGCACGGGCGCCAACTTCCCTGGCGCAGGTCGGGTGACCCGTGGGTGATACTCGTGTCGGAGGTCATGTCCCACCAGACTCGGCTGCAACGGGTCGAGGTACGCTTCCCACGGTTCATGGAGGCGTTTCCCACGCCAGCGGCGTTGGCCGCGTCCGACCCCGAGCGGGCGGTCGAACTGTGGGGCGACCTCGGCTACCTCCGGCGTCTGCACCATCTGCGCCAGACCGCCGTCATCGTCACCGAAGCGGGTTGGCCGACCGATCTCACGGTTCTTCCCGGGGTCGGCCCCTACACGGCCGCGGCGGTAGCCTCGTTCGCCTTCGGAGCACCAGTGGCGGCCGTCGACACCAACCACCGCCGTGTCCTGTCACGCTGGGTCGGCAGGCCCTTACGGGGCCGCGAATTGGCCGACCAGGCAGCGGAACTCGTCGAAGGGTCCGAGTCGGCGGCCTGGAATCAGGCCGTCATGGACCTGGGGGCGCTGGTGTGCAACCCGGTCCCCCGATGCGAGGAATGCCCCGTATCGGCCTGGTGCGTCGATCCTTGCGTATACGAGCCGCCGCCGCGCCAGAGTGAGTACCCCGGCTCGCTGCGCCAGGTGAGAGCGGCCGTCGTCAGGACCCTGGCTCGGCAACCGCTATCCAGCACGGCGGCCCTCGCCGAGACCGTCTCCTCGCCTCACCTCGAAGACGCCCTCGCCGCCCTTCGACGCGAGGGAATGATCACCGGCGACAAGTCCGGCTGGTCACTTAGTTGATCGGAGGTGACGATGTCTCTCAATCACGAGAGGAAGTTCTCCAAGAGTGCCTTGCCTTCGGTCGTCATGACCGATTCGGGATGGAACTGGACGCCATGAACCGCCATCTCCCGATGGCGGACACCTTGGATGACATCGTCCTCCGACCAGGCGCACGGTTCCAGATCCGGCGGCAGCACGTGGGCAGAAAGCGAGTGGTAACGGGTCGCCTCGAAAGGGTCGGTCAGCCCCGCGAACACACCCTTGCCGTCATGTCGGATTTGTGAGGTCTTGCCGTGTCGGGGCTCTGGGGCGAGATCCACCGACCCTCCGAACGCAGCGACGATGGCCTGATGGCCGAGACAAACGCCCAAGATGGGAACCGCGCCGGCGAAATGGGTCACAAAGGCGATGGAATTCCCCGCCTCCTCGGGCCGCCCCGGCCCGGGCGAGATGACGATGCGATCGTAACCACCCTCTCGGGCCTCTTCCGGTTCGATCTTGTCGGCGCGGATCACGTCCGGTTCCGCTCCCAACTCGCCCAGGTATTGGGCGAGGTTGTGGGTGAACGAGTCGTAGTTGTCGAGAACGAGGACCTTCACCGGTAGTTCGTCGTCATCAAGAAGCCACCGGAGATGAACGCCAATCCCACCAGGAGCAACCACTGCTCGGTTTCGAAAACGAACCGGACCACAACGAGAAGGACCCCAACAACCATCAGGCCGGCCATGACTGCGACGTACCACTGCGGGCTGGGCTCTTTGTCCTTGTCGGCGATGCTCTTGGGAGGCGTAGGACCGGAGGACTTCGGCTTGCGGCGTTTGGACTCGGGCATGGCTCCGTAGCGTAAACGCCTCCGCGAGCGGTCACCACCGCCACCGAATGACACGCGTGTGTTTATCCAGAGAGTTCTCCACAGGGTGTGGGGAATCACACGCGTGTGATCTAGGAGTCAGGTCGTAGATGCCGACCAGGGCGCCACACCGCCACCATCTCCTCGCGGCAGTGTTTGGGGGGAGAGGTCTCGGTGACGTTGACGACCCGCAACGTCACTTCGGTGCCACATATCGTGCACCGGTAGTCATGCTCCTCATCCACCTCGACAACGTCATGTGGGTCGACCTCGGGGGGTGGAGTCGACAGCGTGCGTATCACTCGAAGACTTCCCACCCAGATGCCGACTCCGAGCAACAGGGCAATGAGAACCTGGCCCAGACCGATGTCACCCACTCAAAGCCGTTCGATGACCGTGCCGTTGGCCATTCCCCCGCCCTCACACATGCTCTGGAGCCCATATCGACTCCCACTCCGCACGAGCTCGTGGACGAGGGTGGTGAGAAGTCGGGCGCCGGAGCCACCGAGGGGATGTCCGAGGGCGATGGCCCCACCGTTGACGTTGGTGCGCTCCCACAGGGCCTGCGGGTCGGTACCCCCATGCTCGATCCGCCAGGCCCCCACCACGGAGGCGAAGGCCTCGTTGATCTCGAACAGGTCGATGGCGTCGATAGTCAGCTCTGCCCGCTCGAGCACTTTGGAGGTGGCAGGAATCGGACCAGTGAGCATGGTCACCGGATCCACACCGGCCAGCGAGAAGGACACAAATCGCGCCATCGGCTCGAGGCCCAGTTCGTCGGCCTTGGTGTCGGACATGATGAGAACGGCAGCTGCCCCATCCGAGATCTGCGACGAGTTCCCAGCAGTGACCACTCCGTCGGCCTTGAAAGCGGGCTGGAGGGCGCCGAGCCGTTCCAGGGAGGTGTCCCAGCGAATGCCCTCGTCGCGCGTCATCATCTCCCGGCCGTCCTCGGTGGTCACCTCCACCCCCACGATCTGGGAATCGAATCGGCCCTCGTCGGTGGCCCGGGCAGCCCTCTGATGCGAATCGAGGGATATCTGGTCGAGTTCTTGACGGGTCAGACTCCACTTCTCTGCGATCATCTCCGCCGATATTCCCTGGGGAACGAGGCCCTGGCTGTAGCGCTCCAGCATGCGCGAGCCGAAGGGAGTGCCCGGACCTTGTTGAGCGGTGATGCCCATCGGCACTCGCGTCATCGACTCCACCCCGGCCGCCACCACCACGTCATACGCTCCTGCCATCACGCCTTGGGCGGCGAAGTGAGCGGATTGCTGTGACGATCCACATTGGCGGTCAATGGTCACACCGACCACGTCTTCGGGAAACCCAGCTGCCAGAGCTGCGTTACGACCTACGTTCAGACCCTGCTCCCCGGTCTGCATCACAGTGCCCATGATGACGTCCTCAATCAGGCTCGGATCGAGATCGTTCCGCTCCACCAGCGCCCGCAGCGGGATCGCCGCCAGATCGACAGGATGAATGTCCTTGAGTTTTCCGTTGCGTTTTCCATCCGGTGTGCGGACGGCATCCACGATGACTGCGTTGGGCATGACTACTCCTCGTTTCGACGCAGTCTATTCGTCGCCCGTCGACCGGTATTGAGGTAACTCCAACCGCGCCGGCGAGTGGCCAGAGGTCTGAGAAGTGGAGCTGAGGGGATTTGAACCCCTGACCCCCTGCTTGCAAAGCAGGTGCTCTGCCAACCTGAGCTACAGCCCCGGGATGGGTTGAAACGCGGTTGGAAGCCCGTCTCGGGTGCCGCGTGTTCGCCCCGGTCGGCTCCAGATTAGGCGATTACGCGGTGGTCACAGGCGGAGGAGGTGTGTTCAGTCCGGTCGAGGGTGGGTGCGGCCGCGGCGGCACCGCTGCCGGGGGTTGTGGGCTCGGGTTGGGGGGCTGCTAACCGGCTTGTTGGAGGGGCAGGTCGGTGGAGGCGGCCTGGTGGTGGGAGGCGAAGACGGCTTGGGTTTGGGTGTTGCGGTACGCCTGCCAGGCGAGCATGGAAAGCTGGTTCCTCTCGAACCCGAGGCTGCTGACAGATTGACCCAGCAACAACCACAAGGTGACGTCTCTGTCACTCTGAGTTGGGCCGCCAGACATGTGGCCGGGGCCATTGCCGTGCGGAACCTCAGGTCCAACGCCAGCACGCACCAGGATCGTGAGCAGATGTCACAACTCCTGGATACAGACTCCCTCAACGTCTTGGAGTCCATGCTGGTCGGACTCTCTGCCCGGAGTGCCATCTCGGCCCTTGACTTGTGCGTCGCAACCGCCTCTGGCCGAGCTGCCAAGAGCAGAACAAACTGGTCCCGGGCGAAGACGCCCCGATCCGGGACCCCCAGTTATCAGCACATTGTGTGCTGGCGAACGGGGTCCGGGGCGGTTCAACCAGTGTGGACGATTTCCACGACAGGTTGCATGGCTTCTACCGCGGCAATCTCCTTGGGCCATACGTCGCACCGGATTTCTTCGAGGCCAAGCTCGCCCAAAGAGAGGATGTACTCTGCAATTTCTGCGGACGTGCCCGTCACGGGCCGTTCGACTTGGAGCGATTCGGAGTTGCCGATCCGGTTACTGAACTCTTCGGGTACAACCGTGTACAAATCGAAGGTCCGAACAAGCGTGGAGGGGTCTCGATCCTCCGCCTCACAAGCCAGTTCCAACAGGTCGATGATGGGTCTCAGCCGGGTTGTGATCTGTTCGAGTGTCTCGTCCCAGCCCCACCAGTTCCATGCGTCGCCATATCGCGCGACCAGCTGCAGCATCTTCGGGCCGCCTGCGGCGATGTTGATTGGTGGACCATTCTTGCGAGGGCCACGCAACACCAACTCGGCCCGCTTGACCGAGTAGAACTCGCCTTCGAAATCGACCTGTCCGTTCTTGAGAAGGCCGTGGATGATCTGGATTGCCTCAGCGAATCGTGAGAACCGCCTGTCGGTCGGGATCCCAAAGGCTTCGTAGTCGGAGTTTGGGGTGTTCCCCGCTCCGATGCCGAGGACAAACCTTCCCCCAGATACCTCATCGATCGTCTCAGCGATCTTCGCCGTCATCGCCGGAGTGCGGTATGGGGAATTGACGACTGACTGCCCCAGATCGATACGGCTCGTGGTCGCCGCCTCCGCGGCGGCGATGACTACCGATTCCCACACGCCATCGGTGGCTGCCTCACTCCGGTAGAGCAGAGCATCTTCAAACACGAACATGTCGAACCCAACTGCTTCCGCCGCAGCGGCACGTTCGCTGATCGATCTCCACGAAGGGGCGGGTGTTGCGCCATCCGGACGGCCGTGGAGCTGATTGATGAGCCCGAGTCGCATACACCGACCCTAGACCCCGAGGCACGGGCCACGCCACAAACGATCACCCCTCGGCAAGGACCACAACCGAGCGGTCCTCGAGTCTGCCGAGAATCCCGTACTGCACAGTGTTCTTGCTCCGGCGTCTCCCATCGACGTTAGTTGCCTATCCAGGTTGGGACACGAAGCGTGCCAGCCGCCGATTAATCCCGTGTTAAGCATTCCGCAGGCCTCGGCGACCAGAGGGATGATCCTCCCTGGTGAGGGCCGGTCGAGCGGGGACAAGAGCGACGGGAGTGTGTGGGCGGTGCCCGTTTCGTCAGCCGTGCGGTCTCATGGCGGCAAAACGTCACCTACCCGTTAGCCCGCGCCTCCGTTGAGCCCCCGCCATGTCGGTGTCAGTTGACATCACGATCAGCCCACTTCAGCACTCGGAGCGCCCGTAGCGTGTTCCAGCGGCTCAGCTCCCCCTCGGTGCCGTCGATCTCGAAGTGGACGTCACCGGGGTGGATGTTCTGTCGCGGCCAGCGGCCGTCGTGGCGACGGTTGCTCTCAACGAGACCGATCGCGTCATTGATCCTTTCGTCGGGGTTGACTCCCGCCTTCCTCAGGTAGTCGAGCCCACGCAGCACGTCATAGTGCCACCAGGTTGGGAATGAGAACCGCGTCCACGACGGGTCGACAACCTCACCACTCGACAGGCGTCGGAACAGCCGCCGCTCCAACAAGTACTCCTCACCGCGGGACCGGGCTTCGCTGATCGTGGATGCAGGGCCAGCCCTGCTCTGGTACTCCAGCAGCCCCTCGAGGACGGAGATAGTGGTGTGAAACGACCCGCGAGTGGACCCATTCTCTTGCTCGCAGTTCCATCCCCCGTCGTCCATCTGCTCACCGAGGAGGCGATCGACGATGACGGACACGTCCTCGCCGAAGTACGAGCCGATGGAAACGGCCAAACCGTTGATGCAGGGCTCCACCTCGCCGTCGAAGAAGCGTTGGCCGGCGTGCTCCCAGCGACTGTTCTCCCTGACCATGGCCACCGAACGTTGGGCCTCGGGACTATCGGGGTGGAGGCCCAAGATCTGCAGCAGGGCTAACGACCACGAGGTGGCAGTCCACGGCTGTCCCGCGAGCCGTCCGTCGGCGCCCCTTTCGACGTCTGTCCACGAGAACGAGGACGGAAAGTGGGCGCCTCCGGCCCATTGGCCGTCCTCACCCTGGAGGGCGAGTAGCCGGGTTCCCCAACCTTCGGTTGCCACACGAGCTCGTTCGGCCATCACCACCTCCTCCGGTTCGCCGACGAGGTCCCCCATCACTTGCCACCGGATGGCAGAGTCCGAGTCGAGCAACCATTCCGTGACGTTCATGCGACTGCGTCCTTTCATCGTTGGGCCACTCTGGCAGCCGCCTCGAACAACCCCCGCACCAGCCACCACCGACCAAGAGGCACCCATCCTCAATGCGCCTGAATCAGCCCCAGCACCGGAGGCGATCAGCGTTTCAGGGCATTCCCTTGGAAACCGCCCGGAGCACGCGAGGGAGGAAGCGGAACGGGAGTGGTGGCTGCGCCACGTCGAAGGCACCGGCTAAGACGATATCGAGCTCGGGGCAGTGAAACAGCCAGGTGGCCGTCGAGCCGCTGTGTCCGACGATCGGCGGGATCCGGAAGACAGGTGACATCCACCGGGGCGGTGCGTAACGCATCACCCCAAGGCCGTAGTCGACCGGGTAGAAGACACGGTGCCAGCGCTGGTGCATGAGCTGCCAGGTGGCTGGGTCTGCGAAGACCTGCCCGCCGACTAGTGCCTGCATGAACGCCAACTGGTCGCTCAACGTGGAGATGATCCCACCGTCGGCGACTTGGTGGCGGAGAGCCCCCTGGGGCTGTAACACGGTGTGGCGGGACCAGACATGTGCATCCGGTTCCGGCGAGACTCCCGAGCGCGGCAGATGCGGATAAGACGACGTGGCATCCAACCCGAGGGGGCCGAACAGCAACTCGTCGAAAACTTGGTGAAGTGGACGTCCGGTGACATGTTCGATGACGGCGCCGAGGAGTTGGTAATTGGTGTCGGCGTACCGGGCCTTCGACTTGGGGGCCTCGATCGGCTGTGGCGGGAAGTGGGACTCGAGGTCGTCACGAACCATTCGAACCACCTCTTCGAACGGCATGGGTGCATCCTCGCCTGCCAGTAGACGCGCCTGGGCGCTCGTTCTTCCCGGCGGCGCCTCCTCGTAGTAGTCGGCCAACCCCGATGTGTGACCAAGGAGATGCTCCACCGTGATTTCGCCTGTGTGGTCGACGCCGTTGAGGACATGCAACCCCTCAGTCACGTCGCGGGGCAGCAGATCCACCATCCGGTCGCTGAGGCTCAGACTGTCCTGTTCGGCCAGTCGCAGGGTCACCGAGGCGGTGTAGAGCTTGGTGACGCTCGCGATCGGATATCGCGACGACGTAGTCGCCGGGGTTCCGGCAGGATCGAGGATCCCGTGTGCACCAAACCAACTTCTTGATCCATCGACCTTGGCTACAGCCAACAGGCCGTGCCGCACATGCCGGCGTGCCTCGACGGCCCTCCCCAAGAGCTTGTCGAGCCGAGTTGCGAGATCCTCGGCGGGGTCGGGTAATCCATTCACCATCGAGAGTCTCGCATGTCAGCAGGTGAGCACCACAAGCGACTTCACTGGCATCGATGAGCTCGGCTTGACAACCTTACGTCGTACAAATACCTTACGGCGTAATACTTACGGTGTACGAAAGGGAAACTGCTCATGCTGAGATGGATCGGACTCGCTGGTGGGGGCATCGTCGTGGGGATAATCGCCCTCTTGGCCCTGCAATTGGTGTCGCTTCGCACCGGATGGGCGCCCGGCGTGACCGCCGTGCGTCGTTTCAACCGGCGGTTCATGAACCGGCGAGCCCTGCAGAAGGCGGGACAGCCGGGGGCCTACGCCTCGGTGATCCGGCATGTTGGCAGGAACACCGGCACCCACTATGAAACCCCTGTCGGGGTGGTCGACACCGACGAGGGCCTCCTCATCTCCCTGCCCTACGGCACCAGCCCGGACTGGCTGAAGAACGTGCTGGCGGCAGGTGCGGGGGAGCTCGTCCATGAGGGCCGTACCATGTCGGTGGAGGACCCGGAGCTGGTTCCGGCTGACTCGGTCGCCGCCTACAGCAGCCGCGGGGACCGCTTCCTCCAGCGCCTCTACGGAGTCGACCTGGTCCTCCGCCTGCGGCAGGCGGCAGCACGAGTGGAGAGGTGAAAGCGATCCTCCGGAGCGGCCCCTCTCGCCCAAGTCACCCGGGGGCAAGGTCGTGATCGGGCGCGGCCGGGCCGGAATCGAAAGAAGAGGACAAGGAATACGAGAGCGATGGTGCAGGGCCGCTGTGGGGGGCCCGACGTGCTGGAGCTGCGGGAGGTGGACCGGCCAGGGCCGACCGGAAACGAGGTGTGCGGCGAGGTGTGGGCGGCTTCGGTCAACATGTACGACTGGCACATGACAACGGGGTACCCCTTCTTGGCCAGACTCGAAGCAGGACTGCGCACCACCAAGTATCCGATTTCGGGTGGCGACGTGGCCGGCACGGTCGTGGCGGTGGGAGAAGACGCCGCCCAGTTCCGTCCCGGCGATGAGGTGTTCGGGTTCGTCGGGTCCGGGGCGTTCGCCGAGTACGTGTGTGCGACCGAGACGCGGTTCGTGGCGAAGCCTCCCGAGGTGAGCTTCGAGGAGGCGGCGGCCACGCCCCTCGCCGGCATCACCGCCCTGGAAGGTCTCCAGGATGTGGGTGGCCTCCGAGCAGGGCAGCGAGTCCTGATCAGCGGCGCGTCCGGAGGAGTCGGCACCTTCGCCGTGCAGATAGTCAAAGCCCTCGGCGCGGAGATCACGGCGGTGTGCAGCACGGTCAAGGTCGACCTGATGGCCTCGATCGGAGCCGACCGCATCATCGACTACACCCGCCAGGACTTCGCCCGCACCGAGAGCGGCTACGACCTTCTCTTCGATAACGTAGGCGACCGCCCCTGGTCCCAGACCCGCCAGGTGCTCTCCCCGACAGGCATCCTTGTGACCGTCACCGGCCCCAAGCACCGCTGGGCCGGGCCGATCCGGGCGTTGGCGCTCCGGAAGGCCCAGTCGCTGTTCGACACCCGCACCATGACCTGGTTCACCGCCGCCATGAAACGCGCGCACCTGGAGCAGCTGGCCGGACTCCTCGCCTCCGGAACGGTGAAGCCCGTGATCGAGGAGACCTACCCGCTGGAGAAGACTTCCGAGGCGCTGCGCTCCCTCGGGGAGGGACACTCCGCCGGTAAGCGGCTAATCACCGTGTGACACCGAAACATCGATCGCAAGCACAACAACAAGGAGAAGCAAGTGGTTACAGAATCGCACTCTTATCCAGCACGCCTGGACATCGACTATCCAGCGGAGCTCGACCGGCTGAGCACGTTCTTTCGGCTCATCTGGGCCGTACCGATCCTCATCATCCTGACCCTGATCACCGCCACCGGCAATGAGACCGTCGTCACCGAAACCGGCCAAGAGGTGACACGTTCCGGCGGAGGGATAGGAGCTGGACTGTTCGCGGCGACGGTGCTGATGATCTTGTTCCGGCAGCGGTACCCACGGTGGTGGTTCGACTTCGCCCGCGAGCTAGCCCGCTTCTCGACCCGTGTCGGCGCCTACCTGGCGCTCCTGACTGATCGCTACCCGTCGACGGTCGAGGAGCAATCAGTCCATCTCCACATCGATTACCCCGACGTCGAACGAGACCTGAACCGTTGGCTTCCCCTGGTGAAGTGGCTGCTGGCCATTCCGCACTTCATCATGCTCATTGTTCTGGCAGTCGGAGCCATCTTCGCCATCATCATCGCCTGGTTCGCCATCCTCTTCACGGGCCGCTACCCACGTCCCCTCTTCGACTACGTGGTGGGAGTAGGCCGGTGGGCACTTCGCGTCCAGGCCTACGCCTTCTTGCTGGTCACCGACCGCTATCCGCCCTTCAGTCTCGATGGGTGAATTCGACCTGGGTGTGGGTTGCATCTGTCAACGAGAGCGGTCGCAGAGTGGGCGAAGAGTCACTTCTGCCGGGAGACGCGTGGGGTGGCAGGGAATGACCCCGCCATCGCCACCCGGCACTCACGCACCAGCCTCGGAACACCCCGAGAGGCCAGCCTCCCCATGACAGGGTCGATCGGTCCTTCAGTCGCGCCAGCGCCCACTGTCCGGCGACACCCGTCAAGCGAGGATCTGCGCGAGGGCGGCGTCGAGTCCGTCGCGGACGAAGTCGAAGCCGCTCTCCTGCAGGCGGCTCGGCACCACTCGAGTCGACGACAGGCCGATCGAGTCGGCCCTCTCCGATCCAAACGCCACCCTTAACGCCAGCTCGGGGACCGGCAGGAGGCTGGGCCGGTTGAGGGCGCCCGCCAGGGCGTGAGCGAACTCCCTCTGGCGCACCGGGCTGGGGGCGACCAGGTTTACGGGCCCCGCCATGTCCGAGTCGATGAGGTGAGCCATGACCCGGGCCACGTCTTCGAGGGCGACCCAGCTCCACCACTGATCACCGCCTCCCAATGGCCCACCCAGCCCTCCCTTGAAGATGGGTAGCAGGCGCTGGATCAGTCCGCCCTCCGAGGACAGAACCAGTCCGGTGCGGGGGTGGACCACTCTGATCCCCGCCTCGGCCGCGGGACGGGCGGCCTCTTCCCAGTTCTTAGTGAGGCAGGCCAGGAAATCATCGTCGGGGCCGATGTCGTGGGACTCGGTGAGGATCTCGTCTCCCCGATCGCCGTAGATGCCGATGGCCGATTGGGAGACGAACACCGCCGGAGGGTGGTCAAGGCGCCCCAGGTGCTCGGCCAGTACCCGGGTGGTGACGATGCGGCTGTCGTAGAGCACCTCCTTGCGCTCGGGCGTCCAGCGCTTGTCACCGATTCCAGCGCCGGAAAGGTGGATGACGGCGTCGATGCCCTTGAGCGCCACCTCGTCGATGTAGCCGTCGTAGGGGTCCCATTGGTGCTCGCCGGCCGCTTGGGGCGGGCGACGGACCAGGCGTCGCAGCTCGGCCCCGGATTGGCCAAGGAGTTCGGCGACCGCCCCGCCGATCAATCCCGAGGCGCCCGAGATCAGAACGATTGTTCGCTGCATGCCCTTCATTCGGAGCCGCCCGGAGAGGTGGATGTCGGAGCGCGAGTGGGGATCACCCCGGGGGATGGCTTCATTCCTGGCTCAATCTGCCGATGTTCTGGAGATGAAGGGGCCGGAATCGACATCCCCTGGCGTACGCCAGCGCTCCTCCATCGAGAGCTTCTTGGATGAGTACCAACTGGTGCGCCTCAGCTTGAACGCCGCCGGGGTAATCATGGTGATTGTCTTAGGGTTGGGCGGGTGGTGGGGTCGGGGTTCGCCGGTCTTTCAGCTGCTGGTGCCGCTGTCGATCGCCAGCCACGCTGCCTGGTGCCACTTCCGGGGAACCCGGGCGCCGCGCACGATGCTCGTCATGGACACCACCTTGTTGGGGGCAGTGATGTTCACGATCGCCGACTATCCGGCGGTGACGGCTGCCGTCTTCGGGTTCTTGGTGGTCCTCGTAGTGCTTTTCGCGGAAGGACGCTGGATGGTGGGGCTACTCGCATACGCCACCGTGTGGTACGTAGCAGCGTTCCTGAACGAGCCCTCGGTCCATCCGACGGGAAGCCTGGTCGGGACGTTGTTCACGGTCATGGCCGTTGCGGTGGTGATGATCAGGGTCCGCAGCTGGCTGGGTCGCCTCGATGCCAACCGATCTCAGATGCTGGGAACGGTCAGTCATGAGCTACGCAACAACCTCACCCGGGTGCTGGGTCTCACCGAAGTGGTCTCTACCATGGCCGACCTCGAGCCCGAAGAGGCGGCCGAGCTAATCGCCATTGCCCATCAGCAGGCCTTGGACGCCACCGAGATCGTGGAGGACCTCATGACGGCCTCGAGAATGGAGCGGGCAACACTCACCCTGGTTACGGGTCTCGTCGACGTCAACGCCGAGGTCGTCACGACTGCGCGCCGATTCCAGGGGGCAGGAACCGACATCGATTTGATGCTCGCCGATGACCTGCCCCCTGCGTGGGCTGATCCCTTGCGCGTCCGTCAGGCGCTCCGCAACCTCCTGTCCAACGCCATCCGTTATGGCGGCCCCGATATCACAATCGCCACCCGCCGTGCCGGCGCAGCCATCGAGATCACCGTGCGCGACAACGGTGACGGAGTGCCCCAAGAGGACGAGTACACCATCTTCTTGCCGTATCGACGCTCCACTCAGGGCCGACGAGATTCCTCGTCGATCGGTTTGGGCTTATGGATCTGTCGGCAGCTGGCACAGGCCATGGAGGGGAGTCTCGACTATCAACGCTGCGGCGACTTCACGGAGTTCATTCTCACCGTTCCCGTAGCGCGTCCCGATCAGGAGCCAGCATCGGCGGCGGATCTCCCATCTCCCAAGCGAACCGCCGCTGATGAGTCACACGGAATTGCCAGCTTGGGGCGACACCACCCCGCCGCCACGTAGAGCTTGTACCGTGTCCTACCACCGATACCCGAGTTCACGACCGTTAGCGGCAGCGGTGGAAGGTTTCAGCGGTTCCCGGGCACGCATTACGCTGTAGTTCGCCTCGTCGCGCAGTACGCAAGGTGACCGAGACGTGTGAACGTGACCAGGTGGATGATGAGGGCCCATAGCTCAGCCCGGTTAGAGCGCATCCCTGATAAGGATGAGGTCCGTGGTTCAAGTCCACGTGGGCCCACCAGTGAACCCCAACGTGTTTGGGGTTTTCTTGATTGGTTGGGGTGTTCCATCACCTCGGAGTCCACTCGAGTGCACGAAGGGCCCACAAGAGCGCGGGGCTCAATGTTGGGAGGCGAGAACGGTCAACATCTCGAGCAACCTGGTGACCGTTCGCCAGTTGCGGGTGGTGGCGGCGACCCCGAGCTCTGCCTGCACGATTGCGTCCGGCAGCTGGGCGCCTCCCATGCCGTTGGGAAGATGCATGTACACGACGTCGTCGTTCACGCTGAACTCGTCGGGGGCGACGGAAGCCGGGTCGACTCTCGACCATGCTTCAGCCGACGGAGAAGCAGCCAGAAACATGGCGTGTACGCGCGTCGGGTCGGACGCGGCCTGGGGAGCGTATGGGTTGGAGACGACGACCTCCTGCATTTGCTCGGCGCTCCGTACCAACACCGCAACGTCGAAACCGAAGCGCTCCCCAACGGCCGCCTCGATGCTCGATTCGAGGGTGGAACGGTCGTCGGTTTCGGCGCTGAACAGGACGTTGCCGCTCTGGAGGTAGGTGGAGACCTCGTCCAGCCCGGCCGCGACGAGGGCGTCCCTGAGCTCGGCCATGCGCATCCTCTTGTGGCGGCCGACATTCACACCACGCAACAGAGCTACGAACCTCACCGCAGTGAGTCTGGCACAGGGCGCCGCGACGATGACGTGCGGCACCCTCCCTACAATGGTGTCCATGAGGCGTCTCAAGACTCTCGTGATGGCCGGCGCTGTAGTCGCTGCCGTAGTGGCACTGGCACGCCAACGTCTGACTTCTGATCAGCCGGTCGACACCGGCGGCTGGAAGCCGGTCGACCCGGCGTGAGCCGGATCGTCGTCGTTGTCGATGGAGAGGCTTCCAAGCGCGCCGCATTCAGTCTGACCGCCCATCCCGGGATCTCCCACGTCTCGGTACTGGCACCCGCCACCTCCAAGCACTTTCCTGTCGTCGAGAGTGTTGATGGGCACGACATCGTGGTGGGGCGATCGCCGGTGCGTCATGATTTACCGACCGTGATCGCCGATGAGGACCTCAGGTCCCCCGGCATCTTCGGTGGCTCGGTTTTGGGCCTCGTTCTCGCCCTGGCGGTCGGTGTCGACGAGGTCGACAGCATGGCTGCAGCCCTCCCCGGCGATCCCGCAGGCGACGTCACGGTCGTCTTCCCCTCTCCTATCGACGGTCGCCCCTCCCGCACCGAGAGGCTCGGGGGCCATCCGATCCAGGTGGGGCGCGGCGAGGGGGCCCTGGCTGCTGCCATGGTGACGAGCCCATCCCTGCACAGAGTGATCGTCGACGACCACACTTTCATGGAAGGCATCGCCCTCGCCGCCGCCGCCGCCCTTCTCTTGGACGGAATTCCGAACGCTCCCACTCCGGCCTGGACCTTGGCCGCTTCTTATCTGCAGACCGCGGTCGACATGGGTTTGGTGATCGGCGAACGGACTCCCGCCCGCTGAAAAGGTCGGAACCCGTTGGGCCGTAGTCCCGCCATCAACGAACGATGGGCGCTTCTTCGGTGGGGATGTCGGCGTGCTCAGGCGGTGGTGTGATCCTGCCGCCGTTGGTGTGGGTGTACCCCGAAGGAGGGTGGAGGACGGGTCCGTTGCCTCCGTTCCCGAGGTGCTCTTCGAGGACGACGACCTCGAGTCCTCCCACCACGTCGGTGACGAGGTTGTACATCACGGCCATGAGGGTCGTGAAGCCCGTGGACAGGACCCACCCCACGATCGACCCGAAGACCACGAACCGGAAGAACTGCTCGCTGTTGCCGAAGGGATCGGATCCCTGTTCGATGAGGGTGATGGTGACCAAGAAATCGGTGAGGGCACCCGGTATCCCGGCGTTGTCGAGGACCGACCAGAAGATGACCACGCCCAACACGATCGCCACCGCCGCCACGGCATACAGGATCGCCGAGACCTTGAGGACGGTCCACGGGTCGATCTTTCGGATGATACGGCGCACGCGCCTGACGGTTGCCATTAGGGAACTCCTTACCCTGAAGTGTACGGGGGTATCCCTGCTTCACCAACGACCGCGGGTTCTGGAGAGTTCCCCAGAGCCCTCAGTCGCCGTTTTCTTCAACCCCCGAGATGACGGTGAAGGCAGTGAGGGAGCCGTCGGCCACATTGATCGCCTTCACCCCGGTCGAGTCTCGCTTCTGTCGGCTGACCGAATCGACGGTGGTACGCATGGCCGTCCCCGTCGAAGAGATCAGAAAGGCCTGGTCGCCGGGAGAAACCGCCCACGCCCCAATCAGCGTGCCGCGCACTCGTGTGAGCTTGAAGGCCTTCACACCGATACCGCCACGCGCCTGACTCCTGAACTCCGAGAGCTTGGTTCGTTTTCCGTAGCCGCCGCTCGTTAGAAGGAGAATGTCTTCACCTTCCGACGACGAGCACGCCCCGACCACCATATCTCCCTGGCGCAGCTTGATGCCTCTGACGCCCTGAGTTCCGCGGCCCATGGGGCGCAGGTCCGATTCTCTGAAGCGAATCCCCATCCCGGCACTCGTGAATATGAGGATGTCATTCTCGCCGTTGGAGGTCTTGACGGACACCAACTCGTCGTCGCCGATGAGCTTGACGGCGATGAGGCTCTGGTACTTGGAGTCGTACTCCTTGAACTCCGTCTTCTTGGTCTGGCCGTGTTTGGTGACCATCACCAGGTAGCGAGCGGTCTCGTAGTCGCGGGTGTCGATGATGGACTGGATCCGCTCCTCGGGATCGAGGGGGAGCACAGACTGGGCGAGGACCCCCTTGGAGGTGCGAGTTTGACGCGGGATCTCGTGAGCGCGCACCCGATGCACGATGCCCTTGTTGGTGAAGAAGAGCAGGTAGGCGTGAGCAGTCGTGTAGACGAGGTGGGCAATGGCGTCATCCTCCGCCAGGTCGGCGGCCCGAATACCCCTCCCCCCGCGGCCCTGGGTGCGGTACGTGCTGGCCGGGACCGACTTGACGTAACCGGTTTGTGACACCGTGATGATCAGCTCGTCGTCGGCCACGAGGTCTTCGAGAGACATGTCGCCTTCGTCGGGAATGAGCACGGATCGGCGCGGTTCCCTGAATTGGTCGCCGATGCCAGTTAGTTCCTCGCGGATAATCTCACGCCGGCGGTTGGGATCGGCCAGAATGGCCTCCAACTCGGCGATGAGGGTCTGGAGCTCGCCCAACTCGGTGCGCAGCTTGTCGACCTCGAGGGCGGTGAGCCGCCGCAGCGGCATGTCCAAGATGGCGTTGGCCTGGATCTCTGACAGCTCAAACCGCTCGATCAGCGACAAGCGCGCTTCGGAGGTGTCGGCCGAACCGCGAATGATGCGAATGACCTCGTCGATGTTGTCGACGGCGACGATGAGGCCTTCGAGGATGTGGGCTCGCGCCTGCGCCTCGTCGAGACGGAACCGTGTCCGGCGTTCGATGACCTCCATCTGATGATCGAGGTAGTGGCCGAGCATCTCGGCGATGTTGAGGGTGCGCGGTACCCCGTCGACCAAGGACACCATGTTGTAACCGAAGCTCTCCTGGAGCGGAGTCATCTTGAAGAGCTGATTGAGAACGACCTGGGGCACGGCGTTCTGCTTCAACTCGATCACTAGACGCGTGCCGACGCGGTCTGACGACTCGTTGCGAATCTCGGCGATACCCCCCAATCGCTTCGTATCCACCAGCAGCTTGATCTTCGCCACAACCCGCTCGATGGACACCTGGTAGGGCAGCTCGGTGACGACGATGCCCGTGCGACCCTTACGAATCTCCTCGACGTCACACACCGCCCGCATCTTGACCGAGCCGCGTCCTGTGGTGAGGGCGTCTTGGATACCCGTCCGTCCCACCAAGAACCCCCCGGTGGGAAAATCGGGGCCCTGGATGAACCTCATCAGATCTTCGGCCGTGGCGTCGGGATGAGCGAGGAGGTGAAGGCAGGCATCTATCACCTCGGCGAGATTGTGAGGAGGGATGTTGGTGGCCATACCCACGGCGATGCCCTGGCTCCCGTTCACCAAGAGGTTCGGGTACCTGGCCGGCAACACCGTGGGCTGTTGCATCTCACCCGAGTAGTTGTCCTCGAAGTCGACGGTGTCTTCTTTGATGCCTTCCAGCAATTGAGTGGACAACTTGGTGAGACGGCACTCGGTGTATCGAGGGGCGCCGGGAGGGTCGTCCGGGGTCCCGAAGTTCCCCTGAGGGTCGATGAGGAGATGGCGCATCGAGAAGTCCTGGCCCATGCGGACGAGGGCGTCGTAAATGGCCTGATCACCGTGGGGGTGGTAGTTACCCATCACGTCGCCAACCACCTTCGAGCACTTGCGGTGTGCCGAGGCCGGCCCGATGTTGTTCTCGAACATCGAGTAGATGATTCGCCTCTGTACCGGCTTCAGGCCGTCGCGTACATCAGGAAGCGCCCGGGACACGATGACGGACATGGCGTAGTCGATGAAGCTCTGCTCCATCTCGTCGACGATTTCGAGGTCGCCGAACAGCTCGCTGTTCTCGATGGTCACGATCCGTTGTCCGTTCTCCGTCTGCGGTTAGCCGCTGGCGGTCTGACGCCGGCGAACGGCGCACGGCGGACGGCGCACGGCGAAGGTTTGCCGTTCATATATCGAGGAACCTGACGTCGGAGGCGTTCTGTTGGATGAAGGCCTTGCGGTCGGCGACATCGTCGCCCATGAGAGTGATGAAAGTCTCCTCGGCCCGGGCGGCGTCGTCCATTTCGACACGCATCAGCCGACGGGTGGCGGGGTTCATGGTCGTGTCCCACAGTTCGCGGGCGTTCATCTCGCCCAAACCCTTGAACCGGGTCGGTTTGACCTTGGGGTGGTCCTTTTGGAACTCGTGGAGAGCGGCCTCGGTCGCCAGGTAATGGACCTTGGAACCCACTTTCACCCGGTAGAGGGGAGGTTGGGCAACGTACATGAAACCGGCTTCGATCAGGCCGCGCATGTGTCGGAAGAAGAGCGTGAGCAGCAGTGTACGAATGTGGGCCCCGTCGACGTCGGCGTCGGCCAACAGGACCACCTTGTGGTAACGGGCCTTCTCGATCTCGAACTCGTCGCCGATACCGGTCCCGAGGGCCGTGATGATGTCCTGGACCTCGGCGTTCTGGAGTGCCTTGGCCAAGCGCGCCTTCTCCACGTTGAGGATCTTGCCGCGAATGGGGAGGATGGCCTGGATGTTCGAATCGCGCGCTTGCTTGGCCGGGCCCGCGGCCGAGTTCCCCTCAACGATGAACAGTTCCGACTCGCCCGGGTCACGCGAGGAGCAATCGGCCAGCTTGTCCGGCAAACCACCCGATTCGAGACCGGACTTGCGACGAGTGAGATCGCGGGCCTTGCGAGCAGCCTCGCGCGCTCGAGCGGCGTTGATCGACTTCTCGACGATCCTGCGTGCTTCGGGCGCGTACCGCTCAAGCCACTCCGGAAGCCTTCGGTTGAGCGCCTTTTCGACGTACGAGCGTATTTCGGTATTACCTAGTTTCGTCTTGGTCTGGCCCTCGAACTGCGGACTCCTGACGCGTACCGATATGACTGCCGTGAGACCTTCGCGCACGTCCTCGCCGGTGAGGTTGGGGTCCTTTTCCTTCAACAGGTTCTTGGAGCGGGCGAACTCATTGATCGCCTTCGTCAACGCCTTGCGAAACCCCTCCTCGTGGGTACCACCCTCATGGGTGTTGATGGTGTTGGCGAACGACAAGACAGACTCGTTGTACGACGTGGTCCACTGCATCGCCAACTCGAGCTCCGCTTCGGTTCCCGAGTCGAGAAGGTCGATGACGTGGGCATGGAGAGGTTCGCGCTTGCTGTTGAGGTGTTTCACGAAGTCGATGAGCCCTCCTTTGTACTGGAAGCTCTCCGACACCGGCTCCGGTCCCCGTTCGTCCGTGAGGAAAATCTCCAACCCGCGATTGAGAAACGCCATCTCGCGCAGCCGACCGGCGATCGTGTCGTAGTCGAACTCGGTCCCTTCGACGAAGATGTCTGGGTCCGGCCAAAAGGTAATGGCGGTGCCTGTCCGCTTCGCCGCGACACCCTTGCGGGGTTCCTTGGTGTCGGGCACCCCCCGACGGAAGGTCTGCGTCCAGACATGACCAGAGGTGCGCACCTCCGCCTCCAGCCTCACCGCCAGCGCGTTCACCACCGATACACCGACACCATGCAGCCCACCGGACACCTGGTAGGCGCCCTGCTCGAACTTGCCTCCGGAATGCAAGGTTGTGAGTACGGTGGTGAGGGCCGACAGACCGGTCTTTTCCATCTTGCCGATTGGTATGCCGCGCCCGTTGTCGACGACCTTCACTCCTCCGTCGGCGCCCATCGTCACCTCGATACGGCTGGCGTGGCCGGCCATTGCCTCATCCACGGAGTTGTCCACCACCTCCCACACGAGGTGGTGGAGGCCGCGTGGACCCGTCGAGCCGATGTACATGCCCGGACGGAGCCGCACCGCTTCGAGGCCCTCGAGAACGGTGATGTCTTTCGCTGCGTACGAGTCGCGTATGGCCGTCACAACCCTCCTAGGAACAAGCGTGACCACGAGTCGAACGACTCGCGAAGAGAAGATTTACACTCGTGTAAGTATACGAGGATGTCCCCCTCATCCCAAGCCCATCAGCGGCCCGCGGGCGGTGCCGGAGCCGGTCAACGCGGAGCTCCAGGACGACGCGACCGAGGCCTGATTTCGATCGATGAGATCGTCTCGCGGCCGAACCTCTCGGCCAGTCTTCTTTCCAGCTCGCCGACCCCGTAACGCAGGAAAGCCACTCCGCTCGCAACGGCCGCTTCGACGACCAGGACACCCGATTTCACATAGAGCGGCCGAGCCTGCGAAGCCCACGGCTCGCCCGCCAGAGCATCCCAGTCGCGATTCAACTCGAGCATGACCGCCGGCTCGGCCAACCCCAGCTTGCGTAGGGCATCGCCGAGCGCAGCATCCAAGGGAATCATTCCGTGGCCTCGACGACGGAACCGTCTCCGACCTGCCAGCGGCGTCCCGTCACCGGCACATCCTCGGGGCGGGCGGTGGTGATGAACGTTTGGGTGGAGGGGAGGGAGGCGGCCAGAGCTTGAGCCCGAGTCACGTCGAGTTCGCTGAACACGTCGTCCAACAACAGGACGGGCGAAACACCGCTCAGTTCGGTGACGGCCGTGTGAACGGCCAGCCGGATTGCCAAGGCCGTTGTTCGTTGCTCGCCCTGGGAGCCGTGTATCCGAGTGTCGTGGCCGTCCAACAGGAGACGGGGCTCGTCGCGATGGGGGCCAACGGTGGTCACCCGGCGATCGAGATCGTGCCGGCGGCTTCGTTCGAGTGCCAGGGCCAGGGCCGAGGCGTGCTCCGCCGCCAGCAACGCCGGATCGGCGAGTCCGCCCCAGTCGGAGCGATAGTCGATGGTGAGGTCGACCTGCGAGCCGCTGATCCGGTGGTAGGCGTTCGTGACGTGGCGAGCGAGACAAGACATGATCCATGCCCTCCTGGCCATGACCTTGCCACCTGCCTGTGACAATCTCTCCTCCCACACACCGAGGGTGACCGGATCGCTGTGACCCTGACGCAGGAAGGCGTTCCGCTGGCGGAGCGCTCTGTCGTATTCGGCGAAATCGGCGGAGGCGGTCGGCCTCACCTGCGCGGCCGCCTCGTCGATCACATCCCGCCGATACCCCGGGCCTCGCTTGACGACATCGAGATCCTCGGGCCGGAAGGTGACCACCCGGAGGGCTTCGATCAGGTCGGACGTGCGCCGGAGCCTGTGGCGGTCCACCTGGACACGCCTCCCCCCCTTACGTGCCAACTCGATCTCTATGAGGGTCTCCCCCGTGGCCTCACGCGCGACTCCACCCCGGATGTAGCCCTGGTCGGCGTCATCGGCAACCAGTCCTTCGTCGTTGACACCCCGGAAGGACCGGAGCGACGCCATGTAGGCGATACCTTCGAGAACATTCGTTTTTCCGGCCCCGTTGGGTCCTGTCAGCAGATTGACGCCCGGGTCAGGGTGCCATTGCAGTCGTCGGTACGATCGGTAGTCGGTGAACTCGATCCAGACGACGTGCACGGTTGGGTCGAGCCTGCGCTGCGCTCAAACGCGCACTGGCATGAGCAAGTAGAGGAAGTCCTCGTCCGCTCCCCCGTCGACCACACTCGGCCTGACTCCGTCGATGACCTGGATCCGGACCGATTCTCCGGCGATGGCACCGACACCGTCGGCCAGATAGCGGGGGTTGAACGCCACAGACACCTCTTCATCACTTCCCGTGTAGGTACCGGCCAGATGCTCGGATTCGCCCCCGACATCCTGGCGCGTGACCGTCACCTCCACCCCCCCATCGGTCAACCTGAGACGAACCGGTATGTGGTCCTCCGCCACCAACGACACCCGGCCAAGCGCATCGAGGATGTCCTCTTTCATAACCACCACCTGGTTGGGGTAACTATCCGGCAGCAGGGAGCGATACTTGGGAAAGACTCCCTCGATGAGACGTAAACGCAGGACGCCCCGTTCGGATGAAAAGACGGCCTCTCGCTCCCCCAGTCGGGCCGTCACCTTGGAAGCACCGATCGTCCGTGGGAGCTCACGTAGCCCCCGGGCGGGGACCAGTCCGGTCCCTTCCAGGCCCACCCCGGGGAGATCGCGTACGGCAAGCCGATAGGAGTCGGTGGCCACCATGCGGAGCCCTTCGGGAGAAGACTCGAAGAGAACCCCGGTGAGGATCGGGCGAGCTGAATCACCCGATGCTGCCACCACCACCTGGTTGATGGCATCGGCTAGTGCCTCTCCGTCGACTTCCACGCCCTCACCGGGTGACTCAGCGATGTCAGGGAAGTCCTCCACGTTGAGCGGCCGCACCGAGAAGCGGGGACCACGACCGAGTATCTCCACCTCTCCGTCTTCGCTCCCGATGGTGACGGCTCCGGCCGGCATGCGCCGTACCGCGTCAGCCAGCAGCTTCCCCGGGATGACGACTCGGCCTTCTTCCAGCACCTCGACCTCGGTGGCCGCCTTGACGGTCATCTCGTGATCGGTACCCGTGACCCAGAGATTGGATCCGGTCGCCTCACACAGCAGACCCTGGAGCACAGGAACGGCCGACCTCGCACCGATGGCTCTATTGGCCCGACTGAATATGTCTGCGAGGTCGTCTCGCTCGGCTCGGATTCGCACAGGAAGATTGTTCCCTTCTTCTCTTCCTATTGGATGAGATTCAAGAGTTCGTAGTCGTAGTAGGGGCTGTGGATTGTGGAAGATCGTAGAAGATCCGTGCGCTGCAAGGCTCATCGGGTGACTTGGGGTGTGGATGACGGGGTGCCGTTCTACACAGGAAGCGGGTGCGATTCGACCCAGGTGTGAACAACGACCGAGTTGTGGACAGCGTCATACCGACGTTTTCCTCAAGTCTCGAGAGAGTCTGTTCACACAATCGAACACCTCTCGGTCGGACTGGAGGAGGCGCCTGACCTTGTCGACTGAGTGCATGACCGTCGTGTGGTCTCTGCCGCCGAAGGCGTTGCCGATCTTCGGCAAGGAGAGGTCGGTGAGATCCCGACAGAGATACATGGCCACCTGTCGGCAGAGGACGAGCGGCTGGCGGCGACTCTTGCCGGTGACTTCTTCCACGGAGAAGCCGTAGGACCCTGCGGTCGCCAGAATGATGTCGTTGGCTGTCAGTGACTTCGCCTCGTGGCCGGGTAGTAGGTCCTGGAGGACCGACTCTGCCAGGGCGAGGTCGATTTGGCCTTGGGTGAGTGCGGCAAAAGCCGTCACCCGCGTCAGGGCTCCTTCCAACTCCCGGATGTTGTCCGACACCAAAGTGGCGATGAACTCGAGCACGTCGATCGGGACCGGCCTGGGAGCCAACTCTGCGTTGCGACGCAGGATGGCGAGTCGGGTCTCCACGTCCGGGGGTTGGATGTCTGTCAGGAGCCCCCACTCGAAGCGGCTGCGCAGACGATCCTCGAGCGTGTCGAGGTTGCGGGGGTGACGGTCGGAGCTGATCACCATCTGCTTGCCGGCCTCGTAGAGATTGTTGAACGTGTGGAAGAACTCTTCGAGAATCTGCTCCTTGCCTTCGAAGAATTGGACGTCGTCCAACAAGAGTACGTCCACGGTGCGGAATCGGTGCTTGAAGTCGTCGACGCGCCGGCGCCGGATGCAGTCGATGAACTCATTGAGGAAATTCTCCGACGTGACATACCGTACCGAGAGATCCGGATAGAGCTCCAAGGCATGGTATCCGATGGCATTGAGGAGATGAGTCTTCCCCAGGCCGGCCGCGCCGTAGATGAAGTGCGGGTTGTAGTTGGTGCCAGGCTGTTCGGCCACGGCCATGGCGGCGGCGTAGGCGAATCGGTTGGATGGACCAACCACGAAAGAGTCGAACCGGTATCTTCCCACGAGGCTCGGCGCCGAGGTCGGGACACCATCCACCACGGCGGCCGATGGCTGTGGGGGTGCCGTCGGCTCCAGCGGGGGCATCTCGAAGTCAAACTCCTCTACCCGGTAGCGGACGGAGGTGTGAGGGCCGTACACCGAGAGCGCTGCCGCCACGATGGCATCGCCGTGCTTGTCGCGTATCCATTGCAGGTGGAAGTCGCTCGGGGCCACGAGAACGAGTTCGCCGTCACTGTCATCATGACCCAGCCGGCTCAGCCAGGTGCGCCAGTTCGCCGGCGAGACCGCCCCGCGCAGTGCATCGGTGAAGAGACCCCAGCGGTCGGTGGATTGGCGTATCTGAACCAATGAGCCTCCTTTCCAGAGGGTCAGGCGTGCGGATTACCGCCTTATCCACAAGTGCATCCACACCTGTGGGTAACCGGCTCCGGTCAGCGACTTTCATTTGTCAGGCGCGCACAACCAACACAGGCTGGGTGGGGAAGTGAGCTGCCTGGAGGTGCTCAACTGAGATGCGAGTATGCGAGTTTCGGCGGGCGCCCGTCAAGAGCGCGCAAATCGCCCTTGTCGGAAGGTGACCACTGGATGACCAGAGGGCTAACAGCCTGGTCAACCGGCCGTTTGCCAGTCCCTTCCTGACAGGTTTCCGCACCAGTTCCGCCGCTGGGGCTTCCAGTGGGTTTTCGCGAGTCCCCATTTTTCTTCGCGACCCAACTTCGCCGCCGGTCCCACCGATGAAGCCGAACCGCCGAATTGGGGGGTCGAGAGACCCTCCTACCACCGGTCCTCCTTTGACATGGGTGGCTCGGTCTCCGTAACCTTCGCCGGTCGCCCCCTTGTTATCTTCGTCCACCTATCGAAGCGACGTAATCATCATGAAGCGAACGTATCAACCCAAGGTGCGCAAGCGGAAGCGGAAGCATGGATTCAGACACCGCATGCGGACCCGACCCGGTCGTGTCATCGTCAGCTCTCGACGCCGCAAAGGGCGTAAGAGGCTGGCGGCGTGAGCACACGCTGTCGCGTTCGGCCGACTACAGGCGCGTCCTAGGATCAGGTCGTCGCATCGCTCGGGGTGGGTTGACCGTGGTCAGCGCACCCGGAACGGCACCATTCCCTCGGGTGGGATTGGTGGTGGGTCGCAGAGTTGGGAACGCCGTTCGGCGCAATCGCGCCAAACGACGGCTCCGTCAAGCATTGACATCGACTCCATTGGAGCAAGGAATGGATTATGTGATCATCGCCGACAGCGAGGTGGTGGATGCCCCATACACCGACGTGTGTCGGTGGCTGTCGGCCGCGACGCGAGCCGGTCGCTGATGTCGGTGGTTTCTTCGCTGATGGTCTGGAGCATCACGACTTACCAAAATCTGGTAAGTCCGTCGCTGGGTGCCCACTGCCGTTACCGGCCGACCTGTTCCGGTTACGCCGTCGAGGCAGTAGAGCGGTTTGGGACGTTGCGAGGCGGCGTGCTGGCCGTGCGGCGAATTGGACGTTGTCATCCCTTCCGTGCCGGTGGATACGACCCGGTGCCCAGCGGGGGTGGTGACTGATGGGTCAGCTGTGGCAAGGCCTCCAGGAGCTGTTGGCCTCTTCCCTCAGCTTCTTCTACGACCTGGTCCCCTCGTTTGGTTTGGGCATCATCTTTCTGACGATCGCCATCAATCTGGTGGTTTTCCCCCTCACCCTCAAACAGACGCGGGCCACCCGAGCCTTCCAGGCCATCCAACCTGAGATCAAGCGAATCCAAAAGGAGTTCAAGGATCAACCCGAGGAACTCCAAAAGGAACTGATGCGCGCCCAGAAGGAAGCAGGGGCCTCGCCCGGGGGTTGTCTCCTTCCTCTGATCGTCCAGATGCCCATCTGGTTTGCCCTCTTCCGAGTACTCAGCAATCCCCTCCAGTTTCTTCCAGAAGGCTCGGCCTTGGGGCGCGCTATCGCCGCCCACGAAACAGGCTTCTTGGGCATGCAGATGGACATCACTCCCGGGATGGCGTTCGGCGAAGGAATCCTCACCGCCCTCCCCTATCTGGTGATGATGATCATCATGGTGGCGACTCAGTACGTGCAGACGTTGCACGCCACCTACGGTCAAGCCAAACCCGAGGGTCCCCAGGCCGGAGCCCAGCAAGCCGTCACCAAGATCATGCCCCTCTTCATCGGCATCATCTCTTGGAACTTCCCCGCCGGCCTGGTCCTGTACTGGGCCACCGCCAACCTTTTCCGGCTCGGCCAGCAGGTCGTCATCTTCAAGATCGACGGCCGTCCCACGCCGGTCGCAGCCGCCGTCGCCGAGGAGGGCCCGAGCAAGGCCCCATCGGAAGAAACCCCCACCAAGAAGCCCCAGCCCGGTTCTGCCAAGAAGCAGCAGCGCCGGCGTAGAAGGAGTTGATGTGGCCTACGTGGAAGTCAAGGCAAAGACCGTAGAGCTGGCGATCGAGGCGGCCATGCGCGAATTGGGAGTCTCCGAACGCGATCGTCTTGAAGTGAAGGTTCTCCAAGAACCAGAGCGTGGTTTCTTGGGAATGGGGGGGCGCGATGCCATCGTCAAGGTGGAGGAAGCGCCCGTTCGGTCGAAGCGGTCGCGCAATCGTCGCGCAAAGTCGGGAAAGAAGGCACAAGGGGAACAGGCACCAGGTGGCCAGGGCCAGTCGTCCAGGGGCGACAAGGACCAATCGGGGCAAGGTGGCGGCGGTCAGCGCTCGACCGGAGCGAGATCGCAGTCCGGGGGCTCTCGCCGAGAGGGCAAGTCCGGTTCCGGAGGTGGGGACCGCTCTCGGAGTGGTGGTTCACGGGAGCGGCCCGCCCCACCCAGCAAGAACGAAGATCGCGAGGAGATCGATGTGAATACCCAAGAACCGCTCGTCCGCGACTTCCTTTCAGGACTGGTAGATGCGTTCGGTCTCGAGGGGCAGGTGGAGACCCGTATTCAAGAGGATGTCATCGTGGCGGAAGTGCGGGGCGACCAGACCGAGGCGTTGGTGGGACCACGGGGGTCGGTCATGGAGGCAGTGCACGAGCTCACCAAGACCGTCCTCCAGCGCACGGTGCGGGATTCGGCCCGGGTGCGTATCGATATCGCCGGTTATGCCGAACGGCGCCGTCAAGCCCTTTCCATCTACGCTCAGGGGTTGATTGAGCAGGTGATGACGGATGGTGGCGAGATCATGCTCGAACCGATGTCTGCTTCCGACCGCAAGGTGATCCACGACGCCGTGGCCGAGCGCGAGGGCGTGCGTTCCTACTCGGAAGGAGAGTCTCCCAAGCGATACGTCGTTATCGCCCGGGAGGCAGAGCAGGACGCCCAGCAGTCCGATGATGGCTTCGAGGAAGACGCCGCCGACGTAGGCGAAGAGGAGTAGCCGCCTCCTCTCCGGTGGAAAGGCGCGTGGCCCGCCCCGAGGGGCCGTTCCACGTGAAACCTTCAAGTTGAACCTATGGGTTTCACGGCGAACGGCGGGGTGCTGGCCCACCGGCGCCGCGGCTATCCTGTGGCCGTGGATCCGATTGCACAGGCCGCCCAATGGGCGGGGGCGTCGATAGACGAAGATCAACTCGGGTTGTGGGAGGGCTACGCCCTCTGGTTGGAAAGGGAGGCGACGGCGGCGGGAGGTATCGGACCCAACGAGATCGGCCGGATTCGCTCCCGCCACATAGCCGACTCGCTCCTTTTTGCGGCTCTGTGGACGTCGGAGGGGCCGCCGCTCACGCTTCTCGACCTGGGATCCGGTGTGGGGCTGCCCGGAATACCCCTCGCCATCCTGTGGCCATATACTCGGGTCCGACTCCTCGACCGCTCTGGGCGCCGTTGTGACCTGGCCCGCCGGGCGGTGAGGACGCTCGGTTTGAGCATAGAAGTAGTCGAAGCTGAGGCTTCCACCTTCCCCGGTCCCGGCGCCGACATGGTGGTGGCCCGGGCGACCGCCCCCCCCGAACGAGTGCTGCAATGGGCGCGTCGGCTCTTGCTGCCGGGCGGTGTGGTGGTGATAGGCGGTTCGCATACTCGGCCACCCCAGCCGGTGGCCGGTGAGACAATCGTCGCGGTGCCGGCGAAGGTCCTTGACCGGCCGGTCTGGCTTCGTATGATGGCGGCGACGTGACGACTCCTTCCACTCTCATCGTTGCGCTCGCCAATCAGAAGGGCGGCGTGGGCAAATCGACCACCGCCATCAACCTCGCCGCCGGGTTGGCCTTCCAGGGTCTGCGGGTGTTGTTGATCGATTTGGATCCCCAAGGCAACGCCACCTCCGGCCTGGGCATTGACCGCGGCTCTATCTCACATTCCATCTACGACGTGTTGCTCAAGGACTTCCCCATCGAAGATGCCATCGAGCCGACCAGCGTGAAGGACCTGTTCGTCGTCCCCGCCACCATCGACCTGGCCGGCGCCGAGATCGAGCTCGTCTCGGTGTTCAGTCGGGAGCAGCGTCTGCGTACGGCCCTGGCCGGCATCGACGGTGATCACGACGTGGTGCTGGTGGACTGCCCGCCGTCGCTGGGTCTCTTGACCGTCAACGCCTTGGCGGCGGCGACCGAGGTGATGATTCCCATCCAATGTGAGTACTACGCCTTGGAGGGCCTCAGTCAACTGATTCGCAATGTCGAGTTGGTGCGGGGAAACCTCAACCCAGACTTGAAGGTAGGTGGTGTCATCCTGACCATGTATGACGCCCGCACTCGGCTGGCCAAGGAGGTAGCGGAGCAGGTGCGCGAATTTTTCGGCGCTGATACCTATCGAGCGGTGATTCCCCGCTCGGTGCGACTGTCCGAGGCGCCGTCTTACGGTGAACCGATTGAAGCCTTCGACGGTATGAGCCGGGGCGCCATTGCCTATCGGGAGTTGGCCCGAGAGTTTCGACGCCGGCACGGAATGGACTGACACGAGGAGCGAGCATGGCGACACGACGTGGCGGCCTGGGGCGAGGTTTGGAGGCTCTGATTCCCGCCGGCGCCGACCAGGAGTTCCGTAAGCTTCGGTTGGACGACATCGTGGCCAACCCCGAGCAGCCGCGGACGGCTTTCGACGACGCCTCTCTTGATGAACTCGCCGCTTCTATCGCCGAGGTGGGTGTCCTCCAGCCCGTCCTGGTCAGGCCGCTGGAAGGAGAGGAATTCGCCCTGATCGCCGGCGAACGTCGGTGGCGGGCGGCCCGACGCGCCGGGCTCACGGAGATCCCAGCCGTGGTGCGGCTGTCCGACGATCGAGCCACACTCACCGAGGCTCTCATAGAGAACCTTCAACGCGAAGACCTCGGGCCATTGGAAGAGGCCGCTGCCTTCACCCAACTCCTGGAAGATCATGGAATGACCCACGAACAAGTGGCCGTGGCGGTCGGAAAGAGTCGTCCGGCGGTGAGCAACACCTTGCGCCTGCTCCAGTTGCCCGCGGCGGTGCAGGGTTTGCTCGAGAGAGGTGAGCTGGCGGCCGGCCATGCCAGGGCACTCATCGGGCTCGAAGACGACGCCTTTGCTGAGCATGTGGCCAGGCGGGCCGCGGCGGAAGGCTGGAGCGTTCGTCAGGTGGAGGAGGCCGTCCGCACTCGTTCCGGCGACCAGAGTCGATCGATCGTGAGATCATCGGTGCGAGAGGTGCGACCCGTCGAGATCGTGGAGTTGGAGCAACGATTACGTGATCAGCTCGACACCAAGGTGAACATTTCTTACCGCAATCGTCGCGGGAAGGTGGAGATCTCCTTCGCCTCGCTCGAGGACCTCGAGAAGATCTACCGACGCTTCTTCACATGAGGCTCAAGCCGGCGCTCGGTCGACAGAAGCGCACGAGAACGACGAGTTCTGGAAGAATGTGACAAGACCCTCCACGACGGCGATGCCGGTCTTGTCGGTGAGATCGGGACTCGATACCACCACGGCTGGGGCGCGCGTCTCCTTCAGGATGGGAGTCGCCCGACCTTCGACCTTGTACCCGAGCTGCTCGCCGATGTGTCCAGCCAGCATCCTTCCCGCCTCGCTCGAACTGAGGGAAGAGGCGAAGTAATAGAGAGCGGCCCCGTTGTCCGACTTTGTGAACGAGATCACAAGCTCGGCACCGAGCCGATTGGCGCGTAAGACACGCACCCGCTCGGTCAATGTGGTGTCGCTGCTGCGCGAGAGGAGAGGAACACCTCCCCGTTCCTGGAGGTCGACGGCGGCAGCGGAGGCGGCAGCCCAGCTGAGCGCCGCTTCGTGCTCTGAACGGCAGGCGGCATCGAAGTACACTCGAGAGCCCACGACGGTGTCCGGAAGCGCTCTCAGCCACTCGCGCTCACGAACCGTTTCGCGGCCTGCGCCGATGGTCTGGCGTGTCACCAGACGGAGCTCGGTCACCACTCCCGGACCTGCTCTCCCATCTTCTGCCAGGTGGCGGTTTCGTTGGAAATCGAGCACGGCCTTTTGTGTTTCGGGTCCGAAAATGGCGTCGACCTTTCCGGCGTCGAAGCCAAGTCCGTTCAGTCGACTTTGCAGTTCGGCAACGTCCTCGCCTCGCAGCATCGGACGGCGCATGAGCAGAAGCCTGTCACCGAGACGATACCCGGCCTCGTACAAGGCACGCCAGGTGTCGGGGCCTACGATCCCATCGGCATCGAGCCCCCGGCTGCGTTGAAAATCGGCGACGGCCCGCTGCGTGAAGTCCCCGAACTCACCCCGGGGGTCGGGATGGGGGTCCAGATCGAGGCCCGCCAGCCGCTCTTGAATGTCGCGGACGGGTTCGCCGGTATCGCCGAGACGGTAGAGACGCATGAGTGCCCCCCATGCTCGCACAGACCGGGCCGTTTGTCCGGCCAACGAGTCCGCTTTGGCCACCACCGATTCCGACGCTCGCAGATGATCTTGCGACGGAGGAATCGGTTCCTTCTGTGGCGGGGGCGAGGTGGTGGGCGTAATGGCCGCCCAAAGCCATGGAGCGCCTCGGGAGTCGGCTCCGGTTGCCCCCCGTTGCAACCCCTCTCAGGTGAGGTACTCGCTGAGTTCTTGGAGGATGGCCGCCTTAGGACGGGCTCCGACAATCCGCTTCTTCTCGACTCCATCCTGGAAGACGATCATCGTGGGGATGCTCATAACGTCGAAGCGGCCCGCAGACTGGGGGTTCTCGTCGATGTTGAGTTTGGCAACGGTGATGGAGTCGGGGTTCTCCGCGGCGACTTCCTCGAGCACCGGTGCCACCATCTTGCACGGGCCGCACCACTCGGCCCAGAAATCGACCAACACCGGCCGGCCGCTACCGATGGTCTCGTCGATGGTGCCGTCAGTGACTTTCTGAATCTGGCTCATGTTGTCGTCTCCTGTCTCACGAGTCGTGTGGCTGACTCGGTACTTTCGTGGTCGGTGAGCCACCGCTCGGCATCGATCGCCGCCCGGCAGCCAGTCCCGGCGGCGGTGACGGCCTGTCGGTAGACCGAATCGGCCACGTCGCCGGCAGCGAACACGCCCTCGACCGACGTCCGTGTGCTCACCCCGTCCGCCAGGACGATGTACCCCTTGTCGTTGAGCTCGAGTTGCTCGGCGAAGAGAGTGGTCGTGGGGGTGTGGCCGATCGCAACGAAGAGGCCATCGATAGGCATGAGGCGTTGCTCGCCGGTGACGGTGTCCTCCAGTGTCACGCCGGTAACGCCGTCTTCGCCGTGGATCTCGGTGACTCGAGCGTTCCAGATCACATCGATCTTGGGATGTTCGAGGGCGCGGGTGGCCATGATCTTCGAAGCCCGGAACTCGTCACGGCGATGGACGATGGTGACTTTCGACGCAAATTTGGTGAGGAAGAGGGACTCCTCCATGGCCGAGTCACCGCCACCCACCACAACGAGTTCCTTGTCGCGGAAGAAAAAGCCGTCGCAGGTGGCGCAAGCCGACACGCCTCGGCCGGTGAGGCGCTGCTCGCCGGGAACATCCAACCAAAGAGCGGTTGCGCCGGTGGCGATGATGAGCGAGTCGGCTCGATACTCGTCCGCTCCGACCCACACTCCGAACGGGCGACTGGACAGATCGACCCGGTCGACATCCACGGTCATAAGGCGAGTGCCGAAGTGTTCGGCTTGCTTACGGAACCGTTCCATCAGTTCGGGACCCATGATCCCGTCCGGGAACCCAGGGTAGTTCTCGACGTCGGTGGTGATCATCAGCTGACCTCCGGCTGAGAAACCCTCGAACATGAGGGGCTCGAGATCGGCGCGAGAGGCGTACAGGGCCGCCGTCAGGCCAGCCGGACCGCTGCCGATGATGATGATCCTTTCGTGCTTCACGGAGCCGCGTCTTTCGTTCGCTTCATCCACAGCAACGCTCCTCCCGCGACAAATAGTCCCCCCAAAACCGCCAGCGCCCCTCCGCGACCCAGGGGGATCTCGAGAGCCCCGAAAATTGTCAAGAACAAGAAGACGCCCGCCATGGCGGCGAGTGAGGCCGCAATGATCCCCAACGTGGTGACGCGGATGGCGTTGGTAACGCGGTCGACTGTCAGCGACCTCACCTTCGCTGCGGATGATTCGAGCAAAGCGGCCAATCTGGCGGGAAAGTCCTCCATTCGATCGAGGTTAGCGGCCCACTTGCCGCTCTCTACTCGCGATGGATCACCGTGCAGTCGTCAGTGCGATACACGACCACCGTCTCCACCTGATCGGAGGCACCCAAGGCTACGAACTCAACCGCCTCGCCCGCTACCTCGCCCGGGGCGGAGAGAAACGGTAGCTGCTCCGCCAGGCGGTCGGCCGCCACACAGTCGGCTGCCACCAGCGAGAAATAGGACCCCTCGAACTCCTCGGCCCGCCGGCGGAAGACGTCGGCCGCCGCCTCGACTTCCTCGGCACTGGAGACCCGGAGTTGGTCGTCGACGCCGGCCCCTTCGTCCGCGGGGGGGGAGTCGGACATGATCTCGGGTGCTTCCTCGGCGGCCTGCATCTCGGCCATGTCGGCGGTGGCGTCGGAGGCTTCGCCAGAGCGGGCCGATTCGAGGTTGTCTACGGTCAGGACCTGGGCGTCGTCGCCGGATCTGTCACTGATTACTGCACCGACTCCGACTACGAGCACCGCCGCCGCCGCCACCGATGCGATTCGGTAGGCCCAGGGGACCCCCCGGCGTGGGGAGGAGACACGGGCAGGCGGAGTCAGCTGATCCCAGACGCCGGCTCGCAAACGGCGACGTTCCAAGTCGTCGAGGGCGGGGGAGGGGAGCGCTGCCACCGCCGCCAGAACGATGAGATGGTCGCGGTGGGCGCGGCACTCGGAGCAAGCGGCGATCTCTGCCTCGGCCGGAGCCGGGTCCTCGAGCCTACCCTCCACGAGGGCGGCGATCCGTTCGAAATCGTGTTCGTGTCCCATCTGTTCACTCACTTGGATGTCATCCCCACTCCATTGGGTTCCCGAGAATCTGCGCCAGTTGCCGGCGGCCGCGGTGCAAACGCGATTTCACCGTGCCCTCGGCCACCTCCAGGATGGAGGCAGCCTCGGCGACTGCCAGCCCTTCGACATCCACCAGGACGATGGTGGAGCGGAACTCCTCGCCCAGGACGGCGAGAGCACGAAGCAGGTCTGGGCGTAGTTCCACCGATGTCAGTGCGTCGTCTGCCGACCGATCGGGCGGGTCGTCGCCCTCAGGTAGAGCCTCGCTGGGTCTCCGCTTGGCTTTGCGGAGGTGGTCGTAACAAGTGTTGACGGCGATGCGGTACAGCCAGGTGGAGAACGCCGACTCACCGCGAAAATGGTCGGCCTTGCGGAACACCGTGAGGAAAGTGTCCTGAGCGGCGTCGAGTGCCGCATCGCGCTGGCGCATGATGCGGAGACAAATGGCGAACACTCGATCCTCATGGCGACGCATCAATTCGTCGAACGCTTGGCGGTCACCAGTGCCGAACCTTCGGAGTAGGTCCCGGTCGTCTGCGTCGATCACGGCGGAGAGGCTACTGCTCGACTTGGCCCGGTCACGGCCAAAATCGAACCATCGAGAGCGATGCCATGTAGTCCGTCCCCGAGGAGGGGATGTCGGTGAACCAGATGAGCCACGTCCCCCCGGAGCGCGCTGGGAGCTGGATCGTGGTCGTGCCCGGGTGAGACAGGGCCCGGGCGACGCGAGCGTAATCTTCGGGGTCGGTGCCGGGCCCGGGCGCCCAGCGCAGCTCGAAGCTGGTCCCGGGAGTGAGCCCGTGAAGCTCGACGGAACCGGGGACACCTACCACATCGATGGATACTCCCACGCCCGGCTTGACGAGGGGGAGGGGATCGAGATATCGCTCCGTACGCCAGACAGTTGTGGGGTCGTTGTCGACCAGCGCGCCGAGCAGTTCGTCGTTCTCTCCCCCGCCGCCGAAGGGATCGAGCGTGGCCGGGTTGGAAACAGTGACCGGTCCCCGTCCGGCGACGGTGGTGGTGGAGGTGGTGGTGGCGGCGACGGTGGTGGTGGTCACAGTGATGTCGGCAGCCGGGGGGGAGATCGGTGCTCCGCTGGGCGTGAACACTCGTCCTATTCCGACCAGGGCGGCTGCCGCCGCCAACAACCCGAGGGCTACGAGCAACAGGCGGCGTGAGGGACGGGACGACTCGGGTTGGGGACGACGAGGGGTGGGAGCGCTGGAGAATGCCTGCGACAGGGCGCGGGCGCCCATGGAGCCGCGCCGGCCTGCCCGCAGTACTCGGTCGACGGTGGGGCTGAGGCCATCGATGGACTCCGACGGCGGCGGGCCGCCGGGAGGTGCTCCCGTCAAGGCTTGCTCGAGCGTCTCGCTCAACGCCCGGACGTCGTCGCGCGTTGTTGCGTTGGAGGAACGCCGGCCGAACCCTCCCAGCTTGGCCGGGTGGGCGACCGTATAGGTGATGGCGGCCGGGTCGATGCCCCCATGGACGACGCCCTCGTCGTGGAGTGCCGCCAGGGCGGCGCTGAGCCCGGCGGCGTTGGGAAGGAACTCGTCGGGGTCGATGGTGTCTCCGGCCGTGAGACGGGCGGCGAGTGTGGCGCCGCCCGTCCATTCCGAGACGGAGAAGGCGCCGTCGGGAATGGCCTCGGCCAAGAAGACGGAAGCCAGGTGAGGGTGACTGACGGCTGATGCCTGCCTCACGGACGCCACGAACTGTCGCCGGCGAGCGGGTGTCGATTCGGGACCGAGGACCCGAATGAGCACGGGGCGGTCCAGGGAGCGGTCGGTGGCCAGCCATTCTTCGAGGTCGTCGGCGCGACCCAGGCGAACCTCGAGCTTGAAGCGGTCGGGAAGGGGTGGTGGCATCAGACGGCCGGGCCGTCTCCCGAGCGAGGGCCAGGCAGTGGCCTCTCCGGTCCGCGCCCACCCATCATCTCAATTCTCGACGTAAGCCGCCCCGATCACACCCGGACCGGTGTGGGTGCCGACCACCGGGCCCAACTCGGCCACGATTGTGGCCGCGGGGGTGATGAGGGAAGCGGCGAGATCACCCACCCCCACACCGCCACTGTGGACCAAGGCCAGACGGGCCAGGTCCTTGGAGGCGAGGTGGGACGCTACCGCCGCCACCGCCTTGTTGCGAGTCCTTGCCCGCCCGCCGGCGGCAACGACTCCGTCGTTGAGGGTGATGATCGGCTTGATGTCGAGCAGGCCCCCCAGCAGGGCGGATACGCGCCCGATTCGACCGCCTCTCTCCAGATAGGTCAGGGTGTCGAGGGCGGCGAAGACGTTGGCCTTGCGGGATGCAGCGTGTCCGGCGGCCGCCACCTCGTCGAGGCTCCCTCCGGCGTCGGCGATGTCGGCGGCGGCCAGCGTCGCCAATCCGAGGGCCATCGAAACGACTCTCGAATCGATCACCTTCGCCGGCACCGGCACTTGCTCGGCGGCGAGGAGCGCGGCCTGATACGTGCCGCTCAACTGCGAGGAGATGCACAGACAGACGATGCCGTCCACCTGATCCATGGAGTTGAAGGCATCCATGAACGCTCCGGGGCTGGGAGCGGCCGTTTCGGGGAGATGGTCGGCAACGGACAGCCTCCGCCAGAACTCCGCTGTGTCGAGATCGACTCGGTCGGTCAAGACTTCCTCGCCGAAACGCACCGTGAGCGGCACGATCGCGATGTTACGGGAAGTAGCGAGATCGGGCGGCAGGTCGCTCGACGAGTCGGTGACGACTCCGATCATGCCGGCTCACTCTCCTTCGGTCGGCCGGTCCATCGCATCACCTGGAGACGAGGGCCCGTGGTGAGGAAGCCTTCGCTCAAGTACAGGGAGGCGGCGATGTGATTTTCCGGCTGGGTGTTCAAGAGCATGGTACGCGCCCCGCGGCGCTGCGCCCAGGCCACCCCTGCCCTCAGCAACGAGCGACCTATGCCGCGGCCGGCATGAGCGGGGTCCACCGACAACCGCTGAAGGTAGGCAACTCCGGCCATTTCCCCGACGATCACGAAGCCGGTCGACTCGGTGGGCCCGCCGGCGACGAGCACCGTCGAGGTAGGAGTGGCCGCCATCGCATCGGCCAATCCGAGATGACCCACCCTCCAGCGGGGCGGGAAAGCCTTGTCGTCGATGAGGGTCAAGGAGTGGAGGTCGGGATGGTTGAGCGGCGAGATGGGGACGATGGGCGGACCGGGGGGATCATTCGACAACGGTCGCTCGTACACGACCAGCTCGAGATGTTCCTCGAATCCAGCTCGGTGCCACACGCGAGACTGGCCTGCCGGCAAGGCAGGCGAGAGCACCTCGGTGACGGCGGCCGCGGCCAACCAGCCCGCACAGTCGAACAGGAAACGGTCACCTCCTCGCTCCAACCGGAGGGAGGCCGAGTCGATCGCCTGATCGTTCCATGGACGGGCCCGAGCCACGGACCACCCGCGCCGGAAGGTGATAAGGCCGGGCCACTCGCCCCGGGTCCGCACATCAGCGCTCACCTGTGAGAGAGTATGCCGATTTGTTCAAACTCCAACGGATCCACCCAGTATCCGGAAGTGGACAATTCCCACCTTAGTGCTTCCAACCGGAATTACGTGCGTGTTATCGAAGCTTGCGCGGTATCGGCGGGTGGCTGGACCGTATCGCAGATGCGTCCACGGACGTGGTGTACGGGGGAGAACCTGAGGGTCCTTCCATATAGGTGATCACCGCGCCAGCCTCACGACAGCCTTGGAAGCGACCGTGAGGAGTAACGCGGTGATCAACGACAGGATGGACGTGAACGAGTGGCTGCGCAAGCAGCTGGAACAGGCGGAGCCGGATCTGTTGCGGGAGATGGTTCGGTCCTTCGCGGAGACGCTGATGTCGGCGGATGCCGATGAGACGTGTGGGGCGCCGTATGGGACAGTGAGCCCGGATGGGGTCAACCGCCGTAACGGGTATCGGACCCGCCGTTGGGACACCCGGGTGGGCACGATCGATCTGCGAATTCCCAAGCTGCGGGAGGGCACCTATTTTCCCGACTGGCTCTTAGCTCAGACGCCCGCACCCGAGCGGAGAGGGCGTTTGTGGCCTGCGTGGCGGAGGCCTACGTGCGGGGTGTTTCCACGAGGCGGGTGGAAGGTCTGGTCGAAACGCTGGGCATCGCCTCGCTGTCCAAGAGTCAGGTGTCAGAGATCGCCAAGGACCTCGACGAGCTGGTCGACGACTTCCGAAACCGACCGTTGGACCGGGGCCCGTATACCTACGTGTGGGCCGACGCCATGTTCCTCAAAGTCAGAGAAGGTGGCCGGGTGGTCAACGTCGCCCTCTTGCACGCCGTGGGGGTCAACGGTGACGGGCATAGGGAGATCCTTGGGGTGGAGCTGTCCACCGCCGAAGACGGCGCCGGCTGGCTTTCCTTCTGGCGGTCACTGGTCGCCAGGGGCCTCTCTGGAGTGCAGCTGGTCGTCTCCGATGATCACACCGGCCTCGTCGAAGCCATCCGAGCGCCCTGGCGGGGGCGTCGTGGCAGAGATGCAGAACTCATTACATGCGCAACCTGTTGACCAAAGTCCCCAAAGCCGCCCAGCAGATGGTCGCCACCATGGTCCGCACCATCTTCGCTCAACCCGACCCCGACTCGACCTGGGCTCAGCACCGCCGGGTCGTCGACCAGCTCGAAGCCGCTGGGTTCTCAGACGCCGCTACCCATCTGGATGAGGCAGCAGCCGACTTGTTGGCGTTCACCGGGTTCCCCAAAGAGCACTGGCGGCAAGTGTGGAGCAACAATCCTGTGCGCCGCGAGGCGCTGTCTGGTCGGGTGGGGTGTGATTCCCCGCCTGGGGGCTGTCGCAGCAGCCCACTGAAGCTGGAGGCAGCCTGATCCTGGAGGTGCAGGGTCGGGTAGGAGCAGCCTCGACAACGACGGGACGGGTCGGCACCGTCAGACGGCCCGGGTCCGGCAAGCAAGACGGAGAGGTGTAACACGAAGTGAACCAGTGGTGAAACCCCCTCAAGTGGACCAACGGCTCCAACCTGGCGGATGTGGGCCGGTTGGCAGTGCACGCCCCGTCGTGGGGCGACTCTTATCCCGGTCAGGGGTTGGCTGGGAGGAGGCCACGGTGAATGTCTGCGGCGTAGCCGTGGCGAGGCTGCAGGGGAAGAGCTGGGCGCCTATCCCGTCAATCGACCAGAGAGTGAACGCGGGAACCGTCCCCGAGTCGCCCTCCCCGCCGGCCAGCCAGGTCGGTGGCGGGCAGGCTCACCGTCGGCTGATGGCCCGGGGACGGGGCGGAGATCCCGTAGTAGTCGGAGGTCGGGAAAGCCGGCCACATGGCGAAGGGGACCAGCGGGTCCGCAGCAGCGATGAGGGAACGCCAGGAGGTCGCCTGTGAATACGGGCGTTCTGCGGCCAAGCCTCGATGAGGCCGAAGCCCGGGTACTGGGAATCCAATCGAAACTGCACAGGTGGGCACGTGATGATCCTGATCGGAGGTTCGGTGACCTCTACAACCTCGTCTCGGACCCTGCTTTCCTCGCGGTGGCGTGGAAACGGGTGCGGGGCAACCGGGGAGGACGCACTGCTGGGGTGGACGGCCAGACCGCCCACTACATAACCAGGGTGCGCGGCGAGGAAGCATTCCTTTCCGATCTTCGAGCCGATTTGAAGGCCCGGAGTTTCCAGCCCTTGCCCGTGCGGGAACGGATGATCCCCAAGACCGGCGGCAAGCTGCGCCGTCTGGGTATCCCCGCCGTGCGGGACCGGGTCGCCCAGGCGGCCCTCAAACTGGTGATGGAACCGATCTTCGAGGCGGACTTTCAGCCATGTTCATATGGTTTCCGTCCCCGAAGGCGAGCACAAGACGCCATCGCCGAGATCCATTTCCTTGCCACCCCACCCCGCTCCTATGAGTGGGTGGTGGAAGGAGATATCGAGGCGTGCTTCGACCGGATCGACCACACCGCCCTGATGGGGCGGATGCGGCGCCGGATCGGAGACAAACGTGTCTTGGGGCTCGTGAAGTCGTTCCTCCAAGCGGGCGTCCTCACCGAGGACGGCACCGAAGAGGACACCATCACCGGAACGCCCCAAGGGGGCATCCTCTCGCCGCTGCTCGCCAACATCGCCCTCTCGGCGCTCGACGACCATTTTGTCGAGGCGTGGGAGGGATGGGGCGATTCCAGCGCCCGGCATCGGCGCCGCCGAAACGGCCACGCCACCTACCGACTCGTCCGCTACGCCGACGATTTCGTGGTGATGGTGGCCGGCACCCAGGCACACGCCGAGCAGGTGCGCCAGGAGACAACAGCAGTGCTGGCGCCGATGGGTCTACGCCTGTCGGAAGCCAAAACGAGGATCACCCACATCGACGAGGGCTTCGACTTCTTGGGGTTCCGCATCCAGCGGCAACCCCATCGAAGCACCGGGAAACCAACCGTCTACACCTACCCGTCGAAGGCGGCCGTGGCCGCCATCAAA
>JBGTLA010000031.1:0-22194 GCA_041744375.1 Acidimicrobiia bacterium | reverse complement strand
GGCCACCGCCCGGATGGCCCGGGCCACCCGGCCCCGGCGTCCGATGACGCGGCCCATGTCCGATTTGGCCGTCCGCACCTCGGCCAGGACCTCGTCGGGTCCCTGCTCGATGATCGTCACCGACACGTCGTCGGGATTGTCGACGATCTCTTTCACCACGTAGGTGACTACTCGTTCGACGATGTCGCCCTTGGCCATCCTCATTCCTCCTCGGAAGCTTCGGGTGCGGCTTCTTCAGCGGCCGGCTCGTCGGTGGCGGCCTCAGGACCGTCGCCGGTGTCGGGAGCGAGGGGCTCGTCGTCGGGGACGAGGGGCTCGTCGGCCGGGGCGGGGGTGGGGCCTCCCACCGTGTGGATGCGTCCCGACTTCACCTTGAACTGGGTGAGAGCACCGGAGACCTCCAACAGCTTGCGGACCCGGTCGGTGGGCTGGGCGCCCTTGCGCAGCCAGTCGACCGCCTTGTCGGCGTCGATGTCGATGAGCGAGGGGGTCTGGCGGGGGTCGTAGCGGCCGATCTGGTCGATGTAGCGGCCGTCGCGGGGGGCGCGACCGTCGATCACCACCACCCGGTAGTAGGGCGCCTTGGCCTTACCCATGCGCATCAGTCTCATCTTGACGGCCATCGCTTCACCTCTTCGGCGGCTGCACGCCGCTGCACCGAAGGTGGGGCAGGCGGCCTGCGGCCTCATATGTCGTGTCGGGATCCCGGCTGCCAGCTCTGTGAGGAGACTGTGTGTCGTGGTGATGTCGACCACGACGAACGGTCAGCCGGTCGCCGCAGCATAGCAACGAATCCGTCGCGGCACCTATCCGGCACCACCGGGGAGGCTCACCGTCGGCCTCGGCGGCCGTCTCCCAGCCCGGCCAGCGCCGCCAGACCCTTGCCGCCCGCCATCGACTTCATCATCTTCTGGGTGTCGGCGAATTGTTTGAGGAGGTTGTTGACGTCCTGGGGCCGGGTTCCCGACCCGGCCGCGATCCGTCGCTTGCGGCTCCCGCTGATCACCTTGGGGCTGCGTCTCTCCTCGGGTGTCATCGACTGGATGATGGCCTCCACCCTCTTGACCTGGCGGTCGTCGATCTCGACGCCGCGCAGCATGGAACCCGCCCCCGGGAGCATGGCGATGATGTCCTGGAGGGGACCCATCTTCTTGACCTGTTGGAACTGCTCCAAGAAGTCCTCCAGGGTGAACTGGCCCTTCTCCAGCTTGAAGGCCGCCTTCTCGGCCTCGGCCACGTCGAAGGTGGCTTCGGCCTTCTCGATGAGGGTGAGCACGTCACCCATCCCCAGGATGCGCGACGCCATCCGGTCAGGATGGAAGGCCTCGAGGTCGTCGAGGCCCTCGCCGACACCGGCGAACTTGACGGGCGCCCCCGTCACCTCCCGCACCGAGATGGCGGCCCCGCCCCGGGCGTCGCCGTCGAGCTTGGAGAGGATGATCCCCGTCAGGGCGGTGTGACTGAGGAAACCCTTGGCGACGTTGACGGCGTCCTGTCCCGTCATGGCGTCGACGACGAGAAGCGTCTCGTCGGGTTCGGCCGCCTTGGCCACGTCGGCCAGTTCCTTCATGAGGTCGATGTCGATCTGGAGGCGCCCGGCGGTGTCGACAATGACCACGTCGTTGCCGGCCCGGGAAGCCTCTTTGAGGGCCGCCTTCACCACTCGGGCGGGACGCGAGCGCCGGTCGGCGAACACGGGCACCTCGATGCGTTTGCCCAGCGTCTCCAGCTGTTCGATGGCGGCGGGTCGTTGCAGGTCGGCCGCCACCAGCAACGGGCGCCGGTTCTTGCCTTTCAAATGCTTGGCCAGCTTGCCGGCGGTGGTGGTCTTACCCGAGCCCTGCAGGCCCACCATGAGGATCACCAGCGGCGGCGACGACTGGCGCAGGGCGGCATTGGCCCCGCCCAGGGTGGTGACCAGTTCCTCGTGGACGACCTTGATGACCTGCTGGCCGGGAGTGAGGCTCTTGGAGACGTCGTCGCCCAGAGCCCGCTCCCGTACCCGCCCCAAGAAGGTGCGCACCACCGCCACGTTGACGTCCGCCTCGAGCAGGGCCAGGCGCACCTGGCGCAGCGCCTTGTCCACGTCGGCCTCCGACAGGCGGCCCTTGCCGCGCAGGGACGAGAAGACGCCCTCGAAGCGGTCGGTGAGTGTGTCGAACATCGAACACGAACGGTACCGGACCCACACCCCCACGCGTCATCGGCCCCGCCCACCTCCGACTATCCCCCAAAGTTCGTAGAGTGCCCCGAGATGCCGGACGAAGAAGCCACCCGAGTCCGAATTCGAGACGCCGCCCTCCATGAGCTCCCCTCCGGCGCCGACTCGGAAGCGACCCTGGCCGCCATCGCCACCACAGCCGGGGTCACCCCCGCCGACGTCCTCGACCACTTCGACTCGCTGGCCGGGGTGCGGAGAGCGTGCGATCGCCACATCGTGGCCACCATCCGGGACATGAAGGGCGGGGCGATCCAGTCCAACAGCACCTCCGACCCCGGATTCCTGACCGCAGCCTTCGCCGTGGCCCCTCCCCTGGTCCGCTACCTGGCGTGGGCGGTCGCCACCGACGGGCCCGAAGCCGCCGAGCTGTTCGACGAGCTGGTGGGAGAGTCGGTCCACCTCTTCGCCCTGGCCGAGGAACACGGCCTCCTCACCCCCAGCCCCGACCCGGCCGGGCGGGCCGCCGTCGTCCTGGCCATGCAGCTGGGCGGCATCGTCCTGCACCGGCACCTCGGCCGGGCCCTGGGCAAGGACCTGCTCCAGCCCGACGGACTCATGACCCTGTCGCTCTTGTCGATGGACATCCTCACCAGGGGCATCTTCACCCCCGAGGCGGCCCGGGACACCGCCAACGGACTGATAGAGGCCACCTCGTCGGCCCAGACAGCCCCAGCAGACGGCGGCTGAGCAGCCGGAAGGTAACGTGCCGGTCGTGACCGAGGACCAACGCGACGAAGCACTCCGCACCGACATCCGCCGTCTCGGCCACCAGCTCGGCGACGCCCTCACCCGCCAGCACGGCCCCGCCCTGTTGGACCTGGTGGAGGCGGTCCGGGCCCTCACCAAACGCATCCGCCACGAAGAAGACCCCGAGGCCGGGCCCGAGCTCGACCGGCTCCTGGGCGACCTGAACCTGGCCGACACGATGCGGCTCATGCGGGCCTTCACCGCCTACTTCTACCTGGCCAACGTGGCCGAACAGGTCCACCGGGTGGGCGACCTGGCCGGAGAGGAAGGGGACCAGTCCCTCGCTTCCACCGTCGACCGGGTCCTCGAGGCAAACCTCGAGCCCGACCTGGTCAAAGGGGTCGTCGACCGCCTCGAGCTGCGCCCCGTCTTCACCGCCCACCCCACCGAGGCCGCCCGCCGCAGCATCCTCACCAAGCTGCGCACCCTGGCCGACCTCATCGACGAGCGTCTCGACCCCCGCGCCACCGACAGCGTCCTCGACCGCATCGACCGGCGGGTGGCCGAACTGATCGACCAGATCTGGCAGACCGACGAGCTGCGCCTGGAACGCCCCGAACCGATGGACGAGGCCCGTTCCATGGTCTTTTACTTCGACCTCCTCTTCGCCGACGTCATGCCCACCCTGGGCGAGGAGGCCCACCTCCAGCTCGAACGCCTCTCCCCCGCCGACGGGCTCCGTGCCCCCATCCGTTTCGGCACCTGGGTGGGGGGCGACCGCGACGGCAACCCCTCGGTCACCCCCGAGATCACCCTGGCCGTGCTGGAGATGCAGCACGACCGGGGCCTGCGCGACCTGGTATCGATGGTGGAACTGGTGGCCGAGGAGATGTCGACCTCGAATCGGATCCGCACCATCTCCCCCGAGCTCGACGCCTCCCTGGCTTCGGACCGCGAGCTGTTGGGGGCGGTGTGGGAGCGCTTCGGCCGGCTCAACGCCTCCGAGCCCTACCGGCTCAAATGCGCCTACATCCACCAGCGGCTCATCAACACCCGCACCCGCATCATCGACGGCACCCGTCACTCCCCCGGCGTCGACTACTCGGGGCCTGCAGAGCTGATGGCCGAGTGCCGCCTCATGCACGACAGCCTCACCTCCCACCAGGGGTCCCTCATCGCCGACGGGGTGCTCATGCGCCTGATGCGCAACGTGACGGCGTTCGGGTTCCACGTCGCCACCATGGATGTGCGCGAGCATGCCCGCCGCCACACCGACGCCCTCACCCAGCTCTACCAGCGTCTCGACGTCGCCTACGGCGACATGGGCCGCTCCGAGCGCACCACGCTCCTCGCCGCCGAGCTGCAGGGCCTGCGCCCCCTCTCGTCGCCCACCACCCGCCTCGAGGAGGAAGCCGCCACCACCCTCGACACCTTCCGAACGATCCGCACCGCCCTCGACCGTTACGGCGACGGCGTCATCGAGTCCTACGTCATCTCCATGACCGAAGGCCCCGACGACGTGCTGGCCGCGGTGGTCCTGGCCCGCGAGGCCGGCCTGGTCGACTTGTCCCAGGACGTGGCCCGCATCGGCTTCGTCCCCCTCGTCGAGACCATCGACGACCTGCGCAACGCCGGTGACCTCCTCGACCAGGTGCTGGCTCTGCCCGCCTACCGCCGGGTGGTCGACCTGCGGGGAGGGATCCAGGAGGTGATGTTGGGTTACTCGGACTCCAACAAGGCCGGGGGCATCGCCACCTCCCAGTGGGAGATCTACAAGGCCCAGCGGGTGTTGCGCACCGTCGCCCAGGACCACGGCGTCACCCTGCGTCTCTTCCACGGCCGGGGCGGCACCATCGGCCGGGGCGGCGGCCCCACCCACGAGGCCATCCTGGCCCAGCCCTACGGGACCATCGACGGGCCCATCAAGATCACCGAACAAGGCGAGGTGGTGTCCGACAAGTACGGGCTGCCCCGCCTCGCCTCCCGCAACCTGCAGCTGGCCCTGGCCTCGGTGCTGGAGGCCAGCCTCCTCCACCGGGTGTCTCGCCAGCCCAAGGAAGTGCTCGACCGCTGGACCGAGGCCATGGAGGTGTTCTCCGACGCCTCCTATGAGGCTTACCGCAACCTGGTCGACGACCCCTCCCTCGTCCCCTACTTCTTGTCGGCCACCCCCGTGGAGGAACTGGGCGACATGAACATCGGCTCCCGTCCTTCCCGCCGCCCCGACGGCGGCGGCAGCCTCGACGACCTGCGCGCCATCCCCTGGGTGTTCGGCTGGACCCAGTCACGCCAGATCGTCCCCGGCTGGTACGGGGTGGGCTCGGGCCTGGCCGCCGCCCGAGACGCCGGCTTCGGCGACGTGTTCGACGACATGTGGGACAAGTGGCTCTTCGTCCAGACCTTCATCTCCAACGTCGAGATGACCCTCTTCAAGACCGACCTCGACATCACCCGCCGCTACGTCGACGTCCTGGTCGACCCCGCCCACCACCACGTCTTCGACCGCATCAAAGACGAATACGACCGCACCGTTATCGAAGTACTCCGCCTCACCACAGAAACCGACCTGTTGAGCTCCAACCCCCTCCTGCGACGCACCCTCGGAGTCAGAGACGCCTACCTCGACCCCATCAACTACCTCCAGGCCTCACTCCTGGCCCGGGCCCGCACCGGCGACGCCACCGACCCCCAACTCCACCGAGCCCTCCTTCTCACCGTCAACGGCATCGCCGCCGGCATGCGCAACACGGGGTGAGGCATGTCCATACTCCACCGCACACGGGGTGGTTGGACAGCCGATTAGATAGGAGCGAGCATGACGCTCGTGTCGGTATCCAGCAACGAGGCCGGCGATTTCCGGTCGAAGCGAGGTGGTCGCGAACCGCAAGATCGATGTGGTGTTGCGGTTGTTACGCCCATCAACTGGCGTAGCTCCGCGTGACTGCCGCGACTGCATCCTCAATGGCTCGAGAAATGCTCTCCTGAATCTCGAGTGACCCAGAACCCTCAACATCACCGGGGAGAACCTCGATGAGTAGCTTGCCCGATTCTGCGAGGGTGGCGAACGGCTCCAGCGATAGTGTCCGGAGGTTCGAATCGTTCTCTCCGTAGATCAGCTTCACCAGCGCGCCGCGATCGGTGAGGGACTCAAGGCGCTTGGCCATGCTGACTCGCGACTCGACGTTGGGTGCTGGTTGTCTGAATCGCTGAAAGAAGGCACGAATTCGCACACGGAACCATTTGAGGTAGAGGCGTCGGGCGTTCGGATTGAACCAACCCTTAATCACAGAGAGCCGCACGGCAGACCGCATCAGCGTGCGTACAGTTGCCTTTGTTGCGCGTGCTCTGGGTCCACTCCCGGGTACCACCGCCGATACGAGAACAGCGCCGGCGAGTCTTTCGATGCGATTCGCAGCCGCCAAGAGGGATGTCGCACCAAAGCAATAACCCACTCCGACGATGGCCCGACAGCTCCCCAGCTGGGTAGCCGCTGCAACCACATCCTCAATGAATGGCTCATCAAGCCGGAAGCTGCGAAGGAAGCCGGGAGATTCTCCACTCCCGAACCAGTCAAACCGAACGACGAGATGCCCTGCGGACGCGAGCGACCGTGCCAACTTCACATAGAAACGATTGAAATACCAGCTACCGGAGATCCATCCCCCGTTACAAAGGAGAACGCCGATGCCGCTCTCCGGGGCAGTTGGATGGGTGACAACAGCGAAGCGCGGAGCATCCTCCAGCTCAAGAAAGAGAAATGTCTCGGAAAGGTGTGCCACGCGATTTAGTGACCCTCAATCTTGTCAAAAAAGTCCACGGTTTCTGGGACTACTCTCATAGCTATACGGCGAATTTCATGCTCTACCGGGCCTCCTCGTGCTCCGAACCACCACGTTTCCTCGTCGGGAATCACGAGCGTGTCCACGTTCCAGGCTCGTTCTCGAAGGCTCGCGACAAAATCCCCAAACGACTTTTGCAATGTAGGCTGCCTGCTCATCTGTACGAACAGGCCGTTCCGTGGACCAGGCGGAGCTTCATCGAGGGGGCGTTCGAAAAGGCTGTTCCTAAAAGCGAGACTTATCGGGGAGCCCAGAATGTCGACCATGCCCTCTCTATCCAGCTGTGCATTGAGCTGGCGAGCATTGATATTGGATCCTTGCTTGAGGTCGCCGATCATTCGCGCCCTGAAGAGTTCCCGCATGAATGCAGTGGCATCCAATACCGGTTGCCACCATGCGACCGCAGTACCGGGACAGAGGGCCGCGCTACGATGCGCTACCACACCGCCAAGACGGGCTCCCACGAAGCCGATCAGAGGCGACTCGAGCGCCTCTGAGGCAAATCTAGTGACAGACTCGACGTCGCGTTGAATCGTCCCGAGAGTTATCTCATGAGCGTCACCGCTGCTGTGCCCAGCGCCGCGAGGATGGAACCGAACGACAGCGAGGTCGCTTTGAGTGGCCAACCAGGCAAAGAGCAGCTCGCGTCGATGATTGCGGATGGCCTCCGCGTACGGGGGGCTACACACCACCACTAATCCCCTGGCGGGGTTTGCAGGGCGATGGAGTACGGCGAATATGGGCGAGCCGGGCGTGCCCGCATCCACGATCTCCATCTCGGCCCCTGATGGGTCGCGCACGAGATTCTGTCTCACTACGTGGGCTCGCGCCCATTCTGCAGCGAGTTCTTGCTCCCACATCGAGATCACTAGAAACCATATAACATCGAAAGTCAAGGCTGTCCCATAGCTCATCGAGGATTCTGGGTCGAGACCGGTCCATCAACAAGTCAGTTCTCGCCTTGTATGATGTCGACCTCGGTCATCTGCACCAATGAGCGCCGGTCCGATTTGCCCGTTGAGGTCTTGGGTATTTCGTCAACCAAGTTGACCGGTCTGTCAAGCACCAGTCCAACCGGGAGGAACACACCCGCCGAACCAACCCGTCAGCACAGGGGAACGAACAATGTCAACGCGGGCAAAACCACTGACCGCAAGTGGATTGCCCCGGCCACCGCCCTACCTCGACCCCATCAAATACCTCCAGGCCTCACTCCTCGCCCGAGCCCGCACCGGCGACGCCACCGACCCCCAACTCCACCGGGCCCTGCTCCTCACCGTCAACGGCATCGCCGCCGGCATGCGCAACGGGGTGAGCGACGCTCATCTCGCGTAACGTCTGTACCAACCGGCCATCTGATCGGCCACCTCATCAGGAGTCGGCCACCGATAGAAACGAAGACGGGCGGCTGCACCCATCTCATCTCTGAGTGTTTCGTTCAATAGCAAACGTTCGAGCTGTGCTCCCAGCCCCCGGACTTCACCGGGGGGCGCGAAAAGAATCGCGTCACCGGCCACCTCACGAATAGCAGGGACATCAGAGCCAACGATCGCCAGCCCCACCGCCATGGCCTCGAGCAAGACACCGCCTAGTCCCTCGTAGAGCGAAGGAAATGCGAAGACATCGGCAGCTTCGAGTAGTGCCGGCACGTCGGCGCGGTGTCCCAGAATCAGAATCCGCTCCGAACCCGCCCATCCTGTCGCCTTGGCTTGAACCGCTCGACTGGCATTGCCCTCACGACCTGCAATGACCAACCAAGCGGATCGGTGACGAAACGCAATCTGAGAGAATGCGTCGACAAGGTGCACATGTCCTTTCTGATACTCCTGACGTCCCACTGCGAGAACAAGCAGATCTCCTGGCGGTATCCCCAAGGAATCACGAAGGGTCTGGCGTTTCTCGTCGGAAGCGTCATGCGCCGCAACCTCTGACCCGCGACGAGACCGAGGTACGACTGTTAGGCGCTCGGCGGGTATGCGCAGACGGCGCGCATTGCTCTCCGCAACGGCCTTGGAGATCGCATGAAAGCCTCGATTTCTAGCCCGACCGGTCAAGGCGTCGACCAGTTGAAGTGTTCGCAACTTAGAGCGACGAACATTGGGGTCTTTCAACCGCACAGGCTCATAGCTCACATTGACGAGGCTGGTGACTACAGTGACTCCCGCACCAACAGACGCCAGGCGTCCGAGAATGTCCGATTCAAATAGGGTGGTGTGAACGATATCGGGCTTCACTTCGGCCATGATGCGGCGCAGTTCCACCGCCCGGCGGGGCCAGGATTGTTCTTCGAGAAATCGAACGTCCCATCCAGCTGCCTCAACTTCTCCCTGCACTCCCTCCATCCTGCGGAACAGGCAAACAACGGTGGAACGGATTCCTCTGGACGAGAGTAGAGGCAGCAGCTCCGACAGCGATCGTTCAGCACCACCCGTACCCAATCCGTTGATGACATGGAGAACGCTTACCTCGGGTGAGCTGACCATTAGGGCAATGGGTAACCGAATTGCTCAGCGGACGGCGAGAACCGTCTCACGAGAGAATCGACTTCTCCGCGCGGCTCTTCTCGCGCGGAAGAATATGGTCGAATATTCAATTCGATGTTCTTGAGACCCAGGAAGTGGGCGACTTCTGACAATAGTTCTTTCGGCTCCTCTAGCCATCGTTCGTAGTGCACAACCAAGACGTTTGAATCGTCAACATGGGGAACAACCCGGGAGTTTACGTATTCATATAGCAGTGCCGTTCGGATGGCAGGATCAGAAGTCGCGTCCCTTAAGTAGGTATTCATGACGCGATTGAAAGCGACGTCATAATCGTATCCATCGGCCAACCGCCCTCCGGTGCGACGCATGGACGCGACCACCTCCACTGGATCACGAACGCATACGAGGAAGCGAGTATTGGGCAGGCGGTCGAGGTACCGCCAGAACGCCGGCCACTTGACGCCCAAACGGAATCTGGACTCCACCTCCACAGTCGCCAGCCGTTCGCCATCGCGTACCCATGCGACCCGTCCCTCTTGTTGGAGGGCTGAGATGTCGAGGCGGCCACGACGCAAGACACCATCGTCCTCTATCTCAGAACGGAGGGAAGCGAACAAGGCCGCCGGCTCCATCCGCAGTCCGTCCCAAGGTTCCATAGACACGACCGACTCCGGGGGCTGAAAGAGCGCGGCCGCCAATAGTGACGTTCCACTCCGGGGGCAGCCACAGATGATGAAGTCGTCATTGCCTGGCTCCTGCAACGGGGTCTCCAGGCGTTCTGGGTCAAAGTCGCAGCTTCGCAGCAGTCGCATCCAGCGATAGCGTCGAATGGGCGCAGTGACCATCCCCCGAATTCCCTGCAGTGCTTGAGCCACGGAGCAAGCCTATTCGGACTGGCCAGCCCTCAGGGCCCGCAATGTCGTCGAAGATGATCCCGGGCGTTGACGATTCCGAAGGCGGCTTGCTGTGGACCGTTTCCGACTGGAAGCGTCACGCAAATCTAGAGAAAGTCGACAAGTTCGGATCGGTATGGTCACCTCACTGCGCCACACCCGGGAGATTCGCTTGGTTGGAACGAGGTCATTGGCCGCCACACGGATGGGAGCCTGGTTCGATGCCGTGGCAGGGTCGGTGCCAATCAGCGGGCTCGCCAAGATGGTCACGCGTCAGAATCTTCGAGTCCTCGCTTACCACGGGATCTCTGACGCTGCACGCTTTGCCAAGCAGATGGAGTATCTGCGACGTTACTTTCATCCGGTCGGAGTTAATCACGTGCTGGATGCGATTGAGCGCCGAGCGCGTCTGCCCGACTACTCGGTCTGGATCACCTTCGATGACGGCGATCCCAGTGTGATCGACCTCGCTTTGCCGGTTCTCCTTCGGTACAAGCTGCCCTCCACGATGTTCATCTGCCCTGGCCTCGTCGACACACAGAACCCCTTCTGGTGGCAGGTCGTTGAGGCTTTCAACGGCTCGGGCCTGCCGGCGCCTGCCGGGCTGCCAACCGGCGACGAAGCTATCCAGCTGCAGGTGCTCAAAGCAATGCCTGATGTTCAGCGACGTTCGATCGTGGCAGGACTCGGCACCGTGCTCAAAGAACGGGGAATGCTGGTTTCGCGCCGACAGATCACCAGAGAGGAACTTGGACGGTACGTGTCAGCGGGTGGGACCGTGGCCAATCACTCTTGGGATCATCCCTGCTTGGACACATGCAGTCCAGAGGTCCAACGACAGCAAGTGACCGAAGCTCACGATTGGATAATGCAGGCGTTCCCTCATCAGACCCCCGTTTTCGCATACCCGAACGGCAACCATGCAGTTGCTTCTGAGGACGAATTGCGGCGGCTGGGCTATCAGGTCGCCGTGCTGTTCGACCACCACCTGGCGAAGCCAGACACCATGTCTCGGTTCCGACTTTCCCGCTTGCGGACCAACTCTGACCTGACGATGGAACGCTTTCGCGCCATCCTCAGCGGCGTCCACCCCCTAACACTCGACTTGCGGACCAGACTTGCAGGATCACGAACTGGACGTTGTACTCAAGGTGAAGCGACTTCCGGCCGACGTCTTATCGACTGATCGTCACCCCTGTGACACTGGTGAATCTATCACGAGCCCTGCGATGATTCGGGTCGTATCCGAATCATCCCTCACTCAGTGACCGCTGTTCTCGGCGGACTGAGAAAATGGCTGTGATGAGTCTCCTGGAAGGGAGCGAGCCTGCGACTCTCTGAATCAACTCAACACCTGGCCACACCTTTTCAGCTGGGACTCGGTATGGCCATCCTTCTCGTCGTCGTCTCCCTCCTCGGAACGTCTGCTCCGGCGACTGCCGAACCCGTGGTACCCGGAGGTACCTTCACCGACGACGACGGCAACGTGCACGAGGGTTTCATCGAGGCGATAGCCGAAGCGGGAATCACCAAGGGATGCAACCCGCCCAGCAACTACCTCTACTGCCCCGATCAAGCGGTGACCAGAGGCCAGATGGCGGCCTTCCTCGTCAGAGCGCTGGGAATTCCTCGTTCATCTGCGAACGCCTTCGAAGACGATGAGGAATCAGTCTTCCAGGCCGACATCAACGCCCTGGCCGCCATTGGGGTTACACGCGGCTGCAATCCTCCTGCCAACAACCGCTTTTGTCCCGACCAAGCCATCACACGTGGCCAGATGGCTGCCTTCCTGGTCAGAGCGTTCGGTTATTCCGACCCCGGAGTCGACGACCCCTTCAACGACGTCGACGGAATATTCAAAGGCGACATCGAGCGCTTGGCGGCTGCCGGGATAACCAAGGGATGCAATCCTCCCGTCAACGACCGTTATTGCCCCGAAGAGCTCGTCCGACGAGATCAGATGGCCAGCTTCCTCGCCCGCGCCCTGGGGCTCAATCCCATCGTGCCTCCCACGCCCGCCCAGCGCATCGTGGTGGATGAGGACACCATGATCATGCACGAACGCATGGTGCTACGGGCCGGAGACTCGATCGAGTTCCGCAACGGGGCCCGTCTGATGATCCACACCGGAGCATCGGTCGACTGGCAGGGCACGCCCACCACCACATGGTCCGATGATGGCCTCACCCAGAACCTGACGCGCGACGTCAAAATCTTCGGCCACGGCGACATCATGTTCATGGAGGGCTCTAAGCCTTCGATCCTTCGGTTCGTGGAGATCGATCTCCAGCCCAAGGAGGAGCTCGGCCACTATCCCTTGCATTGGCACCTAGTCGGGAACGGATCACGGGGAACACTCGTCGAGGGTGTGGTCGTGAAGAACTCCACGAACCGGGCATTCGTGCCTCACGGATCGCATGGGATCACGTTCCGGGACACTATCGCCTCGAATGTGCGCGGGCCGTCGTACTGGTGGGACAACCTGAACCACCCCGAGGACCATTCTCACGACATCCTCTACGACCGCATCCTGGCGATCGACAGCTACTCGTTCGATAGCAAGGACAAGACCCACACGGCGATCGACCTGGGCGCGGGGACGGGGAACGTCATCCGTGATTCGGTGGCCCGCAACATCGACGGGACGAAAAACTGTTCGGGGTTCCGTTGGCCCGGTTTCAACATTCACTTCTCGGGTGTCTGGGAAGCCACCAACCTGAAGACGTTCAACTCGAAGTGTCATGGCATCTGGGTTTGGCAGAACTCCAATGACGACCATGTAATCGATGGTTTCTCGGGAGGTGAGGGCATCTCGCACGGCGCTTACACCACCCGTTACGAGTACCGCAACATCGACGTGCCTTATATGCATGTTCACGCTGTTGGCTGGTCAGTCACTTCCGGGAGGATCGATGAGGTGCGGACGTTCACCCACAAGAAGGTTGGAACCGTTACGTTCCGAGACGTAGAGATCGGCGCGTTCGTTGTTGATAGCGGCCTAGGCAATGGCGTTGCCATTCATCATGTGTTGGAGAACACGGGCATAGCTTGCGAAGATGTGATGTGGGCTTCGTGGATTCCTGGGACAACGATGGAAGTCGACGGAGCTGACTGCCTTCCACCGAGTTGAGGCCCTCCCCTCGAACTTCGGGGAGGTGCCTAGCCTTGCAGGCTTTCCGAGCTAGACGCGGAAACCAGATCCTTGACCCCCTCGGCGACGGCGGCGACGATGTCAGATGTACCGAGTTCACGCATCCATGCGTCAACCCATAAAGCATGCACACGGCCGATGATCACGGGAACACGCGGCAGCTTCAACAGCTTGGCGATCGCTAGCCGGTGTGTGCCGCCCCCGTAGACACACAGCCGACCCTGCCGGTCGACGCAAACCCGAATCTCGTCGGCTCCGTCACGTCCGAGTTCAACCTGCGTGCGGTAGCCGGTCGCCCGAATAGCCTCAAAAGTTCGAATGAGTTCTGCGAATTGCTGGTCGAGTTCCGCCTGAGTGCGGCAACCCTTTGTCCATGCCAACTCACCGGCTTCGATCTTCCGCAGGCGTCGCTGGTAGAGATCGGTCTCTTCCGGGGCCTTTCCCTCTTGGAATAGCTGGGTGACCACGGGAAGCGCCGCGAAGGTTTCACTCTTTGCATCCCAGTCGCCCTCGGCAACGAAGCGACCATGGAAATTCCTCGTGATGTGGCGTTGCGCTGTCTTCCATCCACCGCCCTGCGCAAGCCACCTTTGCAGCTTTTCAAACCTCGGTCCTGAGTCACCCCTCCCTGGCCATGCGCCCGCCTTCAACACCGTCGTCACTGAGTCAGGATCGATGAAGACCATACGATAGTCGTACACGTGTTTGAGAAATAGATCGGTTGGCGAAAGCGCTGGCCCGAGGCGACAGACGGCCTCGTGTATCAGGGTGCAGATCGGCCGAGCCAACATCCGATGCACGCGCCGTCCGACACCCCAAAGGCCGAGCCTCCGCAGGTGTCCAATCAGTATGGAACGTCGCATTGTCCACTTGCCCTTGCGCTCAAGACACGAAACGATACTGTTCGGATGTGGGATCGGCCGACGAGACCCGTGTACTCATGAGAGGGCGCAACCTTGAATGACTTCAGGAGCTTGCCACCGGTACTGCACCTGTGTTGAGCACGCTACGTCAAGCGTTGCATCTCATCGGCCGCGAGGAGCGCAGTCGTTGGATACTCCTGGTCGTGCTGGCTGTCGCCGTCAGCGGGTTGGAGATGATCGGGGCCGTCCTTGTCTTCATCCTGCTCAGCCTGGTAGTCGACCAAAGCGCAGACATCGTTCTTCCGTTGGTCGGCGATATCGAGAACCTGACAGGTGAGATTGACCACGACACCTTGCTGTTATCGCTAGTTGTCGCGATGGGGGCGTTCTTTGTCTTTCGGGCACTCGTCAAAGTAGCCGCAAAGTACATTCAATATCGAGTGGCCCATAACGCCGGAGCGCGACTCTCGAACCGTTTCGTCGAAGGTTACCTGAATTGGCCCTATGCCACGCACCTCCGCCGCAACTCCGCCGAGTTGATACGGAACGGTCTTCACGCCGTTCAGCAGGTGGTTACAGGAGCGTTCTTGCCGATCATAAAGGTGGCAGCCGACTCGCTCATTGCGCTCGGTATGCTGGCTGTCATGGTGGCGATTGCGCCGGCCGCTACCGGGCTCGCCATCGTCATCATCGGGGTGGCAGCTGCACTCCTCTTAATCGTCATTCAACCCAAACTGAAGCACATCGGGAAAACCGCCCACCGGATGGGTCGAGAGACGTTGAAATCGCTTCAGCAGTCGTTGCAAGGCCTGCGTGACATCAAGGTGCTCGGTCGAGAACAGTACTTCGCAACCCAGTACAGTAAGAGCAGGCTGAAGCTCGCCAGGGCAAGCTATCTCCGATCTACGATCGGTGCTCTCCCTCCTGTAATCATCGAGACAGCACTCCTTGGTTTCATTCTCTTGAGTTTCGGATTCGCAGTGGTTGGGGGGGTGGAGTCGCAGGAGGTTCTCTCAATCCTCGGCCTATTTGCCTATGTCGCGCTGAGGCTTCAGCCGTCTCTCCAGAACATCATCGGAGGGTTCAACGATCTCAGGCATGCCAGTGCGCCCCTGGAGGATCTCCACGCCGACCTCGTTGCCGTGGAATCGGTCCCAACGGGCCCAAGCCGAATCGATCCACTGCCTTTCCGGGATTCAGTTTGTCTCCAGGGGGTGACGTTTCGCTACGAAGGTGCTCACAGTAACGCCTTGAGCGACATCGACCTCACCATCACCCGTGATCAACAGGTCGGTATATGTGGTCCCACCGGCGGAGGGAAGACCACCCTCGCCGACATCATCATCGGTCTCCTTGAACCGACCGAAGGGCGAGTGACAATTGACGGAGTCGACCTGATCGATAACACACGTGCGTGGCAGCAGAATCTTGGGGTTGTCTCCCAGGTGGTCTTCCTCATCGACGACACATTGCGACGGAACGTGGCATTGGGTGTCCCAGAGGAAGAGGTCGATGAGGAAGCCCTGAGCGATGCAATCGAGCTTGCCCAACTGACAGGTTTTATAGCCTCTTTGCCCAACGGGCTGAATACCACTGTGGGGGAGCGGGGAGTTCGCATTTCCGGAGGCCAAAGGCAGCGAATCGCCATCGCCCGGGCACTTTATCGCCGCCCGGCCGTCCTTGTCTTCGACGAAGGCACTTCGGCACTTGACAATGCGACCGAAGCCCAACTGATGGCCTCGATAGAACGTCTGCGCGGGCACCACACCATCATCTTGATCGCTCACCGCCTTTCGACTGTGAGAAATAGCGACCGAGTGATATTCGTAGATGAGGGTCGCATCGCCGGCGAAGGATCCTATGAAACCCTTCTACAAAGCCATTCCGCCTTCAGGTCGATGGTCATGGAACCATGATGGGTCACGCAAATGGATCAACCAAGAGAATCAGCGACACCACGCAATTGGACGATCTCGCATATGGCATGACTAGGAGATGTCGATGGCCTGCTATGTAGTCGCCGAGGTCGGTCAAGCGCATGATGGGAGCCTCGGCACGGCTCACGCTTACATCGATGCCGCAGCCCGGGGCGGTGCCGCCGCCGTCAAATTCCAAACCCATATCGCGACTGCCGAGAGCACGCCGGCTGAGGCGTGGCGAGTGAAGTTCAGCACCCAAGACACAACCCGATTCGACTACTGGCGGCGAATGGAGTTCACGGAGAACCAGTGGGTCGGCCTTCGGGAACATGCTGAAGAGGCAGGACTCGACTTCTTGAGTTCTCCCTTCTCAACTGCCGCCGTTGACCTGCTTGATCGAGTAGGTGTTTCCGCCTGGAAGATCGCCTCGGGCGAGGTCGCCAACGTGCCCTTGATCGAGCGTATCCTCGCCGATGGGCGACCAATCATCCTCAGTAGCGGGATGAGCTCTGTCGAGGAACTCGACCGGACGGTCGAACTCATCGTCTCACGTGGCGTCGAACTGACGGTGCTGCAATGCACATCGGCCTACCCCTGCCCCCCGGAGAAGCTCGGATTGAACCTACTGCCGCAGCTTCGTCAGAGATACGGCCTGCCCATTGGCTTGTCCGATCACTCCGGCACCATCTTTGCCGGGCTTGCCGCGGCAACGATCGGCATCGATATGCTGGAGATCCATGTAACACTCAGCCGGGAAGCCTTCGGGCCCGATGTCTCCTCATCGATCACCATCGATGAACTCGCTCAACTCGTGCAGGGCATCCACTTCATCGAAGCGGCTATGAGCAATCCGGTCGACAAGGATGTTCTGGCGACCGAACTCGAACCTCTCCGCCTACTGTTCACAAAGAGCGTGGTTGCCTCAGAGGACCTTCCTCCGGGGACAACTCTCACAGCCGACCACCTCACGCTCAAGAAGCCTGGCGGCGGTTTCCACCCTGGCGATCTACCTGCCTTGTTCGGGCGCAAACTGGCGCGAGCTGTTGCGGCCGATGAACAACTGACCGAAGACCACCTGGTGCCCGCCTCGTGAGAAAGCGACGGGTCTGTGTCGCCGTCACCGCCAGACCATCGTATAGCCGGGTCAAGAGCGCTCTCGAAGCAATTCGCGACCATCCCGACCTCGAGCTCCAGTTGGTGGTCGCAGCGTCTGCTCTCCTCGAGAGATACGGCAGCGTCATCGATCGCATACGAGAAGACGGCTTCGACATCGATGCCCACGTCTACATGGTTCTCGAGGGCGAGAACCCGACCTCAATGGCGAAGACGACTGGTCTCGGTCTACTCGAGTTGGCGACTGTCTTCGACAACCTGAAACCCGATGTGATCGTTACCGTTGCCGACCGCTTCGAGACACTCGCCACCAGCATCGCGGCTGCCTACATGAACATTCCCCTCGCCCACCTGCAAGGCGGGGAGATCAGTGGCTCGATCGACGAGAAAGTTCGTCATGCAATCACCAAACTCGCCGACCTGCATTTCACTGCAACGGAACTGGCACGCAATCGGGTGATTCGTATGGGTGAACGCGCCACGACTGTGTTCGCCACCGGCTGTCCCTCGGTCGATCTAGCAGCAGCCGTCGTTGATCTACCTGATCTGACGTTCGACCCGTTCGAGCGATACGGCGGTGTAGGAGAATCGCTCGATCTGAGGCAGGGATACGTTGTAGTGATGCAGCATCCGGTCACCACTGAGTACTCCACAGCCAGAATCCATGTCGAAGAGACCCTGCACGCAGCCCATGACGCTGGCTTGCCCACGCTCTGGTTCTGGCCGAATGTCGATGCGGGCTCGGATGGTACCTCGTCGGGTATCCGCTCCTTTCGAGAGCGCTTTGATCCCGCCAACATGCACTTTTTCAAGAATATGGCACCGGAGGACTTCCTGCGCTTACTCATCAACAGCCGGGCCATCGTGGGGAACTCGAGCGTAGCCATCCGGGAGTGCTCGTTCCTCGGCGTCCCGGCAGTCAACATTGGAACAAGACAGCGGGGTCGGGAGCGAGGCCAAAATGTCGTCGACACGCAGTACGACAGGAACGCGATTCGCTCAGCCCTCGAAGCTCAGGTCAGCCGGGGGCCGTTCCCACCGCACGCCCTGTATGGAGATGGCAAGGCGGGGAGACGCATAGCGGAGCTACTCGCCGGCGTTGAGCTTCGCACCGAGAAGCAACTTACGTACGGAGAACTGCCTTGAACTCGTCCTCCTCGTCCGAAACAGTTGCCACAGGACCCAACCCTTCGATCCTGGCCGTCATCCCGGCCCGTGCCGGAAGCAAGGGAATACCGCGCAAGAATCTCGCTCGTGTTGCCGGCACTACCCTCATCGGCCACGCCTGTCGCGTGGCAGTCAGCTGTCCGAGTGTCCATCGAGTTGTCATCACTTCCGACGACACCGAAATGGGCCAAGAAGGCCTCCGTCACGGTGCGGAGGTGTTCATTCGCCGACCCCGTAATCTCGCCACCGATGAGGCCACAGCAGCCGACGCCTGGCGCCACGCCTGGACCGCAGCCGAAAACGCTCTCCACGAGACGTTTGAGGCGGCGGTCTGGCTACAGCCCACAAGCCCGACGCGCACTGTTGGCGATGTCGAGGCCACCATTGAGCGCCTTCTCACCTCAGGAGCCAGCGCCGCCGTGACGATCAGTCCGGTTCCGACGCACTTTTCGCCCTTCAAACAACTCTCGATCACCGAAGAAGGCGAGCTACGGTCCATCGTGAGCGAAGCCACTCCGAACATGCGGCGCCAAGACGTCCCAGCCTCATACTGGCTAAACGGCCATTGCTACGCCACCCGGCGCGAGCCATTCTTGCGGGAAGGTGAAGTGCTTCCGACCGACACCATGCCTGTTGTCATCGACCGGCCCGTGGCAAACATCGATGACCTGCAAGACCTGGAGTTGGCTCGCTTTCTGCTGGGGCCGCCGTCATCCCACGAAGAAACTGCGCGTTGGCGAAGAGAGGGCAGTTGAGGGTCCTGTTCATCACTCCCTGGTACCCGACTGAGTCTCGCCCGGCGTACGGCGTATATGTGCGGGAGCACGCCAAAGCCGCCGGCCAGGCTGTGAACGTGTGCGTTCTCCATCTCGACGGTCACAGCAGACCCAAGAGAGGGCTCATCGCTTTCGAGGAGGAGTCCACCCCAGAGCTCACAGAAGGGCTCCCCACGTTCCGCGTCCGCTGGAAGCTGGCCCCACATCCGCTCCCGAGACTCCCCCTTCGCCTATTGGCGACAGTACTGGCGTACCGCCGAATCAGGCGTGACTTCCAACCCGACCTCATCCACGCCCAAACCTATTCAGCTGGACTGGTCGCCACACTCATCGGGCGCGCAACCCGAATCCCGGTTGTCATAACCGAACATTCGACGGTGTTCGCACATGACCGTCTCCCTTGGCGCACGCGGCTAGAGGCAAGCCTGGCATTTCGTTTCGCGCACAAGGTCTTACCGGTGAGCAAGTACTTGTTGAACGATCTGAGACGCTGGAATCTGCCCGGTGACTACCAAGTCGTTCCGAACGTAGTCGATACCCAGATCTTCTATCCTGTGGCACGCATTCCGGGCCCTGGTCAACGACTCGTGTTCGTTGGCGCCCTGCGCAATCAACACGGGAAGGGCTTGCCAGATCTCCTCGGCGCAATGACCCTCCTGAAGGATCGCGGCCTCAGCGTGAAACTCGATGTTCTCGGAGATGGCCCGAAACGACGCGAACTCGAAGAGCTGAGTCTGGAGGAAGGCAACGCCGACGCCACCACCTTTCACGGCGCCGTATCCAAACGACGAGTCGCAGAAGTCGTCCGCAACGCTGACTTGCTTGTGATGCCCAGTAACAACTGTATCGAGACTTTCTGCTGTCCCGTGGCAGAGGCTCAGGCCGCCGGAGTTCCCACCGTCGCCACGACCGTCGGGGCGATTCCCGAGACGCTAAGAGTCGGGGCCGGCCTGTTGGTGCCACCCGGAGATCCGGCGGCCCTCGCCGAAGCCATCTCCGAGGCACTGACTGGCGTTGATTGGGATCCACAGCACATCGCCTCGGGAGCTGCGGAATTCAGCGCCCCTGCTGTGGGGTCGACTCTCTTCGAAATCTATCGGCGCGCCGTCGATGACCCCTCCAGCTGAGCCCGCCGTCGAAGTGAGCGTGGTGATACCCGCCCGGAATGTCGCCACCACCATCGGTGAACAATTGACGGCTCTGGCGACACAAGACTTCGCCGGGTCATTCGAGGTGATCGTGGCCGACAATGGATCCACCGACTCAACACGTGCGGTCGTGGAAACATTCCGGCGTCGGGTGCCCAACCTCGAAATCGTGGATGCCTCGGCGCGGCCCGGCATCAATCATGCTCGAAATGCCGGCGCCCGAGAAGCCCGGGGCCATCTGATCTTGTTCTGTGACGGAGACGACCGCGTGTCTCCGACGTGGGTATCGGCGATGACCAATGCCTTGGCAACCTACGATGGTGTTGGTGGACGGCTACATCGATTTGGTCGATCAAACGTCAAGGAGGTGGACGATCCATCGCCCCGAAGCTCGCGCTTCCTAGCGTTCCCGTTTGGTGCGAACTGTGGGGTGAGACAACCCGTGTGGTTCGATCTCGGCGGTTTTGACGAGAGCTACGACGGGGGCTCGTTCGACGACGTCGAGTTCTTCTGGCGCCTACAACTGGCCGGTTACCGATTTGGATCAGCCGAGGATGCCGTAGTCAATTATCGCCTTCCCGCCCGACACGACCTGCGGAAGTCCTATCGGAATGGGCGCGAGAACGTCCGCCTTCATCATGACTTCCATGACCGGGGTTATCCCGGCCCTTCCGTGGGTGGCCTGCGAGGTTGGGCATGGATCATCTCACGAGCACCGATTTCACTGATTTCCCCAGAGGTGCGCGCGCGGTGGCTGAGGATGCTGGCCCGGCACATCGGTCGTTTGGTGGGCAGTGTCAGGTACCGTCATTTCCTGCCCTGAACGCTGCTTGCCGTGAGTTCCTCGCCTGATCTCCTCCCGGCCCTCCGAGGGATTCTCCACAAGTCCGTGGTCGAGGCGGTCGGCCGTGCCAGCCACTACGTACTGCTCGATCACCCCACACACTGGAATGTTGGCGACCACGCCATTTGGCTGGGTGAACGGAAGTTGCTCACCCACGCCGGGTTACGGCTGTCGAATGCCGCCAGTATGCGATCAATCGACTGGGCGGTCCTAGAGGCAACGAACCCCGAGCATCCGATCGTGATCCATGGCGGAGGAAACGTAGGTGACCTGTGGCCGCGGCATCAGGCTTTTCGGGAAGAGGTGATCAGGCGCTTCCCCAATCGCAGGATCGTCCAGATGCCACAGTCGGTATGGTTCGAGTCCCGGGGGTCTCTTGAGAGAGCGCGGCGCTGCTTCGAGTCGCACCCAGCCCTGACGGTGTTGGTGCGTGACCGACGCAGTCTCGAGTACTTTCGGGCCCACTTCGAAGTACCCAGCTATCTGAGCCCGGATGGGGCCTTGTCGCTCGTCTTGAGTCGACCCGACCGGCCGGTGCACGACATCCAGACCCTCATCCGAAGTGATCTTGAAAGCCGCCTGGTCGAGCAGCCGTGGCCGCAGAACCTCCCGAGAGACGACTGGCTGGGTCGGGGGCCGTTGCCCCTCCATACGCCGGCCGGCCTCGGGCAACGCGTCGCTTCCCGAATCAGAGACCGACAACACATCCCCGGGGTGGCCCGATTGCTGTCCGCATCGTTCGATCTCGTGTCCCGATCTCACCTGCGACGCGGCTCAGACCTGCTCAGCAAGGGCCGCGTCGTCATCACCGACCGCCTCCATGGGCACATACTGTGCCTACTGCTAGTGTCTCGCGTCAGAAATGCCTCGCGCTATTGGGTGTGGTGGTGCATACTGGGTAGATGACAAATCGTGGTCGTCCCCGCCAGCCGTTGAGTGTCACTGATGAGGAGCGTGAGGTGCTGGAACGGTGGTCTCGTCGTCCTAAGTCGCCGCATTCGATTGCCCAGCGGTCTCGGATCGTGTTGCTGGCCGCGGAGGGATTGACCAACAACACGGTGGCGGAGCGGGTTGGGGTGAATCAGGCCAC
>JBGTLA010000030.1:0-6521 GCA_041744375.1 Acidimicrobiia bacterium | reverse complement strand
GCCGCCGCCTCGGCCATTCCCGGCAGCGCCGACACCACCGACCCCACGAGATGGCGGGGGGAGGGGAAGCGGACGTTGGCACAGATCCCATCGCCGGCGCCCCGTTCGGCCAGCTCGGAGGCGATGCGCTGGGTGAGCCATCGTTCGATGCCCCGGGTGGGGACGCACACGATGTCGGCGGTGAAGGGGTCGGACGGCGGTACCACCATCTCGTCGCACAGGCGCGACACCAGGGCGTCGGGATGAGGAGCGATATGGGTCAGTAGCGCCATGACACGATCGGACCGTACCACCCACCCCCGACAGCTCTGGGCCCACCCCCACCTTGAGTAGGCGGTCGGCGCAAGCCATGACCGGCGAGACAGAGAGACTGCGAGCGAAGCTCACCAGCCTGTCCGCTCCAGATCCTGGATTTACCCGCTCCCGGGCCCCCGACGGGTACATTCCCTTCCGCCCGAACACCCCTGCGTGGTCTGGGCACTCCATCATCCAGCAAAGGAAACCCGGACATGAAGCGCGCATCCGTCCTGTTGGCCACAACCGGGCTTGTCTTCATCGCCGCCGTGATGGCACTCTCATCCACCGGCGGCTTCGATGATGTCGACGACAGCTCGATCTTTGCCTCCGACATCGCCTGGCTGGCCGAGACCGGAGTCACCCGGGGATGCAACCCGCCCGAGAACAACCGGTTCTGTCCCGACGACCCGGTGACCCGTGAGCAGATGGCGGCGTTCTTCCACCGCTTCGCCCGGTCGCTTCCTGCCGCATCGTCGCCCGGCGAGCCACCATCTCCCTCCGAGCCGGGGCCGAACGGGGCCGTCAACGCCGTCAACCGGGCTTCTCAGTTTGGCGCTTCCTCCACCACCGTTGCCGGTGGCGAATCGGTGACACTGGCCGCCATCACCCTCGACCCGACCGACGGTGAGTTCGTGGCGCTGTCGGCTTCGGCCTGGAACCTCGTGGAGGAGTCGGACCTGACCCCCGAGTCCGGCGAGCCGCTGGCTCTCAGCATCGGATGGCTTCAGGTCGGCGACGACTGCCCGGCCGTTCCCCTCGGCGAGGAAGGGCCATTGCCTCCCCCCGGCTTCATCCCCGGGTCCGAGTTCCCTCTCCTGCAGGGGTTCATCGGGCCCGCATCGGGGAGCATCTCGGTGGGATTCATGCTCGACGCCGAACCGGTTCAGGTCCTGCTGTGCTCGGCGGTGCTGCCCCTCTTCGGGGGCGAAGTGGTCGAATACGGATCGGCCGGACTGACTGCCGTTCAGTCCTCGGTCGGCTCGGTCACCGAATACACCCCCTGACGGTTCCCCTCCGTCGGAACCTCGGCCTCTCGGATCTCGTTTCCTGTGAGTGGGAGATCCGAAGAGCCCGATCCGGGCTGCACTGCGGTCGCTGATGGTGCCCGGGTGGGGCCAGATCTCCACCCGTCACCGGCGGCTCGGCTGGACCCTAGCCACCACCAGCGTCACCTCTGCGGCGGCGGCTGTGGTGGTGGCGGCCGCACTGGGACCAGTGGAGATGGCCGCCCGCCTGGCCGACCCGGCGGTGCTGTTGTTTCTCCTGGCGGCCAACCTGGTCGTTGCCGCGGTCCGGGTGGCTTCTACGGGGCACGCCTGGTGGGCGCAGGGAGGGCGGAGCGTTTTCGTGGCGACCGTGTTGGCGGCCCTGGTCCTCATCCCCCATGTGGCCGTCGCCTGGGTGGGCGTGGAGGTCCGCCACACGCTGCTGGAGGTGTTCGCCGAACCAGAGGCCGTGCCGACTGTCACCATGCCGCCTGTCACCATGCCGCCTGTCACTGCGACGACGTCCCTGTCGTCGTCCACCACCACGTCGACGTCTACGACCACCACCGTTGTGGCCCCCGTCCTCCACTTTCCCCCCGAGCCCCCTCCCTTCGTCCCGCCGACGACGCCCACCACGCTCCCCCCTTTCCCCCACCAGCGCCTCACTGTGTTGTTGTTGGGAGGAGACGCCGGACCGGGCAGAACGGGCCTGCGCACCGACACCATCATGGTGGCCTCGGTCGACACCACCTCCGGCGAAGCCGCCTTGTTCGGTCTCCCCCGCAACTACGGAGGATTCACCTTCTCCGATGGCACCCCCTTCGGCGGCATCCTGAACGAGGTGTACGGGTGGGGCCGCGCCAACGCGGAGGCATACGACGGCAGCGACCCGGGCGCCGCGGCCGTCCGCGACGTGGCCGAGCACCTGACCGGCCTTCCCATCGACCACTTCGTGCTGGTGGATCTGACGGGTTTCGGTGACCTGGTCGACGCTTTCGGAGGCGTGACGCTCGACGTGCCGGTGCCGGTGGACGGGCCGTTGTACGACACGGAGACCGGGGGCTATGAGATGATCCGAATCCCGGCCGGGTCCCAGACCCTGGACGGTGGTCAGGCACTCGCCTACTCCCGGGCCCGTCACGGCACCACCGATTACGTGCGGATGGGCCGACAACGATGTGTGTTGGCGGCGATGGTGTCGACCCTCGACCCGGTGCGGCTCCTGGCACGTCTCCCGGGGCTGCTCGAGGTCGTGGAAGAGCACGTCAGCACGGATGTGCCCGTGGACCTGGTGCCCCACTTGATCCGTCTGGCGGCCCGGGTTCCCTCCGAGGAGATCCGTGTCGTCGGGTTCGACCACACCACCCGGGTCGGCCGCACCTCCTTCGGCCACGCCATTCCCGACGTCGATGCCATCCGGGCCACCGTCCAAGCCACGATCGGCGACCCCAAGTCCCTCCCCACCACCGTCCCCACCGTCGGTGGGGCGTGCTGAGGTGAGAGGGCGCGCGAAATAGAGCTCGTGCGTTCCAGGGAACGGGCGGTGCGAACAGAAATCGCAGCACGATAGCTCACCCGTTTGCGCGTCCGGTGATGGCTGTCATCGGACCGATTAGCCGTCTCACCCACTAGCGTGTCGGAGCCACCGGAGGAGGTGTCGTCTGAACCCACCCCAGCTCACAGGTCTGCGCCTGAGCGCCGCAGGGTCAGTGGGTCACATCGAACTCGACCGTCCCGAGAAGCTCAACGCCCTGTCCGTGGCCGTGCTCCGGGGCCTGGCGGAGGCGGCCCGCTGGTTCGACGCCCGAGGCGACGTGAAGGTGGTGACCGTGACGGGGGCCGGGCGGGCCTTCTCCGCCGGGTTCGACCTCGACGGTTTCGGCGGCGATGACGGCCTGCCCATGCGGGAGGTGGCAGACCTGGGTCGGATCATGGCCGAGGCGATCACGAACATGCGGGCTGTGACCATCGCCGGTGTCCACGGCCGCTGTGTCGGAGGCGGGCTGGTATTGGTGGCAGCCTGCGACCTCCGGGTCGCCGCCGACGACGCCGTGTTCTCGATTCCCGAGGTCGACCTCGGGATACCGCTGGCGTGGGGTGGCATCCCCCGACTCGTGCGCGAGATAGGACCCGCTCTCACCAAGGAGCTGGTGATGACGTGTCGCCAGTTCAGTCCCGCCGAGGCGGCGGCGGCCGGGTTCTTGAATCGGGTGGTGGCGGCAACCGACCTAACAGATGCCTTATCGCAGCTGGCGGACGACCTGGCGGCCAAGTCGACTCTCACGCTCACGGCCACCAAGGGACACGTCAACGCCGCCGCCGAGGACCTCGCATCCACCGCCGGTGGGCGCCGGGACGGAGACGTGATGGTGTCCGCCCTGAACGACCCCGAGAGTCGCGCCGCCGCCGCCCGATACCTCGAGGCCGTTCGGGCCAACCGGGGCCAGGCCGGTGTTGAATGACAATGGAAGCCGAAGCCCGACCTGCAACTCGGCAAAGTCCCTGGCAGGAGGACTGGCGTCCCATGGCTGGAACGGATCGTTCAACACTGTCCCAGGGTCTCCCGCCTCGGTGACGGCCGTGGGCCCGGCTCGGCCGTCAGCCGGCGTCAGTGATCGTGGGATGCGTCTCGGGTCACTTCCCGCCAGCCCAGCATGCGGGCGGTGAAAGACGCCGCCTGCTCTCGGGTCACGATGTCGTCGGGGCAGAACAGGTCGTTGACCGGAGGGTTGCAGCCGCGCGTGATCCCGGCGGTGGCAAAACGATCGATATCGGACTCGTGGACGCTGTCGTCGTCGTCGGTGAACAGGTCGTCACCGGCGCCCTCGCTCAGGCCGAGCGCCCTGACCACCAGCGACGCCCACTGGGCCCGGGTGATCGGGTCCCCGGGACAGAACCGGTCGTTGGCAGGCGGGTTGCAACCCCGCGTGATCCCCAGGGCAGCCAGCGAGTCGATCTCGGTTGCGAAGACCGAGTCGCCGATGTCCACGAACCCGGCCGCCTGGGCCGGAGTGAGGTTGAAAGCCCGATACAAGAAGGCCGCTCCCTGGCCGCGGGTGAAAGTGTCTTGGGGACAGAACAGATCGTTGACGGGCGGGTTGCAGCCTCGGGTGATCCCGGCGGCCGCCATCGTCTCGATATTGGCCTCGTGGACACTGTCGTCGTCGTCGGTGAACGTGCCCGCCCCATCTGCGGCGATGGCCAGCCCCATCACCTGCCCGCGAATCTCGCCCGGGGGGTAGGCGACGGTGTGAACGTTGACATAGGCGGTGCCGGCCCGCAGATGGTCGAGGAGTTGGCCCATCGATCCGTCGAAACCCGGGACGGCGATGATGTCGGCGGCGCCGATGCTGCCCCGAGCCAGGATGCCGTCGCCGGTCACGCCGGCCGGCTCAAGGCCGAAGAGGAAGGCCACGACCGGCCCGTTCTCGTCGGTGTCACCGAGGTGGATGTGGGCCTGGGTGATGCCCTCGAGCCCATAGGTGATGACGGTGAAGGTGACGGCGGTCTCTGCTTCGTCGACGCTGAACGAGGCCACTCCGGTCCCGGTGCTCGCCACCGGCGGGATCTCGGCTCCCCCCGACAGCGGGGCGGTGAAGTTGACGGCCGCCGGGCCGAGCTGGCCGCGGATCTCTCCCGCCGGGTGGTTGTCGGTGTGGAGGTTCACGTAGATGTCACCATCGTGGATCAGTTCCAGCAGATGGCCCATCGAACCGTCGAACTCGCCGGCCGAGACGAGGTCGGCTGCGGTGAGGGTGCCCTCGGCCAGGAGGCCATCGGGGTCGACGGCCGGATCAGCCGGCCCGAACAGCCAGGCCACCACCGGCCCATTCTGGTCGACTGCGCCCAGGTGGAGGTGAGCCATGGTGGTGGAGGGAACATCTGAGGCGTAGAGCCGAAAGTCGATCGACTCCCCGTCGGCGCTGAGGCTCAGGGACGCAAACCCGGATCCGTCCGTGGAGACGGCCGGGATCTCGGCGTCCCCGCTGAGGTGAGCCACGAAGACCGACCCATGACCCTGGGCGGCGGCGGTGGCGGCCGCCAGCGCCAGAAAAGTGAGGATGGTCGCCAGGAACAGTGCACGTCGCATGATCTCGCCCTTCGTCTCGACATGCCGACATCGGGCAATACGCAGCGGAGGCGCCTGCGGTTCGCGCCTGGATGCCGTCCCGCCCATCGGCGGTCTGGAAAGGTTCGTCAAGGGCGTCGGGTCGCTGACCGATAGGTTCGGGGGGCTAATGATGGAGAGCCGATGATGGGTGCGTACAACGGATCCGCTGCACTGGCAGGTCTACCCGATTCGACGACCGCCGTCGAGATTCGCATCGCCGGGGACCGCCTGGTACTGCGGGCCGGATCGACGTTGCTCGGCGACTGGGCGTTGTCCGAGGTGCGGCTGACCCAACGTGGCGAGCGCTTCGTGCTGGAAGCCAACGGTGAGGAACTGTTGCTGCGTATTCCCGAGGGCGACGCCTTCTGGGCCGAGGCGAGCGCCGTCGACGGCCGACTGGCAGACGCCGTCGAGTCTCTGGAACTGGCCACGCCCGGCGACGCGCGAGACGCCCGGGCCCACGCCGATGAGGCGTCCACCGCCTCTGGACCCCGCTGGTGGCGCTTTTGGGACCCGACGGCGTGGCGAGCGTGGCGTTGGCGCGGGGCGGCGTGGAGGGCGTATCGGGCCGAGGTGCAGTCTCTCGACGCCTGCATCGAGCAGAGACGGCGATTCCTGGCCGACAGCGAAGAGTCTTTGGTGGCGGCCAAACGAGCGCTGGCATGGGCCAGCGGGGTAGGTCCCCGCCACATACCAGTCGGCATGGGTTCCTCCGAAACCGGGCTCGCCACCGTGCCCGAGGTCACTCTCTTCGAGGTGGGACCCGGCCACGGACGAGTGTGGGCGGCAGTCGACACGGGCGAAGTCCACTACACCGATCGCAGGATGGTGTTCTCTGGTTCGACCGAGATCGAGTTCCGCTTCGACGATCTGACCGCTGTCGAGTCCCGACCCAATGGGCTGTTCGTGTCGGTGTCGAGCCACCTCCGGCCCCACCTGTTGGGTGGCGACGGGGAAAGGCTGCACTCCGTGCTCGAGTCGTGTCGGGCCGTCGCCGGAGGTGGCCTGCCACTCGACCCCTTCGAAGCCGACATCGATCGACTGTCCCGCGCCGCCGCCACCGCCCGGGACCGACTCGAGGACCTGATCCGCGTCCGTGCCGACGTGCCGGCGCCGCCCCGTTCGGT
>JBGTLA010000029.1:0-2131 GCA_041744375.1 Acidimicrobiia bacterium | reverse complement strand
GGGGTGGTCACATAACTCGACCCCGACGGTCCCGACACAGAACCACCCGTGGTGAGCGAGTTCGCCACCCACACCACCACGTTGAGCCCCACGACGAGGGCGGCCAATCCCACCAACACCCTGCGGGTGCGCCGGCCCGTTTCGGTGATGGTGGTCGACGGCGGGATCACACCGGGACTCTTTCCAGAAGAGATCTGAGAACCGCCCGCACCGCGGCGGGGTCGTCGGCGGTGGCGGGACGCCCCCCGTACACCACCGCGTCGAAGCGGGCGACGAGACGGTGGAAGGACTCCGACCCCAGTCCGGCGGCGACGGTTCCGCTGGTGGTGCCGGGACGGAGGTCGATGAGGCCCCGGTCGTCGAGACGGACGAGAGCCGCCCGGAAGAGGAGACGAAAGGCGAGGGCGTGGTTTCCGGCTTCTTCCGCCCGGCGGGCGGCGGATTCGAGTTGGGCCGGGTCCAATCCCCGGGCCCGGCTGTGCTCTCGGCGGATCCGCTCGTCGATGAGACGGGCCCGCCGTCTCCCCAGGTTGGCCGTCACCGCCACCGCCAGGGCGATGAGGACCGCACCGATGATGAGGGCGAGAGGCAGCGGGCCCCCTACCAGCTCCGAGACGCGGTAGGCCCACTCCAAGAAGCGAATCCACGCCCGCTCCAGGACCTCGACCACCCGTTCCCACCACGGGCTCCCCAACCGGTACTTGGGGTCGGACAGCTCATCGAGCACCGCCCGGTGCACGGTCGTCACGTCGACGGTGGCCAGGTCTCCCTCGACGTCGCTCACCGGTCGCCCGGCCTCCCCAGACCGAAGGGGTCGTCGTGGGAGGGGGGAGGGGCGGCCGGGCCGTCGTCGCCCAGCACCAGGTCGGCAGCCATCAGTTCGAGGTCGTATCCCTCCTTGCGGACCCGGAGGTCGAAGTAGATGATCGTGACCATGGCGGCCAGGAACGGGGTGGCCACGATCGACACCAGCACCGACCCGACCACCGAGGGGATGAAGGACATGAACCCGGTCCCGGTCGTGCCCATGATGGTCAGGGCGAAGGTGGCGGTGCTGATGATCTGGCTCGCGATCAAATAGAGGAGATAGGCGAGGACGACCGCTCCCAGCACCGGCCAGAAGCGGCCCCGGACGAGGCGGAACGACCGTCTCAGGGCCGCCACCGGCCCGAGCTGCTCGGTGATGAGAGCGGCCGGCGACACCGCCCACATGACGAAGAGGAACACGCCGGGGACCAGGCAGAACAACAGACCGAAGGTGGCCCCCAAGGTGAGGAGGATGGTCGAGGCGAGCAACGCCATCCAGCGGCGCAGCCCGGCCTTGAGCGAGTCGACCCAGTCGGGACGGTGGCCCTGGTAGACCTGGGCGAGGGCGGTGATGGAGGCGCCCTGGACCAGCACCGAGCCGATGAAGCTGAGGAAGCCGGTCACCCCCAACACGGCATAGATGGGGATGAGGGGCGCAAAGACCTCCTCGGGGGTGGCCTCGGGGTCGAAGACGAGCAGCGACGCCATGTCGACGGGCCCGACGGCGATGGTGGCCACCAGCTGGATGACACCCACCGGTACCAGCACCGACGCCGAGATCTTGATGAGGATGGCGAAGTTGGTGCGAAACAACGTGATCGCCGCGTCCACCATCTCCCCGATCCCGAGGGGGCGCAGCTCTGGCCTGGTTGCGTCCATCGCCCGGTACGGTAGCGGTCCCCGATCGAACCGATCCCATGCCCGAGCTTCCCGAAGTCGAGACGACCCGACGCCACCTCGTGCCCGCCCTGGAGGGCGCCACCGTGCGCTCGGCACTACTCACCCGCGATCGCATGGCCCGGCGCAACGTGCGTCCCGCCGATGTCGTCGACCGTCTCGTGGGCCGGGGGATAGGCACGGTGGGGCGGCGGGGGAAGTTCCTCATCATCGAGGTGGCCGGCGACCTGACCTGGATCATCCACCTGGGGATGTCGGGTCGCATGCGGGTGGTGGACCCCGGCGCCCCCCTCGACCCCCACACCCACCTGGTGGTCGTGACCGACCGCTCCCGCGAGGTGCGTTTCGTCGACCCGCGCACCTTCGGGTTCGTGGCCGTGTTCACCCCCGACGAGCTCGCCGCCGACCCGGTGGCGCGCCTCGGTCC
>JBGTLA010000028.1:0-10240 GCA_041744375.1 Acidimicrobiia bacterium | reverse complement strand
GCGGTGGCCCCGGACCGGGGCCACCGCGCGTCACTCGGGCGGCGGGCTCGTCAGCCAAACACGGCCTGGGCCTCGTTCGGACAGGTGTCGGTGCCGGCCTCACACACCTAATAGGTGTAGGTGCCTTGCCCTCGGTTGTTGATGTTGTCGAGGTATGCCCCGGTGTCTGCAACGGTGGTGGTCTTCGCCCCGTTTCGATACACATCCACTTGGGCAGCGCTCGTGCCCGTCCAGGTCAGCTGTGCCTTCTGCAGGCCGCGCACCTTGAGCGCCTCCACTGTGAGGTCGATGTCCTGTGGCTCGGGATCGATCACGTCCTCCTCGGCGAACGCCTCGACGTTGGTACCGAGTCCGGCGTTAAACGACGACCCGTCGCAGTCGACGCTGATCTGGATGTTGAGCGATATCTTCGCCCGCTCATCGCCCTCCCCCGAGCCCGGGGCAGCTTCTGCCCATATACCCGCCGCTTCCTGAGCGCCTCCCACCGGTGGACCCGGCGTGTCCGTACTCCGTCGAGCCCAACCCGACTACCAAGTCGGGACGGCGGGGATCGGAGCGTCACGTTCGGGAACAAAGGGGGTAGGGGTGTCGACAAGGCACCCCTACCCCTGCCTACTCACCTGATCAGAGCCTCGATCTCCTCGGGGATGAAGGTGGGTGTGATGGGAAGCGGCAGGGCTTCGGTGACACCGCCCCATTCCCAATGCCACGGCTCCTGGCCGGGGCGCCCACAGTGAGCCCAGCCGGGGTGGACCCATCCGAAGCGGGCGCCGTTGGCTTGCAGCCACTTGAAGGCGACGTCGCTGCAGGCCAGCGCTCTGCGGCCGGTCCCGAAGTCGACCGCCCTCCCCCAACCGTGGTTGGAGTGGCCGGGGGCCGCCGTCGGCGGACCGCTGCAGTTGCGTGATTTCTTGACCGCAACGACGGTCTCCTCGCCGGTCTCCGGATCGACCGACTTGACCTCTTCTGTCTCCACCGGGCAGCGCCGGTCGTAGGCGGAAGCCTGGCTCGAGAAGCTGCGGTAGCAATCGAGGGGATAGATCGTCACACCGTCGGCCCGGGCTGATTCCAACAGGAGGGAAAGGGTGTAGGCGGCGCTGCGTTCGAGCAGGCAGCCCTCCACCTCGATCATGCGTGTCGACGGCATGTTGCCGTTGCGGAACCCGGCCTGGCGAAGATCATCGACGAAGGCCTCGGGGGTGATGGGTTGGAAATCCGGTTCGACCATGAAGGCACCGGCAGGCGCCACCGACACTGCGAGGAGGGCAGCGACCACGAGCAGACGTTTGAGCATGAGGTTGGGATTTCGCTTCGGCCGGAAGCGTCCGTTATCGGACGTCTTCAACCCGAGCTGTAGTCCCAATTTCCCCAACTCGCCCTCGTCTCCCATCCCGACAGGCTAACGCCAATAACGGGTGGGGGAACCCCCGGCGGGCGAAGGTCGCCGCGGGGACGGAGTCGGACCGGGTTATATCCTGTGGTGGGTGGAGGGTCGGTGGTGGCGCTCAGGGTCCGTCTTGGCCGGCCATCTCGACGGTGGCCGGCGACTTGGGGGCCGCGAACGACTCGAAGGTCAGCTCCGCGGCTTCGTCGTCGATGCCCACCAGGATGGTCGATCCGGCCTTGAAGTCGCCGAGCAACACTCGCTCCGACAGCGGATCCTCCAGCAGCCTCTGGATGGCCCGGCGCAGAGGTCGGGCCCCCAGTTCGGGGTCGTAGCCCTGGCGGCCGAGGTGCTCTTTGGCTTCGTCGGTGAGGACGAGGTCGAGATGCTGACCGGCCAGCTGGTCGCGGACCCGCACCAAGAGGAGGTCGACGATGAGCTTGATCTCGTCGAGGGTGAGCTCGTGGAAGACGATGATCTCGTCGAGACGATTGAGGAACTCGGGCCGGAAGTGCTTCTTCAGCTCTTCGGTGACCTTTTCCTTCATCTTCTCGTAGCCGACTTCTTCGTCCTGGACGTGGAAACCGACCGCCTTCTTGCGCAGGTCGCGTGTCCCCAGGTTGGACGTCATGATGATGACGGTGTTCTTGAAGTCGACCGTACGTCCCTGGGCGTCGGTGAGACGACCCTCCTCCAGGATCTGGAGCAGCGTATTGAACACGTCGGCGTGGGCCTTTTCGATCTCGTCGAAGAGGACCACCGAGAACGGCTTGCGGCGCACAGCCTCGGTCAACTGGCCGCCCTCGTCGTAACCGACGTATCCCGGCGGGGAGCCGACGAGACGACTCACCGTGTGCTTCTCCATGTACTCGGACATGTCGAGCTGGATGAGGGCGTCCTCGTCGCCGAAGAGGAACTGGGCCAAGGCCTTGGCGGTCTCGGTCTTGCCGACACCCGACGGGCCGAGGAATATGAACGACCCGGAGGGACGGCGCGGGTCTTTGAGGCCGGCCCGGGTGCGACGGATGGCCTTGGACACGGCGGTGATGGCGTCGTGCTGGCCGATGATCCGTTGGTGGAGCTCCGATTCCATGTTGACGAGGCGGGCGGTCTCCTCCTCGGTGAGACGATGGACAGGGATACCCGTCCACTGGGCCAGGACCTGGGCGATCTCTTCTTCGTCGATGACCCATCCGCTGCCTTCGCCCGAGGCCACTTCTTGGCCTTCGCGATCACTGATGAGACCGCGTTCTTCGTCGCGTAGCTGGGCGGCCCTCTCGAACTGCTCGCCAGAGACGGCGTCGGCCTTCTTCTGGCGGACGTCGGCGAGTTTGATGTCGATCTCCGACAGCTCCGGGTTGGGCGACGTCCGGTAGATGCGCATCCGCGACCCGGCCTCGTCGATCAGGTCGATGGCCTTGTCGGGCAAGAACCGATCCGAGAGGTAACGGTCGGCCAAATTGGCGGCCGACACGATCGCCTGCTCGGTGAACCGCACCGAGTGATGTGCCTCGTAGCGGTCCTTGAGGCCCATGAGGATCTTGACGGTGTCGGCCACGGAGGGCTCACCCACCTGGATGGGCTGGAAGCGGCGCTCGAGGGCGGAGTCCTTCTCGAGGTACTTGCGATACTCCTCGAGAGTGGTGGCGCCGACGGTCTGCAGCTCGCCCCGGGCCAGCATGGGCTTGAGGATGGAGGCGGCGTCGATGGCCCCTTCGGCGGCACCCGCTCCGACGAGAGTGTGGATCTCGTCGATGAAGAGGATGATGTCGCCCCGGTTGCCGATCTCTTTCAGCACCTTCTTGAGACGCTCTTCGAAATCGCCGCGGTAGCGGGAGCCGGCGACGAGCGCGCCTAGATCGAGCGTGTAGAGGTTTTTGCCGATGAGCGTCTCGGGGACATCGTCGGCGACGATGCGCTGGGCGAGGCCTTCCACGATGGCGGTCTTGCCGACCCCGGGTTCGCCGATGAGCACCGGGTTGTTCTTGGTGCGGCGGGAGAGGACCTGCATGACGCGTTCGATCTCGTTGCCTCGTCCGATGACCGGATCGAGCTTGTGCTCGCGCGCCATCTGGGTGAGATTGCGTCCGAACTGGTCGAGCACCGTCGAGCCCGAAGTCGACGAGGCCTCGCGGCCGGTACCGGTGGGCACCGAACCACCCGACACGGGCCGCTCTTCTGACCCACCGGGATCGGAGAGGGCCTGGATAACCGACTGGCGAACCTTCTGTAGCTCGGCGCCGAGCTGCTGAAGCACCTGGGCGGCAACTCCCTCGCCTTCTCGGATGAGGCCCAACAGGAGGTGTTCGGTTCCGATGTAGTTGTGACCGAGCTGGAGTGCCTCACGCAAGCTGAGCTCGAGGACCTTCTTGGCCCGGGGCGTGAAGGGGATGTGGCCAGAGGGGGCCTGTTGCCCCTGACCGATGATCTTGACGACTTCGTCGCGGACGGAGTCGAGGCCGATGCCGAGCGACTCGAGCGCCTTGGCGGCGATTCCCTCACCCTCGTTGAGAAGACCGAGCAGGATGTGCTCGGTACCGATGTAGTTGTGGTTGAGAGAGCGCGCTTCTTCCTGGGCCAGTACTACGACCCGGCGGGCTCGGTCTGTAAATCGCTCGAACAAGATGTCAGCCTCCCCTGGCAGAGGATCTAGAAACACCATTGTACCTGTCCGGGACCATACCTCTACGTCACGGTCCTGGGCCGGTCGCCCTTACATCGGCAGCCGGGCGGGTGCACTCAAGTGAACGCCGCCGCCGGCGGGAACCTTCCCACGACCCAAGTCGCCACGCCAACCCGGGACGGGCGCCGCTTCCCTCCCCACAATCGACCATGATGGACGCCAGCGAAAAGAGCGGCAACGTTCTCGACGATCGACGAGGAGGACAACGTGCAGAGTGTGGTGGTGGGGTTCGTCGACACCCCGGAAGGTCATGCGGCCATTGACAAGGCCTTGGAGGAAGCCGCCCTCCGGGCCATGCGCGTGCTGGTGGTGCATTCGATGAAGGGCGGCACGAGGGAGCGTCCCGAAGACCACATCGCCAGCGCCCGGGCCCTGGAGGCGTTGAACGAGAAGCTCGACCAGAGCGGCGTTCCCTACGAGAGCCACGACTATGTGCGCGGCAACACGCCGGCGGAGGATCTCATGGAGGCCGTCGGCCAACACGACGGGGCCCTGATCGTGATCGGGATACGCGAGCGGTCGGCTACGGGAAAGCTCATGTTGGGGTCCAACGCGCTCGACATCCTCCACGATGCCACCGTGCCGGTCTTGTGCGTGAAGGCGTCCCAGGCGTAGGAAACCGGTGCCCGGGACGGGCCCGCGTGGCGTGCGCCCGTCCCGGGCGGGAGTCACCGGCGCCCGTATACCATGGCGCCATGGACGACTTGCGGGACCTCATTCCGCTCGACAGGGTGTGGACCGACCTGGATCGCACCGAGGAGCGCCTACTGGAAGCCGTCGTCTCCGAGGACGATCATCTCACCAAGATCGCCCAGCATCTCCTCTTGGCGGGCGGCAAGAGGTTCCGCCCGCTCCTGGCCCTCCTGGCGGCGGAGTTCGGCCCGGCCGACGACCGGCGACGCGTCGAGGCCGGAGTGTCGGTTGAGCTGATCCACGTCGGCAGCCTCTACCACGACGATGTCATCGACGAGGCCGACACGCGCCGGGGCGCACCCTCGGTCAACGCCAACTGGTCCAACACCGTGGCGATCCTCGCCGGGGACTTCCTCATGGCCCGCGCCTCGGAGGTGGCCGCCACCTACCTCTCCCAGGAGTCGGTTCGTCTGCTGGCCGCCACCTATGCCGAGCTGGTGGAAGGCCAGACGCGCGAGCTCGGTTTGGTCGACAGCCTCGGGCACTCCGTCTCGGCCTACGAGACGGTGATCGGGGGCAAGACGGCCTCCCTCATCCGCACGTCGGCCCGGCTGGGGGCGATGGCGGCCGATGCCACCCCCGAGGTCGTCGAGGCCCTGTCGGTGTGGGCGTGGGAGCTGGGGATGGTGTTCCAGATCGCCGATGACGCCCTCGACCTGGTGGCCGACGAGGAGCTGATCGGCAAACCGGCCGGCTCGGACATACGCGAGGGGACCTTCACCCAGGCCGTGCTGGAGGCTGCCCACGGCCCCGACGGCGCCCGCATCCACGCCTTGTTGGATCGGCCCCGGCCCTACCCCGACGAGAACGTGGCCGAGGTAATCGAGCTGGTGCGCAGGGGTGGTTACATCGACAAGTCGCTCGAGTCGGCGATGACTCGCCTCGAGGTGGCCCGCCACGCTCTCGGCGTCCTCCCTCCGGGCGACACCCGCGAGGTGCTGGCAGCTCTCGGTGACTACCTGGTCACACGGGTCGACTCCGCCCGCCCCTGACCCGCCCCCCGGGGTGCGCAACCCCGGGTTGCAGACCTCGCTGAGCGGTGTCCCCAGCCCAAAGTACCGGGACTGCCCGCCACCCGTGCGCAACCCCGGGTTGCAGACCTCGCTGAGCGGTGTCCACAGCCCTAAGTTCCGGCCGACGCCGAAACCGGGATTAGGGGTCGAGCCGGCGCATGGTGGGAAACAGGATCACGTCGCGGATGTGAGCTTGGTCGGTGAGGAGCATCACCAACCTGTCCACCCCCAGACCCAGCCCGCCGGTGGGGGGCATCCCGTATTCGAGAGCGACCAAGAAGTCCTCGTCGAAGGGATGCGCCTCCTGATCCCCGGCCTCCCGGGCGGCGGCCTGCGCTTCGAAACGGACCCGCTGGTCGAGAGAGTCGTTCAATTCGGTGAAGGCGTTGGCGTACTCCGAGCCGGCGATGAACAACTCGAAGCGGTCGGTCACGTCCGGATCCTGGCGGTTGCGAGCCGCCAACGGTGAAACCTCAGTCGGGTAATGCGTCACGAACGTCGGGTCCCACAGGTCGTCGGCGACCAACCGGTCGAACAACTCGGCCACGACGACGCCGGGACCCCAGCTGTCTTCTACGGCCATCCCGTGGCGTTGCGCCAGCTCCACCAACCCGGCCCGCTCCGTGGGTAGCTCCCCGCCCACCGCCTCGGACACCGCGTCATGCATGGTGACCCGGCGGAACGGCCCGCCCAGGTCGATGTCTCGGCCCTGGTAGGTGAATCGCGTGGAACCGGTCGCTGCCTCGGCCACCGCCGCCAGCACCTCTTCCACGAGAACCATGATGTCGGTGAAGTCGGCGAAGGCCTCGTATGACTCCAACATCGTGAATTCGGGGTTGTGGGTCGAGTCGATACCTTCGTTGCGGAAGATGCGGCCGATCTCGAAGACTCGTTCGAGGCCTCCCACCACAAGTCTCTTGAGATATAGCTCGGTGGCGATGCGCAGGTACATCTCCTGGTCGAGGGCGTGGTGGTGGGTACGGAAGGGTCGAGCGGTGGCTCCGGTGGCCTGCGGCAACAACACTGGGGTCTCCACCTCCGTGTATCCGCGTTGTTCGAACTGGCGCCGGAGCTCGGAGACGATCCGGGTCCGGGTCAGGGCCACATGGCGCGAGTGGGGGTTGACCATGAGGTCGAGATAGCGGCGCCTGCTCCGGGCCTCGATGTCGGTGAGACCATGCCATTTGTCTGGTAGCGGCCGGAGCGACTTCTGCAGCACCGTCACCGTGCCGGGACGCACCGAAAGCTCGCCCTTGCGAGTGGTCATGATCGTCCCCGACACACCGATCCAGTCCCCCAGGTCGACGGCGGAGATCGACTGGAACTGCTCTTCGCCCACCGAGACCCGGTCGACGAACACCTGCACTTCGCCGCTCTGGTCGCGCAGGGTCAAAAAGAGCAGCTTTCCGAACGAGCGGCGCAACATCACCCTCCCTGCCACCGACACCTCGGTGCCCGTGTCGGTACCCGGTGGAAGTTCTCCATGGTCGTGGCGGAGGGAGGCCGCCGAGTGGCTCCGTTCGAAACGCGTGGGCAGACCCGACGCTCGGAGGTGGCGATAGGCTTCGAGCCGTCCCGCCGTCAAGGGGTCGTGGGGCTCGGGGCCCGAGGCGTCGGCATCGCTCATTCCGCCACCTCGGCTGCCGACTCCACCTGGGCTTCGATGGAGGCTTCCTTCCTCGTCACAGCCAGGACGACTACCGCCCCCGCCACTGCCAGGAGAATCGGGATGGCCACATCCCCGCTCGGGGAGCTCATCGCGGTCCCGCCGGTGCCGTCCGGCCATGGCCACAGGACACGAAGGGATCCGGCCATGAGACCGACCAAGACGGCCATGACCGTGTCCTGGTATCGGTCGAGCAGCCGGCTGAGCAAGGTCGAGAACAGCGCCAGGCCCGTGACCGCCCCCACTGCGACCAACCCGATGGAGCCGATGTCTCGCTGGTTGACGGCGCCCAGGACGGCCTCATACATGCCGATCATGAGGAGCAGGAAAGAGCCCGAGATGCCGGGGAGGATCATGGCACAGATGGCGAGCGCCCCCCCACCGAGGAACATCCACCAGGCAGGAGCCGCCACCGCGCCGGCGCTGAAACCGAGCAGCCAGAACGTGACCACCCCGGAGAGGACCACGAGAGCGCTCCGCAGGAGGTCGCGGCGGTCGATGAGCCGCCACGCCACCACGATCGAGCCCGCCACCAGACCGAAGAAGAGACCGGCCATCCGCAAGGGAGCTGATTCGAGGAGATGCTCGATGAGCCGGGAAAGACTGATGACGGCAGCCGCGATCCCTATCAGCAGGGGCAGCATGAACCCCCATTCCACCTCTCGCAAGCGCCCGACGAAGCCAGCCAGATCGACCCGCACGAGGCGGGCGAGGGCGCCGGCTCCGTTACGGATCGAGGCGATGAGACGCCGATAGATGCCGAGGACGAGGGCGACCGTGCCCCCCGACACACCCGGCACGAGGTCGGCCGAACCCATGGCGAAGCCGCGAAGCACGTGGAAGATGGCAGAACGCATGCGGCGGGGAGTGTATTCGCGACTCTCCAAATAGGTGAGCTGGCATCGCTTATCTGCTCAAGGGCCGGCACCCGGCTTGCGGTTGCGCTCCCACACTACCCGCAGTCCTCGCAGTGTCAGCTCGGCGTCGAACACCACCGTCCGACGGCAATGCGGGATGACGACCTCAGCCAACCCACCGGTGGCCACGACGGTGACGCCGTCATCTCCGAACTCGTCCAGAATCCGGTGCACCAGTCCGTCGACCAACCCGGCGTATCCGAACACGAGTCCCGACTGGATGGCCTCGGTGGTGCTGCGTCCGGCGGCGTGGGGAGGCTCGACCAGATCGACCCGCCGCAGAGCCGCGGTAGAGCGGACGAGTGCGTCGGCGGCAATGGCCAGGCCGGGGGCGATGGCCCCACCCCTGTACTCGGCGGCGGGACCGATCAGGTCGACGGTGGTGGCTGTGCCGAAGTCGACCGTCACCACCGGACAGCCGAACCGTGCGACAGCCCCGAGGGCGTTGACGATACGGTCCGCCCCCACCTCCCTGGGGTTGTCGACGCGCAACGACATCCCGGTTCGGATCCCCGGTCCCACCACCACTGGCTCGGAGCCGGTCAGGGCGGTGATGGCACCCCGCAAGGGTGCCGTGGCAGGCGGGACCACCGACGAGAGGGCCGCCCCGTCCACCTCGTTCGCTCGCGGACCGAGCAACGATGTGAGAAGCAAACGGTATTCGTCGGTGGTGCGTGTGCTCTGTGTCGACAGTCTCCACGTCTCGACAGACTCACCCCTGTCGAGCCCCACCACCGTTTGGGTATTGCCGACATCGACCAGCAACAGCTTCATCGGCGCGCCAGCGTCGACGGCTCGTCGAGTTTCGTGCCGCGATCGGGCACGAAGAGCTCGCCCACGAGATCCAACGCCACGTTGTCGATGAGGCGAACGCCGCCCACCCATCCGGCGACGGCGAGGAACGCCGGCCGGTCGAGGGTGGCGGTGAGCCGGGCCCGATGCTGGGATGCCAGCGAGACATAGTCCCAGGAGTCGAGCTCGAGATGCTCGGCAACCACCCCCTCCAACACAGCCCCGTTTCGTTCGCCTTGCTCGACGGCGTCGGCGGCGGCCATCAAGCCGCGACTGATCGAGAGAGCTCGGGCACGATCGTCGAGGAGGCTGTTGCGACTCGAAAGGGCGAGACCGTCGAAGTCGCGGACCGTCGGCACTCCGACCACCTCCACCGGGAAGGACAGATCGGCTGCCATGCGTCTGACGACCAGCAACTGCTGATGGTCCTTGCGGCCGAAGTAGGCGACGTCAGGTTGAGCGCCGGCCAAGAGCTTGGCGACGACCGTGGCGACGCCGCGGAGATGCCCCGGTCGGAACTCGCCCTCCATGGTTTCTCCGACCTCGGCCACCGCCACCGAAGTGAGCGGCTGCTCTGCAAACATCTCTTCTGAGTCCGGAGCGAAGACCACATCCACACCCGACTGCTCGGCCAGAGTGAGGTCGCGTTCGATATCGCGTGGATAGACGTCGAGATCCGACGGTCGATCGAACTGGAGTGGATTCACGAACACCGACATCGCCACGGTGTCGCATCTCCGTCGCGCCTCGGAGACGAGGGCCAGGTGCCCCTCGTGGAGGTACCCCATGGTCGGGACGAGGCCGACGACCCCCGAGGTGGAGGCCCGGACCCCGGCAAACGACGACGTGACCTTCACCGCCTTGCCACCCGAGCGGCGGTGGCTTCCGTCAGCAGTCGGAACTCGGAGCCCACGCCGGATCCCGCCTTTTCGGCCGCGGCCTGCTGGCCCGTCACCGTCTCGGTGTCCCCTCGTCGTATCGGGCCGGTGAGAGCGGCTTCGGGACCCATGGCGAACACGTTGTCCACCACCCGACGGGTCAGCGGCTCGGCCGCCTCGAACGGAACGGCGGCCGCCGCGAAGAGCTCGGCCG
>JBGTLA010000027.1:0-2818 GCA_041744375.1 Acidimicrobiia bacterium | reverse complement strand
GTCGGCGGTCGTCTCGGTCAAGACACCCGGAGTGTGCCCCACCGGGATTCCTGCCGCCGTTGCCGCCGCCAGGTCGATGTTGTCGACGCCGGCCGCCATCTGCGAGACGACCCGCAAGCGGGGAGCTGCGGCCAAGAGCTCCCCGTCGATGGCGTCCACCAGCATGCACAGCAGGCCCTCCACCTCGGCCGCCGCCTCCAGGAGAGCGGCGCGGGGCATCGCCCGGGAGCCGGGCCACACCGACCATTCGGGTGGAGGGGACACACCGACCGGCAACCCACGGGTGACCATCACCCGGGCGTCGGTCATCCTCTCGGCACCTCCCGCCAGGGTACGTCCGTATCCACCCGCGGTTCGCCCGGCAACCCCAGAACCCGTTCGCCGAGGATGTTCTTCATGATCTCCGACGTCCCCCCTTCGATCGAGTTGGCCCGCGAGCGGAGAAAGTTCATCTGCGGGCTGCCTCGGCCCATCGCCGACTCGTCGGGGGTTCGGTAGGCGTACGTCTCCGGATAGAGCAGCCCCTCGGGTCCGAGGAGGTCGACGCAGAAGTCGAAGATGCGCTTGTTGAGATCGGCCCAGTGCAGCTTGGCTGTAGAGCCCTCCGGCCCGGGCGTCCCCGCCGAACGTGCCTTCGAGGCGCGAATATTGGTAAGGCGAAGGGCCTCGGCCTCGATCCAAAGGCGCATGAGATGATCTCGCGCCACCGCGTCCCCGGGCTTCTCCTTCCAGAGGTCCAGGGCCATCCCGATCGCCCCCTCACCCCGGGCCGGGATGGCCGAACCGATGGCCACCCTCTCGTTCATCAGCGTGGTGAGCGACACCCTCCATCCATCTCCCACGGCACCGAGGCGGTACCCGTCGGGAACCCGGGCGCCGGTGAAATAGACCTCATTGAACTCGGCTTCGCCGGTGATCTGCCGTAACGGCCGCACGTCCACACCCGGCTGGTGCATGTCGATGACGAAGTATGTCAACCCGCGATGCTTCGGTTGGTCTGGATCGGTGCGGGCCACCAGCAACCCCCAGCGCGAGGTGTGCGCCAGGGTCGTCCACACCTTCTGGCCGTTCACCACCCACTCGTCGCCGTCCTTCTCGGCTCTCGTCGCCAGCCCCGCCACGTCCGACCCGGCGGACGGTTCACTGAAGAGTTGACACCAGATCTCCTCGGCACAGAACAGGGGTCGAAGCCAACGATCTTGTTGCTCATCGGTGCCGTGGGCGAGAATTGTGGGCGCCCCCATGCCGTGCCCGATCACGTTGCGGGCCACATTCGACCGTGACCCACCGGCCGCCACCAGCCGCTCGTCGACCCGCACCTGCCAAGAAGGCGCCACCCCCAGACCGCCCTTCCCGGAAGGAAAGTACACCCACGCCAGGCCCGCATCGAACCGGGCTCCCCAGAACGTCTTCTCGTCGGTGGTGGCAGGATCGTGGGCGGCCAGCAGACCGTCGAGAGCATCCTCGACGGTCTGGTGGTCGACCGTGGCGCGCGGGCTGGTGCTGGTCATCGCCACAGGCTACCCGTCCCTCAGCTCCCGGCAGTCAGGAGCCCCGCCAGCAGCGCCAGCTCTTCACCGGCGCTGTCCAAGATGAAATAGCCGTCGGTGGCGCGGATCTGGTCGAGCCTGTCGGCAATCTCCTCGGGGGTGGGGATGACACCGGAACCGGCGAACCAGCCTGGAGTGAGACCCACGAAGAAGCGGGCGTACCTGCCCGCTCCCGCCGAAAAGATCTCGTGCGACAGCTCGCAACTATCAGAAGCCAAGTAGACGACCATCGGCATCACCTGGGCGGGATCAACCTGGTCGGCCAGCGGCCCCAGCAGCTCCTCCGTCATCCGGGTACGGGCCACAGGAGCGATCACGTTCGACCGGATACCGTACTTCGCACCCTCCACGGCTATCACGTTGGAGAGGCCGACCAAGCCCATCTTGGCCGCCCCGTAGTTCGTCTGACCGAAATTGCCGAGGAGACCTGAGTTGGACGAGGTGAAGACGAAACGCCCATACCCCTTCTCCTTCATGGCCACGAACGCCGGCTGCGACACGTAGAAGGCGCCCCGCAGGTGGACATCCAAGACGGCGTGCAGCTCTTCGGTGCTCTGGTTGGCGAAGCTGCGATCACGCAGGATCCCGGCGTTGTTGATGACGATGTCGACACCGCCATATTCGCTCAGGGCCGTCTCGACGATGGCCCGTCCCGACTCGGGGTCGGAGACGGAATGGTGACTGGCCACCGCCTCACCACCGGCATCGATGATCTCATCCACGACGGCGTCGGCCGCACCGGCCGACGCCCCCCGGCCTTCCACCGATCCGCCCAGGTCGTTGACGACCACGTGCGCTCCCCGACGCGCCAGCTCGCGCGCATACTCGCGTCCCAGACCGCCACCGGCACCGGTGACGATCGCCACTCTCCCATCGAAGCTCATCGTTTCGCTCATGGTCATGCCCTTTCGACATTCTCAGTGACGTTCTCAGTGAGAAAGCGGGGCGGATTCCGCCCCGCTTTGGTCATAAGAATCGGGGTTTGTCATGCGATGATGCCGGATTTGCGCAGGGCGACCACGCTTTCGTGGCCGAGGCCTAGTTCGGAGAGCACGGCGTCGGTGTCGCCACCGGGGACCGGGACGGGACCGGGGATGGCGGCGGGGGTCACCGAGAAGCGGGGGGCCGGCGCCGGCTGTCGCACTCCGTCCACGTCCACGAACGTGGCACGTGCCCGCAGTTGGGGGTGCGTGGGGGCCTCGTCCATCGAGTAGACGCCGCTCACACAGGCGTCGGAGCCGGAGAAGGTCTCTTCCCACTCGGCTCTG
>JBGTLA010000026.1:0-24730 GCA_041744375.1 Acidimicrobiia bacterium | reverse complement strand
GGGGCGGACCTCGCCCACACCTCCGTCGGCGACAATGGCCAGGAGGCGCCGCTCGAACGGATGACGCAGGTACACGAACGCCTCCGGCACCGTTCGAGCCGCCCGGCGGGCGGCGGTGGCGATGCGGGCGATCTCGGACGCATCGAGACCGATGGGCTTCTCGCACAGCACGTGCTTGCCGGCCTCCAACCCCGCCGGCACCGGCACGTCGGCCTGATTGATCCGGGCGGTCGACACGAGGCCCGAACGCAGTCGCTTCACCCCGAGAGTCTACGAGCCCTCCGACAGGGGGTGCCGTTGGCCTCCTCGAGACGCCACAAAGCCGCCGAGAAGCCCGGTACTCGCAGGTAGCGATATCCGTTCGAGCCTGGGGTGCAGATACGCCACAAACCTTCGTTGTCCCACCAGAACAGATCGCATCCCACCGGCAACGGTGCCGTGGCGAAGGTCGAGGCGGCCGCCGTCAACATCGCCAGGGCCGCCTCGACGAACCTGGCGTCGACGATGGCATGCACGAGCACCTCGCCTCGGGAAGGGACGGCGACCAGCGCCCCATAGTCGAGGGGTCCCAGATGGCGGCCGAGTCCCAGGACCTGTGACGAGGTCCATCGACCACCCCGGATCGTCAGGTACCCCGCCGCACCTGGCAGCGGCGAGCAGACCTCGACAGGCTCGTCCTGGAGAGAATTGTCGCGTCCTGCCGCCCATACCTCGCCGGGTTCCACCTGCCACCGCTCGACCGTCTCCGAGGTGACTGTCATTCCCAGCATTCCGCGCCGAAGCATGAGCCGCTCGCCCAGGCCGTCGACGAGGGGTCTTTCCATGATTGCTCCCTCGAACCATCCGAGGTCGGCTTCGGCCACCACCGCCGACCTCAGATTGGGGCGGGCCGCAGCGAAGGTCGGGGGCATCGAAGGGTCGGCATCGGTGAGCATTCCGAAGTGGTGGGAAACGGCCGCCTCCCATTCTGCGGGCTGGTATCCGGCCAGGCGCCACCGGAGCGGCTCGAGGCCGAACACCCGCCCGTCATCGGTGGCCAGCCCTTCGTCCGTGAGCGCTACCGGGATGCCGGCATCGGCGAAGTGGGCCAGAGCGAGCTCGATCATGTCTTGGGGGGTGGGTGGGGGCATGACTCGAACCTAACGAAGGTGAGTCTGTATTTGAAGAGGGTTGTTGACATGACTCTACGGTCAGGAGATTTTCAGGGTAGTGCCCGTGAAGATGGCCACCACGGTGGCGCCGTCCCTTACCAGCACCTGCCAGGTGACGGCCGGCCCGCCAGCACTCGCCAATGGCGTTGCCTCGGCGCGCAACCTCGACGGTACCGGCCCATTCGGTGGGCGTACGAGATGCGCCGTCACCGCCACCGCGGTGCCGTCGGCGTTCGAGGCCAAGCTCATGGCGCAGTCGGCCAACGAAAAGAGCATTCCGGTCGACAGGCGGCCGAACCGATCGTGGTGACGATCCTCCACATCGAGCTCGAGAACGATGCGATGATCTTCGGCCGCGACGAGAACCACCCCGAGGCGCGCCGCATATCGGTCACGGGCGAGAAGGTCTGCAACGGTCATCGACTCGATTGTGCCAGGTCAGGTTTCCCGAAAGGTCACGCCGGAGCCAAGGGCTCTTGTCGGGCGCTGCGGACCACCGTCCAGCTGACTGCCGTGGCCGCCGCCAAGCAGCCTGCCACCACCATCCACATGGCGTCATAGGACAAGCCGTCCGCCACGATTCCCAACACCAGCGGGCCGGCTCCGGCCCCGGCGAAGACTCCGGCCTGGGTAATGGCCGAGCTCGAAGCTGCCGTGGACCTGTCGGAGGCGACGACGCTGGCGGTCATGAGCCCCGGCCATCCCCAGCCCGTGGCGTAAGCCGCCACCACCCCGATGACAAACCCGACTCCGGCTGCGAGGGGTAAGAACGCGAACACGACGGCACCGACACCCAACAGGACGACCAGGCCTCGGTACGGGTCGGCGCCCCGGTCCACGGCCACACCCGCTCCGAGACGGGCTGCGATCGAACTGGCCGAGCCGGTGAACTGCAGCCAACCGGCACTCGCCTCGGAGAGCCCACCGGCGACACCCGCCGACACCATGTAGGTGCCGAGAGCCACCGCCGCCACCGCCCCCAATGCTGCCACCAGGGCCAGACGACGCAGCTCACCGGAGCGAAGCGGAGGCCGCGCTACCACGCCTGCGAAACGGGCGTCGGTCGAGTCGTCGTGGGAGATGAGCAACCAGGCGAGGAGGGTCAGGACCCCGGCTACCACGAATGTCGTCCGCCATCCGAAGCGCAGGACCATGGTGGGCACCGCCAGACCGGCCATCAGCGTGGCGGTGGGTATCCCGGCATGCTTCAAGCCGAACACGGTTCCGTTGCGAGCGGGATCGGTGTGGCGGGCCAACGCCAGGTTGGCGGCAGGGTTGGTCGAGGCGTAGATGAGCGCCCCGATCATCAAGAGAGCACCCAGACTCCATGCCCGGTGGGCGAAGACGCCGATGGAGACGGCCACCATCGCCGAGACCACGACGTTCACCCTCATGGCCCGTTGCCAGCCCACCTGCTGCACCCATCGCCCGAGGCGAGGCGAAGCGGATGCGGCTGTGAGAAAGAAAATCGCCGTCAACAGACCCAGACCCACCGGTCCGATGGCCAGCTCGGGGCCGATCTGGAAGAAGGCCGCACCGACCAGGAAGACAGGGAGCGTGGACACCGAAACCATGACAACGCTCATGACCAGCAGCCGGAGTTGACGGCGTGAGAACATTCGCCCCAGCGTAGGACCGGTACTCGGGGGAACCGGCTGTGCCCATCGGTGGCTCAGGATGTCCGCGCAGAGGGCCGGCGCCGTTGTCCGGAAACCTGCTGGCAGAGGACGGCTTCCGCCTGGTGGAGCCTTCCCTTTGCGGACGCTCTCAGAGGGCGATGGGTGCTGCCAGTAGTTCGTCGGGGATACCGAATGCGTCGACCAGGTGCCGGGCGTGCGGTGCCAAACGGGCAGAAAGGGCGACCACCCCGTCACGCACCTCCTTGGCTCCATTGGAGGTGAGAAGACCGCTCACCACGTATCCGGCCAGGTCGCTTTCTATCCGCCACAACCCGAAGAGCGCCGACACGTCGTCCAGCACCCGAGACAGGTCGCCCTCCGCCTCCACTCGCCGCATGGCCTCGAACACCTCGAGCTCGGTCGCCGCCCGTGCCGCGGCGAGGGCGTGGGGCTGGACGTCGAGAAGGGCGCTCCCCGGGTCCATCCCGTCGTCGATTCGACCCTTGACCCGGCTGGCCAGCCGTTCGATGAGGTATCGGGAGCGGCGCTCGAGGAGGGTCTGACAGGTGTCGGGGTCGGTCCGGTCCCCTCCCACCGACCCCACCACCGGCACCGACCCCGTCACGATCCCGCCGATTCTGTCCGTCAGAAGCCGCACGAGGCGGCCCGGTGTGAGGTCCTCGAAGCCCGAGCGGTAGTCGGTCAAGAGGGCCTTGGCGAGGAGCTGTGCCAGCACCGTGTTGTCGCCCTCGTAGGTGGTGAATACATCGATGTCGGCGGCCATGACACCCAGACGGTTTTCTGCCAGGTAGCCCTGCCCACCACAGGCCTGGCGACATTCCGCCACAGTGTCGAGCGCATGCCATGTGGCGTAGGCCTTGAGACCGGCCGCCCTTCCCTCGAAGGCGCGACGGTCGTGGTCGGAATCGTCACCGTCCGCCTCCATCACCGCCCACTCATCGGCCATCTCGGCGGCGGCGAAGTGGTAGGCGTAGGTGGCAGCCAGCCGCGGCATCAGCCGCACCTGGTGGGCCCTGTAGTCGACGAGGGGTCTGTCGAAGCCGTCTCCGCCCGGGAATTGACGCCGTCGAGTGGCATACCGGATGGCGATGGCCAACGCGGCTTCGGCCACCGCTACCGCCGCCGCCGCCACACTCACCCGCCCGCCGACGAGAGTGCCGAGCGTGGTGAAGAACCTCCGGTCGGGGCTGGTGATCGCCGATTCGTAGTCTCCGGTGTCGGAAACAGTGGCGAATCGGTCCAAGAGGGCGTCACGGGAGACTGCGACGTGATCGAAGGTGAGTCGTCCGTTGTCGACTCCGTCGAGGCCGGCCTTGGGGCCGTTGTCCCCGATTGTCACGCCCCGGCTGGGAGAGCCGTCCCCCTGACGGATCGACACCACGAAGGCATGGACCCCGTGGTCGAGGTCACCCACCACCAGCCGGGCGAACACGACGGCAACGGTTCCATGCTCGGCGGCGTTGCCGATGTAGTCCTTCCGGGCCCGAGGGTGGGGAGTGTGAATCTCGAAGCCGCTCGGGGTGTGACGGGCCACGGTCTCCAAGCTGGCGACGTCCGAGCCGTGGCCCGTCTCGGTCATCGCAAAGCACCCCAACGGGTCCATGCGCAACGCTCCCACCAAGAGAGGCCGGTGTTGGTCGGTCCCGAGTCGAAAGAGCGCGCCCGCAAAGAGACCGAATTGCACTCCGAACTTCGTGAGCAAGCTGAGATCGTGTTGAGCGATGACCGTGAAGGCGGCCACGGCCCCTGACGGGTTACCGGCGCCACCCACCTCCGGCGGGAATCCGATCGAACCGATTCCCTCGGACCCGAGGATCGCCATCATTTCGAGCACCCGCCGACGTTGAGAGCCGATCGGTTCGTCGTAGCGGTGGGCGAAGTCGGGCCGAGAGAGGATGGCACGGACCCGAGCCTTGACTTGGGCCTCAGGTCCGTCGAGGAGGCGACGGAGTCGTTCCAGATCGAACTCCGCTGGGCCCGGTTCGGGCAGCGGTGACAGGGCTCCCTCATCGACCGCGGGCGTGACCGGCGTGGCCACCCGGGAAGGGAACGGGCCGAATTCGTCGTCGGTCCGGCGCAACACCTCGGCCACGGCATCGTCGATCGAGCCCGCCAGGCGAAGGCCCAGTTTGACCGAGCCGATCCTCCACAGCTCCTTGGGGGCATCGGCTCGGATGGCGGCAGCCAGCCGAGCGACTTCCTGAGCCGACGGAGGCGAATCGGGATCGAGCCAACCATTGAGGATGTCCGTGCACTCGTCGGGGACCGCTTCGGCCAGGGCGCGGCACAGTCGATCGATCTCGCTGCGTGAGAGATACCCGTCGGCCCAGGCGGAATGAAGCAATGGCAAGAGGGGACGCAAACGGCGGTCGTCAAGCAACCGCTCCAAGGTGGAGGTAGTGGCCATGGACCCGACGCTACGCGCCGACCCTCGATAACGGGAGTCGGGCTCTCGGGGACGGGGTTGGTGGACCTCTCATTCCTCGAACACGCACGAAACGACGACCCCACCTGCGGCGCGACAGGCTACGCCGACCGAGGGCGTGAGGACGAGCGATCCGGCACTTCCCTCCACCGAATAGGCGGGCCGATCGTCGATGGGCGACCAAGGGCTGAACTGAGCGACCACGTTGGCCCGGGCCACCTTGGCGCCGGCCGTCTCGTCACCGTCGACGAGCGCCTCGAAAAAGGCAGTCAGTGCCGCTTCGTCGTCGGGCGCCGGCTCCACCCCTGCGTTGAAGCGGACCTCGCACCTCTCCACCAGTGCCGCCTCGAGGCGGAAAGCGGCCGCGGCGATCGCCTCGAACTCACCCTCCGTCGACAGCATGGCGTCGAGATCAGATGTCATCTCGGAATCCTCTTCCAGGGCATCGCGCAGCGGGCCGTCGTCGCCGGTCCGCAAGAGGACGAGATAGCCGTTGCACAGGGCGGCGGGATCATCCACCGGTGGGGCCGTCTCCTCGACGGGAGCCAAGCTGGTGGGCGACTCGGCCGCGACGGTCGTGGGAGCGCTGTGGTCGGGTGCGCTGCAGGCCACCACTGCCACGACCACGACCAGCCAGGCCTGTTGAAGTCGCATGGCCACGAGTCTACGACGGGTCCCCATGACACCCAGGCGGCGTGGGACCATGCATCTGTGCACACGCCGCTGTCCGACTACGACACCCAACGGCTCGTCGGCCTGGAAAGGGCCCGACGGCGAGCCACCGGCCTGTTGGCGATCATGGCCGGAGTCTTCGTCTCGACTTTCTTCATGGGCGAGGCCGCCTGGGTCGGTTTCCTCCGCACCACCGCCGAGGCCTCCATGATCGGCGGTTTGGCCGACTGGTTCGCAGTAACGGCCCTCTTCCGGCACCCGCTGGGGATTCCCATCCCCCACACCGCCGTCATACCCAACTCGAAGGACGGGCTGGGGCGCAATCTGGCCGAGTTCGTCCGTCAGAACTTCCTGGCCCCCGAACAGATCGTGGAGCGAATCGATGGCGCCCACCTCCCCGAACGCCTCGGCCGGTGGCTCACCGAAGGCTCCAACGCCGACCAGCTGGCCGGGCACGTGGCCACCACGGTGGGGGCCCTGGCCGAAGGGCTCGATGCCGCCGCCATGGAAGATGAGTTGGAACGGGCCGTCGTCGATCGGCTTCGATCCCTGCCCATGGCCGAGATGGTGGGCCGGGGCATGGAGGCGGCCATCGTCGACGGTCAGCACCGGCCCCTCCTCAGCGCCGCGATAGCGGGCGTAGCTCACGCCATGGAGGACAACCGCCAATCGCTGAGAAAGCGACTCGGCGAGGAATCGCCGTGGTGGGTACCCACACCCGTCGACGACGCGGTGTTCGAACGAGCCTACACCGCCCTGGGACGTTTCCTAGATGAGCTGGCAGCCGACGCGGACCACGAGATCCGCCGCACCATCGATGTCCGCCTGGCCGAGCTGGCCCACCGCCTCCGCACCGACCCAGAGCTCGGCGCCGTCGTGGCGGCTCGGGTGGAGGACCTTGCCTCTCATCCGACGCTGCGAGCGTGGGCACGGGGCACGTGGTCGGAGCTGGCGGGGGCACTCGTCGAGGCTTCGCACAGCCCCGATTCGCGACTCCGTCGCCGCATCGCTACCTCGCTGGTCGATTTGGGCAAGCGACTGGAGTCTGACGATGAGCTGGGGGAACGAGCCAACACGTGGATGCGATCCTTGGCCCCGCCATTGGCACGGGTCGGTCGGCGGGAGCTGGGTGACCTCATCGCCGCCACGGTCGAGCACTGGGACACGGAGGACACCAGTCGCCGCCTCGAACTGTGGATGGGCCGGGATCTCCAGTTCATCCGCATCAACGGAACGGTGGTGGGAGGCCTCGCCGGGCTGGCCATCCACACCACGGTCTTCCTGCTCGGCGGCACCTGAACGGTTTCTTATGACCACAACGGTGCGGTTTACGCCCCGCTTTGACGCTGAAAACCCTGGCCGTAGGCGTGCGTCACCGGTATCGACACCACGAGTCGTCGGTCGGCGATCATGGCCCGGTCGTAGTCGTCCCAGTCGGGATGTGGTCCGGCCGCCGCCTCGTAGACGCGACGGAGGAGAATCCCGGCCGCGTCCCCAGGAGTCTCGGTGATCTGAGACAGCCGGGCCCGTCCTTCCAGGACGACCCAACGGCCGAAATCGGGCGATGTGACGTGGAGCGCGGCGCGAGGATCGCGACGCAGGTTGACGGTCTTGGCTCGACCGTCGGTGACCGAGACGTGCACCGCCCCATCGAACGTGGCGTACACGATGTTGGAGGCGTGCGGGACTCCGTCACCCTTGATGGTGAGGAGCACGCCCTTGGAGTGCGAACGGGCGAAGCCCAGGGCCGAGTTGATGCGATCTGAGGTCATGTTGGGGGGAACTCGCCTCGTCCTCCGTCCATTCCCGCACCCCTACCCTGCACCGATATGGACCCCACCGGCCTGCCCGTCGAAGCCGTGGTCGGCGACGTGCGCTCGGCTCTGTCACATCCGGGGATGGCTGTGTTGGTTGCCCCGCCGGGATCGGGCAAGACGACCGTGGTTCCGCTGCGCCTGCTCGACCTCGTCGAGGGCCGCATCCTCCTGCTAGAGCCGAGGCGCCTGGCGGCGCGCGCGGCCGCTCGGCGGATGGCGTACCTCCTCGGAGAGCCGGTGGGGGCGACGGTCGGCTACGTCACCCGCCATGACCGGGCCACCAGCGCTTCCACCCGCATCCAGGTGGTGACGGAGGGCATCTTGACCCGCCGCCTCCAAGCCGATCCGTCGCTGGCCGACACCGGCCTCGTGATCTTCGACGAGGTGCACGAACGGAACCTCCAAACCGACCTCGGGTTGGCCTTGACTCTCGACGTCCGGACAGCGCTCCGCCCGGACCTTCGAGTGTTGTTGATGTCCGCCACGATCGATCCGTCGAGCCTGGCCGCGCTGCTCGGCGGGGCACCCATCGTCACCGCCGAGGCCAGGTTGCACCCCGTCGAGGTTCGGTGGCGCCCTCCCCCACCCCGTACCCGCCACCACGAGGACCACGTGGCGGCGGCAGTTCGTTCCGCTCTCACCGAGCACGAAGGCGACGTGCTGGTGTTCCTGCCGGGCATGGCCGAGATGAGGAGAGTGGCTGATCGGTTGGCGCACGCCCTCGCCGATGTCCGACTCCTCCACGGCTCATTGCCGGTCGAGGAGCAGGACGCCGCCATCGCTCCCTCGGAACATCCCTTCCGGAAGGTCGTCCTCTCGACCGACATCGCCGAGTCGAGTCTCACCGTGGAGGGGGTCACAGTGGTGGTGGACTCCGGGCTGGCACGCGCCCCCCGCTTCGATCCGCGTATCGGGATGAGCCGGTTGAGAACGGTGCCCATCTCGCGCGCCTCCGCCGATCAGCGGGCCGGGAGGGCAGGTCGACTGGGACCGGGAGTCGCCTATCGCCTGTGGTCGAAGATGGAGCACGCTACCCGCCGGTCGCAGATCGAGCCCGAGATGACCCACGTCGACCTCACCGGGCTGGCCCTCGAGCTGGCGATGTGGGGAGTGACCGACCCCGCCGAACTGAAGTGGCTGGATGCCCCCCCGTCGGCCCCGTGGAGCGAGGCCACGGCGCTGTTGGCGACCCTGGGCGCTCTCGAAGACGGCTCCGTGACTGAAAGCGGCCGCGCCATGTCCCGACTCCCCCTCCATCCTCGCCTGGCACGCATGATCGTCGATGCCGGCGCCGATGCGGCACTGGCAGTGTGGTTGGCGACGCTCATCGACGAGCGCGACCCCCTACGCGGGCGTCCCGATGAGCTGCCGGTCGACGTGACGGTGCGCCTCCGGCTCCTCACGGATGCGTCCTATCGTCACCCTGCCGCGGTGATGGGTGCATTACAACGACTACGTACCGCCGCCTCCGACATCGGGCGCCGAGCGGGAGTGAGCGACCTGACAGACATCGACTCAGACCGCGCCGGCTACGTGCTGGCGCTCGCCTTCCCCGATCGCCTGGCGCTGCGCAGAGGCAGCCCCGGGCGGTTTCAGCTCCGCACCGGCACCACCGCCGTGATCGGCACCTCCGACACCCTGGCAACGGAGAGGTTCGTCGTCGCCGCCGACCTGGACGGCCGCCGCCGGGACGCCCGCATCCGTCTGGCTGCTGCCATCAGCGAAGACGACGTGATGGCCCGTTTCTCCCACGAGATCGACCACACCCGCTGGCTGACGTGGGTCGACGGGCGCCTGGTGGACCGAACCGAGGCCAGACTCGGTGGAGTGGCGCTCCACACGATCGACCGCCGACCCGAGCCCTGCCCCGATACGGTCGCCGCCCTCGTCAAACGCGTGGTGGACACCGGTGTCGGTGCTCTCCCCTGGACTGAGAGCGCCCGCCAGCTACGCCGACGCGTCACCCATCTGCGGAGATCGCTGGGAGACGAGTGGCCCGACTGGTCGGACTCGACCCTGCGCTCCACCGCAGCCGCCTGGCTGGGTCCGCACCTGGTGACGGCCACCGGTTGGGACGACGTGGAAAGGATCGATCTCGCCTCAATCCTGCGCAGCTCACTCGATCACCGGCTCATTGGCCAGCTGGAACGACTCGCCCCCACCCATGTGGTGGTGCCTTCGGGTCGCCGGGTCCGGGTCGACTACTCGGGTGAGGAACCGAGGGTGGCGGTGCGGGTGCAGGAGATGTACGGAACCACCGAAACTCCGACGGTGGGGGGCAGCCCGGTTGTCCTCGAGCTCCTGTCGCCGGCCAACCGGCCCGTGCAGGTGACGTCCGACCTGGCGGGGTTCTGGTCGGGAACATGGGATGAGGTTCGCAAGGAGATGACGGGTCGGTACCCGAAGCACGATTGGCCGCAGGATCCCGCCAACAGTCGACCCCGATAGTTTCTTATGACCAAAGCGGTGCGAATTCCGCACCGCTTTGGTCATAAGAAACTCGCTGCCAGCTCGGCGAGGCGGGAGCGGATGGTGCGTTCCAACGTCACGTGGCCGAAGAGGTCGGTTCCCTTGAACTTCTCGATGAGGGCAGCCATGCCGCCGTAGGGCGAGATGTAAGGGTTGTCCACTTGGGACAGATCACCGCAGAACACGACTTTCGAGTTTCGTCCCATCCGGGTCAGGATGACCTTGAGCGTCGGCAGCTCGAGGTTCTGCGCCTCGTCGATGATCACGAACTCATCGGTGATGGACCTCCCACGCAGATAGGTCACTGCCGCCAGCTCCAACTCGCCGCGGGCCAAGAGCTCCTCGACCGCCGCCTTGGCGCCATCGATCCCGGCATCGGAAAAGAGCGCGTAGAGGTTGTCGTTGACGGCTGCCATCCACGGGGTCAGCTTCTCGTTGAGATCGCCCGGGAGAAACCCGACTTCCTGGCGGCCCACCGCTACCAGAGGCCGGTACACGCTCACCCGTCGATACCGAGCCTGCTCCACCACCAGCTCGAGGGCCGTCGCCAGAGCGAGAAAGGTCTTCCCGGAGCCGGCGTTGCCCATCATGGAGACGGCGGGGACGTCGGGGTCGAGCAGATGATGCATCGCCACGGTCTGCTGGAGGTTCTTGGGCTCGATACCGAAGGCGCGGACATGCGTCGAGACCCGCTCGACGGTGGCGAGGGGGCCGGCTTCCACCACCCGGGCCAGCCCCGAGCGGGAACGGCCGGCCCGCAGCACCACGAACTCGTTGACGAGAGCGTCCACCTCCAACTCGATCTTGCCTTCGTCGAACAGCCGATCGAGCGTGTCGACATCGGTTTCGTGCTCGACCACTCCAGAGTGGAGATGCTCGACCTGAACCGTGTCGCCTCGATAATCCTGGACCTCCACCCCTAGCTGTGCGGCCTTGATCCGCAACGAGGCATCCTTGGTGACCAACACCGGGCCGTCGAGGTTGAAGCAGGTGGAGAGAATTCGATGATCGGCGGTGGTGGGGTCCAGCACTTTCGGCAGCCGGTCCGACTCCACGCCATTGAGCTCGATTCGCAACGTCCCCCCCGACGGCAGCGGGGCCGCCTCGCGTAGACCGCCGCGGCTCGAGGCCCCGAGACTCTCTAGCAAGCGGATAGCAGCCCGGGCGTTGGCACCCACCTCGTCGAGACGCGTCTTCATGCGATCCAATTCTTCGACCACGACCAGGGGCAGCACCACCCGGTGCTCGTCGAAACGGATCAGCGCATTGGGGTCGGCCAAGAGGACACACGTGTCCAGGACGAACGTTCGTGGCACGGTTTCAGACTCCTGATCTGGCAACGTGGTGACATCTTCACCGAGAGAGGTCGCCGAACCAAGGATTCGAACTATGACGTCGGCCGAGGTTGCGGAACCCGCCGGTGGTTCCAGCGCCGAAAGCCAGAGCGACCGAGGTGGTCCGGCGCAACTCCGGTGGCGGTGAACCGGGACACGAATTGGGGTGACCGGAACAGATCGAACTCGTGGTGGGTCTCGACCCAACCGAGCGGCTCCACCATCCGACGCACCTTGGACGGCCACAAGTGCTGACAGTGGACCTCACGCGCCTTGAAGGGGTGATGGTGGAGGATGACGGAGGTGGGGATGGCGTACATGCCCATGATCGGCTCGGCTGGGTACACGAGCAGAGCCCTGCCCCCCGGCTTGAGAACCCGCGCCATGTCTGTCATCGCCTCGTTGAGGCTGGGGATGTGCTCGATGGCGTGGACTGACAAGAGCGCATCGAAGCTGTCGTCCTCGAACTCCAACGTCTCCGCACGCATGGTTACGACCCGGTCGCTGCCGGCGATCTCCGACGCCTGCGGGTTGGCATCCACCCCAATGATGTCGATCCCCCGCTCGGCGAGGCGGCGGGTGAGGTGCCCCGCACCGCACCCGACCTCCAGCACGCGCTGGCCCGGCCGCAGAGGCAGGAGCCTGTCGACGGTCTCGAGATGACTGGAGTCCCAGCGATTGACGAGGGCGTACCGGAGGCTGTTGTAGTCGGTCATGGGATGGAAAGAGTCCTTTCGAGGTGGGGAGCAACTGCGTAGTCGCACAGGATGGGCCCTTCGGCGGTGAGGGCGACATGGGTGACCGAAGTGTTGGCTGGGGTGTGGAACCGGGGGAGGGTGGCCGCTCCCCCACCGCCCAGAGAACCGACGTAGGCGCGGATCACGCCCCCGTGGGTGACGACACCCGTCACCGACCCCCCCGGGGCGTCCAGTCTGGCGATCGTCGATACGACACGGTCGGTGACTCCCCGCCACGTCTCGCCGGTTTCTCCTCGCGGCAGGTCCTCTCCGTCATCGAAGATGCGGCGCGACAATTCCGGCCATCGGGTCCGTACCTCGCTCATATCCAAGCCTTCCCAATACCCGACCCCGATCTCCATCAACCCGGCGTCGAGAGAAACCTCTCCTCGGGCCAGGGCGGCGGCGGTGGCTTGCGCACGACCTAGAGGGGAGGCGTACAGCGGATCGAGACGGCCGTACCACTCCGCCAGCCGCTTCGCCTGGAGGCGACCGTCGTCGTCGAGGCCCCAACAGGACTGGCCCTGCCATCTCCGCTCGGTGTTGGCGCGGGTGCGACCGTGGCGGATCAAGCTGAGCACGGCTCCGCCTGTGGCGAGGTGGTGGCGAACCGGTCCGGGAAGGGGGTGGAGGTGAGTGGCGTCATTGAATCGGGCCAATTGCCACCGGCCAGGACCACCGACAATGTGGGTAAGCGAGGTGTTGGACGCCATGCGGTGGGGACGGCGCGTCTGGGCCGGAAGAAAAGTTCCAAAGATGGCATCGATCACTCCTCCGTGTGTCACCACCGCCGCCCGGCCATTGTCACCGATGCGTTCCGCCACACGGTCAATTGCCCTCCAGGCCCGGGAGGCAACCTCGCTCAGCTTCTCTCCGATCGAGCCGAAGGGACCGTCGTGCCCCCGGTACAGCGCCGACAGAGCCGGACCATGCTCTTCGGCCACCTCGGCGAAGGGGCGATCTTCCCACTCTCCCAGATCGACCTCCACCAGATCACCGTCGACCTCAGGCGCATCCACCGCAGCGGCTGCCGTGGCGCGAGCTCGTGTCAGAGGGGAGGACACCACCGCGTCGAAGGCGAAGTGGGCGAGTCGCTCCGCCAGTGATTCGACCTGAGCACGACCTTCGGGCGAGAGGTCGGAGTCGCCGCGTCCTTGCCACAGTCCGGCCACGTTGGCGTCGGACTCGGCGTGGCGGATGAGGAGGATTTCAGACATGGCGTTGGCGCTCGTGAGAGCAGCATCATTGTGGTGGCGTGGCTGCGCCACCACGAATCCAATCCGGAGAGCTTCGGGTGTCCGAGCGTCAGGTGGGCCGTATCACGGGAGGCGTTCGTCGTCCATATCCCCATGCCCGGGCTGCGCTCTCGGTGGCGTCCTCAACCAACGCGGCCGTGGCCGGGTCGACGAAGTCGCTCCAAGCCTTGGTTACGGTGGTTATCGCCCCCCAGAGATGGGGGTCGTTGGCCGACCGGGTCAGATCGGGGAATTCCTCGCGGACCATGGCCGGGTCGAACTCCTCCCCGACGAAGTGGCAGAAACGGCTCGCTTCGGCACGAGGGTCCGACGTAAACGCCTCGTAGCTCAGAGTCAGAAACCTGTCCGGTCGAGAGGATGCCAGGTGCTGCGCAACCGTGGATTGGCGGTGGTACACGGTGGCGAACTCATCAACCGTGAGGTCGGCCCAACCCTTGGCCCGACTGTCGACGATCGCTCGCCGCCGATGCGAGGTGAAACTGTCGAGGGGGTGCCGGTGGATGAAGACGAGTTTGGCGTCGGGTAACGACTCGAGCAGCCAGTCGGCGTGTTCGATGTGGGTGGGGGTCTTCTCGACGAGACGCCGGCAGCGGCGCGCCCGGGTGGCGTAGACGACGAACAGCTGCAGCACTGCCCCGGTCCAGGGGGGCCGACCCGGGGGATCCACCGGGTCGGCACCCTTTGTGGCCGCGTGGACTTCGGACACGAAGGCGGCATAGGTGTCTGCGTCTCGCAGGAAGTAAGCCCACAACCGAGGGGGACGGGGCGCCTTCCACCGGGGGGCCGAGTGGAGCTGATCGAGCAGGCCCGATTCGGCGAGTTGCAGGACCTCGTCACCGTCGACGGCGAAGCTGGGGTGCTTGAGGACCGTCCGATACAGGATCGACGTCCCCGAACGGGGAGCCCCCACGATGAAAACGGGTCCTCGGGCTGTCACGTCGCACCGAACATAGCGAAGCCCGCCTGATCGGCTCTCCTCCCCGACGAGACTCAGGCGATGAAGGCGGAGGAGAAGATGAGGCTGACGATGGTCATCACCTTGATGACGATGTTCATGGACGGGCCGGAGGTGTCCTTGAACGGGTCTCCGACCGTATCGCCGATGATGGCCGCCTTGTGACTGTCGGAGCCCTTCCCTCCAAAGGCGCCTGCCTCGATGAACTTCTTGGCGTTGTCCCAGGCACCACCGGCGTTGGCCATGAAGATGGCCAGGAGGAACCCGGTGACGAGAGCCCCGGCCAACAGTCCACCCAGCATCTCGACGTTGATGAACCCCACCACCAGCGGGAGGGCCACGGCCAGTGACCCGGGTATGACCATCTCACGCAAGGCGGCGCTGGTGGCTATGTCCACACAGGTGGCATAGTCGGGCTTCGCATCCGGGTGTCCTTCTCTCAGGCCGGGTATCTCGCGGAACTGGCGCCGGACTTCGTCGATCATCTTGTTGGCGGCTCGCCCGACGGCGTTCATCGTCAAGGCGGCGAACAAGAACGGGAACATCCCCCCGAGGAACAGGCCCATCACCGTCTCCACTTTGACCAGGTCGATGGCCGTCAGCCCCACCGCCACGGTGAACGTGGAAAATAACGCCAGGGCGGTGACGGCGGCCGAGGCGATGGCGAAGCCCTTGGCGACGGCGGCGGTGGTGTTACCGAGCGAGTCGAGAGAGTCGGTTGCCTGGCGGACATCGGCCGGTAGGTGAGCCATCTCGGCGATACCACCGGCGTTATCGGCGATCGGGCCGTAGGCGTCGACGGAGATCGTGATACCCAAGGTGGCGAGCACACCGATGGCCGCAACTGCCACGCCGTAGATGCCACCACCGGGACCGAGGGCCCAGTCGCCCGCCCAGAAGGCGGCGCCGATGCCTCCCGCCACCACGATCACCGAGAATGCCGCCGACCGCATTCCTTCGGCGATTCCCGAGATGATGACTGTGGCGGGCCCGGTCTGAGCCTGGCGGGCGATCTCCTTGACGGTCTTGTAGTGGTCGGATGTGAACCATTCGGAGATCTTTCCCACGAACCATCCCACGAGCAGACCCACCAGGACGGCGATCCAGATTCCGAGCGGGTTCTCGACGACGTCGCCGAACACCAGGTAGACGAGACCGAGTGTCCCCAGGGCCGAGGCGACGAGAGCGAAATTCGTACCCCGATGGAGAGCAGCCGCCAGGTCGTCGTCGCCCTTCGCCTTGACCAGGAAGGACCCGATGATGGAGGCGAACATCCCCAGGGCGGCGACCGCCAGCGGGAAGATGATGGCCTGGGACTGGAAAGCGGCCCCGCCGAACACGAACGCCGAGTAGGCGATGGGGGCGACCAGCGAACCGACGTAGGACTCGAAGAGGTCGGCACCCATGCCCGCCACGTCGCCGACGTTGTCGCCCACGTTGTCGGCGATGACGGCAGGATTGCGCGGGTCGTCTTCGGGGATGCCCGCCTCGACCTTGCCCACCAGGTCGGCACCCACATCCGCCGCCTTGGTGTAGATCCCGCCCCCGACACGGGCGAACAGGGCGATGGACGACCCGCCGAGACCGATGGCGGCGATGATGTCGGCCGAACGGATGTCGCTGATCTCGGGCACCAGCTGGATGAAGATGAGGTAGCCGATTCCCACCCCCAACAGCCCGAGCCCGGCCACGGTGAACCCCATGACCCCGCCACCGCGGAAAGCCACCGGCAGGGCGGCTGGAATGCCACCGGTGCGGGCGGCCTCGGTGGTGCGCGTGTTGGCCGCGGTGGCGATCCGCATCCCCACGAACCCGGCAACTGCCGACAACACGGCCCCAACGATGTAGGCGCCGGCGCGGAGAAGACCGTCGTCGAGGATGACCCCGATGAGTACCGCCATTCCGACCACGAACACGGCCACCCAGGTGTACTCGCGACGTATGAACGTCATCGCCCCCACCCGGATGGCCGCCCCTATCTCGATCATCCGCTCGTTTCCCTGGGGTAGGGCGAGAACCCCACGGGCGTAGAACACCGCCAGCGCCAGGGCGGCCACGCCAGCGAAGAGCGCGACGTACAACAACGTTTCGTTCATGGGGTCTCTTCCTCCGGACCGGTCTCGGCAAAACCGGGGGGGAGTATAGGAAGGGCATCCCGACCGTTCATATTCGGGCCACTCCGGGCCCGGCCCATCGAGTCGTTTGATCGAGCAGGATGCTGTAGCCTGCCCGCCCTCGCCGCCGCAGGGCGGCGCTGGCCCTTCGTGGACGGGAGACGAACCGATGGAGCGCGTCGCCGTATGGCTGAGTCTCGTGATGATGGCCGCCGCCTGTTCGGCCCAAGCAACACCGGAGAGCACAGTTGCGACGACCACCTCGACCACTCGAGCGACGACCACCACCACGACGACCACCACCACCCTCCCCGAACCGGAAGTCACCTTCGAAGGAGCGCCGCGCCCGTTGGCCGACTTGATCAAGGCCTTGTACGGAATGACGGAGGAAGAGGAGGCGCGCGCTCCGCAGGGAATCATCGACGCCTTCGCCGGCTCCGATGGGACTCCGCCCCTCCAGTTTCAGGCGGAGGTGGCTCGATGGGACGAAGAATGGGAACTGGCGGTAGTGGCGGGCGACGACGACATCACGCTGGCAGTGGCAGACCCCGAATGGCGAGTCATCGGCGGGTGGTGGCCGAGCATGCGAGTAGGGCAGCGGCTCGGCGCCTTCCCCAAGCTCATTGCTGTAGCCGGCTCCGACGCCCGCCCCAACGAACGCCGCGACGAAACCCGAACCGACTCCATCCACTTCATCGGCATCGACGGCGAGGGGGGCGCGGGGGTGGTGGGCGTCCCGCGCGACGCCTGGGTCGCTCTGCCCGGCCGGGGAAACGGGCGGATCAACTCCGCCCTCGTCTTCGGGGGCACGAGCCTCATGATGGACACCTTCACCGCCGTGAGCGGACTCGAGTTCGACGGGTACCTGCTGACCGGGTTCGCCGGTTTCGAATCCCTCATCGAGATCCTCGGCGGGTTGGACATCGACGTTCCGATGCGCTTCGACGATGCGTCGGCCAAGGCGTATTTCGACGCCGGCCGTCAGGTCCTCGACTCGGCCCAGGCGCTGGCGTTCACGCGGACCCGCAAGACGTTGCCGCGCGGGGATTTTCAGCGTCAGGAGCATGGGGGGATGGCGCTCATGGCCGCGCAGGCCATGGTGGGGGCGATGGGACCGCTGGCACTGCCCGACATCCTGGCGGCGTCGCGGCCCCACTTCTCGACCGACATGGACCCCGCAGAACTTCTGCGGCTCGCCGCGGCCACCACCCGAGTCGATCCCGACAAGGTCGTCAACGCTGTAGCTCCCGGCCGGACGGGACGGGCGGGCAGTGCCAGCGTGGTGTTCCTCACCGACGGCGCCGACGAGATGTTCGCCGATCTGCGCGACGGGACTCTGCGGGGGGAAGACCCGTAATCGGGAGCCTCACCTCCGGCGCACCGCCCACGATTCGAAGTCGAGCAACGGGAGCGTGTTGGCGACTGCCTCCGCCGGCACCCATCCTCTCCGGGCCCACTCGACGCCATACTCCATTCGCCGCAACTCCGAAGTGTGGTGGCTGTCCGTGGAGATGGTGAGCGTGACTCCGGCCCGCACGGCTTGACGGGCCACGTCGGCGGTGGCATCGAGTCGGTCGAGTGCCCCGTTGATTTCGAGGGCTACCCCGGTGGTGGCCAGCCCGGTCAACACCGAGTCGACGTCGAGTTCGACCCCGGGTCGTCGCCCGATGTAGCGCCCGGTGAGGTGGCCGATCACGGTCACCGACGGGTCGGCGATCGCCGTCAGGATCCGAACCGTCTGCGCTTCGGCCTCGAGGTCGAAATGCGAATGGATGGAGGCGACGCAGAAGTCGAACTCCGACCGGAAGTCGGCGTCGTAGTCGAGGGAACCGTCGGGACCGATGTTCAACTCGCACCCGAACAGGAGACGGATGCCGTGGCTCTGTTCCATCTCTCGGATACGGTCGCGGTGGTCGAGCATCTCCTGGCGAGTGGAACCGTTGATGCTCAGGTCCTCGCCGTGGTCCGTGATCGCCACGTACTCATAACCCCGATCTCTCGCCGCCGTCACCATTTCCTCGAGCGATGACCTCCCGTCGCCGGAGCGGTCGGTGTGATAGTGCAGGTCGCCCTTGATGTCATCAACCGTGACCAGCGTGGGAAGAGTGCCTGCTTCGGCTGCTTCGATCTCGCCCGCTCCCTCCCGCAGCGGAGGGGCGATGTAGGCAAGACCGAGCGCCGAGTAGATGTCGCTCTCGTTCTCGGAGGCCACCGTCTCGTCGCCGTCCATGAGCCCGTACTCGTTGAGAAGCCACCCCCGGTCGATGGCCCGCTGACGCAGAGCGATGTTGTGAGCTTTCGAGCCGGTGAAATAGAGCAGGGCCGAGCCGAACTGGTCGGGTGCCACCGCCCGCACGTCCACCTGGAGACCCGCCCGTGTCAGGATCGACGTCTTGGTCGTCCCGGCGGCGATCGTCTCGGTGGCAAGCGGGTGGCCGGCCATGTGCTCCATGACGGGCTGAGGCCGGCGGGTGGCCACCACGATGTCGACGTCGCCGATGGTGTCGGAGAAGCGGCGGAGGCTTCCGCACCAGGCGGCGGCGGTGACCCCTTCCAGCTTCGAAACCTCTGCGACGAGGCGCTTCGCTACCGGCAAGGCGTCCACGATGGGTGTTCGCCGGTCCTTGCCGTGCAGCCCGAGCCGTTCGATGGCACGGGCGATCTTCTCTTCGGAGGTCTTGCCCAGCCCCGGCAGCTCCCTGAGGGCCTGAGCATCGAGGGCCGCCTTGAGGCCGTCGAGGTCGGTGATGCCGAGGCGTTCACGCAGCATGATCAGCGTCTTGGGACCGAGACCGGGAATGCGAGTGAGCTGCACGAATTCGGGAGGGAACCGAGCGCGTAGTTCTTCGAGCTTCGAGACGGTGCCGGAGGCCGTGAACTCGAGGATCTTGTCGGCGATGGAAGGGCCAACCCCCTTGATCCGGACCAACTCGGGTTTGGACATGGTCGTCACGTCCACACCGGCACCCTCGATGCCGGCGCGGGCGTTCTCGTATGCCCGCACCTTGAACGACTGTGGGGTGCCCTCGGCCAGAGTGGTGAGGGTGGCCAGTTCGGCCAGCACGGCGAGGACGTCTCGGGTGGTCACCACCGTGAGAATACGCCGTTGCGGATATCCGCAAGGAGCCCCGACATGGCAGGATTCGGCGGAAGAGCGCGGTCGACCGTCCCGACGAAGGGACCCAGAACGCTCAACCCCACCCGAGATCGGTCCGATTATCCCATTCCCGAGAGCCGGAGAACCCCGTGACCTGCCCTGTCTGTGAGACCGCCGTGTCGAGCGATTCCTCGACCTGCCCCTCCTGTGGGGCGGACGTGACCACCACGACGATCGAGGCCGGGCCGGACCGTTCCCCCCGGCCTTCCGACCGCCGGCCGGCCTGGTTCGTGTTCGGCGGCGTGGCGGCGGTGGTCTTGGCGCTGGGGGCGGCGGCGATGGCTTTCACGGGTGGTGAGCCCCCCGTCGCCACTGCCACATACGCCGATCGCATCCCCTCCGACGCCGCCTTCTACTTCGAAGTCGACGTGGCTGCCCTCGGCTCCGAGGAGACCAAGTCGCTGCTCGAGGCGTTCAGCCCATTGGTCGAAGCGCAAACAGGCCAGCCCCTGGACCCCGAGAGCCTGCTGGAGGAGGTCGTTGCCTCGTTAGACAGCGAGTTCGCCGACCTCGACCTCTCCTTCCGAGACGACATCGCCAGTTGGGCCACCGGCCCGGTGGCGGTGGGGATACTCGCCACCTCCTCCCACGAGCCGGGGACGATCATCGTCGTGGGCGGGGACGACTCCGCCGCCCTCGACGCTTTCCTGACCAAGGTGGCGGCCGCAGCCGGCCACGTCGAAGAGGTCGACGTGGGTGGAGTCACCTTTCAGGCTCTCTCCCCCCACGATGACCACCAAGTTCTCCTGGCTCGTCAGGGCACAGATCTGCTGGTTGCCTCCGACCGGGAACTGGCGGCTCGTCTCGTCGATCCCATCAGCGGAGAGACGATCGCCGACCTCCCCCGGTTCGAGCAGGCGGTGGACATCCTCCCGCCAGGAGCCGTGGTCGTCTTCACAGCCAACCCTCAAGCCGCCGAGGCCTTCGGCGACCTTGGAGTGGCGCCATCTCTCGACCCGAGCGAGGCGGGCCTGACGGTCGGCTCGGTCTCGGTGGGCGCGGGGGAGCTGCGCATCGACTACGTCACCGAATTTGGCGATGGGCCGTCGGCGTCCTACGAGCCGACTCTGCTGGCGGCGCTTCCAGCCGAGACCATCGCCCTGTTCCGGACGGGACCAGTACTCGACCAGTACGCCACCCTCACCGAGTCGGCCATGCTCGATGGAAGGACCGAGGAGTTCGAGGAGGAGTTGGGCTTCTCGATCGAGGAGCTCTTGGCGGTGTTCTCCGTCGACGGCGCGGTGGCAGTATGGCCATCGACGGACATTCTCTTTCCTGTCAACGCCGCCTTGGTGGGGGTATCCGACCGCAACCAGTCCGCTTTCGTTGACCGGTTGGTGGGCCTGGTCGAGTCGATGGGCGTGATGGCCGCACCGATCGACGGCGGGTACTCGTTCGAAGGTCTCGTCAACATTGGTACCCGCGACCACTTCACGTTCCTCACCTCCGATCGCTCTCTCATCCGGGCAGCACCGGAGGCCGGGTTCGATTCCAGCGACACCTATCGCCGAGCCCGGGGCCTAGTGGATGGTGAGCTGGTGGCCCTCATGGACGTACCCGCCGTCATCGAGCTCCTCGATGGTCTCGTGGCGGCCGACGACCCCGACACCGCAGAGTTGCTCTCCTGTCTTCCCGTGGGCCTGGTGGCCGCCGGGTCGACGGCGGACGGCTCGCTGGTGACGACCTCGGTGGTGGTGGAGATCGAGGCCCGCTGCTGACGCCGGGCGACCACGAGCCATGGCGCGGTCGAAGCCCTGAGTAGGTACCGGGTGGTAGGTGTCGCCGCGGGGAGCGGCCCTGCCACACTCGCGGGGTGTCCTTCGACCCTGCTGCGCTGCTGGCCCGCTGGGCCCAGTCCCCCGACCTCGACGGCGAGCTGGTCGACGCCCGTTTGGTTCCGGCTCGTTCTGCCATCCACGCCCGGCCTGCACGGGCGCTGCCGAGCGCGGTCACGGCTCGGCTGGTCGAGATCGGCGTCGACGACCTCTACCGGCACCAGGCGCGCGCCCTCGACCTGATCCGTGGCGGCCGGCACACCGTCGTCGTGGCCGGAACGGCCGGAGGAAAGACGCTCTGCTATCAGTTGCCCATAGCCGAGGCGCGACTCGAGGACCCTCGCTCTACTGCCTTGTGCCTCTATCCCACCAAGGCCCTGGCCCAGGACCAGGCGCGATCCTTCGGTGCTCTGGGAATACCGGGATTGGAAACGGCGACCTACGACGGGGACACACCCACGGCCACTCGCGCCAATGTCCGCAAGTCGGTTCCGGTCATCTTGACCAACCCCGACATGCTCCATGTCGGAATCCTCCCCCATCATGACCGATGGGCCGATTTCCTCCATCGGCTGCGCTATGTGGTGGTGGACGAGTTGCACAGCCTGCGGGGAATGTTCGGTACCCATGTGGCCATGGTCTTGCGTCGCCTGCGCCGCCTGTGTCACCACTACGGCAGCCACCCCACCTTCGTATTCACCTCTGCCACGATCGGGAACCCGGGAGGTCTGGCGTCGGATCTGTGCGGGATGGAGGTGGAGGTCATCGACCACGACGACTCGCCCCGTGCCGAGCAATGGATCGCCTTGTGGAATCCCGAGCTGACGGACCGAGAAGGGGGCCGTCGCCGATCGGCGTTGGCGGAGGCGACCGACCTCTTGGTGGACCTGGTTGGCAACGACGTGTCCACCATCGCCTTCGCCCGCAGCCGCAAGGCGACCGAGCTGATGTTCCGGTGGGCTTCCGACCGCCTAAATGACGACCGGTCCGCCCGTCTCGCCTCCTATCGGGGCGGTTACCTTCCCGAGGAACGCCGCCGAATCGAGGCGCGCCTTTTTGGTGGCGACCTCTTGGGCATCGTCGCCACCAACGCCCTGGAGCTCGGCATCGACGTGGGCTCCCTCCAGGCCGCCGTCCTCACGACCTTCCCGGGCACCATCTCGTCCTTCCGTCAGCAAGCGGGTCGGGCGGGTCGCTCCAACGAGTCGTCCCTCGTCACCCTGGTGGCAGGAGAGGACGCCCTCGACCAGTACTTCATGGCCAACCCCGACCAACTCTTCGAGCGCGCCCCCGAGGCGGTGGTTATCAACCCCTCCAATCCCGAGGTGGCGAAGGCTCACGCCGGATGCGCCGCCTACGAGCTCCCCCTCCGGCTCGACGACAGAGAGATCATGGGAGAGGTGGTCGAGGAGGCCGCCAACCTCCTCGTGCAGTCCGGACATCTCAAGCTGCGCGACGACGCCCTCTACTGGGGGCACCGACAACGTCCGGCCCCTCAAGTGGATCTTCGCTCGGCGGGAGGGCGCAGGTTCTCGGTCATCGATCGCACGGCCGCGCCCACGGTGCTGAGTTTTCTCGATGAGACACGGGCCTATCGGGACGGGCACGAAGGTGCCGTCTACCTCCATCTCGGCCAGACCTACCTGGTCGAACAGATCGACACGCGACTGGCCGAGGTGTCGGTCGTTCGCGCCGCAGTGGCCTACTACACCCAACCCAAAGTGGAAACAGACCTCGAGGTCCTGGCGCGTACCGCCTCGACCACGGTAGGCCAGGTGCGACTCCATCTCGGGACGGTGAGAGTCCTTTCGGAGGTGACGGCCTACCAGAAGAAGGGTTTGAGAAAGAGCGACACACTGGACACCATTGCTCTCGACCTCCCCTCGACCACCTATGAGACGGCCGCCATCTGGCTCGGCATTCCCGACACGGTGACCTCCTCGGCCGGTCTCGATCACCTCGAGGCAGCGGGCGCCCTCCACGCCGCCGAGCACGCCGGCATCGCCCTCCTTCCCTTGCGGGCGGTGTGCGATCGCTGGGACATCGGCGGGCTGTCGACACCGTGGCATCCGGCCACCGGTGGCCCTGCCATATTCATCTACGAGGCGTACGCCGGTGGAGCGGGGATCTCGGAGGTGGCCTTCGGGGCCGGGGCGGACCACTGGGAGGCCACCTTGGTGGCGATACGGGCTTGCCCGTGCGTCGACGGGTGCCCGTCGTGCGTCCAGTCACCCAAGTGCGGCAATTTCAATGAGCCGCTCGACAAGGCAGGAGCGGCTCGCCTCTTGGAGACCATGCTGGTCAGGTGAGCGGAGCTGCCCTGCCCGAGGCGACGCGCAGGAGGTCGCTGGGGTCGAGCTCCACCTGGAGTCCCCGTTTTCCGGCCGACACGAAGATCGTCTCGAACGAGACTCCGGAGTCGTCCAAGAAGAGCGGGAGGCGACTGCGCGTACCTACCGGGCTCACTCCGCCGACGACATATCCCGTGACGCGTTCGGCTTCGGCCGGATCGGCCATGGCCGCCTTCTTGGCCCCAGTTGCCCGAGCCAGGGCCCTGGTCGACAACCGAGATATCACCGGGATCACCGCCAGTACCAGGGCGCCGTCAGCGCTTGCCACCAATGTCTTGAAGACCCGCACCCCTTCTGCACCGAGGGCCGAGGCAACAGCCTTCCCATAACCTTCGCCGACCGCCTGCGACACGGTGTAACGGTGGAGTTCGAAGGAGACGCCGGCCCTCTGCAGGGCACGCACGGCCGGCGTCGGCATCGTCAGCCCGTTCCCGAGATGGCGAGGCGGCCCGACATGCCGCCCAGCTTAGGGGACGGGCGAATAGGGGACGGCTGCGGGAACCGGAGCCGCTCTACCCGGTGCTCCGTCGCTTGGCCGGGGCGTCTGTCGGCGCCTACGAAGATGAATTGGGTACCGGTGGACACCCCGAAGAGCCGCGTCGGACCCTCAACCGCCGAACATTCCCAGCGGATCGAACTCGGCTGCGGCCCGGGCCCGCACCTGGCGAGCACCGAAGAAGGGGACATCGACGGACGAAACCACCTCTACGGTGACCGTGCGCGCCAATGGGCGCGGGTCGGGTGGACATCGACAGAACACCATCCTTGCATCGTTGAGCGAGGCGAAAGCTGCCGCCTCCGCCGCCGCATCACCCCCCAGGAAAGTGAGCGGAGCGGCGGCGAGGGCCGCGGCGTCGGCGGCGATGGTGGCCTGGGC
>JBGTLA010000025.1:0-12589 GCA_041744375.1 Acidimicrobiia bacterium | reverse complement strand
GAACCCGAGCGGCAGGTCGGCGAGCATGTTGTCGACGCGACGATCGACGGCAAGTGCCGCGAAGCCCAGGAGGATGGCGACGATCACGGCGACCATCGGGACGAAGAACAGGCTCGAGCGCAGCCGTTCGAGCAGCGAGCTAATCCGCAGGTTCATCGGCGCGCCTCCTTGGTGTCCGACGGGTCGGGGCGAAGGCTACTGGCTAGGGAGAAAACGAGAGCGAAAGAGGACGGGGCCTTCAGGTTCGTAGCTTCTCCGCGCTCAGATGGAATTTTGGCCGGCAATCGAACCCACTCAGGCTGAGCCTCAATGATGACAGATGCGATAGTCCCGTATGTCGAAAGACGACATAGCCAGGTCCGCCAGGGCTGGCGTCGGTACCCTGTTTTTGATAGCCAGACCAGGAACAAGATGACAGAGGTGACCGGTGGTTAACCGTTCAGAAGTCGAGCGGGAGATCTGGGCCGACGAGTTGCTTGACCGGCTGACCCCGGTGATGAGTGCTCTGTCGGTCGTGTTCGTTCTGGTGGTCATCGGAGAATCCCTCGCCACGAGCGAAACCACTCTGGGCTTGGGCCTGACAGTGGCGGGCTGGCTCATCTGGCTCATATTCGTCGCAGAGTTCATCGCCAGGCTCGTCGTCGCCCCGAAGACCGCAGAGTTTCTCAAGCGGAACTGGTGGCAGGTCGTCTTCCTGGTCCTACCGTTTCTGAGGTTTTTGCGCCTGATCCGGACCATTCGCCTCCTTCGCGCCGGTCGCCTTCTGTCCTCCGCCGTGCGATCGTCGCGTTCGGCACGCCGAGTTCTCGGAAGCCGGGTCGGATGGTTGGCCGTAGTCTCGGCCATCACCGCACTCGGCAGCAGTCAGCTCCTATACGAGTTCGAGGTATTCGATCGGTATGGAGATGCCCTTCATGCCGCGGCCCTGGCCACCATCACAGGTGAACCTATTGCCCAACCGGATGGGTTCGCCAAGGTTCTCGACGTGGTTCTCGCCGCGTACTCGGTCGTAGTATTCGCTGCCCTTGCCGCCACCCTCGGGGCCTACTTCCTCGAGCGCCAAAGGCCTCCGTCGCCAGACCCGACTTCCTTTACTACGGCACCGCCCCCCTAGAAGCCGAGCGATCCTGTAGCTACCGTCCTCGCAGACTGTCGACTGCCCGTGCCCCTGACCGACGCCAGGGGAACGATCCGCAAGCCTCACGTCTGGTTGACCCTGAGAGACGCACAGACCCGCCCTTCGGGGCGGGCCTCTCACCCCGCCACCGAAGCGACTGGGGGGATATTCCAGGGTCTTCCGGGAATTCAGACGAGCGAACTCGACGAACCGTATCAGGCAGGCGGTGAGAGCTGGCAAACAGGATGGTCCGGCTTCCCTCTGTTACGACTCCGAGCTCTCGGAGTCTGGATCCGCGTCGACAGAACCTGTCATGCCAGTGGGAGAAGAGTGGTCCGGCCCGCCAGAACTCCTGGGCTCCTCATTGGTTTCCTCGGATTCGATGCCGGCTTCCTTGGTCTCCATCTCAGCACGCAGGCTGCGAAGCTCGGCTCTCTCCGCCAATCGGGTCCTCGTCTGCCGACGCCACACAAGGCCGACTAGCTCATCAAGGATCACCGCCACCAACCCAGCACCGAGGATGACTGCGAACAAGGGCAGGTCGAACTCGAAGGCAAGGATCTCCACCGTCACCTCGCCGGTGTTCTGGACAGCCAGGATGAGGAACGTGACGGCGGCCAGGAATATGACGGCAAGGCTCACATAAAAGCCCGTGCCGCGGTACTCGACTCGCACGTCTGTGCCGTCTTCTTGTCCCACGTCTCCTCCTTCTCGGTCGCTCCTCATGGACAGCATACGATTCTTCCTACCCGTGCCGACGGCCGGACACCGGCATCGGCCAGAGCCTCAAGGCTGTGGACCACGGCTCGAGAGACTCATCAAATAGCAACCACCCAAAACCCGCCGGTAGAAGACCCGGTAGAAGAACCGTCTAACACGGTAGAAGCCCTGGTCAGCAATTCGCTGGCCAGGGCTTTTGGTAGCGGGGGCGGGATTTGAACCCGCGACCTTCGGGTTATGAGCACGACGAGTGGGTCTCCAGCAAGGTTGATGAGAGTCGATCAACGATCATCAACGTCGGGATGGCTGCGGACGGCTGCCAATTGGTGATGGGTGGTGCCGGGTTGTGTCAAGCGGTTGGGCACCAGCTCGGCACCAGCCGGTGTGACATCACATCTGCTCGACAACAGGGCCGTATCGCTGCTGGACAGCCCGAGCAGACGTTGACGTTCCCAAGATCTCCCCGATCTCGCTCCAGACATTCCGGCCGACCATGCCGCGACGACGAGGAGACCGGCGGCCGAGACCTCGGGTCATCCGGTCACGGTTTCGCAGCGGTCCGGAGTGGCGTATCGGGCGCACTCGTCGGGCAGGAAGCCACGGGTGAGGAGCTCATCGGCGAGGGCGCGTAACTGATAAGGATCGACAGGCATGCGCCGAATACTGAGGCCATGTGGATAGAGGAGCTCGGTTCGGTCGGGAGAGAAGCGCACCACGGGGACCCCGACATCAGACTCGAACTCGAGGATCAAGTTTTCTGAGCCGAGATCCCAGAGGCGGACCATCCCGTCGAATCCGGCGCTGCCCACGACGCCCGCGCCGTTGATCGCCGGCACGGGTGCGGCCCCGGTGTGGGCCTGACGGTTGAAGACGAGAGCATCGGCCATGTCTTCGCCGGCGAGGACGCGCTCCAGGTCCACGACCCAGACCATGCCACCGCTGGTGCCCCCGACGAGATACCTGCCGGTGGGGTCCCAACTGAGTACGAGGAGACTTCCGATCTCGTCGTAAGCGTCACGATCAAAACTTCCGAGCAACGTTCCAACGGCCATATCCCAGATCCCGACCGAGATCTGATCGGTTGCAGCGAGATACTTCCCGCCTTCGTAGATCCCCGACGGGTTGAATTCGGCCGACCACAGCGTCGGATAGGGAAGCGAAAATATCTCCTCACCCGACCTGAGGTCGAATACCGCGCTGTGAGCGTCGTCGGGCACACCCGGGGTCACACAGGACCATCCAGTGAGCACCACCCGGGTGTTGTCGGGTGTGACGGCGAGGGGGCCCCGGCAGTCATCGAACTCCTGGATCACATCCCATGCCGGCAGACCGCGCATCGTCGACCTGCCCGCCTGTGTGAGAGAGCCGACCATGGTGAAGTCCGCACTCACCACGCGGAATCCGGCGGGAACCGAGTTCGCTTCCCCCTGGCTCATCACGGTCTCTTCACCAGTGGCGAGATCGACCAGCCTCAGACCGTCCACAGGATCGACAGGCAGACCAAGGTTCTTAGACACGTAGTAGACCAGCCACCGCTCGTCGGGAGAAACGTGGTATCCCCATTGCAACTCCTTTGTGGGGATTCCCCGAAGTTCGCTCACACCTTGCGGTGAGACATCCCAAAGCAGGGCATCTTCTCCATAGGAGAGGAGTTGCTTCTCTCCGATGAAGGTCAGCGAAAACACGTTTTCGAGTATCCCTGTCAGCTCCAACTCCGTCGCCCCATCACCAAGGCTTACGACGTAGATGCTCGGGTCGTACCCGGAATGGGCGAGCCGGGTTGCGCCGGGGTCGAGGGCGAGGCCCTGCACTGACGGCGCCGTCTGGTCGAAGATGGTCTCCCCGGTTGCGATCTCGGTGACTCGAACCTGATCCCCTGCTCGATAGGCGACGTGGGTGCGCAAGTCGTTCACCGCGGTGACGGCCGGATTCAGGTCCGCCATTTCGAGATGGTCGACGACCGAGCCATCGCCAGCGGAGAGGATGGTGAACCCGGAACCTTCGATGGGTACCAGAACTCGGTCATCGTCGAGGAACTCGGGCTGGCCGGCTGGCGCCGGGGCCTCGAATCTGGAGACCTCGCTCCCGTCGGCCGCGTCGACCACTCGTACTTCGCGATCGAACGACATCGCCAGCACCGCACCGTCAGGGCTGTGCGAGACATACGCCCACCCGTGGTCGGTGTCGAGATCGAGGATGCCGGACATGGTGGCCAGGTCGAAGATCCGGACATCTGGGATACCTTCGGGGACCGCTCGGAAGGTGTCGATTACTTGTGGGCCGGCGTAGGTGACGGTGATCGTTCGTCCATTCGGGCTGAAATCCGCCTTCCAGGCGACCACGTCGGGAACCTCCGGACCGGAGAGGGTGCCGAGCAGCGACCCGTCGACACCGAATATGTCGACGTCATCCGGCGACGTCTTGGATCCGACCGCGATGAGCGATCCATCCGGAGACACTGTTGGATAGAGGAGAGCTGCTGCCGGGAAACGGGCTACCAGCCGCCAATCCTGTATCGCCTGTGCCATGGCGCTGACCGCCTCCGTGGTGGGCTCGGCTCCCCCGCGGATGGAGGTGTCGAAGGCTTCGGTGGCGATGAGGAGGGCGAGCTCCCGATTCTGCCCGACCTGTGCCTGCGCCGCCGCGGCCAGCTCGCGGGCACGAGCGTGAAGCGCCTCCCGCTCGGCTATGCCTCTCTGCCAAAACGCGATCAACGCCAGGGCACTCACCAGACACAACGCAGCGGCGAGGGCCACGAAAGCCCGCCTTCTCCCTCTCCGTGAGTTCTCGGCATCTGCGGCGCGTTGGGCGACGCTGGCGGCGATATACCTGAACTCGTCGCTGGTCAGCACCACATCGGCTCGGGACGCCCACGCTTCCACGTCCACCAATCGAACACCGCGCAGCAGGTAGCTCGGGTCCTCCTGCGACTCGATCCACTCCTGGGTCGACTCTCTCACCCGTCGCCCCAGGATCAGCGACTCGCGAGCCTCTTCGATCCAGCCGTGGAGCCGGGGCCATTCGGCGAGGAGGGCTTCATGAGCGACCTCCACGGTGGGTCCGCGAGTCACCGGATCCCGGTCGAAGGTGAGTAGGCGGAAGCGGGAGAAGGCGGTCAGCACCGATTCCAGCCCACCGCGGTCGATCATCAGGGAAACCAGCTCCGACTGCCGGGCTCGTCGGCGGGTCACCGAGCCCATCTCGTCGACCGACACCAGACGGAGGAAGATCTCCCGGGTCGCCTGCTGGCCGGACGGGGTCAATCCGTCGTACAACTCCTCCGCTCGGCGGCCCAGCGCTCCGGCGACGCCGCCGGTGGCTTCGTACCCGGCAATCGTCAGCGTCGACCTCTCCCGGTGGGAGAACATCTCGGTCAATGCGTATTGGAGGAGCGGAAGAGCCCCGGGCTGACCTTCGACATCGGCAATGATACGCCCCACCAACCCAGGCTCGAGTTCCTGACCGACAGCGCGGGCCGGGGCGGAGACGGCCTGAGCCAAACCGTCGCGAGTCGGTGGCCCCACCGTGACAAGTCCGTCGGCGATCGCCTCGGCGAAGTCGGCGTAGGCGAGGGGACGGTCGAGGAAATCAGCCCGGATGGTCGTCACCACCTTGACCCGGCTGCGCTCATCATTAGCGACGGAGATGAGATTCTCCAGGAAGAGTCGCCGCGTATCTTCGGATCGGACCGTAGAGAACAGCTCTTCGAACTGATCGATGAAAACCAGCAGAGTGGAGTCGTCGCCAGGGAGGATCTGCTTGCTCACTCGAAGCAGCCCGTTCGGCTGGGTCAGCTCGCTCAGCATCCTGCCTGGCGTTCGCACCGCCACCCGGGACAACGCAGCCTCGAGTTCTTCGAATGGAAACGACCCCGGGAACATGTCCGTCACCAGCCAATCGCGAGAGTCGGTGAGGATCCCGGCCCTCAGGGCCGGGATCAGACCGGCACGAACCACTGACGACTTCCCGCTTCCAGAGGGCCCGACGACGGTGACGAGACGGTGAGTGTCTATCCGCTCTATCAGGTCATCGATCAGGGCGTCACGGCCGTGAAAGTCGACGGCATCGTGTTCGGCAAAGGCGCGCAAGCCTTTGTATGGATTGCGAATCTGCTCCGGGACGGTCTCCACGACTTCAGCAGCGGTTACAACGTCGACACCCGCCGACCGGCGGAGCTCCCGCAAGAACTCGTCGACCTTGAGAAACCGATCCTGCGGGTCGGTGGCCATCGCCCGGGCCACAACTGCCGTCACTGCCTCCGGGATGTCCTGACGGGCCTCGCCCAGGTCGGGCATGTGAGCAGCCCCGGTGGGGGGCACGCCGCAGAGGATCTCGAAGGTGAGGGCACCCAGCGCGAAGATGTCGCTTCGAATGGTTGCTTCCTCGCCGGACACCTCCTCGGAAGACAGCAAACGTCTCGAGGTCAGCCCGGGGTCGGGATCGTCGATCAGGGGGCCGGCAATCCCGAAGTCGGATAGATAAGCGTTGCCGTCCTCGTCGAGGAGGATGTTGGCGGTCTTGAGGTCACCATGCAGCACTCCCCGGCGGTGGGCGTAGGCGAGTGCGCTGCCTACCTGGTCCAATAGACGCAGCGCCGGCTCCAGGCTCCAGCCGCCCGCTCGAAGCGAGTCCTCCAGACTGCCCCCTCTCATCAGAGGCATGACCAGATATGCACCGGTCGGGTCTCTCCAATAGTCGTGGAGCGGCAGGACGTGGGGATGCTCGAGGTTGGCGACCCTCTGTGCCTCCCTCTCGAAGCGAGCTACGAAAGCGAGGCCGTTGGAGTTGTCAGCCTGGATGACCTTTATGGCCACTTCCCGTCCGATCGATGGCTGGTAGGCCCTGTGCACCAGACCGAACTCGCCCCAGCCGATTACACCGCGCAACTCGTATCCCCGAATCGGGCGGCGGCCCCGCTCGCGACCGTCCGAGGGTTCGACCTCGATGGACAGGAGGAGTGATGGGTCCTGGTCGAGGATTCGCGCCTCCAGGGTCTGCAGTTCCGTTCCCGGCTCGATACCGAGGTCGTCGACGAGATGGGCCCGCGCGTTCTGATAGGCCCGCAATGCCTCGGCCTGACGTCCGGACCGGTACAAGGCGAGCATGAGTTGACCCCAGAATCGCTCCCGAAGCGGATAGTCCCGGACCAGTGACTCGAGCTCGGCTACCAGTTCCCCGGCCCTGCCCAGGGCCAGATCCGCTTCGACCCGGGTCTCGGCAGCGGTGACCCGCACCTCGCCGAGACGCTTTATCTCGGCATCGAGGTCCGGAAGGTCGACACCTCCGTAGGCGGTGCCAAACCAGAGGTCCAACCCCTCGATGAGAGTGGCCCGGGCCGATGCGGGGTCGACCATCAGGAGGTCCCTCCCGGTCTGGACGCTTCTCTCGAAAGCGACCACGTCGAAGGTTTCGGCGTCGACCTCGATCAGATAGCCATCGCCGCGACGGACGATCGCATCAGGGCCCAGAACGCGACGGAGGTTGTAGATGTAGCTCTGAACCGTTGCCCGCGCCGCCTCTGGCGGCTCTCCGGCCCAAACGGAATCGATGAGGACGTCTTGGGAGAGGACCCGGTTTGCCGAGCGGAGCAGAACCGCGAGCACTATTTGCTGGCGGAGGCCTCCCAATTTCACTTCGTGACCCTCGACCTCGACCGTGATCGGGCCGAGCGCCCGGTACCTCAGAGCGTGTATCTCCACCCTCCTCGCCGCTGCGTTGTTGGGGCGACAATTCTCTCACTTGCCGCTGGGAAGTGACTGGGAAACCTCCCAGCGACCCACCAGCAATGCACCAGAGCCGTCATGCACTTTGGCGGCATGTCGTCTGAACAAGGACGCCTCAAACGAACCGCTGCCGACCTGGTGGCGGACGCCCTTCGACGCCTGGTGAGCCTGACTCCCCTGGAGGTGAGCGAAGAGCTGATCGGGCGGACGCTTGTCGTCGACTTGCGTGAGGAGGACGAGCTCCATGTGGCGGGTTGGATCCGGGACTCGGTGTGGGCTCCGAGGGGAATGCTCGAGTTCTGGGCGGACCCCGATGATCGACGCCATCGCATCGAGTTCGACCCCGAGCGCCGCCTGATCCTCTACTGCTCGACCGGCGAACGCTCCGCCATGGCCGCCGCCACATTGCGGTCGATGGGCTATCGGGACGTCCGCGTGCTCGACGGTGGGATCGAGGCATGGAAGAAGGCAGGACTACCGGTGGAGACGCCTTGAGCACTCCGCCAGAGGAGGTACACGTTGAGACGCAGTTTGACCATCGTCGTCGCGCTGGTGGTGACGATGCTTTCCGGAGCAATGGCCGCGGTCGCGTTCGGCAACTTCGAAGACTGGAGCGAGGCCGAGGACATCGAGAGCTTCGGTGCCGGGGCTCATGAAAACTTCAACACCGCCAGCCTGGATGGGTGCCCGTTTGTGTCACCCGACGGAAAGGTGTTCTTCATCGCCTCCAACCGACCGGGCGGCGAGGGACTCCTCGACATCTATGTGTCGACCAGAGCCAGTGTGAACGAGCCCTGGAGCGAGCCGGTGAACGTCGGTCCCCCGATCAACACCGAGCACAACGACTTCTGCCCGACGATCTCACGGGACGGGAAGACGTTCTTCTTCGCCAGCAACAGGCCCGGGTTCTGCGGGGCGACAGCGAACGCCGACCTCTACACCGCCAAACTCGGCTCCGATCTGCGGGCGAGCGCGGTCACCCATCTCGGATGCGAGGTGAACAGCGGCTGGGACGAGCACAGCCCGTTCCCCGCCGAGATGCCGGCGGAAGGCCGGATGCTCTTCTACTCGAGTGCCCGACCCGCAAACGGCAGCGACGCCCCGGGGGATCACGACCTCTACGCATCACCGATGAAGGGTGGGATCTACGTGGCGGGCATCGCCCTATCGGGTATCAACACCCCGGCCAACGAAGGCCAACCCAACGTGCGACGTGACGGCCAGGAGCTGTTGTTCTGGAGCGACCGCAGCGGCGGCGTAGGGGGAGCCGACATCTACTCGGCAGCCAGGACGTCGGTCACCGGAGGGTGGGGAACACCTCAGAATCTCGGCCCGAACGTGAACAGCTCGGCCGGTGAGACCAGACCTTCGCTGTCGTGGGACGGGACCACCCTCTACTTCGGATCGACCCGTGTCGGGGGCCAGTCCGACATCTACGTGACCACACGCTGAGCTCGACAAGAGGTCAACAATGAGGGAGGGGCCAGTACGGCCCCTCCCTCGCAGGCAAAGGCCGAGAAGGAGCAACATGACCAAGCCCGATGAAACAAGCAGCCAGGCCCTGCCGCGGCCGAGGGTGGCCGGATGGGCGGTAGCGGCACTCGTCGCCCTCCTCGCTGCAGCCTGCACATCCGAAAGTGGAGTACCTGAGCCAACCCAGACAACCATGCCTCCAAATGTCGAGACCTCGACGACCCTGCCTGCGGATCCGAAGACCCTAGCCGATCTCGAGGTGATCGAAGCCGCCGTGGCTGCGTTCTACTCCGGGGACGCGGAACGGGCCGCCGAGCTGTTCGAACTCGCAGATCGCACCGACGACCAGATACGCGCCGAATCGGCCTATCAGGCAGCCATCGGGGGGCGATTGAGACTGAGTTGTACGAGCAGCTCGGCCGGGAGATTCACTTGCCTCACGCCGTACCAGAACTCCATGACGGATGCGATCGGCGAGGGCGGCGGCCATGACACGTGGCCGGTCGTTGTCGAAGACGGGGTGGTCACGCAGTTCGGCTTCACCGAGCACACGGGGATGCTGATCGGGATGGGGTCCTTCCTCGCCAGCGAAGGGCGGCTCGAGGGTTTTGAGGACTGCGTCTTCGGCCCATTCCCGGAGTCGTGTGCCACCATCGAGTTGGAGAACCTCGACGGCTGGGTGGAATGGCGCCGGGAGGTCGAGCCGGTCGACCAGGTGACGCTGGCATTGGAGTCCTGGTACGGGGGGGACTGTCAGGTAGCCCTGTTCCTCGCCGGCACCGACTTCGGAACGGATGGGTTGTGTTCGACTTCGTCCCTCCCAGCCGAGACGATGGAATACGAGTCGATCCTGAGAGCACAGATCTCCGTAGAGAACTGTGAGACCACATCCGCTGGAGGCGACCACAAATCCCTCTCATGCGAGGTGCACTACTCGAACGCCATGAACAGCGCGGTGGCCAAGCCACCCTCGGTGACGGCTCGATCGTTCGATGTCTGGTCCGCCGGATTGGTGGGCATCCCCCCTGACTTCGATCCGTGGTATGAGGGCGATTACCCGGAGGAGACCGAGCTCCGCCAGAGCTTCCAGCAGTTCGCCGAAGGGGGTGAACAGCGGGACGAGTATGCAGACGCCAGCTGTGCAACGTCACGCACCCCCGAGTGCGCCAACCTCATCCTGGGCAACCTCGACGCCTGGGCCGCCTGGTACGAGACGAACCGTTGACCGCCGCCGGCGAGGGGCGCTCAAACGCCCTTCGCCGGTCGCACTCGTCCGGGAGTCCCTGGTCGATCCCTTCGCCCACCCTCAGAACCTATCCGAGCAGACGAGGCCTCGCGGCTGGTATTGGCGCCGCGCCGCCCATCGTCTCAACCTGGCCTCCGAAAGCGGCGGCACCCAAGCTGGGGCGGAAAATGCTCGACAACCCTCCGGCAGACCCAGGCATGGAGTCCTACCCGACGCCATCGAGGTATCGACCGTTGAAAATGTCCGCTGACCAAGCCGGGTGCCCAACCGCCGACTACTCACACCTGATCGTCAGTCTGTGCCAGACCTCGGAAAGGCCAATAACTACAAGGGATTCTCCGGGCACTGTCAAGTTCCGGTACCCGCGTGACAGTCTGGCTCCGGTACCTGCACGACACTTCCCCGCGGGTTAGGACGCGGCGTTGATTCGGTCTGGTTTCCCGCCGGGATTGGCGAAAGCCCCGTGGGCTTTGATCGGATCGTGTTTCGCCGCGTGGACGCGGATGAGTTTGCTGTTCTGTGAGATCTCGACGGTGTCGCCGACGACTCGGACTTCGACCTGCTGCCGGCGGTAGGGGTTACCCACTCGATAGGTGGCCGCAGCGAAGCTGATGTTCCCTGACGAGTCCACTTTGCGTATCACCGGATGACCGACTGTCGGTGGCTTCACTGGTCGGGCTCGAGGCTGACGTCGCCACGCCTCGGGTTCCGCTTCGGGAGGGTGACGGACGGCGTGGGTGGCGACGAGCACTCCCCGATGTGAGATCTCGACCAGTCCATCAGGAGTGACGACCACGTCGACGGTCTCGCCAGCCAGCCAACGGCCGACGTGATAGCCGAAGGTGGCGAGGCTGATCCGACCACCCTTGCCCACCCGGCGGGTCACCCGACGTTCCCTGACCTCGACCACCGTCGACTCATCGCGTTCGTCCTCACCGATGACCACCTCGAAAGACTCGGCCACAGCCAGCTCGAAGCGTCGGATCGGTGGCACACCGCCTATCCCCTGGTGAGGCCGCTCGGTGTTGTATTCGACCACCCAGCCGTCGATCGCGTCCTGCGCCTCCTCGATGCTCTCAAAGGTCTTGCCGGCCAGGAAGTCCTTCTTGATGGTCTTGTGGAACCGTTCCACCTTCCCCGTCGTGGTCGGCGACCGGGGGGCAGTCAGCAGATGCCTGATGCCGTTCTCCCGGCAGATCCGATCGAACAGGACCTCACCGTTCCCCGGTCCGAATCGGCCGGTGAACACCTTCCCGTTGTCGGTCAGGATCTGATCCGGAACCCCATGGGCACGCATCGCCTCGGCCAGCGCCTCACACACCGGCCGGGCCGTCGCCCTCCTGACGACTCTGGCCGACACGCAGAACCTCGAATGGTCATCCAACCCCGTCACCACCTTCAACTCCGCGCCATCAACCAGAAACACCCCGCCCATGACGTCCATCTCCCACACTCCATCGGCCCGGGCCCGCCCCCACCGCTTGTAATCCGACCGTCGCCTCCTCCTCTGCTGGGATCGATCAACCGGTGACGCAGAAGAGCCCGATACACCGCCGAACCAGAAGGAACAGGCTCGACGCCCTCCCGGCCAAGGTGATAGACGATGGTCCTCGGACCCCAACCCCGGATGAGCCCGCCGCATCTCCACGATCCGAGCCTCGATCTCCACAGGGGTCTGATGCGGACATGACTCTGGCTTCGAGCTCCGATCCACCAGACCAGCCAAACCCTGATCGGCGTAGCGGCGCAGCCATCCATGCACCGTCTGACGGGCCACCCCATAACGACGCGCCACGTCCGTCACCGTGGCCCCCTGGAGGACCTCCAACACCGCCTGATACCGCTGCTCCACAACACCCAGCTCCACCAACACGATCAGACCCTTCCTCGAAACGGCGTGAACCACGCCATCAAAGAAGAGGTGGAACCAGAAACCGAGCAATCAACCAGTGTCAGGCACCTACCGGAGCCACTGTCGCCCAGGAACCGAAGCCGCGTCCACAGAATGTCACCCAGCAACCGGAGGCACAGTGTCCATCATGAACCGAAGCCGCACAGGATTCTCCGGGCACCCCGACGGCACCAGTCCATCCTCCTACCCGACGAGCGGCTTGCCTCCGAGGCCACCCCAACCTACGAAAACCCAGGCGGTGCCTGGGTTTTCTGGTGGTAGCGGGGGCGGGATTTGAACCCGCGACCTTCGGGTTATGAGCCCGATTGTGGGGGACGCCCTGACCTGGGGAAATACGCGAAACGCCTGTCCTGACTGGGTTTTCGCCTCCCAACGTTTCGCGTTGTTTCCCCTCCCAT
>JBGTLA010000024.1:0-9242 GCA_041744375.1 Acidimicrobiia bacterium | reverse complement strand
GACGGCGCGGTCAACGCCGCCGCCGGGGTGGCGCTGGATCGGGAAAAGCCACTGCTGGTGGTACCCGCCGGGACCCTCAACCACTTCGCCCGAGACGTCGGCATCGAAACGGTGGCCGACGCCGTGAGGGCGGTGAAGGCGGGCACGGTCGTCGGGGTCGACGTGGCCTCGATTGCCGGAGAGGTATTCGTGAACACAGCCTCTATCGGAGCGTATGTGGATCTCGTGGAGGCCCGTGAGAAACTGGAAGAGAGAATCGGCAAATGGCCCGCCCTCATCGTCGCCTTGACCCGGATACTCCGTCACGGCGTTCCCTCTGAGGTCGAGATCGATGGCGAGGCGATGAAGACCTGGATGGTCTTCTTCGGCAACTGTCGGTATTCGCCCGAGGGTTTCGCCCCTGCGACCCGGCCAAACCTCGCCGACGGCGTCCTGGACGTTCGGATCGTCGATGGTTCACACCCGTTCGCCCGGATGCGCCTCCTTTGGGCGGTTCTCACGGGGACACTGTCTCGCTCCCGGGTCTATCAGGCAACCACCACCGAAGGCCCGATACGGGTGCGTTCCAGTGAGGGAGCTCTGAATCTGGCGAGGGACGGCGAGACGTTCCCTGGTCCCACCGAGTTCACCGTCCACAAAGCCGGCTCTCTGACCCTCTTGATCCCCGGCGAGGACAGCTGAATCCGGAGGACAGCCGGCGAGGGGCCTCTTTCAGCCGGCCCGGTAAGCGTGAACGAGGTGAACCGCCACCGAACCCTCGCCCACCGCCGAAGCCACCCTCTTCACCGACTGCGCTCGGGCGTCCCCCACGGCGAATACCCCCGGCACACTGGTCTCGAAGAGCATCGGATCGCGATCGAGGCCCAACGGGCGGCGGCCACGACGGCCGCTCCCGCGTAGATGAAACCGTCGGGATCGCGGGCCACGGCTCCATCGAGCCACTCCGTGCGAGGTCTGGCCCCGATAAAGGCGAAGACCGCCGAGGCGGCGCGTTCCTCACGACCGGTGGGAGTGATGATGGTCACATTTTCGACGCGGCCGTTGCCGGCGATGGCCCCGACCGCCGAGCCCTCCTTCACATCGACGTTGGGCGCTTCTTTGATCTTCCTGACGAGGTAGTCGGACATGCGCGACTCGATCGCATCTCCCCGCACGACCAGCGTGACCAGGGCCGCCACCTGGGACAGGTAGGTCGCCGCCTGACCTGCAGAGTTGCCCCCGCCGACGATCACCACATCTTGGTCGCGCAACGATTCGGATTCGGTCTGCACGGCGCCGTAGTACACCCCTCGACCCGCCAGGTCGGCTGCACCTTCGGCCTCCAGCTCGCGGTAGCTGACACCGGTGGCGATGATGACGGCCGAGCACCGCACTTCCCCACCGTCATCGAAGCGAACCACGCGATAGGGATCATCGCGCTCCAATCCCACGACGCGGCGGGGGTTGATCAGGGCGGCGCCGAACCTGGTGGCCTGAGTGAGCGCTCGGCGAGCGAGATCGGCGCCGGACACACCGTTCGGGAAACCGAGGTAGTTCTCGATCCTGGTGCTTGTTCCTGCCTGGCCCCCGGGAGCATCCTTTTCGACCACCGCCGTGGTGAGACCCTCAGAAGCCCCATAGACCGCAGCCGCCAGACCCGCCGGCCCGGCTCCCACAACGACGAGGTCGTAGTAGTCGGTCGACGGAGACGCCGCCAAACCTATGTGGGACGCGATCGTGGCCGGCTCGGGGCCACCGAGCACCCGCCCATCCTCGAGGAGCACGAGGGGAAGCCTGGCGTCGGGGTTGGCGGCCACCAGACGATCGGCCTCGGGGTTGGTGCCCACCTCCAGCCATCGATACGGGACTTGATTGCGAGAGAGGAAGTCGTGCATCCGGTGCGACTCGGCCGACCATCGATCGCCCACCAACCGCATCCCCGCCTGGCGGGTTCTGCGTCCCACGGCCTGCCACTCTTCCAGCAGGTCGCCGAGGACCGGAAAGAGCTTTTCCTCGGGTGGATCCCAGGGTTTGAGGATGTAGTAGTCGACCCGAGCGGTGTTGATGGCGTCGATGGCGGCGTCAGTATCGGCATAGGCCGTGAGGAGGACGCGCCGGGCACTGGGGACGAGATCGTCCAACTGGGTGAGGAGTTCGGTGCCCGTCATGTGCGGCATCCGCTGATCGGCCACGATGAGCGCAACCTGGTCATCTCTCGTCACGAGTCGCGAGATCACCTCGATCGCCTCGGCTCCCGAGCCGACCGCCACCACCCGATAGGCCGATGCGTACCGCTGGCGCAGGTCGCGCTCGACCGACCGCAACACATCAGGGTCGTCGTCGACCACAAAGAGGGCGGGGCGTTGGTTTTCACCCACGTGCCGACTCTGATCTGGTCTGCGGCAACGACACCTCGAAGCGGGTGCAGCCCGGCACCGACTCGACCGAGATCCGGCCGCCATGACGGTCCACCACTATCTGATGCACCAGGTTGAGTCCGAGACCGGTGCCCTCTCCCGGCGCCTTGGTCGTGACGAACGGGTCGAAGACTCGGTCGAGCAGATCGTTCGGGATACCGGGTCCATCGTCTTGGACCGTCACGGTCACATCATCGATGTCGGCCGCCGACTCGATGACGATGATTCCGCGTCCGTCCAGCGCCTCGGCAGCATTGGCGATCAGATTGGTCCACACTTGATTCAGCTCTCCCGCGTTTCCGACCACGGATGGGAGATCCGTCTGGCGTACCCGTCGGACTTCGATCCCGCTCAGCTTCGACTTGAGGATGACGAGAGTGTCGTCGAGTCCCGACTCGATGTCGACCACTGCCTGGGCCGCTCGATCCATGTGGGAGTATCCCTTGAGTGCACCCACGATCTCGGTGATCCGCCCGGTACTGGTACGCACTTCCCTGAGCAGATCGTTGGCTCGCGCCACGTCGGCTATCCACTGGACGGCGGCGACCACTTGCCTCTGGTTGTAATCGCTCAGCCGCCGCGGTGAGAGAATCGGCGTCGAATCCGAGCGCCGCCAGGGGAGCCGCCAGATCCCAGGGGTCGCTCACCGCGCGCAGCTCGAGCCAGCGCGCCAATCGCTCTTCCCTATCGCCTCGATCCAGAGGATCCTCGACCGCTCCGGCGTCTGCTGTGGAACGGACCCACTCCAACCCGGCCGAGCTGAGTCCGAAGCTGAGCAGTCCCACGGCGTCGTCGATGAGCCGCTCCACGACGGTGGTCAACTGGACCGTGGCTCGGCTCACAGCCGAGGCGGGATTGTTGAGTTCATGGGCCACTCCGGCGCTGAGCTTGCCCAAGGTGGCCAAACGCTCCTGTTGGCGTAGCATGGCCTCCTGGGCCACATAGGCCTGCTCCACCTTGCGCAGTCGCTGCTGCTCGCGCGCCAGGCGGTCGTTGGTGACCAAGAACAGGCGCACTCCCCAAAAGGCAACGAGTGACACACCGACGACGTTCAGGAACAAGAAGACGTCCCTAGCACCGGCCGGCAGGGCTACGGCGCCGATTTCGATCCGGTCGGCCCACACGGCGACACCGACCGACGCCACGAAGACAACGAAGGTCAGCACCGCCGCCTGGCTGCCGATCACGAGCAGGGCTCCTATGGGCGCCAAGAGCGACCAGAGACCCACCACTCCCGAAGACATGAGGCCTCCGAGATGCAAAGTCAGGGCGAAAGGTGTGAGCAGGATGAGAGCGGTTTGGGCGGTTGCGAACGGTAGGAACCGACGATGGCTCCGGTGCCACCAGATGTTTGCCACCGAAAGTGCCGAAAAGCCCCACGGATAGATGGCGGCGCTGGGAACGCCGAGGGCCACGTAGATCGCACCCCAGATCACGCCGACTACTCCCGCCGTCCACGCGAACCCGGTCACGACGACCTGGCGGACACCGGGGTCAACCATGATTTCCTCGTGGTCGGCTCGGACGTCCCGCCACGGCCGGCGCACTCTCGAGATCGTCATCGAGCGACCGGCTAGTGCCCTCGGTGTCGGCGACGGGTGACGTACCAACCCGCCACCAGCAATGTCACGGCTCCCGCCAACTGAATCGGCGTGAGGGCGACGACGACGTCCGCCTCGTTCTGCTCAACGTGCATCGTCCCGACAGTAGCCACACACGTTGGCGGGAGGCCGTCTCAGCGCTCAGCGGTTCGCCCCAGGACCCAGCCCCATCTGACCCTCCATCCACACACAGTACCTGCGACCATGGCTGGCGGGCCTCCGATGCGAGCCAGGAACTCACCCGCCGGCGACTCGACGCGGTAATCGGTGTGCGGTCCCCGGAACAGCACCTCATCGATGGTCCCCGACAGTGATCCCCCCGGGATAACCCAATCGGGCCTCACCAGGAGGTCGACGGGACCCGCGGGATAGCCCGGGTCGCTCATGTCGATGGGGACGCCTGCGACGGACACCGAGGACCCGTTAGATAGTCCCGACAGGACCGACGCCGGTCCCGTCAGTTGTGCAGCCCATTGGTCGACGGGCCGCTCATACACCTCCCGGGGCGTTCCCACCTGCACCAGCGAGCCATGGCGGAGCAGCGCCACTCGATCCGCCATCGCCAGCGCTTCGGCGGCGTCGTGGGTCGAGTACACCGCGGCGGCGCCTCCTCCTCCCTTGCGGGTGCGTCCGATCTCGGTTTGAACCACTACCCGCACAGCGGAATCCAGGTGAGCCGTGGGCTCGTCGAACAGGTAGAGATCGGCCTCCCTCGCCAGCGCCCTCGCCAACCCCACCCGCTGCTGCTGGCCCCCGGACAGCTGGGAGGGACGCCGTTGCCCCAACTCACCGATCCCGAGGCGTTCCATGAGTTGGGCACCGTCCTTTCGGGCCCGCTCCTTGGAAGCTCCGGCCCGCCGGAGCGGATAGGCGACGATGTCGAGGGCACTCATGTGGGGCCACAGGGCGTAGTTCTGGAAGACCACTCCCATCCGTCGCTTGTCGGGCGGCGCGCTCCCGTGGCGGTCGGCCACCACTTCCCCGTTCAGGACGATCTCGCCTTCCGAAAGCGGGACCAGACCGGCGATGGCGTGGACGAGCGTCGTCTTGCCCGACCCGGATGGACCGAGCAGTGCCAGGGTTTCACCTTCTCCCACGATGAGGTCCACTCCTGACAAGGCCCGAACCGATCCGTAGTCGACCGACACCCGCCGACACTCGAGCACACTGCTCACCCACCACCTCCGAGGATCCGGCGCGACAAGCGTGGGATCGCCGCGATGGGTAGCACCATCAACAGGACGGGCACTGTCAGCACCACGGCTAGAGCAGCAGCCACGGGGACGTCGCCCAACTGCTGCAGGTTCAGGACCACCACTGCCATCGTCGACGTCCCGGGACCGTAGAGGAGACTCGACATCGTCAACTCACCAAACGCGAAGACGAACACCAGGAACCACGCTCCGACGAGGGCCGGCCGCAGGATCGGCGCCACGATCGTGGAGACGGCTGTGGCCGCCGAAGCGCCACTCACTCGTGCCGCCCGATACAGCTCGGGCGGAAAGGCGCCGGCCGCTCCTTCGAGCACGCGCTGGCCGACCCCCCACAGCTTGGCCAGGTAGGCGATCAGGATCAGGGTGAGCGTGTCACGAAGCCTGGCGCCGTAGGCGAGAAGGATGGCCACCGCCAGGGTCGAACCCGGCACGGCGAATCCCAAGAGGACCGCGGATCGAAATGAGCGTCCGCTCGGCCGGCTGCGCAGGGCCGTCACGATCGACCCGAGCACCACGACCAGAAAGGCGGCCAGGATCGACAGAAGCAGGCTTCGCCCCAGGGCTCCCAGGAAGCGGCCCGCCAGCGCGTCGGCGAAATGCGACATCGTCCAGTTCGACGGCACCGGGGCGAGTCCCACCGCCCGGGTCAGTGCCGTCAACACCAGCACGATAAGCGGCCCGATGGTGGTGACGACGACAGTCAGCGCGATCACGACGACGGGTATCCACGATGAAGACGAGGGAACCACGGCCGATCCGGAGGGCCCCCCCGTGCGAGCGGACGATCCCAGGCTGGAGAGAAGACGCTCGGCCCCGATGACGAAGGCCAATGCCATCACAACCAGCGTGATGGCCAGGAGGACGGCACGACTGAAGGCCTCGGGGCGGGCAGCCAGAGCCAGATCCTGGTAGATGCTGGTGGTCACCGTGGTAAACCCGGCCGGCGTCCCCAAGAAGGCCGGCGCTCCGAAAGCGTTGATCGCCGAAACGAACACCAGAGCGGCTGCGCCCAGCAGCGCAGGAGCCAGCAACGGCGCCACGATCGTCCGCATCATCGTCCAGCGGTCGGCGCCGTGGACGAGCGCGGCACGTTCCAGATCGGGTTCGGCTCGAGACCGTAGCGCCGCCACCGTGACCAGATAGGCAATGGGGACGGCATTGACCGACAGCACGATGATGATCCCGGTTGGCCCGAACAACCCCGGAATGCTCACGCCGATGAGTTTGTCGCTCAAGCCGCTGGGACCGTAGGCCCGGATGAAGCTCAGGGCGGACACGTACCCCGGAATGAGCAGGGGAAACAGGACGCCGATCCGCAACCAGCCGTCACGACCCCCCCGGACCCGTTCCGTCACGAAGGCGGTGACGCCTCCTGCAGCCACGGCCACAGAGGCCACCGTTGCTCCCACCCAGAGAGTATTGACCAGCGCCCGGACCGACCGTGCCCGATCGAATGCAGCGGGGCCACGCCGCGCTTCGTCCAATCCGACGCCCAGCAACTGTGCGAGCGGGACGAGGACCAGGCCGACCAGGAAGATTCCAGCGGTGACGAGCCCGACCTTCGGCCACACTCCACCATGGGCGGCGCCCCTGTTGGTAGTGGCCCTAGCCGCCAAAGACGCCCCGGTACTCGTCCATTAGCTCCTCTTGACGGTCAAAGGCATTGGCCCAGTCGAAACTCACGGACTCGCCTCCGACGGTCCACTCCGCCTCCGGGTGTAGCGGCTGCCAGCCCGTTCTGGCGATGGCCTCTTGCGCCTCGATCCCGAGGGAATGCTCGACAAACGCCCGCGCCAGGTCGACGGAGTCGCTCCCGGCGACGACGGCGATGGGGCTGTATACGGCGATCGCCCCCGACAACGGCCACACCGTCTCGAGAGGCGATCCGTCGTCGATCGCATCACGCGCGGTCCTGTCCAGGGTGATACCGGCCTGGTACCTTCCTTCCGCCACACCCGTCACGACGTCTCCCGGCGACTGGACCGAGACGGCCCCTGCCTCACGGAGCCGCTGGTAGAACTCGAGCCCGTACCCATCTGCTCCGGCGAAGTATGCCAGAGCGGCGAAAGCCGACCCGGCGAAACCTGGATCGGGCAGAGCGACCGTACCCTCGACCTCCAAGAGGTCGACCCAGTCCTCCACCACGGTCACCCCCGGTTGATGCACGATCACGAGGTTGAGGACACGGGTGCCGAAGAAGGTTCCCGTCCTGTACTCCGCCGGCACGGCCGATGACCCCTCCGGTTCCCATTCCAACAACATCGCATCCGCCTCATACTGCTGTATGGACAGTGGGTCGGTGAACCAGAAGACGTCTGCCGCCAACTCGCCGGTTCGAAGCTCGCTGGCGATGCGCGCTGTGACTTCACCCGTAGGTGCCCTGAACACCTCCACAGAGACGTCGGGATTCTCCGCCGTGAAGAGATCGACCACGGCATCCACCGTATCCTGGGTGACCGTCGAGTAGACGGTCAGAACCGATGCGTCGTCGGTGCCACCGCAACCGGCGATCAGCATCACCGCTCCGGCAAGGACAGCCAGGCCCCGCCCGCTCCGCTGCCGCAAGCGGGTGGCCATGTCTGGCACCGAATCACGAGAGCGAAGGATCAACTTCTACCTCCTGTGGGCGCGGCAGCGACTCCTCCCCGCAGCGCCCCGTCCAGATCGCGTGCCGCGACCCCACCAGGGTGGAGGAGCACGTCGGTCACATATGTTTCACGGGTCATCACGATGTCCCCCACCCGCACCTGCACGGGACCGCCATCCGGCGTGTCCCTCGGGCACGGCGGAGTGAGGAGGGCGCATCCGAAATCGTGCTCCAATTGGTGGCACATCTTCAGTGATAATCACTACCCAAGGATGAGGGCGGGGCCGGGATGAGCCAGCTCCCGGTTGGTCATCTCGAGCTGACGAGCCGAGAACCGCTGCAGGTCTGCCAGCTGGCGGGAGGTGAGGCGGTCACAGACCCACTCCCAGTGCAGGGATACCCACTCCCCCGGCGCAAGCGCTTCCGTCAACCCGAGGCCGTCCACCGACAAGATCACCGACTCCGGTCGCGGCTCTCCCAGGTACAAGCGGCCGTCGTTCCACATCAAGGGCCGGCTGTGGACGATGGCCCGATCACCATGAACGGACTGCACTTGGCCCCAGCGGATTCGGCAACGGTCAAGGATGTGGAGCGGCTCCCCTCTTCCCGAATCGAGCAAACCGACCCACGGGTAGGTGACGAAGACATGGAAACTGTGGTGAGGGACGCCGCCCGGTATCGCCTCGGCCATACCCGACCACCTTCGACCCACACGAGGACGGAATCGCTCCTCGATCGTGTTCCCGAAGTCGAGGGTGTCGACCTGGTCGAGAAGCTCGTTGCCTATCCAGTAGGCCTCCACGATCTTGGTGCTGAACGGGTCGCCCGCCCCCGTCCGCTCGGCCATCAGCTTCAGATACGGCCAGGGACCGTGGAAGGCCCGAGCGAGCTGGTGGAGGCCCGCGTCGGCGATACCTGCCGCTCCGTACTCGAGAAGGGCACGGTGGTCGTCAGGGCCGCAGTAGCCCCGTTCATTGGGCGGGTATGCATACCGGGCGAACATACTTAGCCCCGACGCAAGCGCCGCTTCCTTCACGACGGCGGCGACCCGGAAGCCGAACCGGCATCGGGACGGACCGATTCCAACGCTCCGAGGGTGTCGACCCCAACAGCGATGGCGTCGATCACATCGGTGCTGCTGGGTTCGGGGTGGCCTGTGTCGAGTTCGACGGCCCGCGCTGGGATGCCGAGGCACACAGAGGGCTCCTTTGTCGTTGCCGTTTGCTGTTAACGGTGAACGGCAAACGGCAAACGGCGAACTGTCTTCCGTCTTCCGTCTTCCGTCTTCCGTCTTCCGTCTTCCGTCTTCCGTCTTCCGTCTTCCGTCTTCCGTCTTCCGTCTATTTGACGATTTTGATGACCCGTCCCGCCCCCACGGTGCGGCCACCCTCACGGATAGCGAAACGCAACCCCTCATCCATGGCGATCGGGTTGATCAACTCCA
>JBGTLA010000023.1:0-1962 GCA_041744375.1 Acidimicrobiia bacterium | reverse complement strand
GGCGGCGGCGAGGGCGGCCTCGCCGGTGAGCGCCGCCAGCACCAGGTCGGTGGTGGCTGGGTCGCCCTCGCCTTCTCCCAGTAGCTGCATCACATCGTCGATCAGGCTCATGCGCCTCCTGTTGGGTCGGCTCTCACCAATCGGCCCGGTCCACGGGCGACCTTAGACAGCCACCCCCGAGGGCGGTCGGTCTCTTCTCGAGCGGTACCCGTTGCTGAGCACTCCCCACTTTTTTCAGTCCCCTGCCTGCTGTCACGTGTGGTGGGTGCCCGGCATACCGCCCCTGCCCCTTGCCCGGCACACCGGGCACCCATCTGCAAGGTACGGGAGGGGTACGATAGATTCGGTGGCGCCGGCTCGCAGGGTGGCCCATGGACGTCGAGGAATCATCCGTTCTAGGGTGGCAACGAGCCTCACTGGAGCCCGATGGTGCCTTCCCGACTGGAACGATTCCGCGGTTTGATGGTGGGCACGGCCGTGGGCGATTGCCTGGGACGGCCGGTGGAGGGCCACCGCCAGGTGCCGGCTTCGTACCTCGAAACGGTCCGCACCCACCCGCCTGCCCTCATCTACACCGACGACACCGCCATGACGATGTCCCTGGCCGAATCGCTCCTCGCCGGCGACGGCTTCGACGGAGCCGACATGTCCCTTCGTTTCGCACGCGGCTACCAGGCCGACCCCTACCGCGGCTACGGAGCGAGCGTGGTGGACGTGTTCGAGCGGGTCCTGCGTGGGGTCCCCTGGCACGACGCCGCCCACCGCCAGTTCGACGGGCAAGGCTCTTTCGGCAACGGGGCGGCCATGCGGGTGGCGCCGGTGGCGCTGTGGGCCCCCGGCGACATCGATGCTGTCGTCGACCTGGCCGAGAACACCGCCCGAGTGACCCACACCCACCCGGTGGGAGTAGAGGGTGCGGTGATCCAGGCCGTAGCCGCCGCCCATGCTCTGACATCGGACCCCGAAGTTCCCTTCGACACAGGAGCCCTGCTCGAAGATCTCGACCGGCGGGTACGCACCGACGAGTTCCGTTCCAAGCTCGAAGTCCTCCCCGGCTGTCTCGAACGGGGCGACGACACCGCCAAGCTCCATTTGGGGAACTGGGTCAGCGCCGACGAGTCCGTCGTCACCGCCCTCTACTGCTTCCTCGTCGCCGCCGACTTCACCGACACCATCGTCTCGGCACTGGGGATGGGTGGCGACACCGACACTATCGCCGCCATGGCGGGAGCCCTGGCCGGAGCCCGCTACGGACACTCGGCTATTCCCCCGTCTTGGCAGCCGGTGGAAGAGTCGGAGCGGATGGTTGCAGTGGCCGACGCCCTCCACCACCGGGTCACCTGAGACAACCGACCCGCACCTTGTCGAAGTTGGGACAACAGCGAAGGCGGGACGCCGCCTCGGTCGGCGCGATGCCTGCGCGCCTGCCCGGTGGCTTTCGAGAGGGTGGATCTTGTCGAGGGCCACGTCGGATCAGGCGCTCTCGCAGAGACCCGCCGAGTACTCGCCTTCCACTGGACGTCGCCTGAGCTGGGCGGGTGTGAGCCGGTCATCCACGACGACGAGGGCAGGGTAGGCGCCACCTATGCTCCGTCCGATGCTCATGGGCGCCGAGACCGAGGCCACCTTCGTGTCCGGCGACCCGCCTCGCGACGGGTGGTTGGCCCTGTGGAACCGCCAAGGTGAGATCGCCGAGCCCGACACCAACATCGAGCTGGTCCTCCCCGCCGGCTCCCGTGTCCGTCGTCGCTCTGTTCCGGCCCGACGGATGTCCCTTGGCGAGGTGCTCGATCCCCTCATCGGGCATGAGTGGAGCAACGACGTGAGCCCTTCCGTCCGGGCTTGGGCTGCCGCTGCCCATCTGGCACTGGAGCTGGTGGCGCGGGGCCGGCTCCTGCCGGCCCGTTCGGCGGGCGGGTCGGATGCATGGCGACTTGGCCCGCTCGACCCCGCCGACGTCGA
>JBGTLA010000022.1:0-50581 GCA_041744375.1 Acidimicrobiia bacterium | reverse complement strand
ACAAGGGCAGCGAGTACACCGGTGACCTCTTTTCGGAGACCTGTCACGCCCTGGGGGTGATCCAGTCGATGGGCCGGGTCGGCTCGGCCCTCGATAACGCTGCCGCCGAAAGCTTCAACTCCACCCTGGAATGGGAGGTTCACTTTGGGAGCCGAACCCAAGCACAAGGTCGACCCGAAAGGGTCATCTTCCGGCCGGGCCAGATGAACACAACTCCAACAGCGTCGTTCACCGCTCCAAGGATGAACCCATTGATCCAGATCTGAGCCAGGAGCGGGTGAGATCGCCCTCAGCGACCTTCCGTGGGCCTTCCCCACTGGACCTTGGGACAGACCCATTCACCCCTTACGGCCCGGCAGAGGTCAAATCGGAGGTCGGCTTGAACTCACTACTTCGGGGAAGAAGCCTTCTCCACCCAAATCGTTGGGAGGTCTGGAGTCGGTAGCACAGTCGCTCGCGTTAGCGATCGGCTCCCCGGTGCCGGGATCACCTTTCCAGCAACTCGCGAACGGCTGCGACAACCAGACCAGGCTGCTCGAGGTGGATGTCGTGGCCGCTGTCCTCAGCGACTTCGAGCCGCGTGTCGGTGGAAATGTCCAGCAGGTCACGCTGCATGCTCTGCCAGGCCTCCTCGACGGCTTCCTCGAGACCGGGCGGTACGCCAGCGTCTGCTCCCACGGGACGGCCGTGGGAGATGATCCTCACGGGTATGTCGCCCAACGGACCTCGCATTTCCCGCACCTGACCGAGGCTCACGAGCAGAGCAGCCATCTCGTCGGTGGACGCAACAGAGTGGGAACTGTCCATGACCGTCGCCGCACGGCGCGCCGTCGCAACTTCTGATCCGAGTTTGTCGGCGACCGGATTCGACATCATCGAAGGGAACAGGGCTGGGATCCCGCTTCCCGAGACCGCCCGGTATACCCAACGCATCCTGGCCATCATCTGACCCATGCTCTCGGCCTTCGCCGCATACTCGCTGGGGTAGAAGTCGAGCTGATCCTCATGGGCTGCGTCGACGAGCACGAGGCCGGCCACTTCATCGGGATAGGCGTAGGCGAAAGCCCTCACTATGAGTCCACCGTAGGAGTGCCCGACAAGGACATACGGCCCCGCCGTTTCGATCGAATCGAGCATCACTTTCAGGTCTTCGACCAGATGGGCGATGTCGCGTGGCCCTTCGGTCGGCTCACTCCAACCGAGCCCGGCCCGGTCGTAGGCCACGGTCGTCCCGAACTCGGAGACAGACGGCATGACGAGCGACCAGTCGAGGCCCATGCCTCCCGGCCCATTTTCGAACACGACCGTCGGCCCCTCGCCCGACCTGATCACGTGCAGCATGTGGTCTCCGACCTGGATCATCTCTCCTGGAGCGGGAAAGGCACGCGTTAGCCTGGCCTGTTGGATCTGACCAGCGAGCACGGCGAGCGCGAGGACCGGTGGAACCACTAGCAAGCCGTTGCGCAACCAGCGCCCCAGACGCCGGAGCCGTCTTCTACGAGGGCTCGGGGACGGCACCGCGGAACCGCTCGCTACCGAGGACACCCGTGCCTCTTGGACTTCTGCTTTGACCATTTGATCCTCCTCTGTCATCCACGTCGCTCATGGACCTCCTGAGAATCCATCCCCGTCCTGACGTGGCACTGATGGGCCGCTGTCGGTCCTCATGCCCCCAATCCATTGAGATCTGCGAACGGATCCCAATCCGGGTCACGATGACGGTCGTACTCGGTGTACCGGGCAATGGTGTCCGCAGCTCTGTCCCCGGCGAGCTTCGCGATCACAGCCAGCGCCATGTCGATCCCCGCCGACACCCCCGACGACGTCGAGTACTTGCCGTCTTCGACCCATCGGGCCCTGGCGACCCACTGAACCCCCGGATGCGAGAAAGAGATGTCCCGGAAGAGTGACTTGTTGGTGGTCGCACGCCTTCCGTCGAGCAAACCGGTTTGGGCAACGAGGTCGGCCCCGTTGCAGACACTCATGACGATCTCGGCATCCAACGCCCTCTCCCGTATGAAGCCCAGAGTGGTCTCGTCCGACTTCGAGGTCCCGACGTCGCCCCCGGGAACCAGGAGGAGGTCGAGCCGGGGAGCATCGTCGAAGACATGATCTGGCACCACTCGAGGGCCTTGGGCGCTGGCTATGGGGCCCAGGCCGGATGCCACGAGAACCGGCCTGATCGCTGGGGCGCAGTCGCCAAGCATCTCCAGAGGTCCCCACAGGTCGAGAGCTTGAAAGCCGGGAAAGACGAGAGCGCCGAGTGTGCGTTGCGGGAACTCGGCGAGGAGCGCTCTCATCTCCTCGCGGGCATCGACCCTGAATGTGTTATCTGACATTCTGAACATACTGTGCCGTGGTCTGACATCCGACTGATGCCACGCTGTCCGAAGGACGAAATGCCATGGCTCATCTTCAAAATGCGAGTAGTAGATTCCCGGGATGCAGTTTCGGGTCCTGGGCCCGCTCGAAGTGCTCGATTCCACCGGAACGCCTCGGACTCCGAGTGGAGCCAAGGAGAGAGCACTGCTCTCCGCCCTTCTCCTCGATCCCGGTGAGGTCGTCTCCGCCGACCGGCTGAGGGACCTGCTCTGGCCGGAAGAGCCGCCGGCGAATCCCGTCAACGCCCTTCAGGCGCGAGTCTCCGCGCTACGCCGGTCACTGGGCGAACCGGGAGTCATCGTCACCCGACCTCCGGGATACCGCATCGACATAGGTGGGCACGAGTTGGATGCCCAGCAGTTCGAGGAGTTGGTGAGCGAAGCGCGCCGGGCCCGAACACCACATTCTGCACTCGAGCTATACGATCGGGCGCTTGGTGCCTGGCACGGCTCTCCCTATCCCGAGTTTGTTTATTCGGACTTCGCCCAGCCTGAGATCCGCCGGTTGGAAGAACTTCATCTCTCCGCAAGAGAGGAGCGAATCGAGGTGATGCTCGATCTCGGTCGTCATGGCGAGACCCTCGGCGAGCTCGAACGTCTGGTCCTCGAGCATCCGCTCCGGGAGAAGCTGTGGGCGATGTTTATGCTCGCCTTGTACCGGTCAGGCCGCCAAGCGGATGCTCTACGGGCCTTCGGCCAGGCATCTTCCACTCTCGGCGAGGAGTTGGGAATCGAGCCTTCTGCGGATCTGCGGCAGCTCGAAGAGGCAATCCTCACCCAGGACCCCTCCTTGTCCCTTCCTCTGACTGAGGGATCAGCCCTACCGGGCAATCTCCCGGCTCGTCTCACGTCGCTGATCGGAAGATCGGCCGACATCGAGCGGGTCACCGGCCTGCTCGAAGAGCACCGCCTGGTCACGCTCACCGGTCCCGGAGGTGTCGGGAAGACGAGCCTCGGGATCGCCTGTGGCGAGAGGCTCCTTGGCTCGTTCGAGGACGGGGTGTGGCTGGTCGAGCTGGCGGCGATCAATGATCCGAAGGCGGTTTCCGCGGAGATCGCCCGCAGCCTCGGAATCGACGTGACGGATCAATCGACGATGGAAGTCGTCTGCCGGGTGCTGTCCGACCGCAGTCTGCTGATCTTGCTCGACAACTGTGAGCACCTAGCGGAGGCTGTTGCGAGTGCGAGCCTGATGATCCTTCAGCGATGCCGGCGCGCGAGAGTCGTTGCCACCAGCAGAGAGCCCCTCGGTGTCCCCGGCGAGATCCTGTGGCCCACCCGGCCGCTCGCCACTCCACCTGACGTATCCGGCGTAGTTATCGATACCATCGAATCGGTCCAGCTCTTCCTGGACCGGGCCGCCGGCGCCAGGCCCGATCTCGAGCTCGACGGAGCAGAGCTCAGGTCGGTGGCGGAGATCTGTCGTCGCCTCGACGGGCTTCCTCTTGCAATCGAGCTTGCAGCCGTCCGGGTTCGCAGTCTCCCCGTAAGGGAGATTGCAGCCCGTCTCGACGACCGATTCAGCCTCCTCATAGGGTCGAATCGCGCCGTGCTCCCCCGCCAACTCACCCTGGACGCCACAATTTCCTGGAGCTATGACCTGCTGACCGAGCAGGAGAGGGCTCTCTTCCGGAAGCTGTCGATCTTTGCCGGAGGCTGGAGTCTCGAGGCCACAGAAGCCTTATCGGGTGTTAGCGATGTGGTCGGCGTCCTGGCACGGCTCGTCGACCGATCGCTCATAATGTCCGATCACTCGTCCACGGGTACTCGCTACAAGATGCTCGAGACGATTCGGGCATTCGCGGCCCGTGAGCTCACCGCCTCCGGTGAGGAAACGAAGGTCGCATTGGCGCATGGCCAGTGGTTCACAGAGCTCGCCGAATCGGCGATATTCGAAGGGCCGGACCAGGCGAAGTGGGCTCATGCCTTAACAATCGAGTACGAAAACCTCAGGGAAGCGCTCAATCGCTCCATAGATCGAGGTGACGGTCCGATGGCGCTCAGATTGGGGAGTGCCCTGGGTTGGCTGTGGTTCTTCGGCAATCGGGATGAGGGCAGGACGATCCTGGACGATCTGCTGGAAGCCACCAACGGCCAAGAGGGGCTCGATAGGGCGGGAGCTCTATTGGCCAGAGCTCGCCTCGACATGTTCGGGCCCAGTCTCCGGTCTCTCGACTCGGCTCGCGAGGCCTCACGACTGGCGACGTCGGCGAGAGACGCATTGACCGAGGCGAGGGCGAAGGTGCTGGTTGCTACGGGGGGAACGACCGGAATGGCCGTACAGGACTCTCTCCAGCTGACCCAGGATGCGATCGGGGTGTTCCGGGATCATGGTGACACTTGGGGCCAGGGGCTCGCATCGTTCTGGCGGATGGAGCTGCTGGCTCACGTTGGAGAGTTGGGCGCGGCCATCGACGAGGGTGAAGAATCCCTCGACCTGTTCCGAGACACAGAGGACCCCTGGGCGATATCGGCAGTGCTCGCCCATCTGGGAAAGCTCGGACGTCTGTCCGGTCGGCTCGAGTGGGCTGCTCAAACATGCGACGAGGCTCTACAGGTCGCCAGCCTCCGCCGTCTCCCTCACACCATTCAGTATGTGATGACACATCAGGGCTACATCAGTCTCATGCAGGGCGATACGACAGCGGCTTTCGAGGTCTTCGATCGAGCGTTGAGCATCGCCATTGAAATCGGCAATCGAGTTGGCGTGGCTGCAAACCGCAACGGGCTCGCCGAATCGCACACTGCTACAGGATCTATCGACGAGGCCGCCCGACTTCACCACCTCGCTCTCACAGAGTTCGAGTCTCTTGGCCTCGGTGTAGATGTCGGATTCACGCTGACCCGACTGGGATTGACCGACGAGCTCACCGGCGATTGGGACAGCGCAGCGGTTCACCATCGAGACGCCCTAGCGCACATCACCCCCACCGACAGCGTTCCGGTGATGATCCCCAGCCTCGAAGGGCTGGGACGTACTGCCATAAGGCTGGGCGATATGAGCCGGGGAGCCCGATTGCTACGGGCCGGCTCCTCGCTTCGCGCCCGTACCGGCTTCGCAGAAGTCCCGGTAGAAGCGTCGCTCAATCAATCCGCGCGAACATCTCTGAGAGAGGCGATCTTCCCGGCCGAACTGGAGCAGATCTACCGGGCCGTGGACTCGCTGGAGCCCAGAGCAATGCTAACGCTCATCGCATGACGTGGGGGCCGGTCGGAGCACCGGCCCCAGCTTTCAGGCTGAAGGCTCCTCGAAGTTCACACCCTCGATCTGGGGCGAGCCCTCCTTGAACCCGAACCACATCCGATAGGGAGCATTCTCGAACTCGACCTCAAAGGTCCACCGGTATGTGCCTGAGGCCGAGCCCTCGCTTCCGGTGACGGCCGTGATCCTCCGGTATTCGCCCAGAGCCGCATGGAACTGGTCCCGGAATGCGCTGAAAGCGTCCTCGTCTATGGCGGCTTTCATGGTTCCCGACCAGTCCCGTGACCAAGCGGCATAGTCACCCGTGTTGAAGGCTTTGAGGGCGTTGTCCGCCATCTCGGTGACCTGCTCCTCGGTCACAGGTGAGTCGATGGGTGTTGCGCCCTCTCCGCATGCGCCAACGGTCGACAAGAGGACGACGATTGTGAGACCGACGGCCAGTCGGCGAACACTCTGTCTTTGCTCCATCTCTGTTGTCTGGATGATCCTCGGCATCAGTAACTCCTGAACTCTCTGGTCGAGACTCTCTCGATCCGGTGCCAGATTCACAACCGGCCCTGACGTCGTGCTGATGCGCCCCCGGCGTCCCACTGACACACCCGCATACCCTTCCGGGATGGCAACGCTCATCGATCTGGGTCCCGTCCGATAGCCAACGGAACGATCACCTACCCCGGGCTCCCCGGACCGGTGATCACCGATTTTCTTTCACGGGAGGAGTCCCGGGCTCACTACGAGAAGGGAACCGAGTTCCAGATCGGGCGCATCGAGATGGTCTCGAACACCGGTACGTACCTGGATACTCCCTTCCACCGTTACCCGGAAGGCTATGACCTGGCCGGGCTGGCTCCGAAGCGGGCGGCAAACCTCGAGGCGGTCTGTATTCGCATCGAGGAAGGCGATGAGATCAGGCCGGAGGCACTCAAAGGCCTAGAGGTGACCGGACGGGCAGTGTTGTTCCACACCGGCTGGGATACCCACTGGGGCTCGGACCGATACGGCCACCCCGACCACCCCCTCTCACCGAAGCGGCAGCAGAATCGCTGGTCGATCAAGGGGTGCATCGGTCGGAATCGACTCGGTTAGCATCGACGACACTCGCTCGGACTCCAGACCCGTCCACACCCTCCTGCTGTCAGCCGGGATACCGATCGTCGAGCATCTCACGGGACTGGAGGCTCTGCCACAGGCCGGGTTTCGGTTCTTCGCCACGCCACCTCGTGAACGGGGCATGGGGAGCTTCCCGTCCGAGCCTTCGCTGTGGTCGCCGAGTGCTCTCCAAGATGAACATGGTCGCATGTTTCGCCGAGTCCGCGATGTCGATGCGAGAACGCAGGACGCAGGCGCACCCGGAGCGGTGCGTCAAGGACGAGGACCGAAGCAAGTGGCGTCGCTGGCCAGAGAAACGTCAGCGTGGTTGTGTTGGGGGGCTCTTAGCCGACGCGGCCTCAAACACCGGAAAGGGACAACAACCGGTAGGTGGGAACCGGTGCGTCGACTCCCTTGAGAATCGCCGAGCCGAGACTCTCGACATCCAGATCTTCCACTTGATTGACGACCACTCCCGACACCAGGATCTCCCCGGGCCCGGCGAGGCCGGCGATCCGGGAAGTCAGGTTGACGGTGCTGCCATAGAAGTCGGCATCGTGCTCGATGACTGGGCCGGCGTGTATTCCCGCATGAGCCTCCAGGCCATCGCCTGCAAGTGCCCGCACCAACTCGACCACCGCGGAGACCCCCTCGGATACATTCTCGAAGTAGAGCATTGCGCCGTCACCCAGGAGCTTGACGAGACGGCCGCCATGTTGGCCGGCCACCCGCTGGGCGTGATTTCTCATCAGATCGGAGCTGCGCACCGCATATGTGTCGCCATGCGCCTGGGTCATCTGGGTGTACCCGGAGATGTCGACAAACGCAATCGCCGGAGGACGCCTCGGTGCGGGGGCCGACAGGCCGATCTCCGCCATCGTCTCCTCGATGCCCTCGAGGTTTGCCCGATCGATCGCATGACGGAGATGAGTCTGCATCAGCCAGTTGAACATCATCGGCGCCAGAAGTGCGGCCTGTTCCGTCGTGGCAACGATCTCCTGGATTCGCTCCTCCGTGGTGAGCCCCTGCTCACCGAGCGGATGTGAGATCTTCTCGACATACAAGCGGGTCCAGCCTTCTGAGAGCCGCTGGGCCGGCTCACCAACGAGACGTGCAGCCCGGACCAGACCGTTCTCGCCTCCCGGTCCCCACACTGCGACGAATCGCTCCAGTATCTCCTCGGTCTCCACGGTGAGTCGACCGTCCTCGGGCGGCTCAGCCAGCCCCAGGGCAAGGTAGACGGACTTGAGAACCTGCACCTCGAGGCTCAGCTGGCCGGCGAGGTCGCCCAGAGTGTTGTCGGACAGCGGTGACGGCTCAGGATGGAATCGGTCGATGTACTCGAAGGTGAACAGCCCGAGGTCGATGGCCTCGCCGATCTTCTCGACGCTCAAACCGGAATCGAGGAGAGACTTCGCCGCATCGACCCGGATCACGTCCCCCGCCGTGTACACGCCATCCACGTCGGGAGCGATGACCCCGATCTCTCGCAAGCACTCGAGGAGGCCGAATTCGGTCGATGTCTCCTCAGCGAGTTCGTTCAGGTCAAGCAGGCGGGCCATACCGGAGATCGTACGTGAGCCATCCGCTGTCGGGACCGGCCAACCTACCAATCAACGATTATGCCTTGAATCCGCCTGGTAGTGAAGACGGTTTGAAGAGGTCGGCTGACCAGACGAGGATGGGAACCGACAGACATCGCCTGTTCCTCGAACTCTTCGAAAGCACCCTCGCCAACGTCGGAGTGGGGTAACCCAGCACGCCACGCTCCGGCAGGATGCGTCGCTCCGGGTTTCGCGAGGCCCGGAGCGGACTCGGCTCAAGGTCGGGGTTGTTCTCGCAACGCCCGCGCCCAAGGTCGTGGGTGCACAACCCAACGCCAGCACGACATTCAGTTGGTGAAGGCCTGTCAAGCCTGCTCCCCGCGCAACAGCCTCACCTGGGCCCACCACAGCCGCCAACGACACCTGACAGCGGCGTGACCGTCTGATTTGTTTGCAGGTGGCGGCGGCGAGGCGCAGCCCGAGGAACCACCCGTCACGAATAGTCATCGCCGGTCATGAGCGACGAACGCCTCACCAAGACGGAGAAGTTCGAGGCTTGACGACAGAGGAGCCCGAGCCTTCTACCGCTCCATCCACGTCCCCGGGTGTCACAACCAGGGTGCGGGACAAATCTGATGGAGCCACATCATTCGTTCATCCGCCAGCGCGCTCGTCCAGCCAGCGCTGCGCCTTTTCCAGGGTGGGGCCGACGGCTTGGTCCATGACTTGGTTGCCCATGATGTCGGAGCCATCAACGTCCACGACTACTACCCACCAGACTCCTGTATCAGGGTCGTCTTCCCACGGCAACGATATCGCCCAGGACGTCGCCACATAGGCACCTGTCATCAGGCCCGTGTCGATGTCGTACTGCTGGGCGAAGAAGTGCTGGCCGCTGCTATCCCGAGACTGATACTCCCAACCGTCCAACTCGTAGGTCGGGCAGTTCTCATCGCTCTGCTGGGTGAACGTTTGGAGGGCCTCGCCAACGCTCTGGAACTCCTCATCGGATCCGTAGGGGAGCGGCCATAGCGACACCGTGAAACACCACACATCCTTGTCTGTGACTCCCTCGATGCTTCGGTAGATGCCATCAGTGGCCACGGCCAGGTCGCCGAACGCAGGAACGCCGCAGAGCAACGGCTGGTCGATCTCCGCCGTTGACCCCTCGGCGACAACCTCCTCATCGGAAGTGAAGCCGGCATAGGCGATGAACTCATCAAGCGTCACCAGGGCCTCCCACAGCTCGGAATCCTGCAGATCGGAATCCTGGCCGTCAGTGTCGTCATCCGAGGTTTCGGGTTGGCTGGCAACGGTTTCCCGATCTTCGGCCACATCGTCCGGGTCTGGCGCATCAGTTTGGCTGGTCGGCAGGGTCGTGGCGGTATCGTCCGCTTCCGGGGTCGGGGCACCGTTGCCGCTCCCGCAGCCGACGAGAACACCAACCAGAATTGCGGTCGTGCACGCGAAAAAGAGCCGCGCCGATCGTGTCATCGCTGCCCTCGTTTGCCCACTCTCAATGGTGAGTCGCCTCCGTGCGTGGGGAGGCTAACGAGTCCGGCTGCCAGCGTCAACCGATCCCGGCTGAGCGAACCGGAGAACACTACGTGTTGCTGAATACCGTTTGAGAATGTCCCCCATGCTGTTGAAGTCGCTGCCGGTGGCGGTTCCTGCAAGGTAGTCGTCGTCATATGGCTATCGCCTTCCTGAAAGGCTCGGGGAGCCCCGGTGCAGGCCCAGGCGTAGCTTTCCTCTCGTTGTCGCCGGTCCCGCACGACGGAGCGGATGCTTGCGCGGGCGCGCTCGACCACCGTCTCATGCCGGGCCTCGGCCCGGATCGAGGTCTTCGTCGCCGATCTCGATGATCGCCTCCAGCCAAGGCCCCCCGCGAGTCCCCTCGAGAGGGCAGGGAAATCGGCCCGAGAGAAAGAGTCCGGTGGGACTGGTGCGCCCCGGCTGAGCCTCAAGAAGGAACGACAGCTCCTCGAGCCAGCCAGCGAACGCTTCGATCACGCGCAACGCGGACACGGACCGGGGTGATTACGAGAGGAGGGCGGAACAGGCGCCGCTCCGGCGTCGCGGATCAATCGCCGCGCAGGTACGGGGCGAGCGCCAGCAGGTCGACCACCTCGTCTTCGGACAACCCGGCAACCTCGACTATGTCGCCGACGGTGATCAGTCCGAGCAGGACGCTCACCTGCACCCGCTCGATCGGCCCCAGCCATCCGCGTCCGGTGATGGAGAAGGACTTCACCAACTGCTCGTCGAAGGCGTCGCCGGCTGCGATCCCGAGGTTGCCCAGCAGGTCCCGAACCCATGACTGCATTAGGCCGGACTCGACCCTCGCCGCATGACCGGCATAACCCTCGGCACCGGCAGAGAGGAAGTCGGCGGCCCCGAAGGTGGGGCTACCGGGAGCAACCCGCCCGTCTCCCCCGATGTGGAGGCAGATGACCGGAGAGCCGGCCGGTCGCGAATTGAGGAGGAACATGGCCCCTGTATTGGACTCCCGGGAGAACTCGCCATCGAGTCGGGCCAGCTCGGGGCTGGCGTGGAGGACTTGAAGGTACACCATTGCCTCGAGGGCGTGGGCCACTGCCTCCTCGTAGAGCCCGGCTGGCGGGTTCGAGGTCCCGAGCCCATCCTCCGAGCCGGCGACGATCTTGTCGTGGAGGATCTCGTGGCCCATCAGCGAGATCTTGGGGGCGAAGTGCTCGTGCTGGTTGTACCTATGGAAGACGACCATGCGAGGGGCACCGATGATGCCGGCGCGGGCGGGCGTTCCCGAGTACACGGCCGGTTGGAAGCGGCCGCTCGTGAGTACATGGTCGATGGCGGGCTCCCACAACGTTCCCGTCATACCCACGAAGGCGGCCCGCAGAGTGACATCGGGGAAGAGCTCGACGACCGAGGGATCGTCGAACAGCGCCAGCGCCCGATCGAGTTCGGCCTGATCTCCGCCGAGTTGGCGCCGCAGCAACTCCTCGAGTTCGATTCGGACCGAGGGCGCATCCCACACTTGCTCTTCCACGAGCTCGACGGGCGTCCCCTGCGGGTAGATCCCGTCCCCACGCCACGACACCGTCGAGAACAAGTCGAGGTCGATAGGTTGGCGGGGTTGGAGGGCAAGTACGTCGAGGGCGAGCAGTTCAGCCGGTGTCCCATCGTGCAGTGGTTCGAGGTTGCAGCCGTCCGAGACGACCACCGGAGAGTCGACCACCTTGTCCGCCTCGGCTGGGCCGGGGGTGGAGTCGTCGGCAGGCGCGGCCCCACCATCGACGACCCCGGTCTCGGTGACCGGCTCTGTGGTGTCGACGCCGACACCGTCCCGATCGAGGCCCGTTCCGCCCGAGCACGCCCCGATCACCAGTGCCATCGCGAGGACAAGGGCGCCGAGGGTAAAGCGGGCCGGACCAGCAGGCTCGCCCACCGTGGCGAGGTTCTCTGCGGTGTCGACAGGATCGCACAGCAAGTAACGCACGCTGGTAATGATCACCGGCCGTCCCTCTCCACTGTACAGCCACGTGTTGCTCGGCATCGGCTAGGTCTCCACGGTTCGAGTCTCGATTCTGCCACCTTCTCCCAGCGGGTGGAGACCCCTTCGGCTTGCTGACGACGATCGAGCCCGATCACTTCGGTCACCAGGCTCGGATTAGGGTCGCCGCCGGGGTTGTTCTCGAGGCGGTAGAGCCCTAGGTCGTGGGTGCACAACCCAACGCCAGCACGACATTCAGTTGGTGAAGGCCTGTCAAGCCTGCTCCCCGCGCTATTCCAAGACCTCGCTGGCGCCATTCCAGATCGGCTGAACACGGCGGTCCTATTCGACGCGCTTTCCCCAGGTCAAAGTAGATTTCGCGTAGTCCCAGAGGCCCGGGACTGCACGATAACCCTCGCTAAACGTTCGAGACAACGCAGGCGAGCGTGCGAGGGGTCGTCCTCACAAGAGTAATGGTCCGGGGGTAGGCGCCGATTGTGCGATCAGGTTGTGGATCGGGACCCGCACCACTGGTCGTAGAGAGTGATCGGACAGGGGTCCTGGGCCGGTCGCGTCCGCGGAAGTGCCTCTCGAAAGCGCCGTGAGTGACTCCGGTTGGGAGTGAGTCTGCATCGTTGGACCCACCATCGGAAAGCCCGTTTGCCGTCGAACACGATGTGCTTCGATCTGGTGCGGCATGATCCGTGGCCTAGTCTCGGCTCATGGAAGACTCGTTCGTACCGCCTGGCTTCGCAGTCCCGCACGCCTACTCCTGGTCCGAGTTTCACCTAGAACCGTTGGGTGAGCAACACAACGACCGGGACCACGCTGCATGGATGTCGAGCATCGACCACATCCGATCCACCCCCGGGTTCAGTTCACAAGAAGAGCCGAACTGGCCGGTCGCCATGACACGGGAAGAGAACTCGGAGGATCTGGTGCGACACGCCAAGGATTTCGAGGCGCGCAGAGGTTTCACCTATTCGATCCTCGAAGGTGACGATGTCATCGGCTGTATCTACATCTATCCGAGTCGCCTTCCGGGTCACGATGCGAGAATCAGTTCATGGGTGCGCCGCAGTCGGGCTGGCCTGGATGCGGCAGTTCGGGAGGCATTGGCTATGTGGATCGATGAGGCTTGGCCTTTCGCCAACCCGCACTACGCCGGAAGGGCTTAGGCCGACCGTCTCCGGCATTCCCCGATACCGTGGGGCCTCGATGATTCGGATAGGCGTGGTTCTCGATTGCCTGGATCCCGAGCGGTTGGCTGCGTTCTGGACGGCAGCGCTGGATTTCGAACGCGTGGGCGAGGACGGCGCCTTCATCGGATTGCGAGACCCGGGCGGTTGTTTGCCCACACTGGTGCTGCAACGAGTCCCAGAACGGAAGATCACCAAGAATCGCATGCATCTCGACGTGTTCAGCGCCGAGTTCGATGAGCACCTGGAGCGACTGGCGGAGCTAGGAGCAACGGAGGTCACCCCCGAGCACGTCGAAGCCGACGGGATGCGGCTCACGGTCCTCGCCGACCCTGAAGGCAACGAGTTCTGCTTGCTCGACGTCGAGAGCTAACCGAGCCGACTTGGGTAGGAATCTTGGCGCTGATTGCCGCCGTCTGGCTGGCGATCGGGAACCTCACCCACCCAGTGGGATCCACCGAGATCTACACCGATGGCGTGGCTTTCGTGGAACACACCAACACCTACTGGGTGATCAACCACGTGTTGCTCGCGCTGGCATTGACCGTCACGCCCTGGCTGGCCTGGGCATGGGGGAGACAGCTCAGTTCGCCGGTGGCACGCACCTGGGGAAGCTTTGGTGTCATCTTGGCTGCGCTGGGAACAGTCATCGGAGTGTTTCATCTGGCCGGCCTCGACGGTGTAGCCCTCCCTGCCTTCGGCCAGGTTCTCGGGGCGAATACCCTCCGCCGAGCTGAAGGTGGCGTGGTCACGCCCCACCGTCCGCATGTCGGCATGGCGCGTCACCGCCCAGAACCCCGCCCCGTCGTGCTCGTCGACCCAGTGGACTGGATCGTGGTCACGCAACCAGGCGAACGTCTGGTGGGAAAGCCCCTCGAGAAACGTGTCGTGACTCGTCAGGTCGGCCAGCTGCATTCCCCGCCAAGGTAGCGCCCCGACCTCGAGGGCGGCCTTGTCGCCGACAGCGGCCGCCACTCCTCTCGCTCGCTGATCCGTGAGCCACACGTAGCTCTTTTGAGTCTCCCTTTGGTGGACCTTGCGGAGTCCTAAAGCGCCCACTCCTTACCTGCGGACGTGTCGTCACAGATGGCACAGCCGAGGCAAGGAGGCGACATGTATCACTACACCACTGCCGCACTGCAGGAGGAGCGGTACCAGGGCCGGGCTGTCGTTCGCCGCCACTCGCCCGACGAGCCCGGGACTCGGCGATCGGCGCCGGTCCCCCCGCGTCGCCGGTTGTGGGCAGCTGCGAAATCCTTCGCCACCCGATCCCACCGGCCCACACCAACGGCATGACGCAGTGCTCGGCTGGCGGTCAGGCGGCCACGGTAGCCGCTCCGAGTGCCGTCGGGCCCGCTCAACTCCCCTAGGTCCACCTCCACCAAGGCAAGGTCGGTAGCCGAGCGACAGCCGTTCTCCAGCCCTCACCCAGCCGGCTCATCGGACGGTGCCCGAGTGAAAACGGGTACCGCCACCATCGCCATCGTGGTTCTGACAGGGTTCGGGATGACAGTTGGCGCCTCATGGGGCCACATCCCGTCGCCCCTTTCCCCGGCCGGAGAGCACCTCGCGCCGATGCCGCCGGGGGCGTTGGCTTCGGTGGAGAGCACGGCAGCCGGGGCCGTGGGGCGCGATGCCAACTCGTCTCACGGACAGAGCGAGCTGGTCGACTGGGCGGTGTCTCGTTTCCTTGATGCGGGTCTCGTACTTCCTGAGGTGAGCTTCCTCTTCCACGACCACGCCAGGTCGTGTCACGGTCGGGCAGGTCTGTACGACGAGGCCGCCAAGAGCGTCCACCTGTGTCTTCGAAACAGGCACACGATCTTGCATGAATTGGCCCATGCTTGGGCTCATCACAACCTGGGAGACGGCGACCGCCTCGCCTTCGTCGAGTTGCGACAACTCGACGGCTGGGGCGAACACAGTCTCGACTGGGCCGAGCGGGGCACCGAGCACGCAGCAGAGGTGATGGCGTGGGCTCTCATGGAGCACAACACCCTCGTTCCATGGCCCACTTGGGATCACGGGGAGACTAGGGCCACCTGGCGCCTCTTGTCGATCGAGGCCAGCGGCCCAGACGAGCTGGTGGCTGCCTACGAGCTGCTGACCGGCGGCCTTCCGGTCGATCGACTGAGAGACGACCCGCGCCACTACGTCGAGTCAGCGAGCCTCAGCCCCGAATCGGCGCGCGACAGCGGCGAATTCAATCCGCCCACCGGTTGACCATCGCCGGCGTGGCGTGCCTCGCAGGTCGGTCGCCCGTCAGGCGCGCACCTTGCGCCGGCGATGAAACCCTCAGACGGCGGTGGGCGCGCCGGGGTACTGTTCGTTTCCCTTAGGACAGTGTTGAACAATTCGTTCCAGCCGTCGACTCCCGTCCTCCTAGCAGGGACTTTGCCGAGCTACTGGACAGGCTTTCATTGTTATTCAACACCGTCCTAGGCGAGCGCCCGGTTTGGCCCCGGTTCGAGGGAAAGGAAGCGATGGATATGGGGTTGGAGTTCCGGGTCTTGGGCGCCCTGGAGGTGTTGCATCGAGGCGAGCCCGTGGCACTGGGTGGCGCTCAACAGCGCTCGATCCTGGCGGTTCTGATCGTCAACGCCGGTCGGGCGGTCTCGACCGAGAGGTTGATCGCCGAGATCTGGGATGAGTCCGAGCCGGCCGCGGCCCGCAAGTCCGTCCAGGCATATGTCGCTCACTTGCGCCGCCTGGTCAACATCGACACCGAGATCCTGCGCAGCCAGCCGCCGGGTTACCTGTTGTCACCCGAATCCGTCGACATCGACTCGGTTCGTTTCGAGGCGCTCGCCGAGGACGCTCTCTCGCTGCTGGCCGAAGACCCCGCGTCTGCTACCGACCTCCTGCGGCGGGCCTTGGCGTTGTGGCGGGGTCGCCCGTTCGGCGCCCTGGCCGATGAGGTGGCGTCCCTTCGCCTCGAAGCCGACAGGCTTGAGGAGGTGCGGCTTCGGGTTCTGGAGGGACGGATCGAAGGAGACATTCGCACCAACCGCGGCTCCGGGCTGATCCCAGAGCTTTCGGGACTGGTCGCAGAGCACCCCTATCGCGAAGGGCTGCGCGCCCTGCAGATGCTGGCTCTCTACCGGTCGGGTCGCCAGGCCGAGGCCCTGGCGGTCTACCAACAGACGCGACATGCGCTCGCCCAAGAGTTGGGTATCGAGCCCTCGCCGGCCCTCCAGCGCCTGGAGCAAAGTCTGTTGGACCACGATCCCCGTCTCGAAACGGACATCGCCTTCTCGGCGCTGACCATCGGGCAAAGTCAGGATCGAGAGCGCAACCCCTACAAAGGGCTCCGCTCGTTCACCGAAGAGGACGCTGAGGACTTCTACGGCCGGGCGGGTCTCGTGCGACAGATGGTGGAGCGGCTCTCCATCCGGGACAAGAGCGCCCGGTTCCTCATCGTGGCGGGTCCATCCGGGTCAGGGAAGTCGAGTGCGGTCCGCGCCGGACTCATACCCGCCATCCATCGGGGAGCCGTCGACGGCTCCAACGACTGGAGAGTGGTGACGATGTACCCGGGCGAGGACCCCTGGGGCTCGTTGCCGCTGGCGCTCCGAGCTCCGGGCGGTGCCGCTCCGAGTTCGGCTCCGACCGTGGTGGTGATCGACCAGTTCGAGGAGGTTTTCACGCTGAGCGTCCCCGACCGGGCCCGTGATTTCCTCGACGGGCTGGCCTCGATGGTGGGGAGCACCAAACCGTTCCGAGTCATCATCACTATCCGAGCCGACTTCCTCGACCGCCTACTCCAGCACCCCACCTTGGCCCCCCTTGTCCAGGCGGCTCTCGTGTTGGTCCCGCCACTGGAGGGCCACGAGATCCGATCCGCCATCGAAGGCCCTGCCGGCAAAAGCGGCGTGAGGGTGGACCCCGAATTGGTGGAGGCGGCCACACAGGACACGGTATCGAGGGTCGGGGGACTGCCCCTCTTACAGTTCGCCTTCACCGACATCTTCGAAAGGCGCACGGAGAACCGCCTGACCATGGCCGGATATCGGGCCGCCGGAGGGATCGCCGGTGCTCTGGCAAAGACAGCCGATGGGGCATACGAACAACTCGATGAAGCTCGCCGGGACGTAGCCCGCCAACTGCTTCTGCGACTCGTCGCGTTGACCGAGGCAGGTGAGCCAACACGCCGCCGGGTGAAGCGAGGCGACTTGGCGTTGGTTGGTGTCGATGAGCCACACATCGAGGCGGTGCTGGAGTTGCTGATCCGTCACCGTCTCGTCACGACGGGGCGAGAGACCCTCAGCGGAGCGCCGACGGTGGAAGTGGCGCACGAAGCACTCTTCGAGGAGTGGGATCGTTTCCGTCGATGGATCGAAGTGAGCCGGGAGGACCTCCGCCAGCGTGAGCGTCTCAGTCGAGCCATCGCAGGCTGGCAAGAGGGTGGGCGAGACTCGTCCGACCTCCTGCGGGGAGAGCGCCTCCAACAGACTGAGGCATGGGCAGACGCCACGTCGGTGGCTTTATCCGCCGCCGAGCTGGAGTACCTCGCTGACAGCAGGGCCGTCGAGGACGCCCAGATGCAACAGCGCCGTCGAAGACGGGGCAGCGTGCTCGTCGCGTTGTCGGTGGCGACGGCCGTATCTCTGGGTTTGGCCGCCTTCGCGCTCGAGCAGCGTGGGGAGGCCCAGGGTCAGGCCCATCTCGCCCGCACCAGTGAGTTGGCGGCCCGCGCGATCCAGGCTCTCGACCGTGACCCACAACTGGGGATCTTGCTGGCTTTCCAGGCTATCGAGGACTATAAGGCGGCCGGGAGCCCGATTGGCCGCGACGCCCTCGAGGCCCTCCATCACGCCGTTTTGGCCTCGCGGGTGCGAGCGGTCTTCGAGCACGGCCACTACAACCCGGTGGGTGTCGCCTTCTCTCCCGACTCCTCCCATTTGGCCACCGGGGATGGCACCGGGATGGTGCAGATACGCCATCCGCACACGGGAGAGGTGGTGAAGTCCCTGGAGGGCCACCAGGGAGGGGTCGTCGACGTGAAGTGGTCCACCGATAGTCGCTTGATCCTGTCGACCAGTCCCGACGATGGAACGGTGAGGCTCTGGGAGGTGGACACCGGCGAGGAGGTTTGGAGGGCCGACGTCGACGGTGCCCCACTCGTGGGCGCCATCTCCCCCGATGGGACTCGCCTCGCCGCCACGGTGGGAGACGACAGCGGAGGGCACCTGGCGGTATGGGATCTCGCCGCCGACACCAAGTGGACCCGCCGGGACTTCGGTCTTCCGATAGCGGTCGCCTTCGATCCTCTCGACGGTGGCCGGGTGGCTGTCACGAACTGGGTACCACAGCAGATCGGCGGCGGGGTCTACCTCCTCGACGCCGACTCGGGCGATGAACGCCAATGGATCCCCACCTCGCTGGGAGAGTGTGAGGTGCGGTGGGGCTCCGATGGATCGAGGCTCATCACTGCCGGCGGGGCGGGAGCAACCGTGTGGGACGCGGCTACCGGAGAGGAACTGGTTGGGTTCACGGGCCACCACGGTTCCGTGTGCTCCATCGACGTGAGCGCCGACGGCGACGTGGTTGTCACCGGCGGAGAGGACGGATTCGCCCGGGTGTGGCGAGTCGACTCCGGTGAGACGCTGCTGGTGCTGGGGGGCCACACCGAACGGGTGGGGTGGGTTGCTCTCAGCCCGGATGGTCGCACGGTGGCAACTATCAGCAACGACGGCACCGGTCGAATCTGGGACATCTCCAGCAGCGGCCGGACAGAGGTGCTCACCGTGGACCTCGAGAGGGCACATGACGGCCAGTACGCCACGGACGGCTCCCTGATCATGGCGGTGGGTTCGAAGGGTGAGGTATTGGTGACCGACGCTGCGAATGGAGACACGGTCAGGAGGTTCGACCACGATGAGCCCGTCTTGGCGGCCGACCTCAGCCCCGACGATGGGCTGGTGGCCACGGGGACTCAAGGTGGGACCGCCACCGTCTGGGAGATCGCCGCCCGGGCCATGCGGGCGCGGATCGAAGTGGTTCCCCTGATTCCGGGACGGAGCTTTCCAGCCATGCCGATCGTGGCTGCGGCCTGGAGTCCCGCCGGGGACGTCGTCGCCCTCGGCACCCCCGTTTCGGTCCACCTGTGGAACGTGAACACCGGGACCCTGACCCAACTCGAAGCCCCGTTCCCTTCCTTCTTGTTCAGTCTCGCCTTCAGTGCCGACGGGAGCCTTCTTGCCGGCGGGTTCGGGGGCCCTTTGACCGACCAGATGTGGATCTGGGAGGCGGACTCCGGCGAGAAGCAGGGAGAGTTGTCGATCGGAGCCACATTCAGCGAAGCGAACAGTCTCCAATTCAGCGGTGACACGGCCCTACTCCTAGCCGCCCACACCGACGGGGTCATCCGGGCGTGGGACCTGGAGGTCGGAGCGCCGGTCGTGGAGTACGTCGGCCACGCCGGTCGGGTCGTCGACGCCACGTTCAGCCCCGATGGGACCGTCGTGGCGAGCGCCGGAGTCGACGGAACGGTCCGACTGTGGGGCGGACCCTCCGGAGAGCAACTGCTGGTGCTCGACGGCCAGCCAGGGCCATCCTCGGTGGCGTTCAGCCCTGCCGGTGATCACCTGTTGATCACCGGTAGCACCGGCCTACATGTCTATCTGACCGACCCCGACGATCTCATCGACCTGGCACTCTCGCGTCTCGTCCGATGGTGGACGCCCTCGGAGTGTCTCCATCTGCTCGGAGCGACCCAGTGCCCGGCCCCGCCCCAGCACCTCGCACCCATGGAGGGACACCTCGGAGAGCGCTTCCGAGAGCGGGGGCTCCACTCCCTCCACGATTCAGCCGCCCCTTCCCGGGGACTCGCCGTAGTCCACCGTGATGATGGTCTTTCCTCGCCGGTGTCCTTCTCCCTGGTGGCGGAGCGCCTCGGGAACCCCACTCAGGGGGTAGGTTCTGTCGATGACCGGAACAACCACACCGGCCTCGATGAGCTCTGTGAGAACTTCGAGGTCTCCCCTGCGCGGCACCGACAGAAGGGGGACCATTCTCTGACCCACGAAGGGTGACAGGGCGAGGGCGGCGATGATTCGCCTCATGACCGGAAACGGCGGTCCGCTGGAAAGCACGAGAGTTCCCTTCGGCGTGAGAGATCGCCTCAAGGCCGACAGGGCGTGATTCCCCACGAGGTCGAAGATCAAGTCGTAGTGCCGGGTGCTCTGGGTGAAATCGTGTTGGGTGTAGTCGATCACATGATCGGCACCGATCGATCGCACCAAGTCCGCGTTCCTTGAGCTGCAGACACCCGTTACCTCCGCCCCGAAGTGCTTGGCGATCTGCACGCCAAAGGTCCCCACCCCACCCGAAGCCCCATTCACCAGCACCGAGTGACCAGCCCGGATCCTCCCTTTGTCGCGGAGGCCCTGAAGGGCGGTCACAGCCGACAGGGGAACGGCCGCCGCCTCAGTGAACGTCAAGTTGGCCGGCTTCACGGCCAGCGCTTTCGCCGGCGCCGAGACATACTCGGCATATGCCCCCCCGGCGATCTCACCGAAGACCTCAGCACCCGGCGCGAACTCTGCCACCTGGCTGCCCACGGCCTCCACTCGCCCGGAAACCGCTCGACCCAGAATCGCCCTTTTCGGTCTGGCTAGTCCCGACGCGGCACGCACGATGTAGGGCTTGCCCACCAGCGTGAACCAGACCCCGGGGTCGACCCCCGCAGCATGTACCCGAACCAGCGCCTCGTGGTCACCGATGTCAGGTAAGGCCACGTCCTGGAGGCCGAGAACGCCGGGAGGGCCGTATTGGTCGTAGACGATCGCTTTCACAGTGTTCTCCTGACCGGTCGTCGCCGCTGACATGTTCACTCGTGTAGAGAGAACTCAAGCCCCGGGCCGCTGCTACAACGTCCAGGGCTCGCCGGCGTCATTCCACTTGTCCCCTTGCCACTCGTCCCTTTGTCGGGCGACTCAGCCGACGAGGCGTGGCCACGTCCAGGCGTACCAGATGATCACCAGGAGCAGCGCCGCCTCTACCACCGAGCCGAACCAGTAGTAGGCCCACGTCTCGCCCACCGTGCCGCCGATGGTGACGAGAACGAACAGAGACGCCACCACGACGTTGGCCCACCGGGTCACGCGTGCCGGGAACACCAGGGACAAGAACACCATCAGACTCGGGACCGTCATGAGCACCAAAGCACCCAGCGCCCAGCCCTGGGTGATGTCGAACTCCCATACCCGACCCATCAGGATTTCCTCGATCGTTCCCGGCTTGTAGAACCCGAAGATGTCGACGTACACGTACGTGAAAATCACGGACGCCCACAATGCCGACAGCTTGAGCCGGATAGGGACATGCCGGTCCTCTAGCTGTGAGTGATTCTGTTCAATTGGTCGCGTGGTCTTGGTCGTCATGGTGCGCTCCTGTGGTTGGCTTACATTGTAACCTACAGATTACAATGTAAGCTGTCAAGCGCTGTGTCAAGGAGGTATCTGCATTGGCCCGAGAAGCCGGCTCGCCACAGCGGCGCACGCCGCTGAGCAGTGAGCGGATACTGCGCGCTGCCCTCGCCATCGCCGACGAAGCGGGCCTGGAGGCCCTGACCATGCGTCGACTGGGCCGACAGTTGGACGTCGAGGCCATGTCTCTGTACAAGCACGTGGCCAACAAGGACGAGATCCTGGATGGGATCGTCGACATCGTGGTCGGAGAGATCCAGCTACCTCCCGCCGGGGCGGATTGGAAGACGGCAATGAGAATGCGGGCCTCCTCGGCCCGAGAGGTCCTGGCGAGCCATTCGTGGGCGATCGGAATGATGGAGTCCCGAGCGGCGCTGGGACCCGCGGCCATGCGCTACACCGACGCGGTGATCGGAAGCCTCCGGGCCGGAGGCTTCTCCGTCGAGAAGGCGGCTCACGCCTTCTTGTTGCTGGACAGCTACATATACGGATTCGTGATCCAAGAGATGAGCTTTTCTTTCGGCACCTCTGATGAGAGCGCCGACCGGTCAGAAGGCGTCCTCGAAGCATCCTCCGCCGACCAGTTTCCCCACCTGGCGGAGATGGCCGCCGACCACGTCGCCACCCCCGAGCGCACCTACGCCGACTCGTTTGACTTCGGCCTGAATCTGATCCTCGAAGGCCTCGAGGCGCACCGTGACGGCTGAAGTGTCAGAAGTCAACGGAAGGCCACCAAGGGTCGGAGAGGAACGTCGGTACTAGACGTAAGAACGAGAAAAGGGGCCCGGGCACAAGCCCGGGCCCCTTGTGTGATCGATCCTCAGGGGAGGAGAACTGAGTCGATCACATGGATCACTCCATTGGAGGCGAACACGTCGGCCTGAATGACGGTGGCGTCATTGACCATGACGGTGTCTCCGTCGATCGTGATGCCAATCGTGGCGCCGTTCACCGTCTCGACCTCCTGGCCGTCCAGCGTTACGACGTCGGCGGCGGGAACCTCTCCCGCCACCACGTGGTAGGTGAGGATCGAAGTCAGGGTCTCGGTGTCGGCCAAGAGCTCCTCGGCGGTGAGCCCCAGGTCGGCCAAGGCCGCCGCGAAGGCTTCATCGGTGGGCGCGAACACGGTAAAGGGCCCATCGCCCTTGAGAGTGTCGACCAATTCGGCCGCCTCGAGGGCGGCGGCGAGAGTCGTGAAGTCGCCAGCGGCTACCGCCGTGTCGACGATGTCCATCTCTGCTTCCATCGCTTCGGTCGTGTCGGTCATGGCCTCGGTCGTGTCGGTCATGGTCTCGGTGGTGGGGACGGCGACGGTGGTGTCTGTGGCTGGGTCGGTCTCGACGCCGCAGGCGGCGATGAGAAGGCTGCCTGCCGTTAGTACGGTGAGCAGTCGGATTCTCGGATTCTTCATAGCGGATCCTCCAAATGAGGGTTGTCGTGCGAGTTACTCCCAGTGTTCGTAGCCACGCCCTCGACCGGATGAATGACGGGGCCGCCGTCCCGGGCGGGGGCCGGTTTTCTCAGCGCTGGGTGTGGACAGGCGTGTGCCGGACTCCCTGGCTGGCGCCCCCGGACCGCCTGTTCGTCGGGTTGCGGTGTTCAGAGGGTCGTCACCAAGAGAGCGAGAATCCGACCGACGGTGAGTGGTCAGGCTCTTGGGTGGATGCGGTCGAGGCCGTCGAGGATCAGGTCCAGCCCGAACTCGAATTCGGATTGGTCGTCGCACCAGCCCAACGTGGAGTCAGGGTCGTCGTGGCCGATCTCCATCATCATCCCCACGATGTGGGGGAGTTCGTCGGCCATCCGCTCGAGCATCGCCATGGCGTCCTCCTCGCCGACTTGGCGGTCGTCCGGCTCGAACAACTCCTGGTTGAACCCGAGAGCGCGACTGCCCAAAGCATGCATGGCGTGGTGGGCCAGATCGTAGGAGAAGCCCCCTTGGCGAAAGATCCCGATCACGGTGTCGAAGTAGCGGGCCGTCGCCGGGCTGATCGTGGTCCTCGACTCGATCACTCCCGGTGCCCAGGGGTGGCGCAACAACACCGCGCGGGCGACGAGGATCCTCGAGCGCAACGCTCTCTTCCAGTCATCCTGGGCGGATGGTCCCTCGTGTGCGGACACCGACTCTTCGATCTCGCCCAGGATGACCTCGACGATGCCATCGAGGACGGCCTCCTTGTTGTCCACGTGGTAGTAGAGAGACATTGCCTCCACCCCCAGCTCCTGGGCGAGGTTGCGCATCGTGAGAGACTCAATGCCGCCTCGATCGGCCAGGGAAACGGCGGCGTTCAACAGCCTCTCTCGGCTGAGAGGAAGTCGGGGCTCGGGACTTGGTTCGGTGTGTGTTGCCATCTAGCCACCTCTCCCGGCACTTTACCGTACAAGGTAAGTTTGGAGGGCGCACAGAAAGGTGAGCCATCATGCTGCGATTTCTGCTCGACACCAGGCAGGCGTCGTGGCTGGAAGAAGCTAGGACCACCAGCTCTGACGTGCGCGCCCTCGTAGGTCAGAACCTCTAGAGCCAGCGACGGGCCCGATCGAATCCCTTTTGTCCTGGTGCGAGTCGGGCTCCGCTCCCTGCCGAGGCGGAGGTCTGCCGGCACGACGGTGTCGAAACAACCGGGCCGTGAATTGACCGCGACGCACGTCGGGCGGGGGAGTGTCGAGGCATGGTCCCGAGACCGGGCTCTAGTCTTCGCCGATGAACGAACACCTGCCACCGCTACCCGAAGAGTCCATCAACCGTGTCCTGTGTGTGGTGGCCCACCCCGATGACGTCGAGTATGGGACGTCATCGGCGGTGGCCGCCTGGACCTCCCGGGGGATCGAGGTCGCCTATCTGCTCCTCACCCGGGGGGAGGCGGGGATGGACGCCTCTCCGCCGGACGAGACGGCGGAGCTGCGGGTGGCCGAACAGATCGGGGCCTCGGAGCGGGTGGGGGTGACGGACGTGGAGTTCTTGGACTACCCCGACGGGGTGCTGGAGTATTCGCTGGGGATGCGCCGTGACATTGCCAGGTCGATCCGTCGATACCGCCCGGATGCGGTGATCGCCGGAACCTGGGAGGTGGACTTCGTCGCCGGGCTCAACCAGGCTGACCACCGGGTGGTGGGTTTGGCAACCCTCGATGCGATCCGAGATTCAGCTAACCGCTGGGTGTTCCCCGAACTGGTCGCCGAGGGGCTGGAGCCGTACTCGGTGCGCTGGTTAATGATCGCGGGCGATTCGAAACCGACTCATGGGGTCGACGTCACCGGTGATCCTCTGGAGAAGGGGATCGCCTCCCTCGAGGCCCATGGGCAGTATCTGGCGGGCATCCCCGGCCATCCTCCGCCCCGGTTGATGCTCACCGAGATCACACGGGCTCAGGGAAAGGCCATGGGAGTGGACCATGGCGTGCTGTTCCGGGCCGTGGACTTCCGGTCGCCGCCTCCCTTGGTGGCCGAGATGATGGAGAAGATGCCGGCACCGTGACAGCCGACTGGTGCGACCACGGCCAGGGAAGTTGGTACGGCCGTCTCCCGTTCGGTTCGTAACCAGAAGAACGCTCTGCCCAGAGCCTCGAACAGGAACGGTTCCCAGCCCCTCATCCGATTTCCGAGAGCATTTCGTCGACGAGGGCGAGGAACTGCGCCTCGGTGGCGGCGGTTTCGAGCTGGCCGTCGATCCAGAGCATGACTGCCCCGTGCACCACCGACCACGCCCGCAGCTCCCCGGCGGCGAGGCGGTAGTCGGCAGGATCGATGTCGGGGAGCCCCCCATACACCGCTTTCAGCAGCGCCAGATAGGCGCGGCTCGATTGGTGGGCGAGGTGCTCCTCGCAGTCCCCGGAGGTGATGCCGGTGGTGAACATGAGGCGGTAGCGTTGGGGGTGGGCGAGAGCGAAGCGGACATAGGCACGGCCCGTGTTGGTCTGCCACTCCCCAGGGGGTCCGTCCATTGCTGCCTCCAGGGAGGCGGCGAGGTTCTCGAAGCCGGCGGCCGCCAGCGCGCTCAGTAATCCTTGGCGCCCCTCGAAGTGATGGCCGGGGGCGGCGTGGGAGACGCCCAGGCGGCGCGCCAGGTCTCGCATCGAGATGGCATCCGCCCCCGCCTCTTCGAGCACTGCCGACGCCTCCTCCAGGAGGGCGCGGCGCAAGTTGCCGTGGTGGTAGGTATCCGTCGTCAACATCTTGACTCCGACAAGTTTATCCGGCATAGTGCGGGCACCAACAACTTGTCACCGACAAGATAGGCGAGCATGCGAGGTGCGAGATGATTCATACCGGGCGACATACGGCCACCATCGAGGGCGATTTCGTGGTGTTCCTCATCGGAGCCCGGATCAATCGCTGGTGGAGGTTTCGCCAGTGGCTGCCGGTGGCGAGGGCCATGACCCGGATGCAACAAGAAATCGCCCATCACCCCGAAATCGGCTGTCTCCACATCCAGAACTGGGGCGGGCGGACCACTCTCTCGGTTCAGTATTGGCGGTCGTTCGAGCATCTGGAGCGTTTCGCCCGTTCCCCGGAGTGGTCGCACCTGCCGGCGTGGCGGGACTTCAACCGCCTGATACGGGACTCGGGTGATGTCGGAGTCTGGCATGAGACCTACAAGGTGGCGGCGGGGGAGTACGAGGCGATCTACGGGAACATGCCCCGCTTCGGTCTCGCCGGAGCCGGCTGCCACCGCCCCCTTTCGAAGGCGTCCACCTCCGCCCACCGCATCGGTGCCCGTCCACGCGACCGGGCGCCCGTCGAGGCATACTGACCCGGCCAGGAGGCCCGGGCGCCGGTGTCGGTGGGGGCGTCCCGGTTGGACTTCGCATGGCGCTATTGAGCGGGTCGACCTCTTGAGGCGCGTAGCATCTTCCGATGGACGATCTTCGCCGGGTCTTGCATGAGACGGCCGATGTCATCGCCACCTACCGGGAAGCGCTGCCCGAGCTGAGGGTGGGGCCGCCGGCCGGTCGCGAGTGGGTCCGAGCCACGATCGATTCCGAGTTGGCCGAGGAGGGCCGTCCCTTGGACGCCGTCCTCGAAGAGTTGGTGTCGGGGGCAGAGCCCGGCTTGATGTCCTCGGCCGGTCCTCGCTATTTCGGATTCGTGGTCGGAGGCTCCCTCGACGCAGCCCTGATCGCCGACCTGGTCACTACCGGGTGGGATCAGGTCGCCTTCAATGAGGCCACCTCGCCTGCTGCGCTGGCATTCGAGGACCTCGCGGGAGAGTGGTTGAAGGAGCTGCTCCATATCCCGGCGTCGGCGTCGGTCGGCTTTGTCACCGGCGGTCAAGCGGCTAACACGGTTGGGTTGGCGGCTGCCCGCTGGCAGGTCCTGGCGGATCACGGCTGGGACGTGGGGCGCGACGGCCTGGGCGGTGCTCCCTCGGTTCGAGTGGTTGCCGGCGCCGAGAGGCACGCCACCATCGATCGCGCCTTGCGGCTGCTCGGGTTGGGTGAAGTCTCGCTGGTCGAGGTGCCGGCGGGGCCCGACGGCTCTATGGACAACGGCGAGCTGGTGGCAGCTCTCGCAGCCCTCCCGGACGGGCCGACGATCGTGTGCGCTCAGGCAGGGAACGTCAACACCGGCGCCTTCGACGATCTAGCTGCAATCAGCGCGGCGGCTCGTTCTGTCGGGGCGTGGTTGCATGTGGACGGCGCCTTTGGGTTGTGGGCGGCCGCCAGTCCGAGAACCGCCCATTTGGTGGCGGGCATCGAGTTGGCCGACTCGTGGGCCTGCGACGGTCACAAGTGGCTGAACGTGCCCTATGACTCCGGCTACGCCTTCTGCGCCCATCCCGATGTGCATGCCACTGCCATGGCCTACACGGCTGCCTACCTGACCGGGCAGGTGGCGGGGCGGGTCTTTGGCGGGGGGGACTTCGTGCCGGAGTCCTCGCGACGTGCCCGTGGCTTCGCCACTTGGGCTGCGATTCGCTCGCTGGGCCGAACCGGAATCGCCGACCTGGTCGACGGGTGCTGTCGGCTGGCCCGCCGATTCGCCTGCGGCGTCGACCAGATGGACGGCTTCGAAGTGGTCAACGATGTCGTTCTCAATCAGGTGCTGGTCCGGGTGGGCGGCGCCGAGCTCACCGATGCGGTGGAACATCGGATCCAACAGGACGGCGTCTGTTGGCTGGGTGCCACCACCTGGCGCGGCGAGCGACTGCTCCGCATCTCGGTCTCGAACTGGTCAACGACTGAGGCCGACATCGACCGCTGCCTCGCCGCCTTGGCGGCGGCCAGGCACTCTGGAGGTGTGTGACTGTCTGCGCGAGGTCAATCGGCGCGCGCCGCTGAGGGCGATGAGCCGATGTGAGTTCCGCCATCGTCGCCGTAGCGACGTTGTCGGGCTGGTGGCCTGCTGAGCCCCAGGCCCACAACACCGACGGACCAAGGGCGCCTGAGGGATGACAGCCTGCTCGGCGGGGGAGACCTCCATGGAGGGACGACCTACTGTGGTCGCATTCGTCGACGAAATGCCTTCTCGATCTCCACCGCCCAGAACACCCCGGTCGAGGCCAACAGCACCACTCCCAACTCGGAGAGCGACAGCGCTTCAGTGTCGAGCAGGGCCCGTGCCGGCTCCCAGTAGACGACGACAAGCTGGAGTACGGCGGTCAACACCACTGCGGCGAGGAGTGGGCGATTCGACATGATCCCGAGGTGTCTGAGCGATTCTGTTTCCGATCGCACAGCCAAGGCGTGTCCGAGTTGTGACAGCGCCAGCGACGTGAACACCATCGTCTGCCACGGACGGTCGGTCGCGCTTCCCCAGATGCCGAGGGCCAGAGGGATGGCTCCCATGAGCAATCCCACTACCAGCACGTGCTGCCACAGACCGCGGGCGAAGACGTTCTCGGTCGGGGGGCGAGGGGGCCGTTGCATCGTGTCCTTTTCGGCCTGTTCCACCCCGAGAGCCAACCCGGGGAAACCGTCGGTGACGAGGTTGATCCACAGGATCTGGACGGGGAGTAGGGGCAGAGGCAGGCCGAAAAACGGTCCCAGGAGCATCACCCAGATCTCGCCCGAGTTCGAGGTGAGCGTGTAGCGCACGAAACGGCGGATGTTGTCGTAGATGCGGCGACCCTCGGCGACGGCGGCCACGATGGTGGAGAAGTTGTCGTCGGTCAGCACCATGGCGGCCGCTTCCTTGGCCACTTCGGTGCCACTGATGCCCATCGCCACCCCGATGTCGGCCGATCGCAGGGCAGGGGCGTCGTTGACACCGTCACCGGTCATGGCCACGACGTGGCCCTGTGCCTTCAGGGCGTGCACGATGTCGAGCTTCTGTTCTGGCGTGGTGCGGGCATACACGCCTATCGAGTCGACCTCGTCGGCCAAGAGATCGCCCGCCTCGGCAAGAGAGCGCCCGGTGACTATGCGCCGGCCGTCGGCGATGCCGAGCCGGGTGGCGATCGCCTCGGCTGTGGCCGGGTGATCCCCGGTGATCATCACGGGGATGATGCCCGCCGCGCGACACGCCTCCACTGCTGCGGCTGACTCGGGACGGGGAGGGTCGGCCATCGCCACCAGGCCGTAGAGGGTGAGTTCGCGTTCGGCCTGGTGGTCAAGTGTGTCGGCCGCGGCCTCATCCCGTCGTCCGGCCAACGCCAGGACCCGGTAGCCGTCGGCGGCATATCGCTCGGCGAGGGCGAGCACGCGCTCAGCGATCTCCTCGGTAAGGGGGATGTCTCCCCCCTGCTGGGCGACATGAGCCACAAGCGGCAACACCGACTCCAGTGCCCCTTTGGTGGCGACGATACGGTCGCGTCCTTCTCGCCGCCGATGGATAGTGCTCATGAGCTTGCGGCCCGAGTCGAAAGGGATCTCAGCCGTTCGAGGATGTGTCCGCTGATAGCGGTGGTGCTCGAGGCCGGCTTTGCCCCCCAGTGCCAGCAGCGCCCCCTCGGTGGGGTCACCAGCCACCGTCCACGCCTCGCCGTCGCCTCCGGGCGCGACCAGTACGGCGTCGTTGCACAATACCGCCACCCGGATCAGGCGGCCGAAGGCGTCACCCGGCTCGATGCTCACCGCGTGGTCCTCACCCTCGATCCCGCCTACCGGTTCGTAGCCGTCACCGGAAACAACCACTTCCCCGTCGAGGGTCCACGCCCGCTCGACCAACATGCGACCCTGCGTGAGGGTTCCGGTCTTGTCGCTGCAGATCACCGTCACCGAGCCCAGTGTCTCCACCGCCGGCAGTTTCCGTATCAGGGCTCCACGTCTCACCATTCGCTGAGCACCCAGCGCCAAAGCAATCGTGACCACGGCGGGCAGGGCCTCGGGGATGGCGGCCACCGCCAGGCTCACCGCGGTGAGGAACATCAAGGCAGGGTCCACTCCCCGGGCGACACCCAGGGTGAAGACCAGAACGCACACGATCAGGGCGGCCGCCGCCAACCATCGCCCCAGAACTGCCAGGCGTTTCTGCAAGGGTGTGGGCGGTGAGTGGTGGGCCTGGAGCAATCCCGCTATCTCGCCCAGCGCCGTGGCCATGCCGGTGGCCACCACCACGGCCGAGGCTCGGCCGTACACGACCGCGGTGCCCTTGAACACCATATTGGGCCGTTCCGCCAGCATGTGGCCTGCGGCCTCTTCGAGGGGCTCAGGCGACTTCTCCACTGGTTGCGACTCACCGGTGAGGGCGGATTCGTTGACCTTCAGATTGGGGCACTCGATCAGCCGGGCATCGGCGGGTACGACATCACCGGCTTCGAGCACCACGATGTCGCCGGGTACGACATCGGCGGCCACAAGGGTCGCCTCTTGGCCATCGCGAATGACCCGGGCGGTCGGAGCGGCCATAGAACGGAGCGCAGCCATGGCTTTCTCCGCCCGGTACTCCTGGGCGAAGCCGATGGCAGCATTCAGGATCACGATGGCGGTGATGACGATGGCGTCTTTGAGATCCCCCACCACGACCGTGATGGCGGCAGCGATGAGAAGTACCACGATCATGGTGTTGGCGAACTGGCGAAGGAACATGAGCCAGCCCGGCGTGCTCGGCTCCTCTTCGAGCTCGTTCGGCCCAAACTCGGTTGCCCGCGCAGCGGCTTCCGTGCTCGAGAGGCCCCCCTCGAGATCGGTGGCCAACTCGGTCAGGACGTCGGCTGCATCCTGAACCCACCATGGGCCGGTTTGGGTGGGTGCGCCGGTCATCGCGCACTCGGACTTGAAAGGTCTGCGCGACCCTGACCGTGGCCGCGATCCCGGATGCATGTCATCGAGCCTCGCCTGTTGGGTTGCCGACTGGGGGATTCCACCACATCGACGGAGTTTGCTCGTCACCATTGGTCTCGGTGGCGAATCACCTGCCTCCCATCTCGATGAAGCCGAGAGGCTCGTATTGAGGTCGGGCCTCGCTGACGGCGAACAGCAGCACGGACTCGCCGCCGGCGTCTCTATCCCAAACGATGGCGCTCCTCATCTGCGCCGGGGTCAGGTCGGTCACTCCAGGCGTTGTCTGGGACGTTGCGAAACAACAGTGGAAGCCCTGTCATCAGCGGGTCACAGTGCCTGGGTAGGCGGACTGTCGTGGATGGCTGGAACGATTGGTTCAGCCCTGTCCTACGTCATCCCACATCGCGGTGGCGCAATCCGACGAGGCCGGCCGAGCCCAACGCCAGCGCCATGCCGACGAGTGCCACCAGTGGCTCAGCTCTCACCTGCTCTCCGGGAACGGTAGGAAGGTGGGTGAACGGAGAGAGGTTCATCAACCACTGGTCGAGCTGGAGCAACGCCCCGAGCTGCCCGAGCAGGAGGAATGCCACCAGCGCGACCCAGGCAGTCCCTGTCATCTGCGGTGCCAGACCGATGAGAGCCAGGGTGAGGCCGGCCAGCACGAGAACGGCGGGAAGTTGCACGAACGCGGCGCCGACGAGGGTGGGAACCTGCCCGGCGATGTCGCCGACCCTGGCCCCGTGGGTGAGGCCGGCACCGACGCCGGTGGAGAGGAGCAGCACCACCGCCCCGGCCAGTGCCACGCCGACATGGCTGAGCGCCCAGGGTGTCCGGGCAACAGCCGTGGCCAGCACATGTTCCGCCCGCAGACCGGTCTCCTCGGCACGGAGACGCAACGTTGCCCCGATCACATAGCCGGCGGTTATCAACCCGGCGATGGCCATGGTGGTGGCGAAGAAAGCGTCGATGAGCGGTTGCTCGCCTCCGATCTGGCGGAAGATCTCCTCGAGCTCGGGGGTCTCGCTCAGCACCGCGCCGACCCCGTCGGCGACTCCGCCGTACATCGCGCCGAGAGCGAACAAACCCACCGTCCAGCCGAGGATCTGGGTGCGGTGGAGCCGCCAGGCGAGTCCCCATGGTCCGCTCAGCCACCTCGACGCCTCTGGTTCGCCGGGGCGGGACGGCAATAACCCGGCGCCGTGGTCGCGTCGCTCCACCAGCAGATAGGCGGCGAGGGTGAGAACGAGGACGAAGATGAAAAGGAGCCCGGCGACCCACCACCGTTCTTGTGCGTACGCCCTGATCTCGAGGACCCAGCCCAGGGGTGAGGCCCAGGTCAGGGCGGACCCGGTGGTGGCGTCCCCGATGCTACGCAGGAGATAGGAAACACCCAGGAAGCCCACCGCCAACCCGGTGGCGCCGCGTCCGCTGCCGGACAACTGGACTGCCACCGCGGCCACGGCCGCGAACACGCAGCCCGCCAGTGCGTAAGACAAGCCGAGAGCGACAGAGCCGGCCAGATCCTCGCCGTAGAGAGCGAGGCTGGAACCGACCGCGACGCCGATGGCGACGCTCGCTCCGCAGGCGACGATGAGAGCCGCCGTCAGCGGGGCGCGTCGACCCAAGACGGTGGAGCCGAGCAGCTCCAATCGACCGACTTCCTCCTCCGCGCGGGTGTGGCGGACGACGGTGAGCAGCGCCATCAATGGCACGAGTACCATGGCTGCGAAGCTCATGCGCCAGGCGACGAGACCGCCGACACTGGTCGGGTCGAAGATCGGGCCCAGGATCGACCGCAGTGCTGGGTTGGCCGCAACTGTGGAGGCTATGGCCACTCGCGCTTGAACGCTCGGGTACAGGTCGTCGAGGGTGACCGCCACCACGACGACCATCGCGGCGATGGTCACGATCCAGATCGGGAGCCTGATCCGGTCGCGTCGCAGCGCCATCCGCACCAGAGCCCAAGTGCCGATGAACGACGTCACCTCCCGGCTTCACCCCACGCGCGGTCCGCTTCCCCCTCGTAATGGCGCAAGAACAGCTCCTGCAGGGTCGGCGGATGGCTGGCGAGAGAGCGAATCCCGAGGAGGGCGAGATGGCGCATCACACCGCCGAGGACGTCGTCGTCGACCTGGCAGCGAACACGGCGGCCGATGATCTCGAGGTCGTGCACGCCGGCGAGTTCGGCGAACCCTGTAGGTGGCGTGGAAAGCTCTACGTCGATGGACGTGCGGGTGAGGTGGCGGAGCTCGCCCAGCGTTCCGCTTTCGACGATCTGGCCGTGTCGGATGATGCTGATGCGTTCACACAGCGCCTCGACCTCAGCCAGTAGATGGCTCGACAGCAACACCGTCCGCCCGTTCTCGCGCTCCTCATTAATGCGGTCGCGAAAGACCGCCTCCATGAGGGGGTCGAGCCCGGCCGTAGGCTCGTCCAGGAGCAGCAGCTCAACATCCGAGGCCAATGCGGCGATGAGTGCCACCTTCTGGCGGTTGCCCTTCGAATAGGTCCTCCCCCGCTTGGTGGGATCGAGGTCGAACCGATCGATGAGGCTCGCCCGCCGCCGTGGGTCGAGGCCGCCGCGCATCCTCCCCAGCAGGTCGATGACCTCGCCGCCGGTCAGGTGCGGCCACAACATCACCTCGCCGGGCACGTACGCCAAGCGACGGTGAAGCTCGGTGGCGTCGTGCCACGGATCACCACCGAGAACCTCCACGGTCCCGGAATCGGCCCGCAGAAGCCCCAACATGATCCGGATCGCTGTCGTCTTGCCGGCACCATTGGGACCGAGGAAGCCGTGAACCTCTCCTTTCGTGACCTCGAGGTCGAGCCCGTCCAAGGCGCGTGTGCGCCCGAAGGTCTTCACGAGCCCGGTGATCGAGATGACGCTTTCCATATGGTGTTTCTGTTCGGTCGCTGCTCGGCTTTCGCCCGCACCGTAGTCGGAGGAGATCGACGCAAGACAGATGCCGTTGTGGTCTGGTTGGCGTGTGAATCATCTCCTCATGGTCCCTACGGGTTGAGCGCCATGACCGGTCGCGCCTGTCGCTCGGGGCCGGCGGGAACTTCGGTGCCGAGGTCAGAAACCGGCGATTGGGCTATACTGGAACCGGTATCCGACCGATACAGTCACGGGTGGGTCAAGGGCGCGTCCTCCACCACCCGCTCCTCCTGACGGACCCGTCACCAGCACCCTGTCGCCTATGGGATTACCGGTGTGCTCACCGTCCAGCAGGAAGGATCAGCCACCCAGGTCGTCTATCCCTATTGACGGGGAAACCGCCGGCAACCCCGAACAACGATCATCACACTGAGAGTCTCCATGACCATTACCACCCCAACCAGCTCACACCACCAAGACCCCTGCGAGCCGATCCGTGCCAGCGCCGCGATCGTGATTCCCGCCGATGTCGACGCGGTCTTCTCATATCTCTCCCATCTGGAACACAACGCCGACTGGAACTGGGCTATCGCCGACACCACAGCGATGTTCGATGGTCCGCCCCGACGGGGAGCGACCTACCGTCAGAGCCGCGCTTTTCCTCAGCGGTGCGACGAGCTCTTGGAGATCGCCACATTGCGTCACAACGAGGTTCTCGAGGTGGCCACCACTGTCGAGGGCAGCTACGCCCTCTACCGCTACGATCTCGAGGCGGTTTCGTTCGCGGCGACCCGTGTCACGATGACACTGTTGTTGCACCGCCACACTCCCGCTGGCGCCGACCTCTACGCCACCCGCCTCGCCGCGACGATGTCGGCGAATCTGCGAAGTCTCGAATTGGCCGTCGTCGGTCGTTCGGTCCCATCGCCAACCAAACTCATCAGCACTTCCCACCGCTGATGGCGATCGACATCACTTGTCCGATGTGCGGTGAGGAGGAGGCGCTCACCGGTACCCGCGCTGGGGACGAGATCACCGTGGAGTGCCAGAGTTGCGAAACGACCTGGGCCCGGCCGACTTCACCCTCTTGTACCAATTGTGCGGGCACTGACCTCCAGACGGTTCCCCTGGCCATCGTGGAGCGCAGCAGAGGAACGCAGCTGTCGGTCGTCGGGATTCGCATGGTTCACCTGTGTCGGGTGTGCGATCGCGATCAGATAGACCGCTGGCAACGCAATCGACCCAACCCCCTCATGCCTGCTGAATTGCCCAACATCGGTCGCCTCCACCCAGACTGACGATCACGCCCAGCGTCCGGAACTCGGCCGAGAGGTCGGGTCCTTCGTGGCTTATCCCCGACCCCAAGTACTCGGCCATGACCCCACCGACATCTGAACCCGTCCCGCCGGCCGCCGCCAGCCGATTCGTCGAGAGGAGCCCTGTCCATTACGGCTGGGTGGTACTGGCCGCCGGGACCGTGGGAATGGCAATGACCATCCCCGGCCAAACGGTTGGGGTTTCGGTCTTCTTGGACCGCATCATCGACGATCTGGAGTTGAGTCGCTCGGCTGTGTCGGCGGCCTACACGGTGGGCACGCTGCTCGGCTCACTGACGCTTCCTTTCGTGGGGCGGGCGGTCGACCGTCACGGTCCCCGACGCGCCGTGATCGTCATCGCCCTGCTGTTTGCCTTCGCCTGTGGCACCGTGGGTTTGGCCCAAGGACTTGTCACGCTCCTCTTGGGTTTCACCCTCATCCGGGGCCTCGGTCAGGGTGCCCTCAGCCTCGTCAGCATGCATGCCGTCAACATCTGGTTCGTTCGCCGGCGCGGGGTGGCCATGGGTCTCGCCGGTGTCGGCTTCGCCATTGCCACGGCCGCCGCACCATTTGGTATCGAGGCGCTCATCGCATCGTTCGATTGGCGTTGGGCGTACGGCGTCCTCGGCTTGGCGGTGGCGGTGGTCATGGTGCCCGTGGGAGGCGGCCTCTTCCGCCACCGCCCCGAACACTACGGGGTGCTCCCGGACGGCTACCGGCCACCGGCGCTGCGCCGTCGCCAGCGCCCCGAGCGGCATTTCACCCTTCAGGAGGCCCGTCGCACCGTGACCTTTTGGTTGTATGTGACCGGTGGATTCTTGACCTCGGGCCTCGGCACGGGGCTCGTGTTCCATCACTTCTCGATCATGAACCAGAACGGACTCGGTCGTCCCGAAGCCGCCACCATGTTCGTGTCGTACGGGTTGGTGACAGCCGGCGCCGCGCTCGCAGCCGGGTATCTGGTGGATCGCATGCCCCCGCGGTTTCTGCTGGGTGTGGCACAGGGTCTCATGGCCGCCGCCATGCTCATGGCCACACGGGTCACCAGTGTCGGAGCCATCATCGCCTACGGGGTGGCCCTAGGATGCATGCAAGGGATGAGCCAGGCGCTCCAGTCGACGGTGTATGCCTACTACTTCGGCAGGGTGCATCTCGGAGCCATCAAGGGCCTCTCGGCTACGATCACCATCGCCGGGGCCGCTGTCGGCCCGCTCCTGCTGTCGGTCGGGTTTGATGTCGCCGGCAGTTATGCCCCCGTTCTCGCGTTGGCCGCCGTACTCCCTGTCGCGCTTGCTGTGACCGCTCCCTTCCTGCCTCTCGTGCGGGACGACAGGATCCTGTGAAGGTACCGGACTTCTCCCTTCAGCGGAGGTGGCGTCCCCGATGAGCGCCTCGGCCCATCTACGAGATGAACTCCCGGATGATGGCGGCGACCATGGCGGGATCGGTCTTGTGGGCCATGTGGGCATGACCTTCCAGCACGCGAATCCGGGCTTCGGCGACTGCATCGGCAGCGTTTTGGGTTGCCGAAGCGACAGCAGGAGGGCTCTCTGAGCCGGCCAGGAAGAGGGTGGGAGCCGTGATCCCGTTCAACTGACCGGGGCGATACCCCCAATCGTTCTCGGCTCGGCGTTCCCTGGGCACGGTGGGGGCGGCGGAGAGGCGGGACCGCCACTGTGGGCTCGATCGCATGGCTCGATCTCTTCTTCGCCCATCTCCAGAATCCCGCCGTACACTGCCACCATGGCTGATTCCCAGTCACCGGCAGCCACGGCCCGTTCGATAGCCTCGATGGAGCCCTCCGGGTACCTCAGTCCCAAGCCCGGCTCGTAGAGAACGAGGCGTCGGACGTTGTCGGTGAGGGCGGCTCCTCCCATGGCGCAGCCGGCTCCGAACGAATGACCCCACAATGGGACTGGCCCGCCGGTGCGCTGGGCGACGGCATCGACGACTGCGGCCACATCCTCGAACTCTCGCTCGATGGCGTAGTGCGTCGCGTCGGCGCTGGCGCCGAAACCGCGACGGTCCATCGAGAAGGTGGTCACGTCCTCTCGCAGCTCACTCACCAACGGTTCGAAGGTGGTGTGGTCGTTCATCGAGCCGTGCACCAGAACCAGTGTCGGCCCACCGCCATCAACCCACACCGCCAAGGGTGTCCCATCGGGGGAGTGGATTCGAAGCGATCCGTCTTGGCGCCGGGAGAGTCACTGAACTCCACAGCTGTCTCCTGGGTCCTTGCTGCGCAACCTGATGCTATCGAGTCCATGAGGGCTGGGCTCGCCCCAGCCCGCCTCGAGTGATCGTATGGTGGGCACGTGAGATATTTCATGACCGGTGCCACCGGGTTCCTGGGTGGCGAACTCGCACGCCAGTTGCGAGAGGGCGGTCATGATCTGACGGTCCTGGCTCGCGACGTCGATGCCGCCGCACCCCTGGCGGAAAGGGGCTGTGCGGTCCGCTCGGGTGACATAACGGACAAAGAGTCCATCCGGGCGGCGATGGCCGGAGCCGACGGCGTCTTCCATATTGCCGGCTGGTACAAGGTGGGGGTGCGGGACACGCGCCCGTTTCAGGCGGTCAACGTCGATGGCACTCGCAATGTCCTCGAGGTCATGGCCGAACTGGAGATCCGGCGGGGGGTGTACACCAGCACGTTGGCCACGAACTCCGACACTCACGGTGAGATCGTCGACGAGTCGTACCGTTTCTACGGGAAACATGTCTCCCATTACGACCGGACCAAATGGGAGGCACACGAGAAGGTGGCACGGCCGCTGATGGAAGAGGGCCTCCCGCTCGTCGTCGTCCTTCCGGGGCTCATCTACGGACTGGGAGATCATTCCCCCATCGGAGACATGATCGAGCGTTGTGTGCGCGGCCGGCTTCCGGTTATTCCCCCGGCGGCCTATTGCTGGGGTCACGTAGCCGATGTGGCGACGGCCCATCGGCTGGCCATGGACCGGGGGGTCCCCGGTGAGGAGTACATCGTGGCGGGCCCTCCAGCCACTTTGAGGGAGGCGATGAATGTCGTGGCGAGTATCGCCGGGACGAGACGACCACTCGTGCAACTTCCGGCCGGACTCCTTCGTCTGATTTCGCGCTCTCTGGATTCGGTCGGCCGGCTGGTTCCGTCGGCGGTCGCGCCGGCCGAGGCCCTGCGCGTGGCGGCCGGCGTCACCTACCTCGGCGACAATGCCAAGGCGCGGCGCCAACTCGGTTACCAACCGCGCACCATCGAAGAGGGTTTGGGCGAGTACATACCTGCCCTCATGCAGGCGTTGGGTCTGACAGAATCGGCGCCGGGCCACCTCACCTCCTGACGACCCCGGTCCGACCGGTGCCCGGAGGTGGCCGGTGTCGGCCCCGAAGAAGGGAGCACCTGCGACAATGACTGGATGGAACCAAGAGTCAGTCTTGTCACCCTCGGAGTGAGCGATGTTTATCGGGCCCGTATCTTCTATGAGTTGCTGGGATGGGCAACTACTGCGAAATCGGAGGACGATGTCGTCTTCTTCCAGGCCGGTGGAATGGTCGTTGCCCTGTGGGATCGAGCCAAGCTGGCCGAGGACAGCGGCGTGGTGGACAGCGGCGGATGGGGTGGCATCACCCTCGCCCACAACGTTCGGTCGCCCGAGGAGGTCGATGCGGTCCTCGCCAAGGTGAGGGAGGCGGGAGGCACCATTCATCGAGAGGGGGCGGAAACGTTCTGGGGTGGGTATTCGGGTGTCTTCTCCGATCCTGACGGACATCCCTGGGAGGTTGCCTACAACCCGGGATGGAAACTCGACGCGGACGGTTCGGTCGAGCTCTCGGAGTGACCTCGCAGACGTGAAGTCGGTGAGCCCAGCATGAGCGGCCACGCCACGGGGAGAGGGGCGCCACGGCTGGGACGGCGCCTGGGCCTGGTCGATGCGGTGATGCTGGGACTGGGGTCGATGATCGGGGCGGGGGTGTTCGCCGCCATCGGGCCGGCCGCGTCTTCCGCCGGCTCCGGGCTCCTGGTGGGATTGGCCATCGCTGCGGCTGTTGCCTACGCCAACGCCACGTCGTCGGCCCAGCTGGCAGCCGTGTACCCGCAAGCCGGCGGCACCTACGTCTACGGAAGAGAGCGCCTCGGACCATTTTGGGGGTACCTGGCGGGGTGGGGGTTTGTGGTCGGGAAGGTCGCCAGCCTGGCAGCCATGGCCCTGACCGTGGGGGCGTATGCCTTTCCTGATTACGAGCGGTGGATAGCGACGGCGGCCGTGGTCGTCATGACGGCCGTCAATTACATCGGGGTCCGCAAGACGGCCGCCCTGACGAAAGCGATCGTTGCCTTCGTGGTCGCGGTCCTGGCCGTGGTCGTCGTCGCCGGTCTGGCGGCCCCGACCGCGGCCCCCGACCATCTCGCCGACTTGGGTCGCGGTGGGGTCCGGGGAATACTCGAAGCCGCCGGGCTCTTGTTCTTCGCGTTCGCCGGCTATGCCCGCATCGCCACCCTCGGCGAAGAGGTCATCGACCCGGAGCGCACCATTCCCAGGGCCATTCCCATCGCCTTGGGCCTCACCCTGGTCGTCTATGCGGCGGTGGCGGTCTCCTCCCTCTTCGCCGTCGGTCCCGATGTCCTGGCGACATCTGTGGCCCCTCTAGCCGCCGCGGCGGGGGACTCTGCCTGGGCGACGACCCTGGTGCGGGTAGGGGGGTCGGTGGCCGCGACGGGTGTTCTCCTCTCGCTACTCGCCGGCGTCAGCCGAACCACGTTCGCCATGGCGCGTGATCGCCATCTGCCCACTTGGCTGGCAGGGGTGCATCCAACCCACCGGACGCCCTATCGGGCAGAGCTCGTCGTGGGGATCGTGGTTGTCCTGATCGTCGCCGTCGCCGACCTGAGAGGAGCCATCGGTTTCAGTTCCTTCGCAATTCTCACTTACTACGCCATTGCCAACGCGTCCGCCTACACCCAGCCGGCCCACGATCGCCGCTGGCCACGGTGGCTCCAGGTATTCGGATTGGGAGGGTGCGTGCTCCTCGCCGGGTCGCTCCCCCTGGGATCCGTCGTGGGCGGGGTCATTCTGTTCGGTATAGGCGGGGTCGTCTGGCTGGCAGGACGCAAGCTCCGTGGCGACGATGAGAAATCTGACCAGATGCGAGACTAGGTGGATCGCGTTGGGTGGTTTGAATGGCGGAATTATGAGTGAGATTTCCGAGCGTTTCCACAGGATCGCCGGCGGCTTCACGGCCCGGGTGGTGTCGGTGTCGGCCGACGCATGGGACAACCCTTCGCCGTGCCTGGGGTGGGTGGCCCGTGACGTGGTTCGGCACTTGACCGAGTGGGTTCCGCCCTTCCTGGCAGACGGGGCGGGTGTTGCCGTGCCTGTGGGGCCATCGGTCGACGCGGATCCCGTGGGAGCCTGGCAAGTGTTCAGTGACGGTCTGGGGGCAATGCTGTCTGACCCCGCCATCGCCGCTTCGGACTTCGACCATCCTCGGGCCGGTCGCCGCACATTGGAAGACGCCATAGCCCAGTTCATCCTCGGTGACATCCTGGTGCACACGTGGGACCTCGCTCGTGCCACCGGACTCGACGAGACGCTCCATCCTGACGAGGTGGCGTCGATGGTGGCCGGCCTCGAGCCATTCGGCGACGACCTGGAGAAGTCGGGGCACTACGGGCCCCGACTCGACGTCGACGAGGGGGCCGATGCTCAGACCAGGCTCCTGGCTCTGACCGGTCGCCGGGCATGAGGGCTAGCGCCTCGTTCAATTCCCGGAGGGGAGCTAGAGGCGGCAAATCGGCCGGTGTCCGGACCGGGATACCATCTTCGGATGCAGCCTTTGACCCGCCCTCAACTCGAAGCTGGTCTCGAGCACATCCGTTCCTCGCCGGTTGGCGCAGGAAGCGTGGAAATGATCGTGGCTCGTCCCGAAGTAGATGATCGAGTTGCGCTCGAAGAGGCGAAGCTCGATCTCGATGAGGGCCTGGTGGGAGACAACTGGCGGGCGAGGGGAAGCAGCAGCACGGCCGACGGGTCGGCGCACCCCAACAAGCAGATCACGCTCATGAATTCGCGTTGTGTTGCGCTGCTGGCTCAGCATCGCGAGGGGTGGCCCCTGGCCGGCGACCAGTTCTATGTCGACCTCGACTGAGCGTCGACAACCGGCCTGCGGGCTCTCGGCTGCGTCTCGGCTCGGCAGTGATCGAGGTGAGCGAGGAACCCCACACGGAGTGCGCCAAGTTCTCGCAGCGATTCGGGGTCGACGCTCTCAGGTTCGTCAATTCCCCTGAAGGCAAGCGCCTCCGACTGAGAGGCCTCAACGCCAAGATCGTGGAAGCCGGCTCGGTTTTCACCGGCGACCCCATCGAGCGACTCTGAACCCCGCTCTGGTGGGCTTCTACAGCGACACCGAGGAACCCAGGCCGCGTTCGCTTGCCCGTGCGAAGGCGGTGGCAGCGGCGGCGACATCGAGGGCGGCGTATCCGGTCGACTTGAACACGGTCAGCTCTCCTGGGGGTCGCTCCTCCTCTCCCGAGAGGACTGCACCGATGAGGTGGGCCCGACCCGCAGGGACGCGTTGCAATTCGTGGGCACCGGCGGGAGGGGGACATGAAACCGCTCCGGGCCACTCGATGAAAAGCGCCCCGCTCATAACAGTGGCGTCGTCGAGTTCGGGTCCGCGTGAGCCGCCGACCGAGCTGACGTGGGCACCGGGGCGCAACCATTCGCGGTCGATGACGGGGCTGTCGGCGTCCGTGCAACACAAAACGAGATCGGCGCCCGATACCGCCGCGCGGATCGAGGGCGCGGCCCTTACCTGATGGTGTTCAGCTGTTGCGGCGGCAGAACGAGGGTCGCGAGTCGCTACCACCACCTGGGCCGACAACCCGAGGTGAGCCAGTAGTTCCAGCTGGGCATTGCCCTGGACGCCGGCACCGACGACGGCGATACGCTGAACGTCGGGAGGGGACAGGGCACCGAAAGCCGCGGTGGCGCACGCAGCAGTCCGGGCAGCAGTGACGGCTTCGGCGCTCATGATCGCCTGCAGGGTTCCGTCGCTCTCGTCGAACAAGGCAACGATGCCGCCGTGTCTGCTCCTCCCTTCCGTTCCTGCCACCGAGAAGACCGAAGTGAGTTTGCCTCCGAGACCGAGCCCCGGGACGTATCCGGGCATCGCCCCCAGCAACCCGCCCGGGGAAAAGGCGGCAATTCGGGGCGGTGCCGACGTCTCTTGGCGACTGGTGGCGACGAGCGCCGTGCGAACCGCCATCAGCAATTCGTCGAAGGGCAAGGCGTGTCGGGTTTCGTCGTGATCGAGGAGGAGGACCCGGCTCATGGCGCTTCCAAGGAACGGAGGAAGTCGTCGACGAGGTCGTTCCAGCCTGCGGGATCCTCGAAGTAGGGGGAGTGCCCTCTCCCGGCCAGCTCCACCACCTGGGCTCTGGGCAGGCGACGTGAAGCGTCGCGCACCCGGGCCGACGTCATGACGGGGTCGTCCGATCCGGAGATGAGCAGGGTTGGGATGTCGAGGTCGCCGACGGCGTCGGGGTCGTGCATCGTACCGGCGAGCATCCGAGCGAACTCACCGTCTGGTGGTCGGTCCCCGAACGTCCCCAGCGCCTGATACAGGTATGCCCTGGCCGGGTCGATAGACGGCAGTCGCTCGCCGATGGCCGGGTGAACTCCCAGCGGACGCACACCGGTTGAGGCCCCGATCAAATCGGGATCGAAAGGCGGCTCCTCGAGTGGAGGAATGCCCGCGGTGGAGCAGGCGAGAACCAGCGATCGGACACGGCGCGGTGAGCCCAGGGCGGCCCCGAGAACCGCCCATCCGCCCATCGACTGGCCCACCAGGTGAGCCGAATCGATGCCGAGATGATCCATGAGCAGCAACTGGTCGGAGGCCGCCGACGATGGACCGACATTCCCAGACAGATTCGACGATCGCCCGAAACCGCGCTGATCCCACGTGATGATCCGATACCGGGTAGCGAAAAAGGGCACCTGCTGGTACCACACGGCCGCGTTGCCGCCGAGGCCGTGCGCCAGGAACAAGGGGCAACCGCGGCCGGCGGTCTCGTACCAGATCGACTCGCCGTCGGGCGTTCTCAGGTACCCCTCGTCGCGCTCGATCATCTCCGGCCTCTCGTCGGTGTTTCCAAGATCGTAGGATGCGCGCGGTGAGTTCCTCCACAGACCCCATCGCCCGCGTATCCGTGATCAGCACCGGCTCGGCCCTCATGCGACCCGAGCACATTGGACCGACGTGGAAGCCGATGCCGTTGTGGTTGCTGACATCTACCCGGTGGACCAGTCCCCGGCCGATCAACGTCTACGTGATCGAACACCGCCACGGGTTACTGCTCTTCGACACCGGCTCGGATCGTGCCTCTCTTACGGACCCGAACTACTTCCCCAAGAAGATCGACAAGCTGGTCAACGCCCGAATGGCACAGTTCGAGATGACCCCGACCGAGACCCTCGAGGCCGGCTTGGGGGATCTCGGCTACGACATCGCCGACGTGGGCACGGTGGTGATCTCACACCTCCATCCCGATCACGTCGGGGGGCTGCCGTTGCTCGGACACGCCAGCATCGTGATCAGTCGCGCCGAGTGGGGGACCCTGGCTGGGCGGCTGCCGGAATCCAAGGGCATCTACCCATCGCACATCGATCTCCCCGAATTGGAATGGAACCGCATAACCCCAGAGCCGTTGCCGGACGAGACGATGGCCCCTTTCACCGACGGCCACGACCTCTTCGACGACGGCAGCCTCGTACTTCTACCGACACCCGGGCATACGCCGGGGTCACTCTCACTCATGGTGAGACGTCCGGGTTTTCCGCCTCTGCTCATGGTGGGTGACCTCACGTATGAAGTCGACATGCTGGCGGCGGGCATCCCGTCCGGCATGTGTGACAAGAAGGTCACCCGCCACACCATGGATCGGGTCAACTCCCTTCACCGGTCGATGCCGGACATGGTGATTCTTCCGGCCCACGACCCGACTGCGGCCGACCGACTGGCCGCCTCGAACAGGGAAGCGGAAAAGTAGGTCGGGCGAATCCCTGACAGCGGTCTCGTCGAGAGCCACCATGCGACAGACGCGAGAAGGAGAAGGAGATGACGGCTGTCCTGGTGTACGCCTTGATCGGCTTGGCGATCGGCGCGGTGACCCGATTCACGAGAGCCGAGCACTCCTCGCTGGTCGGGATGCTCGGCACGGGAGGAGCCGGTGGGCTCGGCGGGGGTGTGCTGGCCAACCTCTTGTTCACCGGCCGGATCGTCCTCGACTGGTACGGCCTGGCCGGAAGTCTCGTCCTGTCGCTGGTGGCGGTGCTGGTGGTGCGTTCGGCCGATCGCACCTCGGCCTCCGAATCGGTCCCGACCGAGGATTGACCTCCGCCGCGCGGTCACTGCAGTAGCACGGCGTACGCTGTCTCCCGTGATCGTGGTCGGCATCTCCGCCCTTCCTCCGGAGGACGCAGACGACGTCGAGTTCCTCGACGTCTTGGTGGAGGACGGATACGGTGCTCTCGAGCTCCCCTTCGTCACCGACTTCCCATGGAAGAAGAAGCGGTGTCAGATGTTCGGGGCGGCGGCCGCGGCGCGCAAAGTCCGCCTCTCTGTCCATGCACCCTATTTCGCGACGCTCACCCCCCAGGACCAAGAGCGGGGTGCGCAGTGTCTGGCGGCTCTCGAGCACACCATGAAGCTGGGGGAGGCACTCGGAGCATCCATCATCGTCGCCCACGGGGGAGCCACCCACGGCGAGGACCCCACCATCCTCATGGACCGGGTGCGCGAGCGCCTCGAGCGCATTGCTGCCAAGGTGGAGGGTCTCGGTGTCGGGCTGGGCCTCGAGACCGCCGGGAAGGACTCGGCGTGGGGGACGCTGGGTGACATTGCCCTCGTCGCCGATGAGTTCTCCTTTGTGAGGCCGGTCGTCGACTGGGCCCACCTCCACGCCGTTACGGGTGCCGGCCTGACTTCGGTGGAGGCCTTCACCCAGGTACTCGAGTTCGTGCGGTCACGGTTCCCGGTATGGATGATCGACCCTCTTCATTGCCAGTTCACCGACAATCTGGTGGGGGCCAAAGGCGAAATCAAGCATCTCCCGTATGGCGAGGGAACGTTGCGGGTCGGCCCGCTCGTGCAGGCAGCCCGCGCCACCGGACTGGGAATGGTGGTGATATCGGAGGCACGCGATCGTGAGAGCCATGCCGCCATCGCCGCCGAGATCCGTTCGGTCGGCGATGGCGGCGGCGAAATCCACACCGGCCGGTTGCTCCACTCTGGCCGGGTCGACTTTCCGGCGCCGCTGAGAGCCGACGCCGAAGCCAACCGGTTTCGCCCCCGAGTCTCCTCCCGCCTGACCGTGTCCAACCTCGACAAGGTGTTCTTCCCGGAAGCGGGCTATACCAAAGGCGACCTGATCCAGTATTACGCGTCGGTGGCCGACGTACTTCTCGGCCATCTCTGCCACCGCCCCCTGTCGATGTCGCGTTACCCCGATGGGATCGATGGACCGTCGTTCTACGAGAAGCGCGCCCCGGGCCATCAGCCCGACTGGATGCCCACGGCACCCGTCCCCTCCGACTCCGAGGGCGGAGCCATTGACTTCACGCTGGCAGACCGGCCGGAGGCGCTCATGTGGTTCGCCAACATGGGATGTATCGAGGTGCACCCGTTCCACTCGCGCGTCGATTCCCTCGACCGCCCCGACTACGCCATCTTCGACCTCGATCCTGCCCAAGGATCGACCTGGGACCAGGTAGTCGCCGGAGCCCGCCTGGTGAGAGTGGCACTGGAACAGCTGGGCCTGGCGGGATACCCCAAGTTGTCCGGGGGGCGGGGGCTGCATGTCTACGTGCCCCTCGAAGCGCTGTACGGGTTCGACCGTGTCCGGAGATTCGTGGGCGAGGTGGGCCGATACCTCGTCGCCGCCAACCCCGCTGACCTGACGATGGAGTGGGACAAGCCGAAACGGGAAGGAAAGGTCTTCATAGATCACAACCGCAACGCCTTCGGCCAGACCATCGCCTCGGTGTACTCGGTACGCCCCCGTCCGGGGGCGCCAGTGTCGGCTCCTCTCCGCTGGGAAGAGTTGGTCGAGATCCGAAACGGTGACGTCACGATGGCCAACCTGTGGGGCCGTTTGCAGAGGTTCGGGGACCTGTTCGCCCCGGTGGCCGAAGGTGGTCAGACCCTCGAAGGCGCCGAGTCCGCTCTGGGTCTGGCATGAGCCGCCGACGCGAGATCGTCTCCGAGTTCAGGATGATCGGTCGTCGGGCCTCACTGCTCGACGCCGTCATCGGCCCGGTCGTTTTCGCCCTCGTCAATGCCATGCGGGGAGTAACGGACGCGGTGATCGCAGGTTTGGCGATAGCCTTCGTGGTGGTGGTCTACCGTCTCGTACGCCGTGGGGATGTGACGTATGCTCTCGGCGGTGTGGGCGGGACCCTGGTGGCCTCCGGACTGGTGCTCTTCACGGGACGCGCCGAGGACTACTTCCTGCCCGGGATCGTGGGCGGGGCGTTTACCTCTCTGGCGATCCTCGTCAGCATCTTCGTGAAGAGACCCCTCTTGGCCCTGACGTCCTCGGTCATGCGCTCCTGGCCGATGGGCTGGTATCTCCACCCCCAGGTTCGCCCCGCCTATACCTTCGCCTCGTGGATGTGGGCTGGTTTCTTCGCAGCCCGGGCCGGTGTCCAGTATCTCCTCTATCGGGACGGAGCCGTCGGAGCCTTGGCAGCGGTGCGGGTGGCCACGGGGTGGCCGGCGCTGGTGGCTCTCTTGGTCATCACCTATCTGGTCGGCCGACGTCAACTGGAGCGCCTCGGTGGCCCCTCGGTAGACGAGTGGGAGGCGAACGCCGACCCTCCCTGGCAGGGACAATCCCACGGTTTCTGATCGGCGCACCGTCACGACAACCCCCAGGGATCGGTAGCCTCTCGGCGGTGGACGAATCGACCCTGGCCGAGATGGTGCACCGGGGCGGGGTGATGGTTCTCAGCGGAGCAGGACTGTCGACCGACTCGGGCATACCCGACTATCGCGGCGACGGAGGTCGCGGCCGTGCCCCGGTCACCTACCGCCAGTTCGTCGACGACCCCGGGGCGCGACGACGGTACTGGTCGCGGAGTCACGTCGGCTGGAAGCACATCGCCCTCGCCGAACCCAACGCCGGTCATCGTGCCCTGGCGTCGCTCGAGCAGGCCGGACTGGTGAGTGGAGTGGTCACCCAGAACGTCGATCGCTTGCATCAGAAGGCCGGCACGAAGGCAGTCATCGACCTGCACGGGTCGTTGGATCGAACCGTCTGTCTAGGTTGCGGTGACGGGAGAGCGCGACTCGAGCTCCACCACCGGCTGGAAGCCGCCAACCCACGATTCGACACGAAGGCGACCGTTGCTCCCGATGGAGACGCCGACATCTCCGCGACGGAGTCGGAGAGCTTCCGGGTGGTCGAGTGCCTGCGCTGCGGTGGCCTTCTCAAACCGGACGTGGTCTTCTTCGGGGAGTCGGTGCCGCACCGGCGTGTGAGAAAGGCGCTCGAGTGGATTGAGTCGGCGAGCATGCTGTTGGTCGTCGGTACGTCTCTTTCGGTCATGTCGGGGCACCGGTTCGTCCACGCCGCCCGGCGCCGTTGCCTTCCGCTCGCCATCGTCAACCGGGGCCCCACACGTGCCGACGCCGTAGCCGACGTTCGCATCGATGCCGGACTTAGCGATGTCCTGCCATTGCTCGTGTCTCACCCTTCGAGGACGAATCCTGACTCCGTGAGCTCCACCAACTTGGGTACTTGAACTCGCCTGTCCGTGAGACATCCGTTGACGATGTGGGCCTCGAGTTCGTCTGCGAACCGGGCGAGCACTCCGGCGACTACCCCTTGCTGGCCCGCTCCCAACCCGCAGCGGTTGGAGTCGGTCACCTGTTGCATCCGTGCGGACATCTCTTCGAGGGTGTATTGGTCTGCGGTGCCATCGCAGAATGAAGCAAACGAGGAGGCGAGAGCGGTCGTGCCGAGCTGGCATGGTGGGCATTGCCCACACGACTCGTGGGCTAGAAATCCGGACATGGCGCGTCCGATGTCGGCCACGCAGGCGGTCTGGTCGTAGACGACCATGCCCCCCGACCCGAGGCCCGAACCGGCCCGGTCGAACCCTTCGAAGCTGAGCGGTGTGTCGAGCTGGTCGGCGTTGAGCGGTGCGTTTGACGCTCCGGGCCACACCGAGTGCACCGACCTATCCGCAAGTGGTCCTCCCCCTACTCCGTAGACGAGCCCACTCAGCGGCGTTCCCATCGGCAGCTCCACGACCGCGGGCCGCAGGATGTCCCCCGAGATGGTGAACACCATCGACCCCGGCGATTCGTTGGTGCCGACCGAACGGAACCAGTCGGCTCCGTTGGCGACGATGCGCGGCACGTTGGCGAAGGTTCGACGTTGTTCACGAGAGTCGGATTCGTCTTGGCGCTGGCGCCTGCCGAACCCGACCCCAACCCGGCACTGAGTTCTGTCGCCAACCCCACCACGTACGGTGGGAAGAGGCGGGGTAGAGCGTCGCGACCTTCGATGACCTCCAGGAGGGCCTTCTCCTCTCCGAACAGGTAGTCGTCCGGTCCGGCGGTCAGCCTCACGTCGACGTGGTCGAGCCAGCCCATAGCGGCCATCTCGTTCGCGGCCGACTCCAACCGCTCGATCTCATGGCGGTATGAGGCCTTGATCCCGACGTGCGCCTCTGGGGCGTTGAGGGCCAGGGCGGCGATGGCAATGCCCTCGAGCACCGAATACGGGTCGGCCGCCAGGATAGCCCGGTCCTTGAAGGTGCCTGGCTCACCCTCGGCGGCGTTGCAGACCACGAACCGGCGCTCACCGTCCGCAAGGTCGCCCCGCACCCCTTTCCACTTGAAGCCGGTGGGGAAACCGGCGCCGCCCCGGCCGCGAAGACCGGATGCCCGGATAGCCTCGATGACCTGTGCGGGCCCCATCTGGCTGGCTCTTGCAAGACCCTCCCCACCCCCAGTTTTGCGGTAGGCGTCTAGGTCGGCGTGAGGTCGGGCAGGCAACACACGCGGCTCCATCGCTCATCAACCCTAGGTTGCGACGCCTCAGGCTGTGCCGAAGCGTGCCTCGAACCGCTCGGCCTTGCCGAGGATCTCGGCCGGCAGGGTCATGAGCCTCTCTTGCAACTCGGCCGCTCGGATGTCGAGGCCGGTCAGGTCGGGGATGCCCCACTGACGGATCAGCGGCATGACCACGCCGTCGTGGTGGACTCGCAGGTTGTACACCCCGGCTTTGGCGATGTCGATAGATCGCCGCAGGAAGCCGGGTATGCCGACGCCAGGCATCTGGAAGTTCTTGAGCGTGCGGTAGATGCCTTCGAGGGCCACGGCGGGATGGGCTTCGAGCATGGCCATCATCACGCCCTTGTAGAACATGAAGTGGTGGTTCTCGTCGGCGGCGATGTTCCGCATGAGTTCGAAGGCCGTCTCGTCCTCAGTGATCTTGCCGGTGTTCCGGTGCGACACACGCGTCGCCAGTTCCTGCGCTGACGTGTACGCGAACAACTCCGCCGGATGATCCCAATCGGGGAAGTACCCGGCCTGCATGGTGGCGAGACGGTCATCCTCCAACTCCACTGGATCGCAGTTGCGGGTGGTCAAGAGGAAGGAACGGATGGCGATGGCGTGTTGCCCCTCCTCCGCCGTCCACAGACCGTTCCATTCCCGCCACACCGAGTTCTCGGGTAGATAACGTTCGAGAGTCGAGTGGTAGTAGGGGAGGTTGTCCTCGGTGAGGAGGTTGAGAACGAGGGACGTGCGAGCCCGCTCGTTGATGGTCGCCTGAGACTCGTCCCACGGTTCCTTGGTGAAGCTGCGACCTTGCTCCCAGGGGATCAGATCGTGGAAGTACCAATGCTTGCGGCGCTCTCGATGCTCCGCCAGAAGTCGGGTGACGGTCGGCTCGACGGCCTCCACCAGTTCGAAGTGTTCGTTGTAAGCCATGGGAATCCTAAGGGTTGTCGGTCTTCACGGTAGGCGCCGCCGAGGCTCAGCGGAGGTCGTGAAGGCACCGGACGCTGCGATGTGCGAATGTTTGACCCCCCGGAAGGTGACGGAGTTACATTCGTGCCGCCTCCCCGCCGAGGTTCCGATACCGTAGGCGTATGGATCTGTATGCCCGAGTCAACATTTTGGACGGTCGCGCGGTTCGGCTACCACGTGGCGAGGTTCACGACGCCATCGCTCTCGACAACGATCCCGTGGGCAGGGTGGCCAATTGGTTCGAGCAGGGCGCCGACTTCGTCCACGTCGTCGATCTCGATGCCGCCGCATTCGGCGATGCGAAGAACCGTCCTCTCATCGACCGAATCATCGACGACAGCGTCGGCCCGGTTCAGATCGCCGGTGGCATCCGCTCCCACGTCGAGGCAGCCCGCCTGTTGGATCGCGGTGCGTGGCGGATCCTGATGGGGACGGCTGCCATCGAAGATCAGAACATGGTGTGGGACCTATGTCGGGAGTATCCGGATCGGATCGCCGTTTCCCTCGACGTGCGACCCGACGAACAGGTGGCCACGCGGGGATGGACGAAGAATTCGGGCCGATATCTGGAGGAGGTGCTGATCGAGATGTCATCGGCGGGTGCGGCAGCTTTTCTCGTGGCTGCGGCCGGCCGAGACGTCCTTGCCGAACCGGCGAACATGGCGGTCCTGGCGGCTGCCCTGGGCACGGTGGAAGAGCCGGTGGTCGCCGCCGGGGGAGCCCAGGACTTGCAAGACCTGGAGCGATTGGTCTCTCTCTCGGTGGCTGACCGCCGCTTGGGCGGGGTGGTGGTGGGGCGCGAGGTGACGGCCGGCCGGTTCACTCTTCAGCAGGCGAAAGAGGTGATCGCGGCCGGGCCTCGACCCGATGCTGCCGCTGC
>JBGTLA010000021.1:0-7520 GCA_041744375.1 Acidimicrobiia bacterium | reverse complement strand
GTTCTGTCCTGACGATTTCGTGACTCGGGGTCAGATGGCGGCGTTTTTGGTGCGGGCGTTGGGTTATGTCGACGACGGTGGCGGTGACCTGTTCACCGATGATGACGGTTCGGTGTTCGAGGCTGACATCGATCGGTTGGGCACGGCGGGGGTGACCCGGGGTTGCAACCCGCCGGTGAACGATCGGTTCTGTCCCGACGACGACGTCACCCGCCAGCAGATGGCCGCCTTCCTCCGACGGGCACTCGAAGGGTAAGCGAAGGATCGTTGCGGGGCCGGGAGGCCAGCGGCGGTGGTGGTGGACTAGCGTGGCACACCCGAGCTGAGAGGATCGAGTGGAAGCGTCACGATTGGCCGAGGTCGGACTTTTCGCCACCTGCTCCCCAGAGGAGGTCGAACGATTCGGCGCCGAGCTGCGTCTCGACCGTCACCCGGTGGGCACCGTCTTGGTCGAACAGGGCGATCTCTCCATCAAGTTCTTCATCCTCCTCACGGGTCATGTCACCGTTCATCGCGACGGCGTCCACGTCGCCGACCTCGGTCCCGGCGACTTCTTCGGGGAGATGGGTGTTCTGGCTCTCGAGGAGCGCAATGCGACGGTCATCGCCACCACACCGGTCGAGGTGGCTCAGATGATGGGATGGCGCCTCCGAGAGACCCTGGCTGATCTTCCTGGACTGCGGGATGCGCTGGAGCGGGCCGCCGGACAACGAAAGCCATAGGGCTGCCACAGCCGACTCGGTGTCGGCATCTATTCGACTCGCTGTCGCCGAGCAGGGTTTATATGGTTTCCCCCGCACGTGTTTCTCTCATCGGCCAGCTTCGCCTATCCCGAAGTCGACGGTGCCGCCCGGGCCGAGATGGCGCGGGCGCTGCTCGGCGCCGACATGCCGCCATCGGCTTTCGTGCTTTCCACCTGCCTCAGAGTTGAAGTGGCCGTTCCGGGGGACGAGATTGAGCTCAAGGGGGTTGTAGCAGAGCTACTCGGTGCCGTCGACGCGACACCGCGCTTGCGCGAGGGGGTGGAAGCCGCGACCCATCTGTTCCGAGTGGCGGCCGGGCTGGAGTCGCCGATCGCCGGCGAAGTCGAGATCCTCAGCCAGTTCCGAGAGTCTCTCGCCGAGCTCAAGCGAGGCGACGGCTTCGATGGAGGGTTTCTGCGACTGATCGAGGGAGCCGTGGCGGTCGGTCGTGAGGCACGGCGCCTGCTCGACCCCTCGCCGCACGACACGATGGCGGCGGTCGCCGCCCAGATGGTGGGTTCTGCCCCTGAGGTGGCGGTCTTCGGTTCCGGCACGATGGCTGCGGCGGTGGTGGCTGCCCTGTTCGGTCTGCCCGCCCCGCCCCGAGTCGTAGTCTTGGCGCGTGCGCCGGAGAAGGTCTCAATACCGGGCGTCGAGGTGTGGTCCCTCGATCGCCTCGACGAGGTTCTCGGACGCTTCCCCGCCGCCGTCTCCGCCACCGCCGCCTCTTCGGGGCTCATGGATCGCGACGGTCTCTGTCGGGCGGTCGCCCCCCGACACGAGCGGCTGGTGCTGGTGGACATGGCCATGCCCCCCGATTTCACGACCGTGCCCACCGGGCGACTCGACTACATCGGTATCGATGACCTGGCCGCCATCGCCAAGCGTCGCGGCAACACGGACGTCGCCTGCTCCTTCGTGGTGGAGGCGGCGGCGGAGGCGCATCACCGCTACCGCCAGAGCCACCACGTCGGCCCGGTGATCGCCGACTTGATCCAGATGGCCGATGAGGTGGTGGAAGAAGCGGTCGACCGGTTCGCCGGCCGGCTCAACCACACTGAGGATCGGGCGGTGCTGCAACAGGTGGCACACACGGTGGCTCGCACCATCCTGGCCCGTCCGGTTTCGGCCGTTCGCCGGGCGCGCGATCCCCGTATCGCCGAGGTGATATCGGCCGCCTTCGACCGCGATGAGTGACCTCCGACTTGCCACCAGACGGTCGTCGCTCGCTTTAGCCCAGGCCGAGATGGCGGCGCGAGCGCTGGAGGGCGAAGGGGTGGTCACCACCATCGTCGAGGTGGTGACGAGTGGCGACCGGGACCGGACCAGTCCGCTGACCACGCTCACCGAGGTGGGGGCCTTCGTGCGTGCCGTCCAGAAGGCGGTCGTCGACGGTGAGGCCGACGTCGCCGTCCATTCCGGCAAAGACCTTCCGGTGGCCGGTCCCGACCGGCTGATCCCTTTCTACCTCCCGCGGGCCGAACCGTGGGACGCACTATGCGGTGCCGCGTCCGTCGAGCTTCGACCGGGGTCGATCGTCGGCACTGGGAGCCCCCGCCGGGGCGCTCAACTCAGCATGCTCCACCCTGGCGTCGAGGTCGTCGATATTCGCGGAAACGTCGGCACTCGATTGGCTATGGTCGCCCAAGGCGAGGTGACGGCGGTGGTGCTGGCCGAGGCCGGTCTGCGCCGACTCGGTCGGGAGGAATCGATCTCGCACATCTTCACGCTCGCCGAGATGGTTCCGGCTCCTGCTCAAGCTGCGATCACGCTCGAAGCGTTGGCCGGCAGCCGGGCAGAGGAAATTCTCTCCCTACTGGACCATGCCCCCACCCGTCGGGCGGTGGAGGCCGAGCGGGCTCTGCTGGAGGTCACGGGCGCCGGGTGTCGATCGGCCTTGGGCGCACTGGCCGAGATAGGGCCTGACGGCACCATCGACATGACCTGTTTTGTCAACGATGAGCGGGGAGCGCGACGGGGTCGCACCGTCGGAGATGAAACCGCCGACGTGGTGGCGGCAGCACGGCGAGAGCTGGGATTGTGACGGTTCCACGCGTCGCCGTGACGAGTGTGGGCGAGGGCGCCCGGCGAGCGGTGCATCTGTTGCGGGAGGCCGGGCTCGAGCCGGTGATGCTCCCCTGCATCGAGATACGACCGGCTTCCGAAGAGGAGCTGCAAAAGGCCCGTCTGACGATCGCCGCCGGCGACCTCGCCGTATTCACTTCACCCCGGTCCATCGAAGTGTTGTGGCCGGACGGCGGGCTGCCGCCTGTCGAGGTCGCGGCCGTGGGCCCTTCCACCGCCGATGCTGCCCGGCGGGCCGGTGGCAAGGTGACCGTGGTCGGCGCCGGGACCGGCGACGATCTCGTGTCTCTTCTCGTCTCATCGGTGGTGAACCAGCGAGTGGTCCTCGCCACGTCGGCGTCGGCCGATCCGGCCCGAGCGGAGAGACTCAGGTCGGCGGGGGCGGAAGTGGCCACGGCCACCGTCTATCACACCGTGTCGGTGGCGCCGGCTTGCGATCCGGTCGACGCCGTTCTGTTCGGGTCCCCCTCTGCAGTTCGAGGCTGGCTCTCGTCGCGAGGCCTGGGCTCCGACATCGTCGTGGGTGCGATCGGTCCAACCACCACCTCTGAGCTCGAGCGACTAGGACGACCGCCCGATGTCGTACCCCGGCGCCTGTCTCTGCCCGACCTGGTCGAGGCGCTCGGCGCCCACCTCGGAAGGAGCGCATGACCGGCTATCCGATGGCGCGCGACCGACGTCTGCGACGTAGCCCGGCGATGAGGCGGCTCGTGGCCGAAACCCGACTCCATCCGGCCTCCTTCGTACTTCCGCTGTTCGTGGTCGAAGGTGTGGGGGTGGAGCGGCCCATCGCCTCGATGCCCGGTCATTCCCAATTGTCCGTCGACAAACTCATACCCCTGGTGGAGGTGGCCGCTGCCCTGGGGATCGGTGGCGTGATGCTCTTCGGTGTCCCCGCGGAGAAGGATCCGGAGGGTTCGGGCAGCTGGGATCCCACGGGTCCGGTGCCCTCGGCGATTCGGGCTGTGCGCCACCTCGATCTGACCGTGTGGGCAGATGTGTGCCTGTGTGAGTACACGAGTCACGGCCACTGTGGTGTAGTCACCGACGATGGAGTTGTCGACAACGACGCCACCCTCCCGCTGTTGACGCGGGCCGCCGTGACCTACGCCGACGCCGGGGCCGATGTGATCGCTCCGTCCGACATGATGGACGGGAGAGTGGGAGCAATCCGGGACGGTCTGGATGCCGGCGGTCACGTCGATTTAGCGATCTGCTCATACGCGGTCAAGTACGCCTCGGCCTACTACGGACCATTCCGGGAGGCAGCCGGGTCCGCCCCTGCCTTTGGTGATCGCCGCACCCACCAGATGGATCCCACCTCGGCCCGTCAAGCCGCCGTCGAGACCCGTCATGACCTCGCCGAAGGCGCCGACATGGTGATGGTCAAGCCCGCCGGGCCGTACCTCGACATTGTCGCCCGTGTGCGAGCAGAGGTAGAGGTCCCGGTGGCGGCGTTTCAGGTGTCGGGGGAGTATTCGATGATCACAGCCGCCGGGGCGAACGGGTGGGTGGATTTGGATTCTGTGATGCTCGAATCACTTACCGGCATCACCCGCGCCGGAGCCGGCATCGTTCTCACCTACTTCGCCATCGACGCCGCCCGCCTCATCCGGAGAGAGTGGGCATGAGTTCCATGAGCCGCAAGTCGGTGGTCGAAGGCATGGGGGTGTCTGAGTCGACTTCCCGGCAGTGGCACGAGCGGGCGGTAGCGGTGATGCCGGGAGGCGTGAACTCGCCCGTGCGGGCATTCGGTTCGGTGGGAGGCTCGCCGCTGGTCGTCCGGTCGGCGGGGGGGCCCCATATCACCACCATCGATGGCGACTCGTTCATCGACTTCGTCGCCTCCTGGGGGGCGTTGATCCTGGGTCACGCCCATCCCGTGATCGTCGAGGCGATCGGGGAGGCGGCCCGCGACGGCACCTCCTTCGGGTTCTCCACTCCTCGGGAAGTGGAACTGGCCGAGTTGATCTGCCAAATGGTGCCCTCGATCGAAGTGGTGCGCATGGTGAACTCCGGCACCGAGGCCACGGCGTCGGCCATCCGGGTGGCGCGGGCCGCCACCGGGCGGGTCGGGATCATCAAGTTCGAAGGCAACTACCACGGTCACGCCGATCCTTTCCTGGTGAAGGCGGGAAGCGGCCCCGCCACCCTGGGCAGCCCTGACAGCCCGGGTGTGCCGCCCGCCACCGTCGCCGACACTCGGTCGGCCCGCTACAACGACCTCGCGTCTGTCGATGAGGCTTTCTCTCTGGGAGGCGTAGCGGCGGTGATCGTCGAGCCGGTGGCCGGCAACATGGGGGTGGTTCCGCCCGAGCCGGGGTTCTTGCCGGGACTTCGGCAACGATGCGATCGTCACGGGGCGGTCCTCATCTTCGACGAGGTCATGACCGGCTTCCGGGTCGGCCCGGCCGGGGCGCAAGGGCGCTTTGGGGTGGCTCCCGATCTGACCTGCCTCGGGAAGGTCGTGGCGGGCGGCACCCCCGCCGCGGCCTATGGTGGGTCCGCCGCGCTGATGCGACTGGTGGCACCCGACGGGCCGGTGTACCAGGCGGGGACTTTGAGCGGCAACCCCCTGTCTACGGCCGCAGGCCTGGCCTGTCTCCGGTATCTGTCGCAGCACCCCGAGACATACGAAGTTCTCGAAGAGGTGGGAGCAGCCCTCTCTCAGACCCTGGCCGAGGCGGTGGGTACAAGCGGTTGCGTGCAGCGCGTCGGTGCGATGCTGACGGTGTTCTTCGGTCCGGAGCGGGTACGCGATTTCGACGAGGCTTCCAGGCTCGACCGGGACCGTTTCGCCCGCTTCTTTCGCGCCGCCCTCGCCAACGGCGTACTGCTTCCTCCCTCACCCTTCGAGGCCCTGTTCCTGATGGAGGCGCACTCGGCCGTGGCGACAGAGGCGGCTGAAGCGCTGGCGGCCGCAGTGGAGTCCTCGGAGTGAGAGCGTTGGATCGCCCTCTGGTCGAGGCGATCTGTGGGCGGCCAACAGGGCGGACTCCGGTGTGGGTGATGCGCCAGGCCGGGCGATACCTTCCCGAGTACAGGGCCCTGCGCCAGAGGATTCCATTTCAGGAAGCCGTGGCCACGCCCAGCGTGGCCGCCGAGATCGCCGGTCAGCCCATCGAACGCTACGGGATGGACGGGGCGGTCATCTTCGCCGACATCATGACTCCCCTCGAGGCCATGGGAGTCGACATGGATTTCGACCCCGGCCCCCGGCTACGCCCCCACACACTCGAGGAGATCGCCGCCTTGCCGCCTCTCGTTCCCGACCGAGTCGCCTTCGTGGCCGAGACCGTGCGGCTCGTGCGGGCGGCAGTTCCCGAGGCGACAGCGGTCATAGGCTTCGCCGGGGCCCCCTTCACTCTGCTGGCCTATCTGGTGGAGGGAGGAGGATCCAAGGACTTCGTGTCAGCCCGGGGTGCGATCCGCCGCCAGCCGGAGCTGGCCGTCGAGGCTCTGGGAGGGTTGGCCCACTCGATGCGGGCCTATCTCGCCATGCAGATCGCCGCCGGGGCCGACGTCGTCCAGCTCTTCGACTCATGGGCGGGCGTGGTCGACCGGTCGACGTTCCGCCAGCTGGTATCACCCGCCGCCCGGTCGGCTCTGGCGGGCTTGGCGGCACCAACCATCTACTTCGCACCTCACGGTCCCCACACCCTCGACCTCCAAACGACGGTAGGTGCCACTGCCTACGGGGTCGACTGGCGTTTACCGATCGATGAGGCATGGGACAGCCTGGGAGCCTCGGCGGTGCAGGGCAACCTCGACCCGGCCGTTCTGCTCACCGACCCGGACACCATCGGGGCGGCAGTGGCGGAGGTGAAGAGTCATGTGGCCGGACGGGTGGGGCATGTGTTCAACCTCGGGCACGGCATCGACCGCCACACTCCACCCGAGAACCTGGGGGCCATGGTCGAAGCCGTCCGTTCGTGACCTGGCCGGTCGTCATCGTGGGAGGCGGGATGGCGGGGGCGCTGGTGGCGCGGGCGCTCGAGCAGCGCGGAATGCAAGCCATGGTGGTGGACGCCGGTGAGGAACCGGGGGGTGTGGCGGTCCCCGTTCGGCTCGACGGATACCTCTTGGAACCAGCCGTGGGAACGATCGTGCTCCCGCACCCCCACCTCTCGCCGCTCCTCGAAGGGCTCGACGCACAGGTCCGTCCGGCGAGTGAGGCCGCCGGCCGCCGTTTGGTGTATCACCGGGGACGGAATCACCCCGTTACCTTCGGCCCTGCTCTGCTCACTTCGGGCCTCCTGTCGCCGGCCGCCAAACTGCGAGCAGCGGCTGAGGTCTTCATTCGGGGGCATCCTCAGCCCGCAGAGACGTTGGCGGCGTTCATGACGCGCAGGTTCGGCAGGAGAGCGGGCGAACTGGGGGCGTGGTTGGCTGCTGCGGGTGTACACGCCGGAGATCCAACCGAGCTCTCTGTGGCGGCCGCCTTCCCGACGCTGGCGGCGTTGGAGCAGCGGCACGGGTCGGTCGTCCGAGGAATGCTGGCCGGTCGTCGCACGTCGGGGAGCCGAGCGCGTCCGAGCACCTTTGTCGTGGGAGGGGGAGTGGCCTCCGTCGCCGGGGCGATCGCCGGCGCAATGGAAGGGCGCTGGGCTCGAGGCTTTACGGTGGAGGCGATCGTGCCGTCTGCGGGGTCTTGGCTCGTGGAAGGGCCCGAGCGGCTCCGGGCCGAGCGCG
>JBGTLA010000020.1:0-13449 GCA_041744375.1 Acidimicrobiia bacterium | reverse complement strand
CCCCGAAGGCCGACCGTCGATCCCCGCGGGTGGCGGTTTCCAGTCGCGTGGCGCGCAGAGCCCGCGACACCAGCTCCGAACCCGCCGCCACCGCCACCCGGTGGCGGTCCAGGCGAACGGCGTCCTCCGCTGCCTTCAGGGCCGAGATACCCGAGCAACAGACTCCTCCGGCCGTCAAGATCTCCTTGGGGCCGCCTCCCACCAGCCCATGCACCATCGAGGCGAACCCGGGGACCGGCAGGTCGGCCTGGGTGGTGCCCACCGCCAACATGCCTACGTCTTCCAAGCTCAAACCCCGCTGTTGGACCGCGGCGCGAATCGCCCGGGCGGCCAGTTCCTCGTTGAGCATGGTGGTGTTCCCGCGCTCATCCAGGGCGTAGTGTCGGGTGACGATGCCGTTGGCCTCGAGCATACGGGCGCGCAGTCGCTCGGATCCGCCGTTGAGCACGCCCAGCCGTTGCTCGAGGTGGTCGTTGTCGACCGGGTCGCCGGGCAGGTAAGCCCCCACCCCGGTGATGTAGGTTGATCGCTGTGGCAATTCGGGCCACCTTTCGCTCGTCTGTTGTCGGCAGTCTGTCGACCAAGATCAAGTCCGGCCATAGGGGAGAACCCCGAGTGCCTTTTCGCTTTCGATGAGGAGGGGATCCCTCAGGGGGCGTGCGTCGAAGGGGAGCGGGTATCGTCGGTAGCCATGGCGAACTGGGATGACGTCCGACGGATCGCCCTGTCCCTGCCGGAGACGTCGGAGGGGACGTCTTACGACGGAGTGCGGGCCTGGCGGGTGAACAAGAAGCTGTTCGTGTGGGAGCGGCCGCTCCGCAAGGCGGATATCGTGTCATTGGGCGAAGGTGCCCCCGACGGACCCATCGTGGCCGTGAGAGTCTCAGATCTGGGCGTGAAGGACGTTCTGTGTGCCGCCGCGCCAGAGCTCTATTTCACAACTCCGCATTTCGATGGCTACCCCGCCATCCTCATCCGTCTTGTCGACATCGACGCGGGCGAGCTCGAAGAGCTGATCGTGGAGGCCTGGCTCGAGCGTGCTCCCAAGAAGTTGGCTTCGACTTATCTGTCCACCGAGCGTGACATTCCAAGACAGCCGCCCTCGCCTACGGACTAGTTACTTCGAGGCTATTTGACATGGCCTTCCGGTCCGGCCCCTATTCGGCCGATCTAGCTCTCATGACAATGGTGACGATGTTCGAACGGAAACGAGTGGTCTCGGCCCGGATCTGCGATCAGTGCCCCCAGGCGGCGTGGGTCGCCACCACCGACGGATTCCGTTGCGAGGAGCACGCAACCAAAGCGACCAAGGCCGGGGACGTTCGCCCGGTGTGCGATTGGGTGGCGCGTCGGAACATCCGTCGCTGAGCTCCCTAACGACGATCATGGCTGGAGTGACAATGAGTACCCATGGCTGGGACCGAGTAGAACCGGACATCCGACTCCTCTGCAAGCACTGTGGCGTCGTGGCCCGGGCCCACACACCCTTCGGATTCATGTGCGAGAGTCACGCGCTGCGCGAGATGATCGAGGCGAATGAACGAGGCGAGAAGGACTGGGTGCCCTTCAGTCTCACTCCCCGGGGTCTCTGAAGCCGGGCGCGCCGCCGGGGGGGAATAGCCCGGTTGGTGCTGCGGTTGCACGACGCAGCGACACAGAGGTGATCCCATTCCAGCCGTGACCGTTCCCGATCTCCGACCTCTTCCGGTCGTGGTCGAACCCGATGAAGTCACATCTTCCGAACGAGCGGTACGGTCGGTCACCACTGCCCCCCAGGGCTACGAAGGGGAAGGATTTCCGGTGCGACGTGCCTTCGCCGGGGTGGACCTGGCGGACCTCGACCCCTTCATCCATCTGGATCAGATGGGGGAGGTGGAATATGCCCCCGGTGAGCCGAAGGGAACCCCATGGCATCCCCATCGCGGTTTCGAGACCGTCACCTACATGATCGACGGAGAGATGGCACATCGCGACTCGCACGGTGGAGGAGGGCTCATCACCAATGGCGACACACAATGGATGACGGCTGGTTCGGGCATCCTCCATATCGAAACGCCACCAGAGGAGCTAGTGGTGAGGGGCGGGCTCTTCCACGGATTCCAGCTCTGGGTCAATCTTCCGGCGTCGGAGAAGTTCGTCGCTCCGGCCTACCAGGACCTGAGAGGCGAAGCCGTCGCCTTGCTGACCACACCCGATGGGGGAACCCTCATTCGGCTCATCGCCGGTGACCTGGGCGGCCACGCCGGGCCGGGTAGCACTCGAACTCCCATCATGTTGGCCCATGCCACTCTCGCTCCCGGATCGAAGCTGCGTCTTCCCTGGCGCTCCGACTTCAATGCGCTGGCTTATGTGCTCAACGGGCGGGGAGCGGTCGGCGCCGAGGGCAGGCCGATCGCAAGTGGGCAGCTGGCGCTCTTCGGGCCCGGGGACGTCGTCACGGTGACGGCCGACACCGCCCAGGAGTCGCGCAGTCCCAATGTGGACGTGCTCATGCTGGGGGGACGACCGATAGGCGAGCCGGTGGCCTGGATGGGACCGTTCGTCATGAACACCCATGCCGAACTGGCGCAGGCTTTCGACGATTACCAGCGGGGTCGGCTCGGGTCGATTCCGGCCGACCACTGAGCATCATCATCCAGCCTTTCCCACCGGCTCCTTTCGCAGGTGTCGGTCGAGGATCGGCCAAATCTCGGGCGAGGCGAGGCGACGCTTCATGGAGCTGAGAGTCCGGATGAAGGTGGGGACGGCCCGATCGCTCGCCATCGGGTTGGGGCGCATCGCTTCCAATACCTGAGGGAGAGGTCGCAACACGAGCTGTTCTGCGCCCGGCCACGCCTCCGCCAGGAGGGCCAGCTCCTCTTCCAGGGCGCTACACCCCACCCGATCGAAGAGGCGCTCGTGGAACCAGGCCCCGGAGCGTCCTTCCAGGGCTGCCATCGGAGCGATGACGAGCACCAAATCGAGAGGTTCACTCGCACCCAACAGAAGGTCGGCATGGGTTCCCGAGGCCACTCCACCGTCCACATAGGTACGACCGTCGATCTCGTAGGGGTGGAAGACGAGGGGGATGGCGGAGCTGGCCGCTACTGCGTCGGCGAGTGACACGTCGGGGGCTGCCACCGTCCCGAAACACACTCTGTTCCTGGCTTGGACGTCGTAAGAGGTGATCACGGTCGGTTTCGCCGGCCAGCTGTCGGCCTCCTTGCCGACCTGCTCGCGCACCCATCCCGCCAGGCCCGAAGCGTCATACCCGGCGGGTGAGCCCATCAGCATCGTCAGGCCGGGCCGACGAAGCCCCGGAACCAACCCGTGTCGCACCCATCGCCCCATCGGCGCCCCGCGGTCCTTGACGAAGACGTGGTTGCGGATCCGCTCGGCTACCGCGTCGGAGTCCTCCTCGTGACGGACGAGGGAATCCAGCACGAGCCGGTCGCTGCGGACGATGGCCGTCACGTATGCCCCACCCGACGTGCCCACCACCACTTCGGCCTGATGGGGGCTCCACCCGGTTGCCAGCTCGATCGCCATCAGCGTCGCCATCTGATAGGCGGCGCCGGTGACTCCACCCCCTCCGAGGACGAGACCGATGCGACTCATTGCCGGCTCAGCATATACGCCCTCAGTGGACAGCTACGGTCGCTCCATGCGTACCCGACCACTTCGACTCCCGGACGATCGCCCCGTGGCATTGGAGCTCGCCTCCCAGGTGGCGGCCGGCGACGCCGCACCCCCGTTGAGCGAAGCGAAGCTCACGGCTCTGCGTCGCCATTCCGACGCCGAGCCGGGGGTGGTGATTGTCGACCACGAAGACACGGTGTTCGCCTGCGCCGTCGTGGCGGTGGCCAGCCGCCCCTCGGAATGGGGAGTCGAAGTCGTCATACCAGTTGGTCACCGCAACATCGAAACCCTGGGCGCCCTGATCGACGCCACGGCGGCACTGGTGAGCCCCCGGGGCGCCTCCGTCTTGCGCCTCTGGCTGTACACGGAGGACCTGCTCGACGGTGCGTTGGCACTGGGTTTCGAACCAGAGCGAACGCTCCTGTTGATGCGCCGGCCGCTCCCGGGCGACGACGTCGAAACGCCTCCCCGCGATTTCGCCGTGCGAGGTTTTCGGGTGGGGGAAGACGAGGACCGATGGCTCCGTGTCAATAACGCCGCCTTTGCGACACATCCCGAGAACAGCAATTGGGATCGCGGCCGCCTCGAAGAGCGGCTGGCTATGTCATGGTTCGACCCCGCCGGCCTGCGCATGGCGTGGGACGGCGACACGCTGTTGGGGTTCTGTTGGACCAAAGTCCACCCGGAAGGGGAGGGCGAGATCTACATCATCGCCGCGGCCCCCGAACAGCAGGGGCGAGGAATGGGGCGTGCGCTGGTGATCGAAGGGATGAGATTCTTAGCCGAGGCGGGGTTGCGCTCCGTCTTCCTCTTCTGCGAAGCCGACAACACCGCAGCCGTGGCGCTCTACCGCAAGCTCGGTTTCACGGTCGACCGCTCACATCGGTCGCTGCTCAAGCGGCTCGGTCAGCCGAACCGATGACCGCAGGACGGACACCGATCATCGGCTTCAGCCGTGGCGGCCCGGCACCATGGGCACGGGAGCTCACTCTCGGCCCGTGCCAAGTCGACTACCAGGCGGGGGTCGACGGCGTACACACCGTCCCGGGAACGAGCTAGGAAAAACAGTCCGGTCGTGGCGGTGGCCGCCACCAGAGCTTCCAGCACCTCGAATCCTCCTCGGTTCGCTCAAGCGACGTTAGGTCGCGGGTGCCGGACAACCGTGGATTTCGCGAATTCTGCTCAGACGGCTCCCACCGCTCCGGCCAGGGCTCGCACGGTGGTGGCGAGGTCACCGAGACGCCCGTCACGCGACTCTCCCGCCTCCAACAAGAGAACGGCGGCGTGGTAGGCCCGCCAACTGTCGAGCCGGTCACGCGGCATCGTGTTCCCATAGCCCTCGAGGAAGACGTCGATGACGTCGGTTCCGTGGGCCATCTCCAAGTCCCAGGTCGCCAAGCTGACGTCCCATTCCGGTGGCGCCAAGGTCGCCCATTCCCAATCCACGAGCATCACGCTGCCGTGGTCGGAGACCAAGAACTTGTCGGCGGTAGGACGGGTGTGGGCGGTGCCGGGGTCGCTGGAGACCGGCGGGGGAGTGTCCCCGGCGAGATCGAGCACCTGAGCGGGTATCTGCAGTTTGCGGCGAAAGCGGCCTAGTCGCTCGACCGTGGAACGGTAGTGGGCGGCGATGTAGTCGCCGTCCATTCCACCCTCGAGGTTGGTGATGGCGCCTTTGCTGTTGTGAACCTTCTTCAAGATCGTCCCCGCCTTGCGCACGAGGTCGAGATTCTTGGTGAGGCTCTTGAGGCTCCAACCCCCACCGTCGGAGAGTTGCGCCCAGGCGGTTCCGTCGGGGGTGAGGCCCCTCTGGATGATCTGGGGCACTCCTTCGATCCCGGCTATCGCCTCCAACGCGTGACGTTCGCGACGCTCTCTCCCCGGCGACCCGTAGATCTTCACGACCGTGGCGGAGCCGCTCTCCTCGAGAAGACGAAACACGCGGTTCTTCTGGCCTCCACTCCCCGACGTTATCTCCCGCACAGTCGCCCCCGGCGCGATTGTCGCAAGCAATGTGGTGGCTTCCATCCAACGTCCTACCTTCTTAGATCGGTGTTTTCGTGTCGACTTGGGACCCCGACCAAGCCTTGTACGCTTGCGATCGACAGGCTAGTCATCGAAGCCCCCGTGTCTATCGAACTCCAGTACCCAGACGGATCAAAACACCAACACCCTGCCGGGGTCACCGGGCGTCAGGTGGCCGAGTCGATCGGCGCCGGCCTGGCCCGGGCCGCAGTGGCCGTGCGCCTCGACTCGGCCACTCTCGACCTGCAACGGCGCCTCCCCGCTGGAGGAGAGTTCGCCGTGATCACCGCGGACTCCGAAGAGGGCCGCTCCATCATTCGCCACTCCACCGCCCACGTCCTCGCCCAAGCCGTGCTGTCGCTCCACCCCGGAGCCACCTTCGCCATCGGCCCTCCCATCGAAGACGGCTTCTACTACGACTTCGACATCGGCAGGGCTTTCACCCCCGAAGATCTGGTGGCGTTGGAGGGGCGGATGGACGAGATCATCGCCGAGGATCAGCCATTCGAGCGCGAGGCCATCGACCGCGCCACTGCCCTCGAGCTCTTCGCCCAACACCCGTACAAGACCGAGATCATCGAAACCGTCGACACGAGCCAGGTCGACGATTCCGACGAGGTCACCGTTTATCGCAACCGAGACTTCATAGACCTGTGCCGTGGCCCCCATCTTCCCTCCACTGGACGAATCGAGGCTTACAAGCTCTTGCGCACCGCCGGCGCCTACTGGCGAGGAGACGAGAACAAACCTCAACTGCAACGGATCTACGGAACCGCCTGGGAGAGCAAGCCTGCACTCGACGCCCACCTGATGAGGCTCGAGGAAGCAGAGCGGCGCGACCACCGCAAACTGGGACCCGAGCTCGACTTGTTCTCCTTCCCGGCCGAGATGGGAGCCGGACTGGCGGTTTGGCACCCCAAGGGAGGCCGTCTACGCAAGATCATCGAGGACCACAGCCGCCACCTGCATGAGCGCTTCGGCTTCGAGTTCGTCTTCACACCCCATCTTGCCCGGGCCGAGTTGTGGGCCACCTCGGGTCACCTCGACTACTACGCCGAGTCGATGTACCCGGGCATGCACCTCGACGCCGAGCACGAATACCGAGTCAAACCGATGAACTGCCCTTTTCATGTCCTCGTATACCGGTCGCGCGCCCGCAGCTACCGCGACCTGCCGTTGCGGTTCTCGGAGCTGGGTGGTGTGTATCGATATGAGCGCTCGGGCACGATCCACGGGTTGTTGCGGGCCCGTGGTTTCACCCAGGACGACAGCCACACTTTCACGACCCGGGCGCTCCTGGCCGACGAGCTGGCACTCCACCTCGACTTCGTCCTCCAGTGGCTGCGCGACTTCGGGTTCTCAGAGTTCGAAGCAGAACTCTCGACTCGCGACCCGGACAAGTGGATGGGTGACCTCGACCTGTGGGAGCAGGCCACGGCAACACTGCGCGCCACGTTGGAGACGAGCGCCATCCCCTACACCATCGGCGAGGCCGAGGCGACCTTCTACGGACCGAAGATCGACGTGCACGTGCGGGACGCCATAGGACGCCGCTGGCAGGTCTCGACCATCCAGCTGGACTTCTTCTTGCCGGAACGTTTCGAACTGGAGTACACGACGCGCGAGAACGTCGCCGAGCAGCCGGTGATGATCCACTGTGCCAAGGCCGGCTCGCTCGAGAGGTTCATCGGGGTTCTGACCGAGCACTACGCGGGCGCATTCCCCATGTGGCTGGCCCCAGTCCAGGTGTCGGTCGTGCCCGTTGCCGACCGACACCTCGAGTACGCCTCTTCGGTGGCTGCCGCTCTGGCACCCCGATCGCTTCGGACAGAGGTCGACGACTCGGGCGAGACCGTCGGCGAGAAGATCCGGCGCGCTCTCACCGCCAAACACCCCGTTGTGATCGTGGTCGGAGACAAGGACGTGGACAACACCACTGTGGGGGTGCGGCGCTACGGCGACGACGCCGAGCGACGAGGAGTTCGACTCGACGAAGCGGTGGCCGAGATCGCCGAGTGGGCACGAGCACCGTCGTGACCGACGAGCGACGCGTCACCCGAGAAGGAATCCACATCGATCGAGACGTGGCCGACGCCGTCGCCATCGAAGAGGAGCTCGACTCCAACATCGTTGGTCCCTACCGTTTCCCGAGCCCGTTGCGGAGACGGACGCCGGCCCTCGTCTACGCCCTCATGGCCATCGCCGTGGCCGTCTTTATCGATCCCGTTCCGGCGGTGATACTCGTGGGGTTGGCCTTGTGGCATGCCGCCGCGGCGTGGCCGCTCCGAACCAACCAGCACCAGGCGCTGGAAACAGCTGGCAGAGCGGTCGAGTTCGGCATCGGCCACGCTTCGGCGGCCGTCACGTTCCACGGTCTCCGCGCCCGGCCGCGCTGGTCGGTGATCCTCTACTCGTCCGTCGACCCCCCCGACCGGAGAGCCCTCGTCGGGGTGGACGCCGTCTCCGGTGAGGTGGTAGGAGACCCTTACGTCGAGCGACTGGCCTGAGAGACCGGGTCCCCGCCGCGCCAATCAGGACCGGTCCGACAGAGGCACCACGTCGCGTCGGGCTGATCCCGTGTAGAGCTGACGGGGGCGAAAGATGCGCGACTTCGGGTCGGAGGTCAGTTCACGCCACTGCGCCAGCCACCCCGGGAGCCGGCCCAGGGCGAAGAGGACCGTGAACATGTCGGTGGGAAACCCCATGGCCCGGTAGATGACGCCGGAGTAGAAGTCCACGTTCGGATACAACTTGCGTTCGACGAAGTAGTCGTCTTCGAGAGCCACCTGCTCGAGTTGCATGGCCACATCGAGCAGCGGATCCTCGATACCGAGGTTGTCGAGAACCTCCTCGGCGTACTGCTTGATGATCGTGGCACGGGGATCAAAGTTCTTGTATATGCGGTGCCCGAACCCCATGAGCCGGAAGGGGTCGTCTTTGTCCTTGGCCCGGGCGACGAACTGCGAAACGTCGCCGCCGGCGGCGACGATGTCCTCCAACATCTCCAACACCGACTGGTTGGCGCCTCCGTGGAGCGGACCCGACAAGGCGTGGACTCCTGCTGCCACCGAACTGAATATGTTGGCGTGCCCCGAGCCGACCAGACGAACGGCCGACGCCGAACAGTTCTGGCCGTGGTCGGCGTGCAGGATGAAGAGGACGTTGAGGGCGGCGGATACCGTGGCATCAGGAACGTACTCCTCGGAAGGCACTGAGAACATCATGTGCAGGAAGCGGGCCGAATAGTCGAGGTCGTTGCGGGGATAAACGTACGGCTGGTGCGACCGGTACTTGTAGGACCAGGCCACCATCGTGGGGAGCTTGGCGAGCAACCTCCGAGCCGAGATGTCGACGGAGTCGGCGTCAAGGGGGTCGAGGGCGTCGGGGTAGTACGTGGCGAGGGCCGAAGTTGCCGAAGCGAGGATCTGCATGGGATGCGCCTCATGAGGAAATGCCTCGAACAGCTTTTTCATGTCCTCGCGGAGGAGCGTGTGGTGGGTGATCGAGGCCTCGAATGCCTCCAACTCCGTCACCGATGGCAGCTCGCCGTATTGGAGGAGATAGGACACCTCGAGAAACGAGCACTTTTGGGCGAGCTGCTCGATGGGATAACCGCGATAGCTGAGGATCCCGTCCTCTCCGCCTACGAAGGAGACCTTGGAGCGAGTTTCGGCAGTGTTGCCGAAACCACGGTCGGCGGTGATCAGGCCCGTCTCGGCCCGGAGGTTGCCGATGTCGAGTGCCACCTCACCTTCAGTCCCAACTTCTGTCGGCAGGGTGATCTCGTGGTCTCCGTACCTGAGGACGGCTTCGGTCATGCGCTTCCTTTCGGTCTCTCTACGTTCCGCTACGGGCAGAGATGACCCGTTGCGCCTCTTGGTGCGGAACCTCTTCGTAATGGTCGAAGCGCACCTCGAAGGTGCCGCGTCCCGATGTCATAGACCGGAGGTCGACGGCATACCGCTGCACCTCCGCCATGGGCACCTGAGCCTCGACGACCCGAGTTCCGCCGTCGGTGTCCATGCCCAGGACCCGCCCACGTTTGGCGTTGATATCGCCCATGATATCGCCGGTGTGGTCCTCGGGAACACGCACGGTCACATGCATGATCGGCTCCAACAGGACCGGACGCAGCGCGTCGGCGGCGGCACGAAGCGCCTGGATCCCGGCCATGCGAAACGACATTTCGTCGGAGTCGACGGAGTGGTACTTGCCGTCGACGAGTTCGGCCGACAGGTCGACCAGACGGAAACCGGCCAAGATCCCTCCCTCCAGGGCTTCTTCGATTCCTTTGTGGACGGCCGGGATGAACTGGCGGGGAACCGACCCGCCCTTCACCGAGTCGATGAACTCGAAGCCCGCTCCGCGCGGACGGGGTGCGAAGCGCAGGATCGCCACGCCGAATTGGCCCCGGCCTCCCGACTGTTTCTTGTGCTTGCCTTCCGCCTCGGCCGAGGCCGTGATCGTTTCCCGGTAGGGAATCGTGGGGAGGTGGGTGTCCACCTCCACCCCGTACTTGCGGGCGATCCTGGCCAGCGTGACATCGAGGTGGGTGTCGCCCAGGCCGGAGAGGATCGTCTCCCCTGTCTCCATGCGACGTTCCACTCCAATGGTGAGATCTTCTTCGGTAATCCGGGCCAGAGCCGTCGAGAGTTTCTCCTCGTCCTGGTTCGAACGGGGCGAGATGGCGACTTCCATGACCGGGTTGGGCAGGGCGATCGGATCGATCACGACGTCGGATCCCGGGGAACGTAGTGTGGCTCCGGCGCGGGCGGCCTCCGTCTTGGCGACTGCCGCGATTTCGCCGGCTCCCACCGAAACCACATCTTGATGCTCCTTGCCCTGCATGCTGAACAGGTTGTGCATCCGGACTTTCGTCCCCGAGGTTGCGTTGGAGACAAGCTCCAGCTCTCCGTCCACCGGAATCGACCCCGAGAAGACCCGAAACATCGAGACCCGGCCCACGAACGGATCGGAGATCGTCTTGAACACATAGGCGACACTGGGACCGTCGGCCGCGAGCACCAGGGATCCGGCCTGCAAAGGGGGAACCGGTCTTTCCAACGGGTTGGGGCCGAAGTCGATGAGGAACTCGGCCAGGGTGTCGATCCCGATCAACCCGGCGGCCGACGACACGAGCACCGGAAAGATGTCACCGTTGAGCATGCCCCGGTGGACGGTCTCGACGATGACTTCTCGACTGGGCTCTTCACCTTCGAAATAGGCTACCATGAGGGCGTCGTCGGATTCGACCACCGACTCAACCAGGGCAGTGTGAGTCGTGTGGACGAGTTCTGAGACCTCGGAGGGGAGGTCGACGAGCGTCCCGAACTTGGCTCCATCGGGGTAGGCGTAGGCGCGCTCGGACACCACCCTGACAATCCCGGACAGGTCACCCTCATGACCTATGGGGACCTGGATGGGGGCGATTCTCTTGCCGAAGGACTCTCGCAGCTGTTGGAGTGTGCGTTGGAAGGAGGCCCGCTCCCGATCGAGTTTGGTGACGACGACGGCACGCGGGATACCTTCTTCGCCCGCCGCCCGCCACATCATTTCGGTCTGGACCTCCACGCCGTCGACGCCGGACACGGCGAACAACGCCAGGTCGGCGGCCCGCAGCGCGGCGCGGGCGTCTCCCGAGAAATCGGCGTAGCCGGGTGTGTCGACGAGGTTGATCCGATAGTCCCGCCAATCCACCGACGCCACCGACAGGCCGAGTGAGATCTTGCGTTCTTCTTCCTCGGGCTCGTGGTCGAGGAGACTCGTGCCCTGATCGACCGAGCCCAGGCGGGACGTGACCCCGGCCACGTACAGCAGTGCCTCGGCCAACGAGGTCTTGCCGCTTCCGCCGTGACCGACCAGGGCTACGTTGCGAATGTTCTCTGGGACCATCAGACCTCCTCCGGGACCGGCCCGGCGATCTTAGAGGGCGGCGCGCACGATCGTGGGGTGACCCACCGTCCCCCGATGTTGAGCTGAAGGCAAACCTGGTAGTTTGGTGACCTCGTGATCGATACTCGAGTCCGGCCCCGGGTGCAGGGCATCATCGGACCCATCGGGGCGTTTCTGGCGGCGATCGGCGTGTCGCCGGCGGCGATGACCGCCATCGGCCTCGGCGTCTCGATAGTGGGTGCGGTGATCATCGGCACAGGCCACCTGGCGATGGGAGCCGCGGTGGCCTTGTTCGGTTCCGCCCTCGACGGGTTGGACGGCACCGTGGCGCGGGCCGCCGGCAAGGAGACTCCCCGGGGGGCATTCCTCGATGCCGGAAGTGACCGCATCGGCGAGATCGCGGCCTTCGCCGGGCTGGCCGTAGCCATGGAAGGAGATGCCCGAGTCCTTTTGTTGATCGTGTTGTCGGTGGGCGGGGCGATGTTGGTGCCTTATCTCAAAGCCAAGGCCGAGTCGGTGGGCCTCGACGGCAGCAGCGGTGTGATGGGCCGAGCAGAACGGGTGATCCTCTTCGCTCTCGGTCTTATCGTCGGCTGGGTCGAACCGATGTTGTGGGTGATGGTTGTGACGGTGTGGGCCACGGCCGTGCAAAGGTTCGTGAGCACCTATCGGCGCATCGACGGTTGACCCGACTGGTGCGGCACCGCCTGAACTACGTGGTGCTGCGGTTGGCGACGGGGTTCGTGGCCGCCCTCCCGGAGCCGATCATGCGCACCCTGGGACGGTGGGGAGGGTTGATGTGGTGGCTCTTGGATCCAGGTCGAAGGGCGATGGCGCTGCGCCACATGAGGCGCGTGGGCGCCCCCGATCCCGAGCGAGCGGTACGGGAGGTGTTTGCCTCTTACGGACGCTATTGGGCCGAGACCCTGTGGGTTCGTCCGCGCCGGTTCGATTCCATGTGGGCTGGCTTCGATTGCGATGGCCTCGAGCATCTCCGGCTCGCCCGCGATCAGGGTCGGGGCGTCGTGGTGGCGCTGCCCCATCTCGGTAATTGGGAAGCGGCCGCTCTCATCGCCGTGGACCTCGAGTTGGAACTGGTAGCCGTGGCCGAACGACTCCCCAACCCTCACATCACCCGCTGGTTCACGAAACAGCGCTCCATGTTCGGTATCGAGATCGCGCTGACCGGCTCGGGGGCGTCCAGTCGCCGCCGCCTCATAGAAACCTTGCGCGCGGGAAAGGCCCTGGCTCTTCTCTGCGACCGAGATCTCAGCGGGCGCGGCGTGGCGGTCGAATTCTGGGGCGAGAGGACCACCCTCCCCGCCGGACCCGTCTCCCTCGCCCTCCGCTCCGGCTCTCCACTCTTGCCGGTCGGGGTGTATTTCAAGGCCGGTCGGGGCCACCGTGCGGTCGTTCATCCCCCTCTCGACTTCGATCGCGTCGGGCCTACCGACGAGGTCGTCGCCCGTGGTACCCAGCGCCTGGCGCAGGTGTTCGAGACGCTCATCGCCGAGGCGCCAAGCCAGTGGCACCTGGTTCAACCCAACTGGCCCTCGGATCGCGAGCAAACCCGATGAGGATCGGCCTCGTCTGTCCGTACGACCTCGATGCGCCCGGGGGAGTCCAACGCGTGGTGCTCGACCTCGCCGATCATCTCAGGTCGGGTGGGGATGACGTTGTGGTGCTGGGCCCGGGGAGCGGCCACAGTCATGCCTATCTCTCGATCGGGCGGGCCGTCGTCGTTCGCGGCAACCGCTCGGCCGTGCCGGTGACCTTCGACCCCCGCGCGCTGGGTCGTATTCGTCGACTCCTCGAGGATGTCGAGGTCGTCCACGTGCACGAGCCCTTCATCCCACTCGGTGGTTGGGGTGGCATCTGGGCGGGTCGCCCCACGGTCGCCACGTTCCACGCCGA
>JBGTLA010000019.1:0-23951 GCA_041744375.1 Acidimicrobiia bacterium | reverse complement strand
GATCCGAACTCTCCTCGGCGTAGCAGCCGTCTTCCCAGGATGGAGAAGAACAACTCGACCTGGTTGAGCCAGGAGGCATGTGTCGGAGTGTGATGGACCTGGAAACGGTCGGCTCGGCCGGGATCCTCCAGCCAGGCTCGGGTCTGTTTCGACGTGTGAGATGCGCCGTTGTCCAACACGAGATGGACGGTGAGGTCGGGTGGGGTGGCCTGGTCGAGGTGGTCGAGGAACGCAATGAAATCGACCGACCGGTTGCGGTCCTTGGTCTCCCAGATCACTTCACCGGAGTGGACGTTCAATGCTGCGAAGAGGGCTGCGGTCCCGTTCCTGCGGTATTCGAACTCTCGTCGTTCGACCTGGCCGGGTCGAGCCTTCTTGGTGGGGTTGGTCGGGCTGGTGGCCTGCATACCGGTCTTCTCATCCACCGACAACACCAGAGCATTCTCCGGCGGGTTCAGATAGAGGCCGCACACGTCGGCTGCCTTCTCCCAAAAGTCAGGATCATGAGAAGTCAGCCAAGACTGAGTCTGCCAAGGCTTGAGATCAAGGTCGGAGAGGATCCTCCACACCTGCGAAGCCGAAATCCCCAAGTCGGCGACCGCTTCGGCCACCCTCTGCGATGTCCAATACGAGTCAGGGTCGGGAGGCTCTTCGGTAACCGTCTTGACGATCTGGAGACGGTCGTCATGGTCATAGACCACAGGTCGGCCCGACCGTCGAGCATCCCCCAGAGCATCAAGGCCTTCTTCTCGGAACCGCTCCCGCCATTTCCCAACCGTCTGTCGTGTCACCCCGAGTTGTTCGCCCACCTCGACATTGGTCAGCCCATCAGCCGTCAACAATATGATCCGAGCCCGCTCCACGAGACGCTGCTCAGTCGAGGAAGCCCGAACCCACAACTCCAGTGTCTCCCGCTGCTTACCGGTCAGCTCGATAGATCCCGCGACCCTGCCCATGACAACCTCCATTGTGGTCGGCAAGTGATGGACAGAGTCTGTCAGTCAACCCCGTAAAGTTAATGGATTTACGCGATGACCTACTAGGGCCAGCCGGCCCCATCAGCCCACCGACCAACAACCCCGGGAGTTCCACCTGCATGCCCGCCGCCGCGGTGCGTTCAGGCCAGGGGCAAGAGATCGCCGTGACACCGTGCCCCGCCCGGTCAGGGCAGGGGCAAGGTGGTTCGAATCCAGTCAGCCAGCAAGGGGTCGGTCACTTGTATCTTTCCGGCGGTGTCCTTGCGCAGCTGACCGTCGGCGAGGAGGGCGGTACGTGCCTCGGTGGCCGCGTTCTTGTTCAAGGCCATCACGCTGCCGGCCGTCCCGAAGATCGACTCGTCATGGGCCACGATTCGCAACACTTTGCGGGAGCTATTGGAGTGAGCGTCGTAGATCCTGCTCAGCGAGTCGGCATTCTGGCGACGCACCTCCCCGAGCGCGGCGGACCAGATCGACTCGGTGGCGATCGAACCGACTGGCGTATGGCGCCACACGGCGTCCGTCACCTGCATGGTTCGTTGAGGGTGCCCCTCGGTCAGCTCGATGACGAGCGGGGCGGTGATTCCGGGACGGCGATCGGTTCGGATGAACCCGTCTGTCACGATCTGATGGACAGCTCCTGCCGTGAGCGGCTCGATGTCGACGATGTCGGCTTGGCCGTAGAACGGCTCGGCCCGGTCGGTGAAGAGCTGGCGCATGACACTCGGAGCGGAACCGGCAAAGACGATACTGATATCCCGGTAGTGATGTTGGAGGGCAGTTCGAATCTTGGCCGCGCCCGAAGGAACCGCGGCAATGGAGGAGAACTCATCGAGGACCAGCAGGGTTGGCGAGGTCACGGCTGCCTTCACCAGGACTTCCAACAGGTTGGTGAACACCACCTCCGGATCGGGCCGGGAACGGGCAGGTCGTGCCAGGGTTGCCTTCACGACGCCCAGGCTGAGCTGAAGGGTGGTGGCCACGTCCTGGGCAATCGAGTGGAGGGGCGTGCCGGGGATGTCGAGGGCGCGGTCCAGAGCGACGGCGAGGTCGCTGGCGGATGCAATGCCGTAGAGGTCGACCCAAACTGTCGTGACCTCGGTGAGATCGGCCGATAAGCGTCGTAGCACACTGGTCTTGCCGTAGCGGCGGGGTCCGACCAACGCAGTTACGGTGTGTCGGGTGGCTCGCTCTGTGAGGTCGGCCAATAGCTCATCACGTCCCTCCACCTCCTCGGGTTGCAGTGGCCCCTGATACGGGAACGGTGATTCATCCATTTTGGTACAGTAACACTATACTGAAAAGGTCCCGAAACGCTATACCTCGTCAGGGTGGATCCCCGATTGCTCCGTCCCGTATCAACACGGCAGATCGGCGCCGAGGCTTGTTGCTCCGACACCGCTTTCCTGTTGCTGCGCCCGACTGGCTCTCTTCGTTCGCCGCGTTCTGCTCAGGTCAACCGTCACCTGAAATGACTCAACGGTCAGCTCCGCAGCTCGTACCAATACTTCCCGAGGGTGACAGCCGGGTGCCACTGTGATCTCAAAATTCCAAGCTTTGCGACGAGTACCCCTCCGCTGGAGCCTGTCTCGACATTTCCTACGCCCTTGGTGCACAGTAGGGCATGTCCTCATACGCGCCGATGTCATTCCACCTCGCGACCGAGCGGTTGATCTTGCAGCCCTGGGACGAGTCGGATGCCGATGAACTGCGCGCCCTGCACGCCGAACGCGGCGACGGGACGCCGACGATCGAGCGGACCCGCGAGATCATCGCGCGTCTGCTCGCCTCGGCGGCCGAGACGGGGGTCGCGCTGCTGCCGATCCGCCGCCGGGCGGAAGGCGACTTTATCGGCTACTGCGGGTTGATCGTCGGCCGAGCCACCGCCGACGGGCCCGAGATCGCCTATGAGCTATTCCAGCGGGTCCATGGCAACGGCTATGCGACCGAGGCAGCCCGCGCTGTCCTCGATGCCGCGACAGCTACTGGGCGACAACGGCTCTGGTCGACCGTCGGCAGCCGGAACACCCCGTCGTTACGGGTCCTCGACAAGCTCGGGTTCGAACGCGACCACGTCACCACCGACGACCGCGGTGAACGGGTCTGGCTCACGCGAGCACTGCCATGACCCCCGCCGACCGAACACGCTCCAAGCCGCATCCATCCACTCCTTGGGGGACACCGCCGAGCTCATCATGTGACTCCCTGCCACATAATTGGAGGCTCTCCTTCAGTGAGTCTTCAAGATGAGGGTGGTGACGTTTCCACTCTCACTTCGCGAACAATCCACTCGCAAAGCGTTGAAAACGCATGTATTCGAGTGTCGCGCTTCTCATCAGCTACAGCCGAGGCTGTTGCCGCAGTTGAGGCACTTGTAGCAGCTCCCGTTTCTCACCGTGATGTGGCCACAGATGTCGCACAGGGGGGCGTCGCCCATCATCTCGCCCAACACGGCCTGCATGCTGGCGGTGCCGGCGTCGGCCGACGCCAACGCGGCTGCGACCTTGGCGGGAGTTGGCGCCGCAGCACTGTTGTTAGGCGCCCCCGATCCGGGATCATCGGCGAAGCGGGCAGCGGCCTGGACGGCGTCGACATCCGACTCGGCGGCGGCATCGTCCAACTCGAGTTGGTAGCCGGCCTCGGCGGCCAACCCTGTTTTCGGCTCGGGCAGCTCCATGTCCCGGTTGGGAGGTACCTGGGCTAGGTCGTCGCGCTCTAGGTACTCGACGCCGAGGCTACGGAACACGTAGTCGATGATCGAGTTGGCCATCTTGATGTTGGGATGCCCCTCCACCATGCCGCGGGGCTCGAAGGTCTGGAAGGTGAACGTGTCCACGAACTCCTCCAGCGGCACCCCGTACTGAAGGCCCTTCGACACCGCGATGGCGAAGCACGACAGGATGCCCTTGAGGGTCGCCCCCTCCTTGGCCAGGTCGATGAAGATCTCGCCCAACGTCCCGTCGTCGTACTCGCCGGTACGGACGAAGACCTTGTGCCCGCCCACTCTCGCCTCCTGGTTGTAACCGCTGCGACGAGCGGGGAGGAGGAACCTCGGTGGCTTCATACCCTGGGCGTAAGCCTGGCTGGGCGACAGGCCCGTAGGAATGTTTCCCCAGTGGATCTTGGCTTCGGCCTCCATCGCCTGGGAGACCCTCTCGTCTTCTTCGTCGGAACTGCTCTCGTCAGAAGTCGAGTTGAGAGGTTGGGCAGCCTTGGAGCCGTCCCGGTACAGGGCCATCGCCTTGAGGCCCAGCTCCCAGCTCATCCGGTAGGCACCCTCGATGTCCTCGGGGGTCACCTCGGCGGGCATGTTGATGGTCTTGGAGATGGCACCCGAGATGAACGGCTGCGCCGCCGCCATCATCTTGATGTGGCCCGTGTGATGGATGAAGCGTTGCCCGTACCGGCCATTGCGGTTGGCGGTGTCGAACACCGACAGGTGCTCGTCGCGCAGATGGGGGGCTCCCTCGATGGTCTGGCGGCCGCAGATGTGGTCGTTGGCCTCCTGGATCTCGGCCCGTGAGAACCCCAACCGCGCCAGGAGGTCGAAGTCCCACGCTGTGTAGTCGTCGACCGTGAGCCCGAGCCGTTGCAGGGCCGCTTCGCCGACGGTGAACACGTTGAAGGCGTGACGGAGCTCGAATACCGAAGGCAGAGCCTTCTGGAAAGCGTCGATCTCGTCGGGAGTGAAGCCCTTCTCCTCCAACGACACCCGGTTGATGTGAGGCGCACCCGCCAGCGAAGACGTCCCCACGATCGAGGTGACGATCTCCGAAATCTGGTCCTCGGTGTAGCCGAGATGGCGCAGGGCCGGCGCCACCGACTGGTTGGCGATCTTGAAATAGCCGCCTCCGGCCAGCTTCTTGAACTTGACCAGCGAGAAGTCGGGTTCGACGCCGGTGGTGTCACAATCCATCAACAAGCCGATGGTCCCCGTCGGCGCCAAGACGCTGGCCTGGGCATTGCGGAACCCGTTGACCTCGCCCAACTCCAGTGCCTCGTCCCACGACTGGCGAGCAGCCGCCACGATGTCGGCCGGAGCGAGCATCGAGTCGATCCCCAGCACCTTGTGGGAGATGTCCTCGAAGTCGGGGTCGTTGTAGGCGGCCCGACGGTGGTTGCGGATCACCCGGAGCATCGCCTCGGCGTTGTCTGAGTACTTGGGGAACGGTCCCACCACCGCAGCCATCTCTGCCGACGTGGCGTACGACTGGCCCGTGAGGATGGCGGTCATTGCCCCGGCGATGGCCCGGCCCTCGTCGGAGTCGTAGGCGATGCCCTGGCGCATCAACAGCGACCCCAGGTTGGCGTAGCCCAGGCCCAGCGTGCGGTAGTCGTATGAGCCCTGGGCGATCTCGGGAGAGGGAAAGTGCGCCATCGTCACCGAGATCTCCAGCACGATCGTCCAGATGCGGACGGCGTGGCGGTACCCGTCGATGTCGAAGCCGCCCTCGGCCTCGAACTTGACGAGATTGAGCGACGCCAGGTTGCAGGCGGTGTCGTCCAGAAACATATACTCGGAGCAATTGCTGACGAGAACGCCACCGGCGAGGTAGCTGTGGTTCTTCGGCTCGGTGAGGTTGTAGGTGGTTTCCCAACCATCCTCTGAGCAGCTCTCGAGCCTGGCCGTGTACTTCGTGGCGTACCGTCCGGTTTCGTCGATCATCCGGTGGAGGGAACCTGCCTTCCGCTCGAGCCCGAAACCGATCGACACTGCGAATCGTTCGGTGGCGGTTCCGCTCACGCGCAGGTCGAAGAACGGGTTTGCCGAATAGGCGCGGTGGTCCCCGTCGACGGTCGTGTACTCGAAGTGGGTGCGACTGCTGGCGTCCCTTATCGTGTAGATAGCGCCGTGAACTCCAAAGGTGTCGAGCAATTGCTGGACATCGCGCAAGAGCTCGCGCGAGCTGCTACCCAGTCCCACGTACCGGTTCTTCTCGGTGCGGCTCACACAGCCGTCGGCGTCGTAAAGACCACTGAGAAACGCGGCGACGATCGGCTTAGGGGCTTCGAAGATGGACCACGGAACCCGCTTCTCGGCGGCCTTGACCGCCGAGAAGCCCAGAGCCTCGAAGAACTTGCGGATGGCGTGTCGAGTCACTCGCAGCTGGTAGGTGCCGTTCGCCATGCGTGTCGGCTTGGGTGCGAACTCGCCGTTGATCGCAGCAAGCAGGTCGCGGTGGCGGAGCATCGCCGACTGCTGCTCCTCGGCCGTGCCATAGACGGTGACGGCGGCTGTGGCGGTCATGGCGCCATCTCCAACCAACCAGCCTAGATAATGGGCCAGTTCCTCCGTCCACTTCTCCGGAAGATTCACCGCGTAGGTGCGGCTTGACTGACGTTGATACGACTGGGCGTCTGTCGACACGGGGATCGACCACGATGCCATGCCGAAGTCCACCTCCTGATCGAGGAGTCGGACGTCGTCGTCGGTGTTCACCTCGTCCGCCCGGACCCAGCCGCGGTTGGCGGTCCACAAGCGGTGATTGGGTGTGCACCTCACCACGCGACCGTCGGAGAACTCAAGCCGCAGGATCTGGTTGGTGCCCGTCACCATGACCTGAGAAGGTGTCGTCAGGTCGATCGTCTCGGTGGGTCCATCGCCAGTCGCGTCATGGGTGTACACCTGGAACGACTCGCCCTCGGCCACACGGGAGACGAGTGACTTGAAGGGGATCAAACCCTTATCCGTGGCAACTCTCGTCTCGGCTGTGAAGCACGGGTTGGAAGCGTTGATGCGTCCACCGGCGGGGGAGGTGTGCCACTCGTTAATGGTGGTGTCGAACTGGAGGCCGGGGTCGGCGCAGGACCAGGCCGCCTCGGCGATGCGCGACCACAGGTCTCGGGCCTTGATGGTGCGCCGGACCTGGCCGGTGGTGCGTTCCTTCAGCTCCCAGTCGCCGTCGGCCATGACGGCGTCGACGAACTCGTTCGAGACCCGCACCGAGTTGTTGGAGTTCTGGCCCGACACCGTGGCGTAGGCCTCGCCGTTGAAGTCGGCCGGGTAGCCACCGTGCTGGATAAGGAGACGGGCCTTGTCTTCCTCAACCTTCTTCCAGTCGACGAAGGCCTCGATGTCGGGGTGGTCGACGTCGAGGATGACCATCTTGGCGGCCCGACGGGTCGTCCCCCCAGACTTGATCGCGCCCGCAGCACGATCTCCGATCTTGAGGAAGCTCATCACACCCGAGGACTTTCCGCCTCCAGAGAGCAGTTCGTTCTCGGCGCGAATGGAAGAGAAATTGGAGCCGGCCCCGGACCCGAACTTGAAAATGCGGGCTTCACGGGTCCATAGATCCATGATCCCACCCGGGTTCACGAGATCGTCGCTGACGCCCAAGATGAAACAAGCGTGGGGTGAGGGACGTGAGTACGAGTCGGGCGAGGAGACCAGCTCCTCGGAGTCGGGGTCGACGTACCAGAAGCCCTGGGCGGGGCCGGTGATCCCGTAGGAGTGGAACAGGCCGGTGTTGAACCATTGCGGGCTGTTGGGGGCGGCCATCTGGGTGGCCAACATGTACTTGAGCTCGTCCTCGAAGACCTGGGCATCGTCAGGGGAGGCGAAGTAGCCGCCTTCCTCGCCCCAATGCCGCCAGGTGGTGGCAAGACGGTCGAAGACCTGGCGGGCCGAACGCTCGGGGCCGGTCACCACATCGCCATTGTCGTCGCGGACGACATCGCCGTGCTCGTCCCGCTGGGCCACCCCCGCCTTGCGGAAGTACTTCGACACCATGATGTCGGCCGCTACCTGCGACCATCCGGCCGGTATCTCGGCGTCGGTCATCTCGAACACCACCGACCCGTCGGGGTTGGCGATTCGACTGTCCCGGTGTGACCACTCGATGAGGTCATACGGGTCTGTTCCCGCCTTCGTGAAACGCCGCTCGATACGCAGGCCGTCGCTCATGTGGGTCGTCCTTCCTGTTCCTGTTGGACCCTCGTCTCGTCCCCTCACCACTAGATGTTGTGGTCTGAGGTTTGCGAAGACACCACATCTTGGGGCTGAACGATTGAATGTAATTACACCATCATGATTCGTCAATGGCTTTCGAAGAGTTTCTCTCAGACCCCATCTCCGACGGCGCCGACGCACACACGGCGGGGGAAGCGCACCGGTCGAGCGACGCGGCGACTGAAAGGAAAGCTACCCCACAACCAGTGAGTCGGGAAAACCCGATAGCCATCGTCCTACGCTGACTCCTCGAGGAGGCCGTACTGCTGGAAGATCGCGAAATTCGAGTGCCGATCGAACGGCGCCGAACAACCACGACTCTCGTCCCCCATGTGGTTCTCCGCTGTGATCCTCCTGGTGTCGGCCGTGCTGTGCTGGCTCGTCGCCTTTCACGCAGCATTTCAGCCCGCCGACTGTGACGAGCGGCCCTTGCAGGCTGGCCGGTGTCAGGCCGTGGCGGTCACCATGACGAGTCGCTTCCGGCCGGCGTCGGGGTGGGAAACCGTGGGCTCGCCGAAACCCACGGCGGCCAGCCGCTCGACCAGTTGCTCCACCTCGGAGTCGTCGAGCCCATGGCCGCCGGGGCTGGCCTTGTGCCCCTCGGCGATGATCAATCTGCCGCCCTTCTCGACGACTCGGAAGGCTTCGGCCAGGCCCGCTACGGGGTCCGGCCAGTGGTGGTAGGCAGAAATCGACCACGCCACCGTGAAGGCGTCATCGGCAAAGGGCAGCGCTTCGGCTCCGGCAACTTCTACCGTTGCCGTCGGGACCCGGGCCGCAGTCAACCGGGCGAGTTTCTCGGTCGGGTCGACCCCGGCCACGTGTCCGTCGGTGACGATGCGGGCGGCGTGGGCGAGAGCTGCGCCGGCTCCGCAGCCGATGTCGAGCAGGCGATCGGTCGGGGTCAAACCGGCCAGGCCTGCCACGACGCCATTCGATTTCGGATTGCGATACAAGAGGCGAAATATCGTCGCCTTGACCGATCCGAATGGCCCGGTATCGACCATCAGCCGCCTTCCCTTCGTGTGGCTGTAACTCTAAGGACTCGCCGACGGGTGACTGTCACCGTCTGGTGCCCGGCAGGTCGTTGGCTACGATGCCTGCAGCCGAGAGCGCCACCCCAATGGTGTCGTCCATCGAGGGAGATCGACCACATCAGCCGACCAGCAGCCACCGAACGAGCGCCGACACGATCCCACAAGCCGCCCCCGCGTCGACGGGTGGGCGGGGTCGAGGTAGTCGTGGCCGCCATCTTCGCCTCGATCGTGCTCGGAAGGTTCGTGGCGCCTCTGGCCGACGACCCGGCTCTGCAGACCTGGGCGACGATTCTGGTGTCGATCTTTCTCCAGGCTTTGCCCTTCTTGGTAGGCGGAGTAGTGATCAGCGGCGTCATCGCCGCATTTGTGACTCCCGAGCGCATCGCCCGCCTCCTTCCCAAGAACCGGGTGGCGTCGGTGTGTGCAGCCGGAACGGCGGGCGTCCTTTTGCCCGGGTGTGAGTGCGGTTCGGTACCCATATCGGGGCGGCTGGTGGCGGCCGGAGCGGTTCCAGGGGCCGCTCTCGCCTTCATGCTGGCCGCACCGGCGATCAACCCCATCGTGCTCGTTTCCACGGCTGTGGCTTTCCCCGGCCGGTTCGAGATGGTGGCGGCCCGGTTCGGCGCCTCTCTGGCGGTCGCCGTGATCATGGGACTCCTGTGGTTGCGCCGCGATCCGCAAGCGCTGGTCGATCGCGCCCGTCGTCAGAGCCAGGTAGGAACCAGCCGCCTCGAGACCTTCGGACTCACGGTGCAACACGACTTCCTCCAGGCCGGCGGGTTCCTCGTGGTGGGATCGGCGGCTGCGGCCGCCATCCAGACCTTTGACATCCCGATTCTCGAAGGCGACTTTCCCGGTGCCCAGATCATCGCGATGGCCCTACTCGCCTTTGTGCTCTCGATCTGTTCGGAGGCCGATGCCTTCATCGCTGCCAGCTTCGTCGATGCCTCCCCCACAGCCCAGCTCACCTTCATGGTGGTGGGGCCGGCTGTCGACCTCAAGCTGTTCGCCATGCAGGCCGGTGTCTTCGGTCCCGGCTTTGCGGCTCGCTTCGCTCCTCTCACCGGGCTGGTGGCCATCGTGATGGCTGTGGCATTCGGGTGGTGGCTCCTGTGAAACGTGACACCGAAGGCACCGTTCTGCTAGCGGTGGCTGCTGTGGTCTTCAACCTTGTCTTCAGTGGAGCCTTCCAGTCGTACGTGCGGACCGGCCTCGGAATTCCCCTGTTGGCGTCGGCGGTGCTGCTGGCGGCGGTCGGTCTTCCAGCCGTGTTCCGACGGAGTGAGGCGGTTGGCGAAGAGACCGACGACCTCCTCGACCATGAGAACGTTCATGGCAACCTCGTGGGGAGAGTCGGCCTCGTCATGCTGTTGCCCGTCATGACGGTGTTCCTGATTGCCCCGGCCCCCTTGGGAGCGTTCGTGGCCGACCGAGGCGACCAGAACCGCAGCGTGAGCGGGGCCACGTCGAGCGGCCTGCCTCCCCTCGGTGCCCCCGTCGACGGCGCCACCGACGCATCGGTCCGCGAGTTTCTCCTGCGCGCCTATCACGCCCCCGAGCAGGTGGAAGCCGTGCCGGTGCGGATAGTCGGTTTCGTCGTTCCGCACGACAGCCTCGACGAGGGTTACCTGCTGACTCGCTTCACCTTCTCTTGTTGTGCAGCGGACGCCCTGCCGCTTCAGATTGCCGTCACCGGGGTCGGCACCGTTCCTCCCACCGAGCAGTGGGTGAGCGTCGAAGGAACCTGGGAAGGTGTCTTTGTCGAACTCGAGGACGATTTGCCGGTCCCGGTGTTGCCGATCGAGTCCCAGGTTCCGACCGACCGTCCGCAGCAGCCCTACGACTACTGAATCCGAATCGGATTCCCGCTCACATCTCGGCCAGCACGACTGCCGCGCCCATCATCAATTTGCGCTTGCCCCCACCGTCTGAGAAGCGTCAGCGGGTGGTGGCCAGAGGTCGAAAGGTGAGAACTGCAAAGAAAGTGGCCACCGCCACGGCGGCGATGGTGGCACTAGCGGCGGTGCCGGCGTGGAAGGATGTCAGCAGGCCTACCCCTACCGCGGCTACACCAAGCAAACCAGCGACTCCCATCATTGCCGGCACCCGTCGGGCGATGAGCGAGGCGGTGGCAGGAGGGGCTACCAGCAACCCGAACACGAGTAGCGTGCCCACCGTCTGGAATGACGACACGACGGCGGCAGTCACCAGCGTGAGCATGACGACGTGAGCGAGGCGGGGGCGAAGGCCGAGCATCTCGGCCTTCTGGTCGTTGAAAGAGAGAACGAGGAACGAGCGATAGAAGGCGACGGTGGTGCCGAGCACGAGAGCCAGCGCTCCACCCAGGAGGGCGATATCGCGGGTGGTGGCGCCGAGGGCGTCACCAAAAAGGATGCCCGTCAGGCTTCCTGTGTAACTGGCCGTGCGAGAGATGATCACGACCCCAGCTGCCAACATCCCGACGAACAAGAGCCCGATCCCGGTGTCTTCTGTGAGCCGGCTCCGTCGATGAACGAGATTGATGCCCGCCACCATGACGAGGGCGGAGGCCGCCGCCCCCAGTGTCAGATCGAAGCCCCAGAGAACCCCCAACGCGATGCCGGGAAGCACCCCGTGGGCGAGGGCGTCGCCCATGAACGTCAGACCTCGTAACACCACCCAGGTTCCGACCAAGGCAGTGGTCAGGGCAGCCAGGGCCCCGGCGATGAGGGCCCTCTGCATGAAGGCGAACTGAAATGGTTCGATCAGCCAATCCACGGCGGTCGCGCTCTCATCCCAAGGCCTCGGCGATGGTGACTGCGGTCGTTTCCATCAACCCAAGATAGGTGTCCGCCCCGGACCCGGGTTCGCCCAGGGCGTCGGTGTACAACTCGTGAACCGTGACCGCGTCGCCCAGTTCGCTCGCTACGGCCTGGGCGAGCGAGTCTGGGGCGAAGCTGTCGGTGAATATCGCTCGCACGTTCTCGCGCTCCAGGGTGGCCACCAGCTCAGCCAAGTCGGCGCTGCTCGGTTGGGCGAGGGTGCTCCCACCGGGTATGACCGTGCCGACCACCTCGAAGTCGTAGCGATCGGCCAGGTACCCCAGGTTGTCGTGAGTGGTCACCAGCTTGCGGCGCTCAGGCGGGATGGAGGCAAGGGTGTCGCCGATGGCTTCGTCCATGGCGAGGATCTCGGCTCGGTATTGGGCGGCCCGTTCGGTGACATCGGCGGCTGGCTCTCCCTTGATCGAGATGACTGCAGCGGCGACGAGGTCGACGGCGGCAGCCATGCGGCGGGGGTCGAACCAGAAGTGAGGATCTTCGTCACCGTGATCGTGCGCGTGTCCATCGTCGTGGTCTGAGTCGTCGTGGTCGTGGTCATCATGATCTGAGTCGTCGTGGTCGTGGTCGTCGTGGTGGTCGTCGTCACCATCGAAGGGGAGGGGATCGAGCAACTCTCCCAGCGAGAGGACGTTGGCGCCGTCGTTCTCGGCGGCGGCGATCACATCCAGGAGTCCTTCTTCCAGATTCAGCCCATTGATCACGACCAGATCGGCGGTGCGCATGAGAGCGGCTTGGGCTGCCGACGCCTGAAGGTCGTGCGGGTCGACACCGGGTCCCATGAGCACCTCGACGCTGGCGGCGTCACCCACGGTGTGTTTGACGACGTCGCCCAGGATGCTCGTGGTGACGACGATGACCAGGTCGGGGTCGTCCGTTTCGGCAGTTGTCTCCGGGGTCACCTCCGGGCTCGACTCCAGCGTCGATTCGGTGGTAGGGGTTGTGGTGACGGAGGGGAGAGTGGTGGTGGAGGGGAGGGCATTCGAGCCGCAAGCGGCTACCAGAGCGGCGATGAGAATGGTGAGAATGCGTCGCATGTGGGAAACCTTCCGTTTGACATCCTTCTCAACTCTATGTCAGTATTGAGAATCACAATCACTTGATTGGGAAACAGTACCAATCTCATTTCTGTTAGTTCAAATAGGAGCGAAGGTCATGCCAACAGACACCATCAAGCCGGCCGAGTTGCACGAATCGGTTCGACGGCGTCTCGCCGAGCAAGAAATCCGGTACACGAACGGTCGCCGTGCTGTCGTTACGACGATGGTTCGTCTCGGGGGGCCCGAGTCGGCGGCCGAGCTTCACCGTCGGATGTCGAACATCCCGTTGTCGTCGCTGTACCGGTCGCTCACGGTCCTCGATGGCGCCGGCGTATTGGAGAAGCACCATGATGTCGATGGGCTGGCTCGTTTCGAGCTGGCGGAGTGGCTCACCGGACACCACCATCACCTGGTGTGCCTCGATTGCGGAATGGTCGAGGACGTCGAATTGGGAGACGAGGCCGAGGCCACGCTCGACCGCCTCGCTGCCCGGCTGGCCGAGGACGCAGGCTATGAGGTTGCGGGCCACAACCTCGAGGTCGAAGGTGTGTGTGGTTCGTGTCAACAGTGAGCGACTCGCGCTGGGCCGCCCGGGGTCGGGGTCTCGAGTTGCGTTTCGGCGACATCGTCGCCTTGGCCGCATCGGACTTCGTTATCCCCCGGTCGGGGGTGACCTCTCTCATCGGCCCCAATGGTTCGGGCAAGTCGACCCTCTTGGCTGCTGTGGCCGGGCTCCATCGTCCCGCCTCCGGCGAGATCACCGTGCTCGGAGTCTCTCCCCGACAAGCCCGAGCACGGGTGGCGTTCGTACCGCAAAGCACCAAGGTCAACGATTCGCTTCCGGTAACCGTTGGCGAGGTCGTGGCCATGGGCCGTTACGCCTCGCTGGGCATGGTTCGGCGCGCCGGGGCGCGTGACCACGAAGCCGTGGCGGAGGCTATCGCACTTCTCGACCTGGCCGAGGTGGCAGGTCGGCATGTGCGCGAGCTCTCTGGTGGGCAGCGACAACGGGTCTTCGTCGCCCAGGGTCTCGTTCAGGATCGAGATGTGTTGCTTCTCGACGAGCCCACCACCGCCCTCGACCTGGTCTCGGCTCGGGTGATCCATGAGGCCATCGAGGTCGAGAGAGCGTCGGGTCGCCCCGTGGTCGTCACCACCCATGACCTCGAGGAGGCCCGATCCTCAGATCATGTGATTCTTCTTGCCGGGCGAGTCGTGGCGGAAGGTCCAGGGGATGACGTCCTCACTCCCGAGAATCTCTCGGTGGCTTACCGATTCAAAGTCTCCGATGGCGCCGGTCATGTCCATCTCGACGATGCCGCCCACGCTCCGGTGGCCGGCAGGCACGTCCATGTGGAGCCTCCCCGCTACGAGCACCCGGGCCCGCACGATCACTGAGGGGACGCCACACCCTCAGTCGGGTCGGTTGCGCAGCATCACGGCCACACCGTCCAGTTGCTGGTCGAGCCACCGGGCCAAGGGCTCTGTGATGCCGCAAGAGGCGATGGCGGTTCGCATGCACTCCGACCACTGTCGGGCGGCCTCACTGTCGATGGGGAAAGGGGCGTGGCGCATGCGCAGGGCCGGGTGCCCTCGCCGTTCCCAGTAGAGCTGGGGGCCCCCCATCCAGCCGCTCAAGAACTCATACAGCTTCTGTCTCGAGACGGAGGTGTCGCGCGGGAGCATCGCCCGCAGAGTGGGAGAGTCGGCCTCGACCGCGTCGTAGAAGGCGTCCGAGAGCCGGCGCACGGCTTCGTCGCCGCCGATCTCTTCATAGACCGTCTCGGCATCTCCCCACGGCCGGGCGGTGTCGGGTTGGCGTCCGATATCCACGGCATCAGGGTACGGCCCCGGCGACGGTTCGTGTCCGGACCGGAGACGGAATGTCCCCGATAGGATGGCCGGATGCGAACCACCCTTCTCGTTCTCCACATCCTGGCGGCCGCTTCCTGGTTCGGAGCCAACGTCACTCAGGGCGTCGTCACTCCCCACTTCGTGCGCGCCGGTGGAGCGTCGGCAGCTCAATGGTGGAGGGCCACTGTCAGGATGGGCCGGGTCCTCTACATGCCCGCCACGATCGTCGTCTTGGTTTCGGGCATATTCCTGGTGACCAGCGGTCCCTACGGCTTCGCCGACCTGTTTGTGTCGATCGGGTTTCTGGCCGTGATCCTCGGAGCGGTGCTGGGAATGGCGGTCTTTGCACCCCGGGGTCGGCGGGCAGCCGACTTGCACGAGAGTGGTGACTCCGCCTTGGCCGCCCCGGTGGAGCGCTCGATCGCCGGCTTCGGCGCGTTCGACACCGTCGTGGTGGCCGTGACGATTGTCGCCATGGTCTCCAAGTGGGGCTCCTGAGGGCCCCCGTGCCAGTGCCTCGACGAAAGACCCCAACCATTGGCGAGGATTCACCGGCGCCACACGAGCCATAGATCTCCGACGTTGGTGCCAGTGGGGCCGGTGCGCAGCAGGTCTCCGGTAGCTGCCAAGAACGGGTGGGAGTCATTGGCGAGCAGGTGATCGGAGGCCGTGAGCCCGGCTTGGCGGCCCCTTTCCACCGTGAGACCGTCGACGATGGCTCCGGCGGCGTCCGTGGGACCGTCGACCCCGTCGGTGCCGAGTGCCGCGAACACGGTGTCTGTGCTTCCGGCGATCTCCATCGCTGCGGCCAGCGCTGCTTCCTGGTTACGTCCCCCGGCACCCGATCCCGACACGAGGACTGTCGTCTCTCCGGCGAAGACGGTCATGGCGGCGGCCGGAGCCGAACGCACCGCCGCCACCGCCTCTGTTCGGGCCTCGCCTTCCAGGCTGGTGGTGGCCACGGATGCGCGAATGTTGCGGGCGGTGGCTGAGCGCTCGGCCGCCGCCGCAGCTGCCGCCCCGTCGGCCACGATCGCCATCACATGGTCACCAACCGAGCCGGGAGTCTCTTCTCGTTGACCCCTCGCGCCTGCTTCGAGGTGGGCGATCACGTCGTTGGGTACGGAGTCGACGAGTTTGTGCCGGCGGAGGACACCGAGAGCATCCGAATAGGTGGTGGAGTCGCCCAGTGTGGGGCCCGACGCCACCACCTCAGGAGGTCGACCCGAGACGTCGGACATGAGAAGTGTCGCCATGTGAGACGAGGCGCAGGCCGCAGCCAGGCGTCCGCCCTTGATCGCCGACAGGTGGGTGCGGACCGTGTTCATGCTCTCGATCGGTACCCCACCGCGCAGCATCCCCGCGATGGTGCTGCGTAGATCTTCGAGCGACAGCCCATTGGCCGGCTTTTCGAGGAGGGCCGATCCCCCTCCGGAGACTAAGAACAACACAAGTTCGTCGGGTCTCGCGTCGGCCACCAACTCGAGGGCGGCCACAGCAGCAGTGACGCTCCGCTCATCCGGTAGCGGATGAGGTGCCAGGTGGTGGTCGAAGCCGTCGAGTGGTTTGGTGCTGGCGTGATCCGGAGACACCACCAGCCCTCGTATCGGAAGGTCGGCCGAGGCTGTTGCCGCCGCGCCCGCCATGGGAATGGCCGCCTTGCCGAACGCCACGATGGCGATCGCCTGCGCCGGGATCTCGGTGCCAGCAACCGCGATGGTCGTCCCTCGTCTGGTCAGGTGTCGGCTCACCGCTGCCTCGGGGTCGACCGCCGCCAGGGCTGCCGTCAAGATTTCCACCACGATGGCTCGTCGGGACGGGTCGTGGTGCAGAACGGCGGGATCGAAGTCCATCGTCGGAGGGTACCGACAACCTCTCAGACGAGTCAGGAGGCGGTGTGGCGAGGGATCAGGCCGAGGAACCCGGCGACGCACCCCAACACAAGTGAGGCGCCACCCGTGGCAGTCGACACTTGCGAGCTGACTGTCCAGGTCACCGCTCCCAGCACGGTCCCGGCGGCGAACGTGAGGATGATTGGTCGGAGGTCGTCGAGCATGCGACCCATGACCCAACCCATGATCAGGCCGAAAACCACCGCCACCGCCGCCGAGCTCACCGCCATCGGCCAGAGTCTAGAACGTTGTTGAACAAGTCGTTCCGGCGCTCGACGACAGTTCTCCTAGAGGCACTGTGACGCAAGAGCGGCCGGGCTTCCGCTGTTGTTCAACAAAGGCCCCTCAACGAGCTGGCTCGTTGCCCGGCCTCCACTTGATGCCACAACCCACCGACGGGCGTTGTTCGATCGGCACCTCCTTCTGGGCAGAGACGGCGTCGATGGCGGCACGCAAATCGACTCCCGTAACTTCCAGATCGTTGCCGGGTCGAGAGTCGTCGAACTGGCCGCGATAGTCGAGGGTTCGGCCGGGGCCGAACACGAAGAAGTCGGGCGTGCATGCCGCCGTGAAGGCCTTGGCCACATCCTGGCCCTCGTCGAAGAGGACCGGGAAGCGGTACCCGAGCTCGTCTGCCACCCGGGCGAGAGCGTCGGGGGCGTCGTCGGGGTAGGTTTCGGGGTCGTTTGAAGAGACGGCCACGATCGACACCGGTTGGTCGGCGTAGTCCTCGCCCAGCGCCACCAATCCGGACTGGATGTGCTTGACATATGGGCAATGGTTACAGATGAACATCACGACGAAGGCGTCGCCCTCCAGCTCCGAGAGCGTCACTTTCCCACCCGTGCGGACGTCGGTGAGGGTGGCGTCCGGCAGGGGGGTTCCCAGTTCGAGCATTGTTGAGGTCTGGGCCATATCGGTCCTTTGGTGAGATGCCCCCAAGGCTAGGGCGTTGTCGAACAACAGCGGAAGCCCGGCCGCTCTTGCGTCAAAGTGCCTGGTTGGAGGACCGTCGTCGACGGCTGGGGCGGCTTGATTCGACGCCGTCCCAACACGTTCTCGATTGAGGGAGTCTCCGTGCCTGGGGGCTGAACCGGAGAGGCTCTTTCAAGAGTGGCACTGCCCAAGGACGTGGGGGGCGGTAGCCTTTCTTCTGTCCCAACCCACGGGCACTCGTGACACTGCGCAAGCCACCCAAGCCTCCCCACTCTACGACGAACCTCATCGGCCGGATGATGGGTCTCGTCGTGCTGTTGGCCCTGTTCGGCGGCGTGGTGTGGGTCGCCACCACCAACAACCAGATCCCGCTGGCCGAGCGTTCCAATCCTCTCATCAATCCGCCCGGTTCCCATGTCGACGTCGGGGGTGTTTCTTTGCACCTTCGGACCTATGGACCGGTGGACGGGGAGACGGTCGTTCTCGTCCACGACGACACCGTCGTCGGTGGTGCCACCCTCACGCGACTCGCGCGTGAGCTGGCAAGCCGGGACTTTCGGGTGCTGGTGCCCGATCTCGTCGGTTTCGGCTTGAGCTCGCGACCCAGCGATCCGGGACGGGTCTACACCGTTACCGGCCAGACCGAGGTGCTGGCCGGCCTCATTGGCGAAGTGGAGTCGAGTCCGGGTCTGGTCGCCGGGTTCGGATGGGGAGGGGCGGTAGCCGCTGAGTTGGCGGTCACCCAGCCGGAAGCTCTCACCGCTCTTGCCCTCGTCAACACCGAAGATGTGCCCTTTCCGGCAAACGGCTGGAACACGCTCGAAGGACTGCCCTTTGGTGTGGGCCGAGCGATCTCCTATACCCGCCATGGCGCCTCGGACCAGGCTCATCAGAGATTCTTCGCGGAGTGCGAATCGGGGGAGTGGTGCAACGACGAAGAGGTGACGGAGGGGTTCGTGCGGTCGGTATCGGTCCCGGGGACGGCGGAGTCCGTCAGGGCGCGACGAGCGACCGGGCGAGCTTCGGTGGCAGCGGCTCGCTTGGGAGAGGTGAGTGTGCCGGTGGTGGTCCTCTGGTCGCTGTCGTCGACTGCATCCGAGCCGCAGGATCTGGCCGAGCGCTTCGCCGATGCCGATGTGCGCTCACTGCTCGGCGTCGGGGAACGGCCCGAGTTGTCGGCCCCCGGCCGGGTGGCCGAACTGCTCGTTCCCTGAACGCTGTCAGGGAACGAGCAGGACCTTGCCGGTTGTCAACCTCTCTTCGAGTGCCCGATGGGCACGGGCCGCTTCCTCCAACGGATAGCGAGCTCCGATGTGGACGTCGAGGGTGCCGTCGGCTATCCAGCTCATGAGGTCGTCGGTTCGCTGGTGCAGCTCCCATTCCTCTGCGATGTAGTCGATCATCGTGGGGCGAGTGAGGAACAAAGAGCCGTTGCGCGAGAGTTCGAGGGGAGACATCGGAGCCACCGGCCCCGACGCATTCCCGAACGTCACCATGGTTCCTCGACGCTTGAGCAGAGTGAGGCCATCGGAGAAGGTGGACTCGCCTACTCCATCGAACACCACGTCGAGGGGTCGGTCGCCGGCGATCGATTCGACGGCCTCCGTGAACGGGATCTCCCGATAGAGGATCACGTGGTCTGCTCCCGCCGACTCAGCCAGAGCCGCCTTCTCAGGTGATCCGACGGTGGTGAACACCTCCGCTCCCAAGCGCTTGGCGATCTGAATCAGCAGCCTGCCGACTCCGCCGGCGCCGGCGTGGACGAGGCATCTGTGGCCCGCCTGGAGGGGAAAGGTGGCGGTGGCGAGATAGTGGGCGGTGATGCCCTGGAGCATCACCGCCGCCGCCACGTCGGTGGGGACTCCTTCCGGTACAAGCACCACCCGTTCTGAGGGCACGGAGGCGAACTCGGCGTACGAGGATGAACCGTCGGCCCATGCCACCCGGTGCCCGACGTCGACGGTCTCGACCCCGGGGCCCACCTCAACCACGCGGCCGGCGCCCTCGAGGCCGGGAACCATCGGGAGCTTTGTGGGGTAGAGACCACTGCGGTGGTAGGTGTCCACGAAGTTGACCCCGGCGGCTTCGACCTCTACCACCACCCGGCCCGAACCGGGCTGCGGCCTTGGAATGTCGACGAGCTCGAGCACTTCGGCTCCGCCCACCTCCGAGATCTGGACGCCCCGCATCAGGTGAGGCCTCGCCGGCGGGCCTCGGTGAGGAGCGCCTCGTCGGGCACGATGGAGAGGTCGACGATGTCGTGCCATCGAGGTGTCGCGTCTTCGGAGAGGAGGTCGGCGACCTCGTCGCGCAACGTACGGGCCCAGGCCCGGCCGGCGGCCTCACAGTGATGGGTCAGCGTGGCGTCGGCGTTGACCGAGAAGACCGAGGCGATAGGGCGGGGGTTGGCGCGTGATCCCCGTTCTCCGTATACCAGGACTACTGCCCCGGCCGACACGTCTTGGATTCCGCCCGTGGCGATGAACTCCCCTACGAAGGCCCACCCCGACGTCTTGGAGTCGTCGACCGAATCGACGACTTTCGCCCACGACTTCAGGCGCTCGTCACCGATCTCGGGGATGTCTACGGCCACCATGGGAGACGGAGTGGTCATGGGTCCAAGGCTATCCGAGCTCACGACTGAGGGATACATCTTTGCTGCGGGTTCCGGCACCCACGCCGGGGCATCCGACGATCGGATCATCAAACCCGGTACCCTCGGCTTTCACATGGCAACTGTGCGATTGTTCGCCCGTCTGCGGGAGATGGCCGGGAGCTCTCGTCTCAGCGTTGAGGGCAGCACCGTGGGTGAGGTCGTCGACGCCCTGAGTGAGAAGTTCGGCCCCGGCTTCGTGGCGGCCGTCGTCACCGCTCGGATATGGCGCAACGGTGAGGAGGCCGAACGCACCGATCCCGTCGAGGACGACGACGAGATCGCTCTGCTCCCTCCGGTTTCGGGGGGCGTGACGACTGTGCGGTCGGTGCCACAGGTCGGCTTGGTCGTCCCTCTACTGACCGCGGCTGTGGTCATATTCATCAACGCAAGAGGAGATGACGCCTGGTGGGCCGCCGCCGTCGTCGGGGTGACAGGGGCGTGGGTGGTCGACATCGCCACCCGGATGGATATGCGGGCGCGCTCCTTCCCCGCCCTAGGGGTACTCGTGGCCGTCGTGGCCGGAGCAGCTCTCCCCCACACCCTGGGGGTGGTTGGAATATCTGTGGCCGTGGCAATGGCGGTGATCGTGGTGTTGGCGTGGGGTGTCGGCTTCGAAGGTCATCGATCCGTCGACAGCCTCGCCCCCGGAGTGATGGTGGGGATACTCGCTGCGGCGGCCACCGCTTCTCTGGTGTTGGCTCGAAGTGCGGTGTCGCCCGATCCCCGGGCGATGGACGTCTTCGTGCTGACGGTCGTGATCGCCACCGCAGCCGGTCTGGTGGTCGAGCGGCTGGTCGCCGTGCCGTTCCTCGATCCGTTCACTGTCACCGCCATCACGGCCATCCTCGCGGCGGTCGCCGCCGCCTTCTTCTGGGATCTCGATGTCGCCGGTTACCTGCTGGTGGGCTTGGGGATAGCCATCACGCTCGTTGCCGGTCGCGGGCTCGGTTCGCTCCTGAGGGCAGGAAATCTGTCGCTCACCGACCGCGTCCCCGGTTACTTGGCGAGCTTCGACGGTGCCCTGCTCGCCGCCGCCCTGTACTTTCCACTCGTTCGTCTCGTTCTCTGACTGGCCGACGCCCAGGGTGGGGGATTATCCTGAAGGTATCCATGCGACGAACTTCTGTTGCCCGCCGAGTGTCGCTGCTCGTCGCCGCCGCCCTGGTGCTGTCCGCCCCCCTTTCGGCGCTCTCGGTCACCAAACAACAGGTCGACGCGGCCTGCGCCGACTCCGAACAGGCGTTGGCCGAATATCGGGCGGCCCAGGACCGGTTCTACGAAGCGTCGGTCGCCTTCGAAGCTGCCGCCAATGACGTTGCGGTAGTCGAGCGTCGCCAGGCCAACATCGCCGGGGCCATCAGCACCCACCAAGGACAGATGGAAGGTGTGTCGGATGCGGCCCAAAAAAAGGCCGTGGAGATGTACATGCGGGGAGCGGCCAGCACACCGAGTGTGCTGTTGTCCGTCGCCAACGTCGGCGAGGCGATTTCGACTACAGAGATGCTGGCTGCTGCTTCTGCGGACGACCAGGCCTCCCTCGGGGCCCTGGTGGCCCTGCAAGACGACCTGACCCGGTTCCAAGTCGAATTGGCCGAGGTGGAGGCCGATTTGCGCCGGGTGGAGGCTGAAAAACTCTCCGCGGTGGGACGCCAGGAAGAGGCACGCGACGCGTCCCAGGCCGCTTACGCCAAGATGTCGGAGCGCTGCAAAGAACTCAATCGGACCTATGAGCAGGAGAAGGCGGCCGCTGCCGCCCGTGCTGCCGCCCTGGCCCAGGGTCGGGCCGGCGCCGCCGCGGGTGCCTCCCCACAGGCGACTTCGGGGTTCATCTGCCCAATGACCCCCGGGCGCACGTCCTTCATCGACTCGTGGGGCTATCCCCGGTCCGGGGGTCGCTCACACAGGGGAACCGACATGATGGCGGCCTGGAATGAGCCTGTTTTCGCCGTCGCCAACGGAACTGTGTCCATCCGCAGCGGAGGGCTGGGCGGGAAGACGGTGTGGCTCAGCGCCGACAACGGAACCGGGTACTACTACGCCCACTTGAGCGATTGGGCGGTCTCGAACGGAGCCAGAGTGGGCCGGGGGCAAACGATCGGTTACAACGGCAATTCGGGCAATGCCGTCGGGGGCTCGCCTCACGTCCACTTCGAGATCCATCCCGGCGGTCGGGGGTCGGCTGCCGTCAACCCTTACCCGACCCTGGCGTCTGCCTGCTTCTGACCGAACCGTGCCCTCCTCGTCTCCCGAGTTGGCGGTTACGCTGGGGTCGTGACTCAACATCATCGCCGCCGCATCGACCAGGTGCTCGCCGAGGATTTCTGCCAGGACCTCGGTTCCGCCGACCTCGACTCGCTTCGCCAGCGTCGCGACCTGGCAGAGGAACTCGAACGCCAGTTGTCCTATTACCGCCGGCTCTTCCACGGCCGTTTGGATCTGGTCGCATTCGAGTTGGGTCGTCGCCGGGGCCTGGAGACGCGTACCCTCATGGAAGCTCTCCCCGACATCCTGTCGTCCGGGCTGGGTGGGGGCCAGAGCGGGAGTAGCAGGCACCTCAGCGTGGAGCTTGACCTCCCCGAGATCACCGGTCGCCGTGATGTCGACAAGATACTGGACGCCGACGCCATGACTCGCGTCACCACCATGTCCGAAGAGGAGCTCATCGCGCTGCAAGACGCGTTGGCCGATATCGAGGGAGTGGTTTCTGAGCAGCGGGGACGTCTGCACATGGTCATCGACCGGCTCCAGGCGGAAATTATCGACCGGTACAAGCGAGGACTCGCTCAGGCCGACGCTCCTGCCTGAACCGTGCCAGGACGGTGTTGGATAGCAATGGATACCCGACCTGCAGCTCGGCAAAGTGAACGCGCGGATAGACGGCCGGCCAGGCCAGGGAGCGCCCCCGGTAGAGCGGCTCCGGTTCCTGCAGCCGTCCCTATCCGCCCGTCCCTTAAGTCCCTGGCAGGAGGACTGGTGTCGATGGCTGGAACCAATTGTTCAACTCTGTCCTAGCCGTTGTTCAGCGGTCCGGTCTCGACGAAGAGTTCCATGAAGGAGCCGCTGCCGTGGTGCGGAGTGACGGTTCTCTCTTCATGTTCGCCGGCGACATCGACAGACCCTTTTACATCCGGTCGGCGGCGAAGCCCTTTCAGACCCACGTCTCCATCGTGGCGGGAGCCCAGCTGGAGCCGGCCCACATCGCCGTTGCTTGTGCCAGTCACGCCGGCGACCCTGTCCACGTGGCGCTCGTCCTCGACATCCTGGCCCGGGCGGGCGTCGACGAGTCGCTACTGCGGTGTCCTCCCGCCCGACCTTCGTTACCCGCCGATCGCCGGTTGGCGGCCGGCGGGAACACCGAGCCGCACCCGAGGTACCACAACTGTTCGGGCAAGCATGCGGCCATGCTGGCAGCCTGTGCCGCCGCGGGGTGGCCCCTCGACTCCTATCTCGATCCCGGTCACCCTCTGCAACGACAGGTGGGGGAGCTGATGAGCGACGTGAGCGATACGGTTGTCGGCCCTCCCGGGATCGATGGATGTGGGGCGCCAGTATGGCGGACCAGCGTGCGCGCCATGGCCACCGCATATTCGGCTCTCGCCAACGACCCCCGGTTCGTCCCGCTTCGCGAGGCCATGGCCCGTTATCCGGCCCTCGTTTCGGGGCAAGGGCGTGCGGACACCCTCATCGGCCAATGGCTTGGAGCACCCGCCAAGGGCGGTGCCTCCGGCTGCCTGGGCGTGGCGGCCGCCGCTCACGGAGTGGCCGCCAAGGCGTGGAGCGGGAGTGGC
>JBGTLA010000018.1:0-16154 GCA_041744375.1 Acidimicrobiia bacterium | reverse complement strand
CCCTAGCGCACGTCGAAACCGAGAGTCCGGTAGGCTCGGAGGCGCTTGGAGTGCATCCGCTCCAAGACGGGGATTCGTACGTCTACGTAGTCGTGCAACTCGACATCCCGCTTGCCTTCCTGGGTGCGGAGAAGCCGGCCGACGTACTGGACCACCCTGCCCTTGAACGCCACCGGGAAGGCGAGAAACAGCGTATCGAGATCGGGCCAGTCGAAGCCCTCACCGATGTAGGACCCGGTGGCGACCAGAACGACGCCCCTACCCTCGTCGCGTTGGGAGAGCGCAGCGGCCACTTCGGCGCGAGCGCGCTTGCCGATGCCACCGCGCAGGACTTGGACGGATTCACCCCGCTCCCCAAGGTCTTGAACGATGGCGTCGATGTGGGCGACACGTTGGGTCAACACCAGACATGTCCTCCCCCGGCGGAGCGCCCGATGGACATCCCGACAGATCTGAGAGGTGCGCTGGTCGTCTTCGACTAGCGCTGCAAACACCTTGTGTATATGCCTGGCGTCGTCGTCGGATACCTCCGTGTCGGTTGTGTGGACCACCAGATCTCGTCGCAGGAGTTCGGAGCCTTCCAGCGAATCGAGTGCGATCTCGTGGCGTGTCGGCCCACACTGCAGCCAGATTATCCCTTCGAGCTTGTCACGTCGGTAAGGGGTAGCGGTCAAGCCGACCCAGCGTCTCGATCGAGCCTTCTCAACGCAGGCCGCGAATGAAGCCGCCGGGATATGGTGGCACTCGTCGACCACGACCAGGCCGTAGGTGTCGAATATGGACGGCTCGTCGCGGTTGACGAGGCTTTGGATCATCGCCACGTCCACCACTCCCGAGACCCGCTGTTGGCCCCCACCGATCTGGCCGATCTCGTCAGGACCGAGCCCAAGGTAGACCCCGAGACGCGACTGCCATTGGTCGACAAGTTCCTTGCGGTCCACAATGACCAGCGTGGGCACGTCGTGGTGAGCGATCAACGCGCAGCGATGACCGTTTTGCCGGCGCCCGGTGGAGCGACGAGAACACCTTGCTCGTGGCCGGCGAGGTCGGCTACAGCCGCCTCTTGTTGGGATCGGAGGCTTCCGTGGAAGCGAAGGGCGAGCGGTGCGGGATCAGGTCGGTCATCAGCCAGGTCGAGCCTGCTTCCCAGATCTGCCACCAATTCGCCTATCCGCTCGGTCAGGCCCCGAGGTAGGTAGATCCATTCGAGGTCCTCTCGGTAGCACCGGATGAAACGGGGGGTATCCCAGGTCGAGAACCGCATGCGCTGCTTCTCATGGAACTCGGGGTTCGAGATCGAGCCGACGTGCTTGAAGGCGGCAACTACCGCTAGTGGCAGTCCGGAGCGTTCGATGGCGAGCATCGAACCAAGACGTCCTCTGACTGTCGAAGGGACGTCGGGTCCCTCCATCCTGGCCAAGTCGACGAAGGTGATGTCCGGCCCCGCCGCGACCGGTCTCAAGGTGCGAGCCAACGACGCCACAGCATCAGGGGTGAGGCGACCCACCGACGACAGGAATGCCCATTGGTCAGCCCAAGGGCGCATGGTGGTCGGATCGAGAAAGACACCAGTCCCTCGGTCAACGCACCCGCCCTGCAACGGAAGGGCGATGAGGTTGCCGAACCCGGCTCTGGGAATGAAGTCCTGAGACGGGAAGAACCTGTCGTAGCTGGCGAGGTCGAGTTCGGCTCGCATGGTCATCGCCTGACGTAGCAAACCGGTACCCATCGCTCGGGCCTCGACCGCGGGAACAGGAGAGTCGAAGAACACCCATACATGAGCACCGTGCCCGGACCGTGACAGCTCCAGAACGACGGGTACGCCATTCGCGTGGCATGCATCCAAGTAGGCGAGAGCGTCAAGCGCCCAGGTCCCCTTGTCGAAGTCGCAGGCCAACAAGGCGCAAGTGTCGTCGGGGAGGAGCGGGTAAATCCCGACCGTGTCGTCTCCACGGATATGAGCCAGAAGGACGTCGTCGGTCAGGGACAGATACTCCTTACGCGACTTCGACCGAGACCACCCACCCCGCACCGCAGGAACCCACCCGCTCTTACCCGTCGACAGGTTCTCCCATCGGATAGCGAACACATCCGAGCGGGCACCGAACAGAGCCCGTAAGAGCTCCACCTTCTCTTCCTCGCTCGAGTCGTCGTCGATCTCGACCAATTCAGCTGCATGAGAGAACAGTGTCGGTGTCCAGGCGGTCAGATGCCCGTCAGTAGGACGCTCGTCTAGTCCAAGCAATCCTCGGAGACGGGCGTTCTCCCTCTCCAGCTTCCCAACACGACGCACCGGGTCACCTCGATCGGAGGTGTCGCGGCTCACATCACCTGTCCGTGCGACATGTGAGACAAGACGATAGCCTCACCCATGACCCCTCCGTTCGGCGGAGGGTCAAGTCACGGGACTGGATACGGCACTCGATCGAAGTAGACACCCGGTCCGGCACCTCGCACGGTGAAATGGCTTGGGGGCGGGTCGCGGCCAGGAAAGCGTCTACTTGTCACAGGGTCTATAGTTCTACATGATTTGTGTAGAATCATGAGCACTGTGACAAGACCTTTGCCTGCGTGGATTGCGCCCGTTGCTGCTCACCTTGAGCTCGAGGACCTCACCCTGGTCCGAACTGCTGACATCGTCGCAGCGGTCGAGGAAGCTGGAGGCGCTTCGGCACCGAGCCGGATCATTCAAGAGTTGGCGGAGAAGGGCTGGTTGTTGCCCACCGGGGTCCATGGAGTCTGGGAGTTCGTCCCGGCAAGACGAGGGAGATCCCATTCAGGACAGGACCCTTTTCTTACCTTCAAGGCAGTGCTCATGTCGACCCCGGAGCCCAACGGGGTGGCAGTGGCCCTGCGATCTGCAATGTGGCTCAGGGACGTGGCCGATCGTCCGCCAGACCGCCACGAGATCGCAATGCCCAAGATCAAACAGTTGAGTCCCGGGCTCACGCGTAGTTTGAGGCAGAAGTACCGGCTTACGTCTTTTGCGCCGAAGCTTGAGCCCTCAGTCATCGGCGACGTTCCCGTCCACCAGCTTGAGTCTGTCCTCGTCCATCTTGCAGCGAACCCGACGGCGGTCCGCGGATGGCAATCCATCCTGGAAGCCTTCAATGATCTACTGACCGACTGTGATCCTTCGCGTGTCGCCGAAGAGGCGGCAGACAGGAGACCATCCACTCTTGTCCGGCTGGCATATCTCACCGCTGATCTCCGACCCGAACTCACCGAAGCGTTGCGTATCGAGCGTGGAGGCGTGGTGTGGTTCGGCCCGCGTGGCGATCCAGTTCGGTTCGATCCGCGGTGGAACATTGTTGACACTGTGCTGCCTGTGCGCCCCGGCGTCCGATGAGTGACTTCGCCCATCGACTGACCGAAGGCTACGTGCTTCGCCACGTGCCGCCGGCGGGCAATGTAGGTCTCGACGTCGCCATCCTGGACATCTCCCAGGACTTCCTTCTCACCAGACTCGAAGCGGTCGGATTCTTTGATTTGGCCGTGTTCAAAGGCGGCACTGCCATTCGCAAACTGATCGCCGGCCAGTCGGGCAGATTCTCGACCGATCTCGACTTCGGTCTCATAAGTCGGAGTGACGACCGGCAGACGGTGGCCAGTCTCCTGGCTGAGACGCTCGATGGTGCCGAGCTCGGCCCATTCCGGTTCTCTGCGGACCGTCGACATGACGGAGACCGCTGGAAGATACGGGTTGACAGCGAGTTCGGGTCGCCCCCACAGACCATGAAGGTGGACATCGGCCCACTGGTTTGGCTGCAACCCGATTGGCGCGAACTCCTGGCAACCAGCATTCACAGCCGGTACCACTTCGACCTTCCATCCGTGCCCGCAATGGCGCTAGCGGAGATGCTCGCAGAGAAGATTGCCCGGCTGAATCGACGCTCCACGGCACGTGACGCTTATGACCTGGTATGGAGTGCCTCGACCTCCCCGCACTCACAGTTCGACCGCCATGTCGTGCGCCGGGTCGCCATTCTCAAGATCTGGGCTGACGGACACGGTCTGGGAGGCGCACTACCGATTGATGGGGCTCAACCCTTCGAGCCGGAGCACTGGCTTCGAACTCGAGATGACTGGGACGACGAAGGAATAGGGCTGCTGACATCACCAGCGCCCGACCTCCAAAATCTCGGACGCCGACTCCAGAAACACTACGCCTGGATGGGGGACCTCTCGGACGAAGAACAAACCTGGGCCGCCTGCGAGCCCCGCGACCGAGAGCGCGTGATGGAGGCCGTCGCATCAACACTTAACGCCGCCGTTACCGTTGACGAGTTGCGTTCCTATATAACCGGATAGCGAGAAGGCTTTTCCGAAACCCTGGCAATGACTCTGGCGAAATCGACACGTTGTCCCTGGTCAGAGCGATTTTCGCCGAGCTTGGGAAGCTCGTGTGATACCATTTCACCACACCCGCAAGATTGGCGTTTTCCCTGATCAGGCCCACCATTACGGAGTCTAATGTGGGCGTATCCTGTCTCAAATAACTCTGGCGAAATAGCTCGTGTTCTGTTGCCCGAGGCACGCATACGGGATGGGTTGAGAACGCGGTTGGAAACTCGTGTCGGGTGCCGCGTGTTCGTGCCGGTCGGGTCCAGATTAGGCGATGAGGCGGTGGTTACAGACGGACGGGGTGATCGGCCCGGTGGAGGGTGGGTGCGGCCGCGTCGGTGTCGCGGCGGGGGTGTGGGCTGGGTTGGGGGGTGGTTAGCCGACTTGTTGGAGGGGCGGGTCGGTGGAGGCGGCCTGTTGGTGGGGTGCGAAGACAGCTTGGGTTTGGGTGTTGCGGTAGGCCTGCCAGGCGAGCATGGAGAGTTGGTTCTTCTCGAACGCGAAGTGGTTGGGTATGCCAATCTGATTTGGCCCCACTTGGGGCGGTTGTGCTCGTTTGATTTGGCCCCACCCCCGACCCGGCGTTCCTTACTCTCGGTGAGCCTCAGCCTGAGGCTCGCCGAGGTAGGAGAAGGAGATGTCGAGAGTGGAGCTGTTCGAGAAGATTCGTCGTGATGACCGTGAGGGGGCGTCGATTCGGGGGTTGGCGAGGAGGTATGGGGTGCATCGGAGGAGGGTGCGTCAGGCATTGGCGTCGGCGGTTCCGCCGGTACGGAAGACACCGGTGCGTGTGTCGCCGGTGTTGCGCCGTGGGCTGAGACGATCCGGGATTGGTTGACCGCGGATCTGGAGGCGCCGAAGAAGCAGCGGCATACTGCTCGGAGGGTGTGGGAGCGGCTTGTGTTCGAGGAGGGGGCCCGGATTGGGGAGTCGACGGTGCGCCGCCATGTGGCGGTGGTGAAAGCCGAACTGGTGGCGGGGTCGGCGAAGGTGGCGGTGCCCCAGACCCATGAGCTGGGAGCCGAGGGCGAGGTCGACTTCGGGGAGTTCTACGCCTGGCTGGAGGGGACGTGGACTCGGTTGTGGATGTTCGTGATGCGGTTGTCGGCGTCGGGGAAAGCGTTTCATTGGGTGTTCGGCAACCAGGCGGGCGAGGCGTTCTATGAGGGCCACAACCTGGCGTTCGCCTATTTCGGTGGGGTGCCAACCAGGATCCGCTACGACAACCTGAGACCGGCTGTGCTCAGGGTCCTGTTGGGACGTCAGCGGTGGGAGAACCCCAAGTTCGTGGCGTTGAGGTCCCATTACGGGTTCGACTCGTTCTATTGCCTCCCGGGTCCCGACGGAGCCCATGAGAAGGGTGGGGTGGAAGGCGAGATCGGCCGGTTCCGTCGCCGCTGGCTGCTTCTCGTCCCCGTGGTTTCGTCGTTGATGAGCTGAACCGTCTGGTGGTCGACGCCGACGCCTCAGAGGACAGCCGAGTCATTTCGGGTCGTCATCTGGTTGGCGGCCGCCGTGTCAGCGTCGGTGAGCACTTCGAGCTGGAACGGCCCCATCTTGGGGCCCTGCTCGCCGACAGCTTCGACGTGGCCGTCGAGTTGGTGTGCCGGGTGGACCAAGGCCCGGATCTGTGTCCGTCAGGCCTACTACTCGGTGCCGGCCCGGCTTTCGGGGCGGCGGGTGGCGGTGCGCCTCGGCGCCGAGTATCTCGAGGTGACCGACAGCAACAAGGTGGTGGCCCGGCACCGACGAGCCCTGCACAAAGGCACCGAGACGTTGACGTTGAATCATTACCTGGAGATCCGGGTTTCGAAACCGGGGGCTCTTCTCGGTGCCACCGCCCTGGCCCAAGCCCGCACCGTTGAGGTGTTCACCGAGGAGCATCAGCGGTTCTGGGACGCGGCCCGCCGCCGGCTGGGCGACCAGGGGGGCACCCGGGCCCTGATTGAGGTGCTGTTGGAGCATCGGCGTCTCCCCGCCGAATCGATAATCGAAGCTTTGACGGGGGCCAACCAGGCAGGGATCGTCGACCCAGCGGTAGTGACCACCGAGGCTCGACGTCACGCCGATGTCCGGCCCCCAGCCGAGGTGATCCCCATCGGCGCCCCGGCCCGTTACGACCGGCCCGCCCCCTCCGTTTCGGTCTACGACCAGCTGCTGACAGGAGAATCCCGATGACCCACCTGACTGAACCAGCCGCCGAAGCTGCCATCGTGGCGGCAGCCACCACCCTGTGTCTGCCCACCGTCCGGACCCAAATCACCGCCTTGGCCGACGCCGCCGCCCGAGACCAGCTCACCCACCGCGGCTATCTGGCCGAACTGTTAGCCACCGAAGTCGACGACCGCACCGAACGGCGTCGACTGCGCCGCATGCCGTGGTGGGCCGTCGGTTAGCGCCCAGGTCGAGGTCACCGCCCAGTTCCATTCGGGATTGTTCTCCAGGTGGGTGAGGTAGTCGAATACGACCTCGGGCTCTCGGGGTAAGACGGCGTGGACTACGACTCGTAGTTGTTGTCTCGTTTCTGGGTGGGTCTGGGTCTGTTCCATTGGGTTCACTTCTCGTCGTCGGTGGTTGCCCAGCAGTCGGGGCAGGGGATCTTGCCTTCTGATTCGGCTTTCTTGCGGTTGGTGAGGACACCGGGCTCCCGGATCGGGCGGCACATCGGGCGGCAGGGATCCTGGCGGCTGCGTTGGTGGTGGTGGGCGTCGACGCCGTAGTAGACGACAACCAGGTCCGATCGGCGGGGGATCCGGAAGTGTCGGCTCATACCTCGGAAACCGTGTGGGGTGCGACGGAGTCACGGCATGGCGACAACGGTCACTTGTCTGCAACCCGATGGCGCTCCAGACCGGCCAGGGCACGACGCGCCGCCGCCAGTTGTTCTTCGAGTTCGTCGCAGCGATGGTGCGCCAACTCGAGCACACCGTGGAAGCGGTGTTCGACCTCGCCGGGATCATCGATCTCCGCTCCGTTGAGCTTGTCGGCGCACTCGAGGAGTTCGCCCATCGTCTCGAGCGACATTCCCACCGGCTTGAGAGCCTTGAGGAGTCCGAGCCGCTCGATGTCTGACTCGGTGTAGAGGCGGAAACCACCATCGGTCCGGCCCGACGGCTGGACCAGCCCGATCTCCTCGTAGTAGCGGATGGTGCGCAACGACAGGCCGACCCGGTCGGCCACTGCGCCAATCTGATGATGCTCGTCGGTCACGACAATCCTCTCGAGAACGCAGGTCTCGCGGGGAACAGAGGCATGGTTTTGGCAGAGGTCCCCGCTCACAGATACTCTACCCTAACGTAAGGGAAGAGTTGAAACTGGAGTCGAAATGCAAATGAAGACCGACACCGTAACCCGTCTCGAAATCGTCGAAGCCGTTTGAGAAGCGTTCGATATCCGTGGAGCGGACCGCTCTGAGATCCTGGCTACAGCCGTCGCCGACTGCCCGCCCCGAGGTCATCGAGGTACTCCGGCGACTTCCCAGCGCCGATTCCGCATCGTCAACGAACTGTGGGAGCACCTCGGACACCTCCCCCGCGGGCTAAGCGGGCAATCCGAATAGACGACCACTGCTGGGTGAGTGGGAGGTGCTCTCGGGCTCGCTGGACTATGGGGGAGGGCGGTTTTGGGGCTACTTGGACGTGACGACATCTCGAGTTGATGCTCGAGAAATCTAGGTGCGCCACTGTTGCATCGTTGTCGATCACACCGCTTCAAGGTATTGGTGCACCATGCTTACTGCGCCCGAGCCTTCTCCGACGGCGGATGCGACCCTCTTGCTGGAGCCGGCGCGTATGTCACCAACGGCGAACAGGCCAGGAACGTTGGTTTCGAACAGGAACGGGTCGCGGTCGAGGATCCATCCTCTTGGTTTGTGACCGTCGCGGATCAGGTCACGTCCCGTGACCACGAAGCCCTTCTCGTCCAACTCCACCAGACCTTCGGCGAACTGGGTGTGGGGTCTCGTCCCGATGAAGATGAACATGGCCGAGGCGTCGATCGGCATTGGCTCGCCGGTGTCGCGGTCGCGCAGGGTGACCCCCTCGAGGCTGTCGGTGCCTCGTGCCTCTCCGACTTCAGTGTGGGTGAGAATCTCGATGTTCGGAGTCGCCTCGATGCGGTCGATGAGGTACTGCGACATCGACGCCGCCAGACCTTCACCCCTAACGAGGATGGTGACGTGGCTGGCGTACCGGGAGAAGAAGAGCGCGCCCTGGCCGGCCGAGTTGCCGGCGCCCACGATCAGCACGGGCTGGTCGCGGTAGGTGGCGGCCTCGGTCATGGCTGCGCCGTAGTACACGCCCCTGCCGGTGAGCTGAGCGACACCCGGCGCGTCGAGCTCGCGCACCGCTACCCCCGTGGCGATGACCATCGCTTTTGAGGAAACCTCGGTGTCGTCCTCGAAGCGCACCACTCGGTAGGGTTCCTGGCGTCGCACGGCGACCACCTCGGCGCTGAGGATCTCGGCACTGAATCGGCGTGCCTGCGTGACAGCACGACGGGCGAGGTCAGCGCCGCTGACGCCGGATGGGAACCCGAGGTAGTTCTCGATGAGCGAGCTGGTACCGGCCTGTCCGCCCGGGGCGGTCTGCTCGACGAGCAGAGTGTGTAGACCTTCCGACGCGGCGTACACGGCGGCGGCGAGGCCTGCGGGGCCACCGCCGATGATCGTGAGGTCGTAAAAGGGCTGCAGCGCTCGGGTTTGTAGCCCGACTCGATCTGCGAGGGCGTGCTTTGTCGGGGCGACGAGCGAATCGCCGTTGGGGAAGAATACGACCGGTAGGGTAGTGCTATCACCGGTCAGCTCCTCGACCAGGTGGCGGGTCGTCGGGTCCTGTTCGATGTCGATCCACTGGTACGGAACGTTGTTGCGCGATAGGAACTGCTTGGCGTCGAAGCTGGTCGCGGACCAGCGCGCTCCGGCCACGCGAATCCCCTCATACGGCATCACGTTGTTGGCCGACCAGTCCGAGAGCAGGTCGTCGAGCAACGGGTACAGCGATTGCTCTGGTGGGTCCCAGGGCTTGAGGAGATAGTGGTCGAGTGCCGCTTCGTTGATGCCTTTGATGGCGGCGTCGGTGTCCGAATACGCGGTCAGGAGTACGCGGCCGGCGGACGGGTACAACTGGCGAACCTCGGTGAGGACCTGGGTGCCGGTCATCTGGGGCATCCGCTCGTCGCTCATGAACAGCGCGATCGGTGTGCCTCGCTGCTTGAGCTTTCTTGTCGCGACGAGCGCGTCAGCGCCCGACGATGCCTTGAGCACGCGATAGTCGCTGCTGTACTGGCGGCGGAGGTCGCGCTCGATCGCATCGAGCACCTCGGGGTCGTCATCGATGGTCATGATGACGGGTTTGGCCATGATTTCTCCTGCTCGGATGCCCTCTGGACGGGTAGGCGGACGGTGAAGGTGGTGTGGCCGGGGCGTGAGGCCACTCCGATCTCACCTCCGTGGTTCTCGGTGATGATCGAATAGCTGGTCGACAGCCCGAGCCCGGTTCCTTGGCCCGGCTCCTTCGTCGTAAAGAACGGGTCGAACACCCGTCCCAGATGCTCGGCGCCAATACCGGGGCCGTCGTCGGTGATCGTGACGACCGCCTGCCCGTCCCCGTGGCTGGTGGTGATCGTGATCGTTCCTGTGCCTCCCATCGCGTCGATGGCGTTGTCGAGCAGGTTCGTCCACACCTGGTTGAGCTCGCTGCCGAAGGCGGGCACTGGGGGGAGCTCGCTGCAGTAGGCGCGCTGGACGCCGACACCCGCCTTGAGCTTGTGCCGAAGGATTACGAGTGTGTTGTCGAGGCTCTCGTGGAGGTCGACCAGCTGGGCGGGACCCTGACCGAGGTATGAGTAGCCCTTGAGGGCCCCGACGATTTCAGAGATGCGGGCCGAACCCTGGCCGATCTCGTGGGCGAGCCGGTAGACGGGGAATGCTGCCGCCGCGAACTGGAGCACGGGGGTGAGGGACTCTGGTGTTAGGTGGGTGGAAAGGGTATCCAGCGATGGCGGGTCGAAGCCCAGTTCCACAAGCGACGCCGCCAGCTCCCACGGGTCGGCGACACCGCGAGTCTCTAGCCAGTCCTCGACCACAGCCTCGCGATCCCCCCGTGTCACGGGATCGACACCGCTCGTCTTTCTGGATGTGGATCGTGCCTGCTCATCGAGTCGGCGGATCGTGTCGCGGCCACCGCTGTCGAGCCCCACCCCGTCGAGAACCAGGTGCACCGCCTCCAGTCGCGCCAGCGCATCGCGCAGCTGATCCGCCGCCCGGCGCGTGGCAGCAGCGGGGTTGTTCAGCTCATGAGCGACACCGGCCGCCAGCGTGCCCAGGGTGGCCATCCGCTCGGACTGGCGGAGCGCGAGATCGGTCTTCTTTTGGATTGTGACGTCAGTGCCGTAGACGAACACGAGATCGCTTTGGCGATCGACACGGTGCGCGAAGACGAAGTCCCGCTCGTCTCGACGTGTCTCGAGATGGACGATATCCGCCGAGCCGCGTATCTCGTCCCAGCGGTCAGCGCATTCGGGTAACACATCGAGCCAGGAGGCACCGGTGATGTCCCCGAGCACGTCGCGAGCGGCACGGTTCGCCAGGAGCACCCTCCCATCCAAGTCAGTCCGCACGACCGGTCCCGGGTTCATATCGGGAAACCGTGCCAGCTCGGCAGCCGTGCGCTCGGCCTCGCGCAGTGCCGTGACGTCGGCGCCGAACGCGAACACGGCCCCGTCCTCCGGTGAGGGCACGTAGGTGAAAAGGACAGAAGCGGCGCCGAGTTCGGTCTCGTGTCTAAGGGAGATGCCCTCGTCGACGACACGGGCCCACGACGTCGCATCGATGCTGTCGCTCCGCTCCAACCAAGACGACCCGATCAGCCCGTCGCCACCTGGGAGGTCGAGGGCAGCGGTGTTGGCGCGCAGCACCGTTCCATCGAGCCCGAGGCGCAAAACGGGCCCGGGGTTCATATCGGGGAACCGGGCGAGTTCGGCCAACTGGGCTCCGACGAGGCCTTCAGGGTCGGTCATATCTGTCGTTTTCGGCTCGTTGGAAGACACGAGCTTCTTCTCCTCACGGTCCATGTGCAACGGACCATCCGGCCCTATCGGAGACTCGATTAGTTAGTTGAAACCGGCCATGGTGCTGGGCGCCTATGAGGGTAGTAGTGGGCATCTGGTTCGGGTGGCGAGATGCCCCGGTCGATCCGAGCGTCCTCCTGCGCCCGCGCCTACGCCCAACCTCGGGCCCGAGGCGCACCGTGGGACATGACTTCAACGTACGGTCGCCGACCACCGGATGGAAGAGGGCTTGGTCCGCAACCTGAACAGGGGCCGCGTCCAGATCCTCGAACTCGACGGCGACAAGCCCACTGATCCGGAAGCAGATGAGGAGGGGCAGCTATGAGCCAACCCGGACCCGAACACGAGCGACAGACGAAAAAAGAGTCCAAGGAGATCAACACGAACGAAGAAGACCAGGAGACGATGAGTCGGCGGAGACGCCCAGGAGAGATCCTGGTCGATGCGCTGGCTGGCGGTTTGAACTACGAAGCGGCTGGCGACTTGGCAGTCTGCCGTAGTTGCACAGTGCCGGGGGGAACGGCCGAGGCCGAGTTCGCCCGCCGGGTGTCAAACCGGCGGGGGGAGCGGGGTCACGGACACAGCGGGTCAGCTGACGTCGCTCAGATGACCGTCGATGCGCTGGCGGCGGGCATGAGCTGAAGTGGCGGGCGAACTTGCTGGCTGTTCGGGCCGCACGGGACAAGTCGGATTGCTGATTCAGACTTCGCCCGGCAGGTGTCGAACGGGGGTGAGCGAGTCGTGTCGACGGCTGGGCTGTTGCCTCGCTCAGCGCGGGGCGGTAAAGGCGTCCGTGACGTCGTTACAACGTCTACCGGCGACTCGCAATCGACCCGGCCAACGGCCGAGACACTGTCCAACCCCGGAGAACTCCACGTAAGGAGTGACGAAGGTCCCTGACGTGAGGAGCGGTTATGACAGCAACAATTAATGACGGTGAGGCCGGCGATCGAGGTCAAGTCCTGAGGCGTTTACAGGCGCCTCAGGACTTGACCACCCACATCAGTCAGGACCTTCTTCGAGCGGGTTCCGTTACGAGAGTTGCTGCCCTTGTTACGACCCACCGGCGTTGGCGGGGCGGTTCAACGATCATCACGCCTTGTTGTGTCGGGCGATGCTGGCGCGTATCGACCAGGCGGATGCCACCATCGACGAGCTGACAGACACGATCGAAAAGCTCCTGGACCCTGACGAGGCGGCGGTGCAGCTCTTGTGCGGGATTCCCGGGGTTTCGAACCGGACCGCCCAGGTGATCCTGGCCGAGATCGGCACCGACATGTCCCGCTTCCCCACCGCAGGGCATTTGGCGTCGTGGGCGGGCATGTGCCCCGGCAACAACGAATCGGCCGGTAAGCACCGCTCGGGACGGACCCGCCACGGGTCGAAATGGCTGCGGATCGCGTTGGTCGAAGCCGCCCACGCCGCCGCCCGCAGCAAAGACACCTACCTGGCCTCCCACTACCACCGGATCCGGGGCCGTCGCGGACCGAGCCGGGCCGCTGTCGCTGTGGGCCACAGCATCCTGATCATTGCCTGGCACCTGTTGTCCACCGGGGAGACCTACACCGACCTCGGCGCCGACTACTTCGACAAACGTCGCAGCAGCGACAGCCGCCAGAAGCGTCTCGTCGCCCAACTGGAGGCCATGGGCCACAAAGTCACCCTCGAACCCGCCGCCGCCTGAACACACAACCCCGAATCGAGGCTCCGCCCCAAACGGGCGCTACCACCCCGCGCGTCCACACCCCCACCGACAGGACCTATTCACACCTCAGACCGTTGGGAGGTTGAGGCAAGCGACACTGCCAAGACCATATGGGTCTAGTTTGACTCACAAAGATCTCCGGGACACCCGAGAAGGCCGGGAACCGCTCTCGCGGCAGTCCCGGGCGTCCGGGCGCCCTCCTCCAGTGACGCTGGACCGCGCCTGCGGCGGCCCAAAGACCCCGAGACGCGGAGCCCCCAGCTCTTCGGCCGAGGGGTCCCAGGCGAGTCCCCCACCCTCGCCTCAGTCCTGTTCGGAGGCATGTTCATCGCCTTTCCGGTGGTCGGTCTCATCTTGAAGACCCGGGTCCCTCACGACGCAATCGGGGACTTCCTGTTGGCGATTGGGGCTGTGAGCCGTACTCGTCAAGCTGAATTCCTCCACCCGTGGAGGGGCAGTCATGCGGGCACGCGCCGAAAGCCTCCTCAGCGTCACTGTGCAATCACGCCTTGATCAGAGATGCAGATCTCTTCTCCCTGACCAAACTCGTACCCCGGTGACCCCACTGCTCTGTTGTTCACAGAACGAAAAGAATTCCTATCGGACCTGGCCCCCGGCCCATACACTCCGGCGGGCGGGGCCGCACGGTCCTGTGATCTCGCCGCCCGCCGACTAGGGGGGCGGTCCGACAGGAAGGCCCTCATGCCTCGACCCACCACCCGGCGGACCACGGTGATTGCCGTTATCGTCGCCGTACTTATCGCGGCGCCACTCGGAGTGATCGCCTCCGACGTTTTTACCGACGTCCCTGACTCCAACGTCTTCCACGACGACATCACCTGGCTTGCCGACGCCGACGTCACCCGGGGCTGCAACCCGCCGGCCAACACCGAGTACTGCCCTTCCGACAACGTCACCCGCCAGCAGATGGCTGCCTTCATGCGCCGTCTCGCTGAGAACCGCGTCGTCGCTGCGGCCTCGGCCGAGACCGCCGAGAACGCCGCCGCCCTCCAGGGCAACGGTCCCGCCGATTTGAGGAGCGTCCTCTTCCACAACGCCGAGGACTCCACCACCAGCTTCCCGGGCGGGTTCGGGGTGATCCAGGCGCAGACGGTCACCGTGACCGCTCCCGGCACCACCGCCGGCGCAGTCCTGGTCCAGGGCGGAGGCGACCTCGTCGGCAACGGGACGACTGTGACCCAGCACCGCTCCTTCGCCTGCTGGCTCAGCGACGACCCCGCCAGCACCGCGTCCAACCTCGGTGCCCACGTCACCTTCGCGGCGGCCGCCCCAATCAGCGGCAATGTGATCTCGGCGTCGTTCTCGACCACCACCACCTTCGAGCTCGCCGCCGGCGAGGCCCTCGATCTGTATCTGCTGTGCCGGGACATCGCCGGCAACGATGGGAACAATTTCCTGGTGTCGAACGCCCATCTGACTGCCACCTTCATGCCCGGCGCCGACCACGTGCTGACACCCGCCCTCCCCTGACATGCGAGGGGTGCGGCGGGGATGGCGGCCACGTGATCGTTCAGGTGCCGTCTCCCTGCCAACCGTCCCGCATGGTCTGGATGGCGTCGTGTAGTAGTTCTGTGCGGTCTGCCGGAACCGACGGCGGGATCCTTCCTGCCGCATTGAGCCGTGCGATGCCATACACCATCCCCCATGCGGTCGCACACCGTCGAAGTACTTCTGCTCGACGCCGGGCGGCTGGTTGGCGGCGACGGTGTCGCGCAGGCTCACACACAATCCATTGATCTACGGCATGCACGGCATGCAGTACAAAGGAGGGGACTTTGACGCCAGAGATCTCAACCATGGGGCTTCAAACATTGGGGTTCCCATGTGGCGGTGGCATATCGATGACCTGCCCTCCTGGGACAAGGACAAGGCAATTGAAGCTGTCTACCGTGAGCACCTGGAGGGCAAAGAAGTGGAACCCTCCCTGAACGGCGCGGCCAATTTTCTGCGCCGATATCGGACCCGATGGACTCCCACGCTCGTCGGCAATCAGTGACGTGCCACCGGCGGGCTAGCGAGGTTCACACGAACGTCGCTTGGGAGTACGTCTCGAATGGCTTAAAACTGAGCGTTCGCGGCGATACCGGGCACATCGGGCATCGTCCGGCGTCGGCACTTTCGGGGCTGTAGACCACCGACCTTCACGTTGAACGCGCCCTACAAGGATGCCTGGCGCGATTCCGAGGCGGTCAGCGAACGTCGCGACATCACCCGACGTTTTCAGATCCCTGAGGTCGGGCTCCGCCGATCGTGGGATGAGAGCTGAGATGCGAATGCGTCGGCTTCCTGCTCGATGGCGACGATGAAACCGACGCCGCTCTCGCTTATTGCCGGAGTACGTCCGGCAAGGTTCCGGATGTCCCGGGACTCCGTTTAACCGCCTTCCGTCACTTCGTAGATTTCGTCGGCAACGAGTCCGTGCGCTTCCCGGTGCACCTTCACCGCGGTGTCCGCATCTGGAGCATCTACCAGGCAGAAGATCTTCGTCCCGTCCTTGTTCACCCAGTACTTGCGGTAGTTGACGTCATACTCGGTCTGTTTCTCCAGATCGGCCTCATGTGCGCCTGCTACATCAGCAGCGGAAACCCCCTCACCCAAAGTGTGAACGTCCATGAAAGTTGGCATCACCTGACTCCTTCTCTGGCGGCCAACTACGAGCCTAAAGGCAAGTCGGTCCCGGCGACCGAGAGAACCGACATATACGCTCCGGCACAGGTAGCGCATTGCCGGACATGTTGGGTGAGGTCGCTGGCGGGGTGTCGTCTCGCCCCAGCGATTCGGGGGAACTTCGCTGCCCTAGGCCCGCCGGAGATTCACGGACTATACGGATCTCATCGTGAATTGGTGACGAACCGCCAGAGGCAAGCTGTCCGGTCTGGCTGTCATGCCGTGACCCCGCTTGGCAGCGGACGTCTCGTTGCCAGAAGGTAGACGGCGGGCAGCTGTGCCAGGGCGTAGAGGATGTGGCTGGCGTAGTGGTCAAACGACTGTTCGGGTGAGAAGGGAAGGATCGGAA
>JBGTLA010000017.1:0-41061 GCA_041744375.1 Acidimicrobiia bacterium | reverse complement strand
GGCGGCGGGGGCGGTGGGGGACGGATCTCGTCCGGTTGGGAGGGCGTGTCTCCCGGATCGGTCAGCCGAGTACCGCAGTGCTGACAGAAGGCTCCAGTGCCCGGGTCTTGCCCACAGGAACCGCACACTCGTTGCACCTCCCAACCCTAGCGAATTGCCCGAAACGGAACACGGTCGACCCGGCTTTCCCGTTTCTGGCATGTTGCCCACCCGCCCCCTACGGAAAAGTCAGGCGAAAGCACACCTACCGAGACTTGGTGAGATGATGGTTGCATTGGTCGAGACGAACACTCCAAACGGTTCACGATCCTGAACCGGTGAACGGCTCCCGGGGCCGATTCCTAACCCCCGACCCGGTGCAAGGGAGGTGAGGTGAAGACCACTTTGTCGGGGATTGGCCGCGGAAGTCGTCGCCGATGAATCGCAGTTCAACATCTTCAACCTCAAACCCAGAGTCGAAGAACTAGTTCTCGCCACACCACCAGCCGCGCTCAGAGCGCAACCAGATCCGGTTGGTGCGGAGGGTGTAGGTGCCGGTACAGGACGGCTCGTCCCGGCTGTCGCTGGTGATATCGAACCGGCCGTTATCGAACCGGACGAAAAAGCTTCCGGCAGATGGCCGGCCATATCGTTGATGGGGTCCAAGGCTTGTGGGTCGGGCACCACACCGAAGAGGGAAGGGGAATCGTTCATCATCTGAAGTGGGCACTCCTCCGCCTTCCAATCGACGTGATAGATGTGGTCGATCTCGCTTTTCCCTCGTCTGGAATCCACTCCTCCCAGTTCGGCGAGCGTCGGACTGGTGTTCCCGGAGCCAAACCGGTTCGCACAGTGCTCGGCAGGGTCCAACTCGACTAGCCAGCAAGGTGGGACAGGCAAGCCGGGGCGATCTCCCCGCCTCTAGTCGTCGACTCGCTCCGGTTCCGGATTCGGTGACTCGACACACAGCAGCTTCACGGTCTCGTCGCCCAGCACTTCGAAAGCGTGCTCGACCCCCGACGGAGCCAGGATCACGTCGCCGGCCTGGGCCTCGACCGTCTCACCATCGACGGTCCAGCGCATTCGACCGGAGCGCATCACGAGGATGTGGTCCTCATCGTGGGTGTGGAGTTCAGCGCTCTCGCCCGGCTCATGGTCGTTCACGTAGACGGCGACCCCGGGCAGCATGATCCACTCGTTGGGCGTATCGGGTGTAATGACCCGGGTCGCGGTGTCCCGGTTGGTGTAGTCGACCATCGATCCTCCGTGTGAGCAAAGTACCCGATGACGGTAGCCTGCCACGGATTCGCGGGTCCGGTCCGCCACCCGAGTGAGCTCCATAGAGGTCGTCGATTGGTGGATGGCGACGTCGAGTCCGGCGCGTGCTACATCAGTGAATGGGCCCCGGTCTGGTGATGGACGTGGGCGCGTTGGCCGTCGCGGTCGAAGATCATGATGAGTTCGGCGGGGCCGTCGACGGCTGCGATGCCGTGCGGCGTCATGGTGGCGAACTCGGCCGCCTCGCCGGCTTCGACGGTGATCTCGCGTTCGCCGAGCGACAAGCGCACCCGCCCCTCGATGACGAAGAACCAGTCGTGACCTGGGTGGACCCGCTGCTCCTCCGCCCTAGGAGTTGGCTCGAGTCGCATCTTGAGGGCGACTGTGCTGCCGGTTGGTCTGCTCAGCACCCAGGTCGTGCGCGCGCCCGAGCTGCTCTGCGTCGGGCGGATGACCACATCGTCGTCGCTGCGGACATCGAGCAGTTCCTCGAGGTCGACCTGGAGGGCCGTTGCCAGCGGCAGCAGGATGTCGAGGCTAATCGTCCGCTTGCCTGTCTCGACCCGGCTGATGGTGGAGGGACTGAGGTTGGTGCGTGCGGCGAGCTCGTCGAGGGAAAGGCCCAACGCGTTCCGAAGACTGCGCAACCGGGTCCGAACCACCTTTTCGATCTCGCCTAGCTCGGGCATCGCGCTCCAATTATCTTGCGAATATCGCAAGTCGTCTTGCACTCATCGCTCTGGATTGTATCGTCGAGCCATGACTGAACATGCCCATCAAACAGTCGAGCGGTAATGCGACGTCGCAGTCGTCGGCGGTTCTGCTGCCGGACTCGCCGCCGCACTCCAGCTCGTGCGCCAGTGCCGGTCCGTGATCGTCGTCGACGCCGGGGAGCCGCGCAACGCCCCCGCCCCCCAAATGCACGGCTACCTCGGTCGTGACGGGCACCTCCCATCGGAGCTGACCACCGTTGGGCGTGAGGAGGTCCGCAGCTACGGCGGCGAGATCATCGCCGGTAGGGTGAGTCGTGTGACCCGGCCGGATGGCGGCCGCTTCCGCGTCGAAGTTGTGGGCGGTCACTCCATCTTCGCTCGTCGGGTGCTCGCCGCCACCGGGATGGTGGACGAACTCCCGGACATCGACGGGCTAGCCGAACAATGGGGACGCGACGTAATCCACTGTCCGTTCTGCCACGGCTTCGAGGTCCGCCACCAGCGCCTCGTCCAGATCGTCACCCACCCGATGGGACTCCACGCGACCACGTTGTTCCGTCAACTGAGCGCACAGCTCACCGTTGTGCTCCACGATTCTGTCGACGTAGACAGCTCCGAGGTCGACGCCCTGCGAGCCGGTGGCGTGGACATCGTGTACGAACAGGTCAGCCGAATCGTCACGGCTGCCGACGGCCATGTGGCGGCGGTTGAGCTGGCCGACCACGAACGCATCGACGCCGATGCGGTCGTGGTCGGTCCCCGGTTCAGGGTGCGCGCCGAACCGTTCCTGTCGCTCGGCCTTCGAACAGCGCCGCACCCGACGGGGCTCGGAGACTCCGTAAAGACGGACGCGACCGGGGCAACGGCGGTACCGGGCCTCTACGCCGCCGGTAACGTGACCGATCCGAGCCAGCAGGTGTTGCACGCCGCCGCTGACGGCAGCCGAGTCGGTGCCATGATCAGCTTCAGTCTCGCCCACGAAGACTTGCGCGCCGCGGTCCGACCATCGGCCAACGAGGCCGACTGGGATCATCGCTACGGGGGCGACCAGATGTGGAGCGGCAACCCGAACGGCACACTCGTCACGGAGATCAACGGCTTCGTTCCCGGCCGCGCACTCGACGTCGGCGCCGGTGAAGGCGGCGACGCCTTCTGGCTGGCCGAGCAAGGCTGGCGCGTCACTGCGAGTGACATCTCACGGCGGGCGCTGGACCGAATCGCCGACGAGGCCGAGCGTCGCGATCTATCCGTCGAGTGCCATCACGCTGACGCGAACGCACTCGATCCATTCGAAGCCGAGGCTTTCGACCTCGTGTCGGCGCAGTACGCATCGATTCCCCGCACACCCGATGCCCGCGGTGTTCGCAACCTGCTGAACGCGGTTGCTCCGGGTGGCACTCTGCTGGTTGTAGGCCACGATCCCGAGCCACCGAGTGCGTCGGTCGACACGCCGGCCCACAGCCAGCCGTTCGACCCAGATGCGTACATACCGGTTGTCGACTTCGCAGTTGCGCTCACCGACTCACCGGCATGGGACATAGAGGTTCACGAGAAGCGACCCCGTCCGGCCGCCTCTTCTTCGCACCACATCGACGACATCGTGCTACGCGCCCGAAACCGCGGCAGCTGACGAGATCCCGGCATTATGCCGCCCGCTGGGTGGGAAGGAAGGCAGCTCGCCGCGGCGCCGGTTGTGTCCATAGCCAACCGAGACTTTCGGAGCGCGGCTGTGACCAAGCTTCAACGATATGGCGCTCACTACGAACTCGTTCCAGCGCCGCCCGCCGCAACAGAAATTCCGCCACCGGCTCCTCGTCACCAGGATCAGGCTCGTATTCCTCGAACCGCCGCGCCAGTTCGTCGGCAGGGTCGAGGATCTCTTGGACCGAACGGGGCATCTGCATCACCTCAGGAGCTTGTGGCGGGCGGGCATGGCGTGAACGATGAACTCGATGCCTTCGCACCTGCGACACCACCTCCAGGAGTCGGCCCGTCTCGTCTGCGCCGTTCAGCATGATCAGATCATCGAACCGGAACACTCGGACGGGATTGCGATAGGCATGCAAGTATCGTCGTTCTCGACCCCGGGTCCTCAACCAAGACATGCTTCACGCACGACGACATCTCTGGCGAGCCTACGACGCCGACGACCCCGCGGCCACCATGTTCATCGGGCCATCGCCCTCCGGTGCGCCACTCGAGGTCGGTGTTGTCAGACATGACGAGGGCACCGCGGTCATCCACGCAATGCCCGCTTGCGACGAGTTTCCGAAAGGGTGGTGGAAGCGATGAGCAAGACACGCGTCGAGCGAGCAGAAGCCCTCGAGGAATGGGCCGACCAGGTCGATCCGGCCGACTTGAGAGTCTCCGACACCGACGTGCTCCGTACGATTGCCGACCTGGCGCTGAGAAGAAGCGAGATCGAGGACGAGCTCACCGCTGCCATCGGTGAGGCCCGCAAAGCCAACCGAAGCTGGTCCGAGATCGGTGCCATGCTCGGCGTGTCCAAACAAGCCGCCCAGCGGAAATACGCTTCAAAGGCATCCTGACCGCCACCGCTACCAAGCCGTGGCGAGCTCTCGCTACGGCCGAAGTTCCTGGCGAGAGAAGGAGTCTCTTCGCTCCGGGGGTGAGACTCGAAACTCACAACCAACGGATCAACAGGAATCGGCGATCCTGCGGCGGGCTAAGAGTGCATAACCCCACGTTGTCGGGCCGGTGGAATCCGGCGAATCGCGACAGTTATCTGACGAAGCCGTACCTCGGTCAACGTGGCTCTGGGGGCTTCCAGTAATCGGGTCGACCCCTGTCTCCTAGAGGAGCCGGACGACTTCTCGAGGAGTCGGGCGTCTCCGATGACACGCCGCGGAGCGAACACCGATAGCGGACTCTCCACTGAGCGGGCTTCCAACCCCGGCGGGTCCGCCGCCCGTTTCAGCTTTCGTCCAGTCAGGATGGTGTTGGCGAAGTGTTCCGAGGGCCTAGTTGAGGTGGCGGGTCATGGAAGGTTGAGGGCTCGGGCGAGAAACGCCGCCATCTGACCTCGGGTGACCGGGTCGTGGGGACAGAACCGGTCATTGACCGGCGGGTTGCAGCCCCGAGTGATCCCGGCAGCGGCGATCTTGTTGATGTCGTCCTCGAAGGTGGTGCCGTCGACGTCGACGAAGAAGTCCCCGAGAGCAGGAAAAGGCGGGTGGGAAGATACTGGTGGACGAACACGTCCCGGACGCCGTTGGTGTCCCCCGCCACCAGATTCGTAGCCAAAGAGGCGAACCCTCCGGAGCCCAGCACCTTATCGGCGAAGTTCACTGCCTCGACCAGATCCCGTTCGAAATCACCCGAGTTGAAGTACAGGTCGACTGTCTCAGCGAACTGAAGGAGCCCCAGCACACTCGCTTCAGGGTTGCATCCGGCCACCGTGACACCGAGCAGGACGGCGAGGATCTATCTACGAGCCTTACGGCGCCGAGGCGGTCTGTGAGAGCCGACAGAGTATTGCAGTCGCTCTCCTCCTCCGGTGATTGGTGCGCTGCCATCCGCAACCGGTACGTGAGAGGTCCCTGAGACATAATGTCATGCCGCGATTCGCCGTAATCAAGGTTAGAGGCCGCCGCACAAGCCGAGGCGGCGGCACCCCGGGTCGCGCCTGTCGACGAGGCGGCCAGCGGAACAGAACATCGGGGAGCACCTCGATCGGCTCTCCAACGACTACCCCTGGCTTCGTCAGGCCCAGTCACTGAGCAGATCCTTGATGGGTCTCGAGATTCGAGGTGCTGCGAGCAAGCAGGCATGGGCGGCGGACCCTGCCATCCGCTCGAGCAGTGAGGTCTTTCGCCTCTGTCCTCCGAGCGTCCGCCGCGGAATGGTCATGCTGAGGCCGTCGAAAGGAGATACGGATGTCGGTGGCCAAGGTGATAGAGCTCACAGCACGCTCACCCGAGTCCTTCGAGGACGCGGTGCAGCAGGCCGTGAACAAGGCCGGAGAATCGGTGCAGGCGATCCGGGAGGCTTGGATCCAGGGCCAGAAGGTCAAGGTCGAGAACGGGCAGGTCGTTGAGTACCAGGTTGATGTCAAGCTCACCTTCGTGGTCAACTGATCGCGAGGCGGGTTCAACGGCACGCCCACGGCGGATCCCAATAATCCGATTGAACCGGAGGCGCCGAGGCAATGACAGCGCCACCTGAGTTTTTTTCGGAGTCCGAGATCCGAGAGCGAGTGACAGAGCTTGCTCGGCAGATCGATAAGGATCATTCAGATGTCGATCTGCTGGTGCTCGTCGGAGTCCTCAAGGGTTCGTTCATCTTCCTGGCCGACCTGGCCCGGAGGCTGAACGTCAGCCACAGGGTGGAGTTCATCGCCGTGTCGAGCTACGGCGATCGCCAGGACGAGCGACCGGACTCGGTACGGCTCTTGATGGATCTCCGCCAGGACATCCATGGGGAGCACGTGCTTCTGGTCGAGGACATCGTCGACACCGGCCGAACACTGAATTACCTGCAGCGCCTGCTCGAGGCCCGTCACCCGGCCTCATTCAAGACCTGCACGCTGCTTCACAAACCGGACCGAACCGAGACGTTCGTGACGATCGACTATCTGGGATTCGCCATCCCCGACACCTGGGTCGTGGGTTACGGCCTCGACTACACCGAACGCTATCGGACCCTCCCCTACATCGCGAAGCTGACACCCGAAATGCGATGAGGTCACGCGGAGAGAACCATGTCACAAGACTCCCGACGCGGTAAGACCAGATCGACAGAAGGTGGTTGGCAGGGTCTGGCGGTTGGTCCTTCTCGATTGAGCCGGCCGAGCCGGTCGATGCCGCTGAATATCAACTGGCGAAGTCCCCGCCTTCCGGACAGAGTGGAGCGATGACCGAGATCCACTTCGGCGAAGGACTCGCCGACGGCTACGACGAGGCATCGGCGGGCATGTTCGATCCCGCCGTCCTCGATCCGGCCGTGGCCTTCCTGGCCGAAGAGGCAAGGGCAGGACCGGTCCTCGCACTCGGCATCGGCACCGGCCGGGTAGCCCTCCCGCTCGCCGGTCGGCCTGGCAGTCCACGGCATCGACATCTCACCGGCGATGGTGCAACGACTGCGGGCGAAGACAGGAGGCGACCGGATCGACGTCACCATCGGCGATTTCGCCACCACCCGAGTGGAGGGCGCCTTCCGGCTGGTCTACCTGGTGTACAACACCATCATGAACCTCACAGCACAGGACGACCAGGTGGCCTGTTTCGGCACAGTCGCCGATGATCTCGAGCCAGGCGGGCGGTTCGTCATCGAGGTGACCGTCCCCGACCTGCGCCGGCCGCCTCCGGGCGAGTCGGTCCAGGCGTTCACGGTCACCCCCACCCACGTCGGCTTCGATGGGTACACCGACATCCCGACCCAGATCGTCTACTCACACCACTACTCCATCGACGGCGATGCCGTGGAAAGGTTGTCGGCGCCTTTCCGCTATGTGTGGCCGTCCGAGCTCGACCTGATGGCCCGCCTGGCCGGCCTGACGCTGCGTGAGCGGTGGGGCGGCTGGGACCCCAGTTCGTTCACCAACGAGAGCCGATCGCACGTTTCGGTGTGGGTGACGTGACCCGGCAGCTGCGAGAGACCGCCACCGAAGAGCCTGGTCGGACCAACGGCGCCCTCCATCGGGATGCGGGACACTCCAGAAGAGGCTGATCGAAGCACCGGCGAGCCATTTCCACCACGCGACGACCGCCGCCCAGAGCCAGGCCATACCGCGGGTCCGTCGACAATGCGCCTCCCCCGACAAAGCCAAGCAGGATCGCCGCACCGGCGACGAGTGGCGGGAAGTGCGGTCCGCCATTTCAGAGGATTCAACAATAGGAGAACTTGAAAACTTGCGGGCAGAACGCGCTGTTACTGCTCCACCAACTCTCCACGATTCTCAACCGGTATTCTTGTACCCCATGGCATCACGAGAGGGTCGCTTGACAGCGGCGCTGATCAGCATGGCTGACACGCTGGTATCGGATTTCGAAGTAATCGACTTGTTCCATGAACTCCTGGTCAGCTGCACGGACCTGTTGGATGTGGCTCAGTCGGGATTGTTGTTGACCGACGGGAACGGAGGATTGAGGGTGGCAGCGGCGAGCAGTGAGGCGACGCATGTCGTAGAGCTGCTGGAGCTGGAGAACGAGGGCGGTCCGGGGTCAGAGGCGTTTCGTACCGGCCTGCCCGTGCATTCCGGTCCACTGACCGAATCCGAAGCTCGGCAGAGATGGCCGGAGTTTGTTGAGGCGGCCCTCCTGGCAGGATTCCACGCCGTCACGGCTGTTCCGATGCGCCTCCGCGGCCAGGTGCTGGGGGCGCTCGACCTGTTCCTGACAGACGCCGAAGATCTCACCGACGCCGACCTGACCGTCGCCCAAGCTCTGGCGGACCTGGCCACCATCGCCATTCTCCAGTCCCGGTTGACCCTCGACGACCGGACCCTCATTTCCCAGCTCCAGACCGCTCTCGAGACCCGGGTGGTGATTGAGCAGGCTAAAGGAATCGTCGCCCAGGAGGCGGAACTCACCATGGACGAGGCTTTCGGTCGCATCCGGGAATATGCCCGCAACAACAACGAGCGGCTGCGAGAGATCGCCACGGCCATCGTCTCGGGGGAGCTGACACCACCCCAGCTCACTTCTGTAGATTAGGGCTGGTTTTCCCGTTCTTCCCATAGTGCGCATAAGCCCGTAGAGTGGGCCAAGCGCAACCGAACGAGCAAGCGCAACCGAACGAGTCTGCTCTAGATCCTGGCGGACCCCAACCCCTTAGGGAGGGCCAGGACATGATCCACACAGATTCCGAATCGAGAGCAGGCTCATCCGGTTACTACTCTCCTTCTTTCGGCGTTTCGGTGAGAAGCGAAGATCCCTCCGCTTGGGTGATCGAGGTGCGAGGCGAACTTGATCTCGCCACCGGCCCCATACTGAAACAGCACCTCGAGCCCTACAACAATCCGAGCAGGAACGGTGGCCATCCCCGAAAGATCGTCTACCTGCTCCCCAATCTCGAGTTCATGGACGTAAGCGGCTTGCGCTCTCTACTCAACGCCGTCGATGGGCACGGTTCCGAGACGATCACCCTGCGAGAACCGTCGTCGCGGGTGCGCCGACTTCTCGAACTGGTTGGTTTGAACTCGATGATCGAAGAACGAGCGAACCGATGATCAGCCCCACCGATCTCGATGCTCTGCGGGAATCATTCGCTACGTGGGACGAATCCGGCCTACCCAGGTCATTGGCCGCGGACTGCGCCCGACTGCTGGGCGTCAGCGACGCCAGCATCTCCTTTTTCGGAGCCTCCGATCAGGTCCTCCTGTGTTCCTCGTCGGACGACGCGCGCAGCGTGGACGAATGGGAGTTCACCCTCCAAGAGGGCCCATGTTTCGACGCCGGAGTGACCGGGACCTCGAAGACCGCAGAAACCGCTCCCTCCCGCACCAACCCATGGCCCCGGCTCTCCGCCAAGGCCGACGCCCTCGGCTACCAATCCATCGCCGGCATCCCCTGGCGAGTGGACGGAACCACCTTCGCCACGCTCAACCTCCAAGACCGACATGGCATCATCACCCCTGAGACCCTCGCCGACGCCGAACACATCGCAGACGAGCTCGCCTCACTCGTCGTCGGCTCTCTCAGTCACCAGCCTCCCTCCCTAGACCAGCCAGCCGACCACGACACATTCCATCAAGCCACCGGCATGGTCATGACTCAGATGGGGATCGACGCCGGGTCCGCCGTCGAAGTGCTCCGGGCCCACGCCTGGTCCCACGACCGCCACCTCATCGACGTCGCATCAGAAGTAGTGGCCCGCACCCTGACATTCCCACCAGCCCGCGCCGGCCACAACGACTAACCCAGGGCGCACTGTCCACGACCCAGAACACAGGCAAAAGTGGATCGCAGCCGACTGACCTCGGACTTCCTTGCGGCAAGCAGAGTAGGCGTCTTTCCGGTGCGGAAACTGACGAAGGCATGTAGCCACTTGCATAGCCGAACCAGAACGCACGGGGCCGGACCGATCTGTGAAGGAGTTGTCGGCGCTTCTGCCTCACAGCGGAACGAAACGTTCACGGGTTTCCCGAGAACACGGGGAGACGGCGATGGTGACGTCATATCCGCCGAAGGGGCTACCGTGTACCTTCGTATCAGTCGCGACGTCGTTGTGAGTCCCTCAGCCACAGGCCCAGAGTCGCCGGCTGGAGCGTGTCGGCCACGACGTCGGTCATCAACGAGGTGACCTCGCTTGAGTCGAGCCGGTTACGGAGATCCCGAACAAAGTCGTTGACGACCATCTCGGCCCGGTAGTGCGATCGGTTGAACCGGCGATCGGCCACACGTTGGATCCGGCGTCGCAATGGGTTGAACAGGGCGGCCGATAGCAACGTGGATCCCGCTACGAACAGTTCTGGTTGGTCACCGAGGAGCTGCGTGGGGAGCCACACGGCGCCCAGCGCGTAGATGAGCCCGAGGATGGCGATGACCAGTCCATAGGTGACAGACCGCGAGAGCAGCCGATCGATCTCGTAGAGACGATAGCGAAGGACCGCCACCGCTATCGATGCCGGTATGAGCAGGAGGCAGAACGTAAACACGATCGAGAACGCCAGGAACGAGCCGTCGTCGGGAAGCAGCTGGGTGACGACCAATCCGATGATGGCGATCCCCAGGCCGGCGAGAAACCAGCTGTACTGAAGACGTTCTACGCCCTCGGCCCGTCTCCATCTGGGCACGAGGCTGCCCAGCGAGGCAACGAGCAGTACCGGCACGATCATGAATCCTTCGTTCAGCATGAACCGGGCGAACCAAGCCAGTCCCGAAACAGCCAGCGGACTGGTCATCCCGGTCAGCTCCTTGGGATCGGGGCTGATGAGCTCGGCCCCGATCACGCCTATCAGGACCAGGATCAGCGTGATGAACAAGGCGCGGGTGAAGCGGTCAGACGGTCTGCCGGATGGAAACAGCACAGGAATCAGGATGAAAAGGATCCAGGCCGTGTAACCGACGATCGACGAGAGCATTTCCAGCCAGACAGAGCCAGGAGCGTCAGCAACCCGGTCGAGGATCAAAAAGGCGATCATCGCCACTGACCAGGCCAGGCCAATGGCGAGAAGGACCCAGCCGATGGAGTTTCCGGGCGCCGGCGGAGGATCAGCGTCCCCATCACCAGATAGCCGACCCAGATAAGGGCCCACCACCCGTCGTCCATTGCCAGCGCGCCGGTGCTGAGACCGATGATGCCGAGGACGGCAAGTGTGTTGACCACCCATGATGGGGCCAGCCTGCGAGCCGCATTGCTTTCTGCGGCCACAACGCCGCCGCCCTCGATCACCCGAAGCTCTTCTCGTGGGCCATGACGCCATCCTCGACTCACACCGTCACGACGGCGTTACGGGATGGTGTGCATCGAAGCCAGTAAAGCGCCATCGGTCCTCGACGCCATGGGCCGCGAGAGCCCGCAGACTCGTGCTCCACGAACATCCTGCTGCCTCAGCTCGGCGCGCGGTCCACGCTCCCATAGTGGCGCGGAGGTGGGACAAAAACCAACCTCCGCGTATCGGCGTCCTAAGGAAGACTCAGGGTCCAGGATCCCCCCCTCGCGTCGAGGTCCAACAACACCGTCCCGCTCGGGATGGCGACACTACCTGCCGGCTGCCCCAAAGAGTCGACCAGGATCGGGCTGGTCGTCGGGAAGGAGCCGTTGGCAGTGGAAGCGGTGATGTAGAGGTTCGGCCCGTTGGCGTAGGTCCAGTCGAGAGTGTTGGACGAGCCCGCGAAGCGGATGACGTCGTCCCCCTCACCTGCAATGGTGCCCGAGCTCAGGGCCTGTGCCGCCGAGGCCGGTCTCACCGTGATGGTCCAGTTGCCGTCGGCGACGACCCTCATGTTCCGCATCGGACGGAAACCGTTGATTTCGTGCCACTGCGTGTTGAGGCTCCTCCTGCCCTCGTACACTCCTATGGCGTTGACGAGCAGGGGTAGCTCGGTTCCCTGGTCGTTGACCGACCAAACCACGAAGTTGGCCGACCCGTCGTGGGTGATGTCGGCGAGGGCGGGAACGTCGTTGGGGACGCTCACAGCCACCGTATCGTTGCCATTACCGTCGATCACGATCGGATCGAACTCCTCGAAGACGGGCGTCGTGGTGGTCGTCGTCGACCCCGGAATGGGCGGAACTACTCCGCCCAGCGCCCGACGGAGAAAGGCGGCCATCTGGGCCCTGGTCACCGGATCGTCGGGGCAGAAGCGGGTGTTCTGCGGCGGGTTGCAGCCTCGGGTAATTCCTGCCTCCGCCAACCGCCTGATGTCTCCCTCGAAAACGTGGCCCTGCGTGTCAGCGAAACTCTCGCCGGAAGCTGTCAGACCGAGAGCTCGGACCAGGAACGCCGCCATCTGCCCTCGGGTGACGCTGTCCTCGGGGCAGAACAGAGTGTTCTCCGGCGGGTTGCAGCCGCGGGTGATTCCTGCCTCCGCCAACCGCCTGATGTCTCCCTCGAAAACGTGGCCCTGCGTGTCAGCGAAACTTTCGCCGGAAGCTGTCAGATCGAGAGCTCGGACCAGGAACGCCGCCATCTGCCCCCGGGTGACGGCGCCGTTGGGGCAGTACAACGAATTCGCGGGCGGGTTGCAGCCGCGGGTAATCCCCTCCGACGACAGCCACCAGATGTCTCCGGCGAACTGGTCGCTCCACGGGACATCCTCGAAAGGCCCGTCCTCCTGGGCCATTAGCGGCAGGACAACGGCTACCACCAACAACAGTGAAACGATTCCGGCCACGCGCCGCATCTGAGCCTCCTAGCTTCATACCCGCCGCCAATTTAATCGAGTGCAGCGGCCGGTGCCTGCTACACGACGTCCCGGCCGGCACGTGGTGATCAATCGTCGTTCCTAATTCGGCTCCCAATCGGACGATTTCCCGCTTGACCCGTTCCGGGGGTTAGCTTGATCTTCCCATCTTCCTCGACGTCGCTTCTGTCGACCACCAGCCGACAGGCTCGCAACGAGACCGACACAAGGCCCGTCTGCAGCAGCCTGAATTTCCTAAGATTGCCTGATCGTCACGATGTCTAGGACGAAGGGCAGCCGGGGTACGAGCAGGAGGCTGAGGAGTGCGCATTCTTGTTACAGGTGGTACGGGGTTCGTGGATCCCATAGCGTCTCAGCGCTGCTCGCCCAGGGACACGACGTTCGGCTCTGGTGCGTTCACCGGACCGGATCGCCCACGCATTTGAGGCGCTCGGCGTGTCGCAGGACGTCGACCATGTCCTAGGGGACGTGACTGATCCGGTGTCGGTCGCAACAGCGCTGGCCGGCTGTGATGCTGTGGTCCACGCGGCTGCGGTGTACCGCTTCGACGCACGCTTTTCCAGCGAAGCAGCGCACACGAAGGTGGTTGGAGCCGAATCGGTCCTACGGGCGGCGGCTAAACATGGGTGTGATCCCATTGTGCACGTATCGAGCAGCGTCGCGCTGCTACTACGGCGTGCCACCGTTACGCCCGAAGTCCGGCCCCGCGCGGTCTGGTACGGCTACCCAAGTGGCTACACAGTGCCTCTGGGCCGGGCCGAAGGATTAGCCCATCGAGAGCCATCCAAGCTCGCCTCCCGACCGAGGGCAGGGCCATGTCGGCAGACAAGGTCCTGCTCGCTCGCTGGTCCGTGAGCGACAAGTAGCTCTTTTGAGGCTCTCTTGAGTCGACCTGGAGCAGATTTTGAACGCCATCCCTGATCTTGCGGGATGTGACATCACAGGGACGGCACAGCCGAGGCCAGGAGGCGACATGTATCACTACACCATTGCCCGTGCACTGCACGAGGAGCGGTACCAAAACCGAACTGTCGTTCGCCGCGATTCGCCCGAGGAGTCCGATTCTCGGCGATCCGCGCCAGTCTTTCGGCGTCGTCTGTTGTGGACGGCTGTGACATCCTTCGCCACCAGATCGGCTACCGCAGGCGTCGTCGATGGTGCGCTCTCGTCGAGCTTCGACCAGGCGATAGTTGCCCTTGGTGACGATGGCGGCCAGCTCGGCGGCGGTGCAGCTTCGAGTTGACCGGGGCCGCCAGCACGACTCCCGCGCCCACCGCTATGGAGACACGCCGGAGCGCTGGATCGAGCAGCTACTCCGCTAGGGGTAGAAGGCATCCAGATCGGCGTGGAGGATGGTGGCGCGGTCCACGCTCTCTAATGGCGCTGGGTAGGAACACGAAACCACCCCCGCAGATCGCCGTCCTCGGGGAGGCTCAGGTCCCGATGGCGCCGCTCGCGTCGAGGTCCACCAGCTACGCCCCGTTCGGGATGGCGACACTGCCTGTCTGCTGCGGCTAGAGAATCGACCAGGATGAAGCCCTCTGCTTCATCGACGCCGACGGATTCAACTTCGAGACCCTCATCGACGAGCCCAGCGTCCCACAAGAAACACTTCAGCTGGGGCATCGCCTCAAGCCAGTAGGGGCATCGGCGCCACCCCCTTTGAGTGGCCCTTGAGTGGGACGGACGATGGTGGTGGCACTACGGAATCCGATCTGTGAGGAACTTCCGATGCCACGAGTAGCGACCGAAAGCCAGGCCTCGCGGGCGCCCCTCGAGGGGTACGTTCTCCCTATGCAGATCCGGGTCCTGGGGGCCGTGGAGTTAGAGGCAGAAGGTGCCATCCTCGGATTGGGTGGACCTCGCCAACGGGCTCTCCTGGCTCTCCTGATCGCCGAGGTCCCCAATCCGATCCCGACCGAGAGGCTCATCACCGGGATATGGGGAGAGGATGCCGCCCCGGGGACTCGTGCCAGCCTTCAGACCTACGTGTCCAACCTCCGACAACTGCTAGGCGCAAGAGTCGTTTTCGATCGGGGTGCATACCGCCTCGACGTGAATCCGGAGGAGATCGACGCCAACGCTTTCGTCGAAACCGTGGTTGCCGCTCGGTCTCGGGTGGCGACCGACCCTCAGGGCGTGTCCACCGATCTGCGAGGCGCGCTGGCCGGCTGGCGGGGTCGGCCGTACGCCGACCTCACTGATGTCCCGGGCCTTGAGCATGAGGTGAGGCGTCTCGAAGCTCTCCGTCTCGAAGCGGTCGAGCTCAGGATCGATGCCGACCTCGCTTCCGGCCACGATTCCGACCTGATTGCCGAACTCGAGGCGCTCGCCGAGGAGCATCCCACCCGGGAGAGGTTCCGCGCTCAGCACATGCTCGCCTTGTATCGGTCGGGGCGCCAAGCGGAAGCGCTTCGCGCCTACCGGCGCACCGAAAGCTATCTTGCCGACGAGCTGGGGGTGGAGCCGTCGCCCGAGCTCCAGGATCTCGAACTCCGCATCCTCGAACAGGACGACTCGCTGTCGGCTGGGGGCGCTACCGCTATCACGCACCGCTTGGCGTTTCTGGTCACCGACATCGAGGGATCGACCACCCGTTGGGACCGCTTTCCGCAGGCCATGGCGGTGGCGCTCACCAACCACGACGCCATCCTCCGCGACGAGATCGAGCGGGTCGGCGGTCGGGTGTTCAAGCATACGGGTGACGGGGTGCTCGCCGTACTTCCCGGCGCAGTGGCGGCCGCCGACGCAGCCGAGGCCATCCAGACACGCATCATGCGAACCGATTGGGGCGAGGTCGGGGAGTTGAAAGTCAGGATTGGCATCGACCTCGGTGAGGCCGAGGAGAGAGGAGGCGACTTCTTCGGTCCGCCGCTCAACCGGGCGGCACGGCTGTGCGCCATCGGCCACGGGGGTCAGGTCCTGGTGTCGTCCGCCGCGGAACGCGAAGTGACCGCCACGGCGCCGGCGGGGCTCCAGATCCGTCATCTGGGAGAGGTGAGTCTGCGAGGGATGGCAACCCCGGAACGAATCGCTCAGCTGGTCTTCGTTGGGCTTCCCGCCGACTTTCCCGAGCTGAGGCTCGACGCCGGCTCAGGGTGGGACGGTCGCCCCGATGTGATGTCGCTCCCCGGGTACGAACTGCGGGACCGCATCGGCGAGGGTGCATTCGGCGTGGTCTGGCGGGCGTACCAGCCGTCGGTGGGACGGGAAGTAGCCATCAAGGTGATACGGCCCGAGCTAGCCGCCGAGGCGTCGTTCGTGCGACGGTTCGAGGCAGAGGCGCGGACCATAGCCCGCATCGCCCATCCTCACATCGTTCCACTCATCGACTTCTGGCGTCTCGGCGAGAGTGCCTACTTGGTGCTCGCCCTGCTCCCGGGAGGGTCACTGGCCGACGCCGTCCGTGATGCCCCCGTCGACAGCGCCACTTCGCGTCGCATCCTTTCCCAGCTCGCAGCAGCGCTCGATCACGCCCACTCCCAGGGCGTCGCCCACGGCGATCTCAAGCCCGCCAACGTGATGCTGGATGGCGCCGGGAACGCCTACCTCTCCGACTTCGGAATCGCGGCACGGTTGCTCGACCCGGCGATCGTCCAGTCCGTGTCATCGGCACCCCATTATCGAGCCCCCGAAGAAGGCGTGACCGGTCCCACCCCGGCGGCCGACCGGTACTCGTTAGGTGTGCTGGCCGCCGAGCTGATCGGAAGCGCTGACGGGATCGAAGAGGTGTTGACCCGCGCCACTGCCGTCAATCCGAAAGACCGGTACGAGTCGGCGTCGGCCTTGGTGCGCCACCTCGAGGTGGCCATGGGAGGCGACGTGTCCCCGCTGGACGACGTCACCGTCTCCCGCAACCCGTACAAAGGCCTGCGTGCGTTCGACGAGGGTGATGCGGCCGACTTTTATGGCCGAGACGATCTGGAGGCGGCGATCCTCACCTCCTTGCAGCGCAACCGCTTCGTCACTGTGGTGGGCCCTTCAGGCTCCGGCAAGTCGTCGGTTGTCCGTTCGGGCGTCGTTCCCCGGCTCGCCTCCGGCGAGGTGGCGGGACTGGAACGGTCGCTGGTCATCACCTTCACGCCGGGCGCCACTCCGGTGGACGCGCTCATGCGGGCATTGGCCCCGGGGAAAGATCTCCAAAAAGCCGCCGGTGACCTGGCCGGCTCGGTCGAGGGCCTCGCCCGGGAAGGCGAGCCGCTACTGGTGGTGGACCAGTTCGAGGAGGTCTACACCCACGTCGACGACCCGGAGATTCAGAGGCAGTTCGTCGACCTGCTGTTAGAGGTGATCGAGAACGGCGGCCGGGTGCTGGCGACGCTTCGGGCCGACTATTACGACCGTCCCCTCGGCGACGAGCGCATCGCCCGCCTGATCCGTGACGGACAGGTGACGGTGCTGCCGCCGACAAGGGACGAGCTTGTTGAGATGATCACCGCTCCGGCTCGGGCGGTCGGTCTGCGCTGGGAGCCGGGCCTGCCTCATCGCATTGTCGAGGACGTCGCCCACCAGCCGGGTGGGCTTCCGCTGTTGCAGTACACCCTGACCGAGCTGGTCGAGCGGCGGGGCGGAGACCTCCTGACCGCCTCCGACTACCAGCGCATCGGGGAGGTGACCGGGGCGCTGGCGAACCGGGCAGAGGCACTGTTCTTCGGCCTCAACGCCGCCCAACAGTCGGCGGCCCGCCAGACCATGCTGCGATTGGTGACCGTCGACGAGGAAAGCGACGACACTCGCCGGCGGGTCAGACGCGGTGAGCTCGAGTCGCTGGGCATCTCCCCTGGCGATCTCGACCATGTCCTCGACCTGTTCATGTCGGAACGTCTCCTCCTCGGAGATCGTGATCCCGTCTCACGCACTCCCACCGTCGAGGTATCACACGAGGCGTTGCTGCGGGAATGGCCACGTCTCCGGGGCTGGATCGACGACCAGCGAGAGAGCCTCATCCTCGGGCGGCGGTTCCGTTCCGCCATGGGGGAGTGGGAGGCCAACGCTCGGGACGACGATTACCTGCTTGGAGGCAGTCGTCTCGCCTCCTTCGTCGGTTGGGCGGAGACCTCGCCCCTTACCCCCGACGAACGAGCCTTCTACGACGTCTCCCGGGCCCGCCACGAGGAGGAACGCTCCGCCCGTCGCCGTCGCCGTCGCGCCTTGACGGTCGTCCTCGCCGCCTTCGCCGTGGTCGGTGTCACCCTCGGTGCCATCGCTGCAGTTCAAGCTGGCCGGGCCACCCGAGAGGCCGACATTGCCCGACAGGCCGAGGTCCGGGCCGAAGCGGAGGCCGAGCGCGCCGAGGTCAGCGCCAGTGTGGCCCGCTCCCGTGAGCTCGTGGCCTCGGCCGAGGCGGCCCTGGACACCGACCCCTCCCTGGCGAAACTTCTCGCCGTCGCCTCCACCCATCACGCCGAACCGACGGCCGACACGATGTCGATCCTGCACCGCGCCTTTGCTGCCGACCGCATCCTTTCCACCTACACGTGGCCATCCAGTGATCTTCACGGGGCGGACCTCCATCCCGGCGGGACTCTGATCGTCGCCACCGGGGTGGATCCGGGACGTCTCGAGGTCTTCGACATGGACGACGGTGAGCTGGTGTGGGCGTGGGAGAGCGAGGGCGGCACCTTCATCGAGGACGCTTACTTCACTGTCGACGGCTCCCACGTCTTGGCGGGGATCATCGCCGACGATGACGCGGTGGGCGACATCGGCATCCACATGTGGGAGGCGGCAACGGGGGAACTGGTCCGAATGTACGACCTGGGCGAATGTGGGCGTGACGTGGTCGCCGTCGCCGACGGGCGGGCCTTCACTGCCCAGCCTTCGGGCGACTGCGACGGTGACACTGCCGCCATCGGGATGCTGGATCTGGAATCGGGGCAATGGACCGAGCTGGCGCCGCAGGCTCTGACTTGGACGGCGAGTGGCGACGGTCGTCTCTTCGCCTACACCGATGCCGAGAACTCCTTCGTGGTCGAGGTGGCGACCGGCGAAGTGATCCTCCAGTTTGCCCGGACCAACCATCCCGGCCTTGGGGATGCCTCCGTCCACCTACTCAATCACGGCGGCTCCCTGCTCGTCGTCGGACCGAGACCCTTCGCAGTGTGGGACGTCGTCACTCAAGAGATCGTCGCAGAGTTCGACGGGCATCCGGGCGAGGCGCACGCCTCGGCGTTCTCGGCAGACGGCGAGACCGTGTACACCTCGGGTCGGGAGAACACGGTGAAGGCATGGTCGTCGGCCGATGGTCAGGAACTGGATAGTTTCCCGGCACAGGGGTCGGGCCGGGTGGCGGTCGCCGGCGACCGTGTCCTGGTGAGCGACCGAACCACCGGCCGGGTGAGGCTCCTTGACTCCACCCCGCGCGGCGAAGTATGGGCGGTGGGAACCTGCGACGGCTTCGTGCTCAGTGGCGGGTTGACCCGGGTTGGGGACCAGATCGCGGTTGCCCAGCTATGCGGGGAGGGGGAGGCGAGCTCGTACCTCATCGACGCTGAGACCAGAGACATGCGCGAGTGGCCGGGTTTCTACGGTCAGCATCAGTCCATCTCGCCCGATGGCACCCGCCTCGTGCGTCAGGAACAGGTGACGCCGCCCACGGTGACCGAGGACGGGGTCTTCCTGACGGTAGGACCGCTGACTGTCCGGGACCTGAACTCCGGAGATGCCTTGACCGAGTTGGAAGGGCTCTGTGTCTTCCGATCCGGGATCGACTTCCTGGCGGACGGAGAGTCCCAATGCGAGGAGTATCCGGCCACCCCGTTCGCCATGCTGCCGCTCCGTACCGAGTGGACCCTCGATGGCCAGCACATCGTGAATGTGCGACCAGGTGTCACCGTGTGGGAGGCGGCCACCGGAGAGCTCGTGTCGATCATGGATGAGGAGACCCTCGAGAAGTGTCCCCCTTCGCCGATGTTGGCGGTTCCCGACGGTGCCCGACTCCTCTTCGGCTGCTGGGCGGACGACCTCCTCCTCGAACTGTCAACCGACACCTGGAAACACACCCTCATCGAGGTCGAGGGTTGGCGAGGCGGTGCACTGGTGGCTTTCACGCCCGACGGGGAGCACCTCGTCAACATCCGCAACTTCCTGGGTGTCGGCGCCGCCTCGCTCGAATGGCTCGACACCCAAACCTTTGAGATGCTGGCAACGGCGGAGGAGATCACCCAAGGGTCTGCCAAGTCATACGCTCTCAGCCCCGATGGGCGACTGCTCGCAATTGGCACGTCGGAGGGTTTCGTTCACATCTGGGACGTCGTGGACCGTAGGCCGGTGCAGGAGATCTTCGTCGCCGACACCCAGATGCAAGGGGTGGCCTTCCTGAGTGACTCGCAGCTTGCGGTGGCACCGCAGACCGGTGGAGTGCTGGCATATGCCCTCGACCCCCACGAATTGGCCGGTGTGGTGGCCGGGTCCCTCACCCGTGGGTTCACCGCCACCGAGTGTGACCGCTACGGGTTCGGGAACGACTGTCCCACCCTCCAAGAACTCAGAGGCAGCTAGGCAAGGTTCGTTCTCTTCTTCCCTTCAAGATGGTCGATCGAAGATCGCACGGGGGTGCAGCGATCTTTGAGTCCGAACGGAGCATGAGCTGAGCGATCCACCGTAGATCTCGAGATGTGCCGCCATGGCGGCGGCCCTCGACACGAGGGGGTAGACATGTTCCACTTCCTTACCAGTCGGACTCTCCGGGAGCACCGATACCCATGACCTCGCGAGGCGCGTCCCGATGTCCCGTCGATCTGGCAGAGCGGCCGGCGTGGTCGATCCGTCCGGCGGCTGATGGCATGAAACTCGGCGCGTCATTCACTACGCGGGCCTGGGCCGGGCACGCTGTCTTGAGCGCGCTTTGAGCGACCGCTCCGAAGATGACCCGGACCACAGTGGACGCTCTAAGCGAGGAACAGACATGGACGGGTTAACACGTGACTTACGGGCTCGGAATTGGTCTGGAAGAATCCTGCTGATCGCGCTGCTAACCGTGTCGGCCGCTTGTGCGGGCACGGGCACATCATCGGTCGAGATGCCGCCGGTAGCCTCAACGGCTGCGGTTGTCATTGAAGAACAACCTGAGGGGCCACCGGCGAACGAGCCCTCCGAAGTGGTCACCCTCCGGCTGGGAAGAACGGGCGGCTTCCCCGCTGAGCAAGTCGAGCGCCTGATCGCTTCGGCTGCCGAAGTCTCTCACGGGCAGCTTCGCATAGAGCTTGCCGAAGAGTGGGATGTCACTGGCACGCGCCAGGACGTCGAACGTGAGATCGTCGAGGCAGTGGCATCAGGGGACCTCAATCTCGGCTTGGTTGGAGCTCGAGCTTTCGCCGCCATGGGCGTCACCGACTTCGACGCTCTCACCGCTCCGATGTACATCGACACCTATCCGCTGCAAGGCGCCGTGCTGACCAGCGGCATCCCGGATCGGATGCTCCCGGGGGTAGAAAGGTTGGGGGTTCGAGGACTGGCGATACTGGCCGGTCGGCTGCGCGTTCCGAGCGGCGTGGATCAGCCCTTCCTCGGGGCGGAGACGTACTCGGGTGCCACCTTTCACGCCTTCCGCTCAACGATCGGGTTAGCCACGATTACGGCCTTCGGGGCGACACACACCGATGTGGTTCCTGAAGAGCGCGACGCCGGGCTATCCGACGGTTCCATCGATGGCTACGAGAACACCGTGCCGTTCCATGCCGGCAGACCTGCCCTGGCCCGTCACGTGACCCCCAACGTCGTGTTCTGGCCGGCGTTCGGCGTCCTTGTGGCGTCTCCCGAGGCCCTGGGCCGGCTCGATGACCGGCACGAGGACTGGTTGGTTGCCGCTGCGGCGGAGACGGCCGCCGTCTCCCTTGACCTGGTTTCCGACGACAGTGCTGGGCTACGGCAGATCTGCGATCTCGGAGGATCTGTCTACGAGGCGTCGGAGTCCGAAATTGCGTCGCTACGTGAGGCTCTGCACCCGGTCTACGACCAGCTCATGAGTGACAGCGCCACAGCGTCATACATGGCAGAAATCGACCAGATCAAAGAGTCGATGACCCCCGATGCTCTTGAGATCCCCGAAGGATGCGCACGCGGGACTACGGAACGGGAGGCCGACCCACGGCTACCCGATGGCACCTACAGCACGACAGCACTGACGATGGACGATGCCACCGCAGCGGTGCAGGCCCGCGGTGTCGAGATCAGCGACGACCTCTTTGAAGCGATCGAGTCAGACATCGGCACCGGCACTTTCACCGTGTCCATCGTGTTCGAGCGTGGTCGGTTCATCCAGCGTATGGCTCACGACGGAGGACCAAACGTGGTGGGCTCCAGCGGGACCTACGAGGTGATAGGCGAAACCACCTTGGAGATATTCGAAACCTGCTGCGGGACCACCCCCCTCGAATACACCTTCGATGGGCAGGCACTCACACTCCGCGTGGGATCAGAAGACGAAGAGGTGCAAGCAATGTGTGCGGCGCGGGCACACGACTGTCTCATATTCGTGGTGTTAGAGAGTGGACCGTTCCACCACGCCTCGCCGTAGGAGACGGAGGTTCCCGAACAAAGGTAGGCACTCCCCGATGGGCTTTAGCGGGTGGCTGTCACACCCGCCGATGCCGCCGGCGGCAGAATCGGCTATGGACCTGGATGGTCGGGCACCTGATTCTTCGTTGGTTGAGGGCGGTCGGTCCCCCGGTTCTTTGGGTGGCCGGTGTCGCTATTCGTTTCCCAACCGTCCAAGTCCGATTAGGGCGAGGACCACTCCCATAACCTGTGAACCGATCAACCGGGCCCCGGTCAGCACGAACCCGTCATGAGAGAGATATACAAGTGAGCCAGTTGAGCAACCCAGATTCACTTCCAGGACAGCGCAGCTCCCGCTTGCCCGTGGGTCGCTCTTTGTCACCATCTTCGCGATCGCTGTAATCGTGGTGATCGCAGCGCTTGACGCGTTCGATGTCGGTCTAAGCGATCCAGGACCTGTTGCCGACAAGTTACCGCAACAGATCATCGACGTTGCTGTGGCTCATGAGGAGTGGTACTTGACGTACGGCCGTTGGGAAAACCTAGCAGTGGCGGTAGCTTTCGCCGGCCTCCTGGTTGCCATTCCTTTCGTGAGGGGGACGCACCGATCTCGACATCTGTTGATGGCGGGTGCGGCTATTGCCATCGTTGCTGAAATGATCGACCTCTCCCAGCTGGTCGGGATCGACTTGGCGCGTTGGACTCTCGAAAACGGCCTCACCACGGACTTCACTGCCGCTAACACATACCGGTTTGCCATCAACGGAACCGCGGTATACGTGTTGGCCGCAGGACTGTTCCTCACAGCTGTCGGAATGTTGGTTGTTGCGAACGATGCGCGGGAGCCTCGATGGAAGCTCGTCAGTGCCTTGTTCGGGATCTCGTTGCTGGCCACGGGGGTTGCAGACCTGTCCGGGAACCTGCTTTGGTTGGATATCGCAGCCTATGTGTTGGCAGTGCTGGCGGTGAGCTGGATCGTCTTAGCCCTCGGCCGGCTCGAGGATCACTCGGCCGGAGTCAGAAAGGAAGCACACCCTGGGCCGGCAGATCTGGGACCGACATAGGTCAAAGGCGGTGCCGTACGGGAGGGAACGGGCCCCCGTCCATGCCTGTGCCCGTAGGTTGGAAGCCTACGAGTGGCGCTGGCCACCTCCACGTTCGGCTGCAGCTCCCTCGTCGTGGGCCAAGGCTGGGGCAACAACCGAAGGGAAGGCGGGGGCGAGAGCGCGAAATCCTGCAAATCGTTGGGAGATGACCGGGAGAGCCGAAAACCCTTACGCCCCAGAGGTTTCCGGTGGATTCCCAAGGGGCGCTTGAAGCTCCGGGGGTGAGACTCGAACTCACAACCAACGGATTAACAGTTAGGGGTGATCTGGCGGTGTGCTACCGCACTGTTCCCCAGGTCAGCAGTTCACGAATCGGAGTTGTTATCTGCTCATAGGCGCGTTTGAGCCTTTGACCTCCTCGGCGACCTCGGCTCTCGAGGATCGTCCCACGGTCTGCAGCTCTAGCAACCCACCGAGATCGAGACGAAACGCCGGCCATCCGCTCGTGTTCCAGAGTATTTCTCTCCAAGACCGGTGGCCGGGTCGATCCGTTTGAGCGTAAGAGACTTGGTGGGGAGACGATCGACGCCTTTCGGGTTATGAGCCCGGCGAGTGATGCCTGACCGTCAGAGCATCAGATCCGGCTCACTCCTCTCCGCTCGCCGTGGGCTGGTCGGTTGGCTCCTGCCGTGACGGATCCACGCCTCCTTCGCCACGACGATTCCCCGGTCAATGGCTCCCCAGACGGTTGGCGGCATCCTTGGCTGCTTCTCGGTCCGGCCGGCGGTCGTCTTCAGGTTCGAGGCCGTCGAGATCTTCCACAACCGCAAACGGCGGCACTCGTCGCTCGGGATGCTCAGCCCCATCGAGTACGACTCCGTCACGCCGACACCACCGCCCGCGATCAAGCAAGCTGACCGCGCGAAACCCAGGGCACACGAGAGCCTCCAGGAAATCCGGGGCGATTCAGAAGGGCGGGCGAAGTGAACCGGCGATCCTGTCGGGTGACATCTACTCCTGACCGTCGTCCTTGCCGCCAGGGGATGGATGGCGTCCACAGGGCTAGATAATGTCTCGCAAGAACCCATCGAATGCGTGCAGGTACGCATCGACGTCGATTGATTCCGTGGCGACCGAGCACGTCGGTCCCGCACCAACGATCGCCTCCCAAACGCCGCGGTTGGCGAGATATGTGCGGATCAGATTGCGGAGCGGCGCATCGAGAATCTCCCACGCCTGGCTGGCGTTGCGGGGCGGCTCCGGCGCAAAGGTGTATCCGGAACGGGGCCCGAAACGCTGCGTGGTCCAAGGGAGCCCGGACCGCCGGATGATCGATTCTATGCCATCGGCCAGTTCCTCACCCAATGCAGAGGAACGGGCGTAAGCCTCAGGGGTGAGAACCTGCTCCAGGGTCGCTCTTGCGGCCGCCATAGACAGTGGATTGGCGAACAGCGTTCCACCTGTTGCGACCGTAGGAAGCCTGGCCCCGGGCCGCATGGGCGCGCGCAGGGTTTCTGCGACGTGGTCGGTCATTCCGTAGGCCCCTAGGGGCACGCCACCGGCAATCGACTTGCCCACTGTCACGACGTCGGGATCGAGCTTCCACAACGAGGTCAGCCCACCAGGGCTGACGACGTGGGTGTGGGTCTCGTCGTAGGCCAACAGTGTTCCGGTTTGGCGCGTGATCGAGCGAAGGGTCTCGTGGAAGCCGGGCTCAGGTAGCAAGAGTCCGACAAGATTGGTGAGAGCTGGCTCAGTGACGACTATCGCTACCTCTCGCGGCTCGAGTGCCGAGCGCAGTGCCTCGGCATCGTTGAACTCCACGACTACGACGTTGGCGGCGGCGTTCTTAGGCAAACCTGACTCCTCTGCACCCAGCACGCCCTCGTGAAGGTCGAAGAGACCTTCGTCAAAGTGTCCGTGGTACTTGCCGGCGAAGAAGAGCACCTTGTCCCGACCGGTGACGACCCGAGCGACCCTGATCGCCTCGACGTTGGCCGATGTGGCAGAGAGAGTGAACTGCCATTGGGGCAATCCGTAGCGCCGGGCCAGTTCTTCGGCAACCCAGATCGAGTCCTCGCTTGGGAGCAGGAACTGTGACCCGGCGGCCATACGACCGGCAACAGCTTCCACCACCGGTCCGGGTGCGTAGCCTGTGAACATTGACATGTCGGCGATGTTGAAGTCGGCGTACTCGTTACCGTCGATGTCTCGAACCCGAGATCCATTGGCCTCGGCCACCCACACCGGGACGTGATGGTATGCAGTGGCGAACCAGGCCATCGGTACCCCGTTGGGCATCACCGCCTCGGCGCGGTGCCGCATCTCGGCTGAGCGTGTGTGAAGCTCCGCGAAGCGAAGATCCTCGCGGGCCCTCACCTCTGAGACCTTTCCAGCGTCGAGTCCCACTGTGCTCATGGTGGGTGTGTAGCAGGTGTCTTGCTCAGGTGAGGGGTGGCTTCTTCATCACGATCACCGACAACCTCGACTCGACACCAAGATCCGAATGATCCGCCCTGTTTGATGGAGACTGTCGTGTGCCCTGGCGGCCAGTTCCCAAACGACACCTTCCGACCGCTTCGGTTGCCAAGCTGTTCACGTGGATGGCCGTCATGCAGCTTGTTGAGCAGGGCCGGCTAGATCTCGACGCCGACGTCAACGATTACCTGACTTCATTCCAGATCCCCGACACATTCGGTGAGCCTGTACGGGTGTGGCACCTACTCAGCCACACCGCCGGTTTCGAAGACAAACCGCAGGTGGGTGCGTACTCTCGCCGCTCCGAGGGACTGCCTGATCTCGAAGCTGCCCTCATCGACTTCATGCCAGAGCGAGTTTGGGAGCCGGGTTTGTACACCTCCTACAGCAACTTCAGCACCGCTCTCGCCGGACACCTGGTCGCAGAGGTCTCGGGGATTGGTTGGGACGAGTACATCGACGACAACATCTTCCGGCCGCTGGCCATGACCCGCAGCTCCGCCGCTCAGCCAATCCCCCAAGCTCTGGCGGGCGACGTCACCAAGGTTTACGTAGCTGGCGAAGTGGGACTCGTCGAAGCGATGTTCGAGTATTCGCTGCTGGCGCCGGCCGGCGGAATTGTCACCACCGGTGTTGACATGGGCCGGTTCATGCTGGCGCATGTGCCGGGTGGTCAATCCGGCGACAGTCGTCTTCTCGAAGAGGCAACGCTTGACCAAATGCACAGCCGGTTGTTCACCCACGACCCGAGGTTGCCTGGCAACGCTCACGGATTCTGGGAGAGCAATGAGAACGGCCACCGCGTGCTCAGCCACCCCGGCGACCTCAATACTGCCCACGCCTGCTCGCTCTCATCCCAGAACGGGACCTTGGGTTCTATGTCTCATACAACAGCCATGAGGACGCCGTCGAGGCTCGGAACGAACTGTGGACTCGCTTCGTGGATCACGCGCTTCCCCCAGTTGAATCAGTTGCGGATGCCGACGTGGCGGTAACGGCCTCCGGAGAATCGATCGACCAACTGGCTGGGAGCTATGGCGTCAATCGGGTCTCAACCACCACGCTGTCGAAGCTGTTCAAGCTGCTTTCAGTCATGACCGTGACAACCGACGGCGGCACCCTCGTCACGCAGGCTCCCGGGGTGGACGACCAACGCTGGGCCCAAGCCGGCGTGAACGAGTTCGAAGAGGTTGGTGGTGAAGGCAGAATGGTCTTCGGGCCTCCATCCCGTGGACACAATGGGTCGGCGCTCGGGATCAGTACTGGATAGCCTCGACCTCTTCGTAGAGTTCGACGCGTGGGGCGCCCGTGACCCCGGCGCGACCCATTGCTTCCTTCAGGTCGGGATTCTCGACGAAGGCGCGGGCGGCCTCGGCCGACTCGAAGCCGGCGACGACAGTGATGTTGTTGGCGTCGTCAACGCCCCGGTTGATGCGGTGGAACAGTGCCCCACCTCTTGACGGTGGGAACTCGTCGAACACCCCCTTCCAGGCGTCATAGTCGGCGACGTGGTGGTTGATCGCTGCGACAATCATCTCTGATTCCCTTCTTACACCGCTCACCTTCGTGGTGAACGTGGTCTACTGGTCGACCGGTCGGTCGCCTCGGTCCCATCGGACCATGCATCGTTCCGCCGTAGGAGATCTCGGCGAACAGCGTGTCTCCGTCGGCGTCGGGGCAACGCCGTCCATCCGGAAGTGCACGGTCCTGGTTGAGGCTACCCTTCTCGCCTGAACGGTGCCGGCTTGGGCGCCGAATTCCGCGCCGAGGCCTCGCGGTACTCCTCCGGCAAGTAGGGGCCATCACGTCGAGCGCCTGTTCGAGGGCCCGATCGAGGACACCGCCTTTCAGTGCGTCGTCGAACGCCTTGACCTCTGCGAACGTGGCAGCGATGCACCTGCGCACTATGTAGTCGCCGCGAGGTCACTGGCGAGTCTCTCCAGCAGGCGGAGGAGCGTCTCCTCGCTGAGTCAGTTCGCCTCGTCTTTAACGGCCATGTCATCTGCCGACGAGAAGATGCCCACACAGTGAGGCCGGATGGCGTCTCGCTCCAGGGCCGTGATGTCGTGTTCGAGGAGCTCCGCCTCGATGACGAGGCTCCGCTCCCGGTCAGGCTCCGGAGGTGAGACTCGAACTCACAACCAACGGATTAACAGACCGTTCGACGGCAATGCCTTGACCTGGGGAACCACCAGAAACGGCTGGCCTGAAAGGGATTCGCGGCTTTCTGTGTCTTTCCGAGGCTTGCAGGTTCTCTCGTCGGATGCTGCCCCGATGCTGCCCGAGGCCGATCGGCCAGATGCCAAGAAATCCAACTGGCTCACTCGTCGAGGGAGTGGGTGACGGTTCGCCCGGAGGCGTCACCTGTCGCTTGGAAGCTGGTGGTGCCGTCGGTGACGATGGTGATGTTCCCGTCGAGGGCGTTGATGTCACCCTCGAACACCGACCCGTCATCGTCGGTGAAAAAGTCAACCGTCGTCCCTGCCAAGCCCAACGCTCGGACCAGAAACGCTCCGCCCGGCACTTGCAGCGCGTTTAAATGGCGAATCGCGGCATCTTCGAGGTCGGCTGGTGATGCCACGTCGGACAATGCCACTCGCTCGAGGCATTCCTCCCGGACGAGCTCGATAGTCGCTCGCGGCAGCGCGCGCCGAGAACGGGCACCCGCCGATCCCTCACCTCATGGATCCTCCGAGCGGCCGGGGAGCCGGCCGGAAGCCTCGCGGACCCGCCCCATTCATCGTTCGAGCGTGTAGACGTTCCAGGTGCCGTCGGTCGCGGCGAGGTCGATCGCGCGAAGGCCTGATGAATCCGCAAGATCCGCCATGAGCTCGGGCTCGATCAGCGTTCCCGTTGGCGCGCGATGCGCGCCGGCCATCGCGTCGGGCAGGCAGCACAGCACGCTCATCGCCATGGCTGTGCGCAGGCCCTCGTCTCCAACGGCGGGCACGTCACCGGGCGTCGGTTCGATGACGACGGCGATGCCATCTTCGGCCGCGAGTTCGGCCACGGCTCGAAGGAAGGCTGCCGGATCGGGCGCGTGGTGAAGGGCCTCGAACGCGAAGACCACATCGAACGGGTCCGCGCCGTGGACCCGCAAACCTTCGGCTCGGTGGAAGGACACGCGGTCCGCGCAACCTTCCCGCTCCGCGTTGCTGCGCGCTGCGGCGAGCGAGGGTTCGTCCGAATCGAACCCCTCGACATCGGCGCGTGGGTAGCGTCTGGCCAAGCCTATCGCGCCCCACCCGTGCCGACATCCGAGGTCCGCGATCCGCGACTGCCCGGCGAGCCGTCCGTCAACGCCCGGTACCCGCGAGATCAAGGCCGGCACGGTGTCGAGCAGGCTCGGTCGCATGAGTTCCATGTATGGGTCGAGGACCCCCTGCCCGGAGCTGGTCCACGAGAGTCCGGTCCCGGTCACGAAGGCGCTCGCGAGTGCTTCGAGGTCGAGCGTCGCGACGAAGCGAGTCGCAGCCGTCGGCCACCACTCGCGATCCGGGTTCAGGAGCACCTCAGCGTGACCCTCACGAAGGCGGTACATCGCGGGCTCGCTCGCTCGATCCCTAATGACGATGCCCGCGGCGACCTGCTGGGTCAGCCACTCGCGTGCCATGCGGGGATCGGTGCCCGTTGCCGAGGCAAGCTCGGCCGCCGACGATCCGTTCCCCCGAGAGAGCGTGCGGTAGTAGCCGAGGCGGTCACCGAGGTAAACGGTGAGGGTCTCAAGGGCTCCAAGGACCGACGTCCAGAGCCGCTCCTCGAGCGCGGACGCAGCCTCGTCAGTAACGAAGGGGGATGGTCGAGGATCCTGCTCCACGTCGGGAGTGTCGCACACTTGGCCGGCTCCCCGTGAATGGCTCCACCTGATATGAGAGTCAAGGCGAGGTCGGTGCTGGGCCGTTGCTGCGCCAGGTGGACCGGTGGGGAAACGCGAAGGGCGCCGGGTTGAGCGGCGAAGCGGTGGCGGCGGTGCTGAAGGAACGCGCCGAGGTGGTGGGGATCTACCCAGCGACGGTGGCCGGTCATTCGTTGCGGGCTGGATTCGTGTCCGAGTGTGACCGGCGCGGGGTACCCGACTCGGCGGTGATGCGAACGACGGGCCATAAGACGGTGGCGATGCTCGACGTGTACACGCGACCGCGCGCCCTGTTCGAGGGATCAGCCGCGACCTACTTCAACGAAGCGATCAACCCGGCTAAATAGGGACTATCGGAGGTCGCGGGCGGATCGTTCTCCACTCCCATCCCAAAAGGGACGGGCCTGTCGATTTGGGGAGCACGGAGCCTGGACGATTCTGTCAAGCAGCCAAAGGCTGCGGTAGGGACACAGCAGTGTCCGGCCCTGAACAAACCTCGAGTCTGAGTTCGAACTCGGTCCACCCGTCCACCCGGCGATACTTGAGGGATCCTCCCATTGCCTCAGCCAGTTGTTGGGAGACCCACAGTCCCAGGCCCACCGACGCGGCGTGAGCCGACGTTGTGGATCGTCGGTACGGAAAGAAGATCGCTTCTCGTCGGCTGGCGGCACCCCGTCGCCGTCGTCAGCCACGACGATCTCGATGCGACCGTCGACCATGCGGGTTGTGATGCGTATCGAGGGTCCGCCGTACCGGACGGCATTCGATACGAAGTTGCGGAGGATCTGGCGAACCCTGAGCGCGTCGGCATTGGCAGGAGGGAGGTCAGTCCGGTTTTCGACTTTCAGGCTCGTGCCCTCTCCGGCGAATCGCCGCACCGTGGTCTCGACTTGGTCGTTGACGCTGATGGGCTCGATCGTCACCGTCAAAGCTGAGCGCTGCAGTCGGGTGACGGTGAGCAGATCTTCGACGATCTCGCTGGCATCGACTGCCTGCTGATGGGTCAGGGCCACGAGTTCCTTGGCCTCGTCGAAGGTCATATCCGGCTGGGTGCCGACCAAGTCTGTCAGGCCAATCATGCCGGTAAGGTTGTTCCGGAGTTCATGGCTCACGGTGCCCAGCATCTGGGATCGTCCCGCGTCGAGTCGGTCGAGCCAGCTTCGAACTCGCGAGATCATCGCCGCCAGTCCACCGGTCATGAGCAGTACGCCGAGGACATGACCGATGTGTAGTGGCGCAAACTCGCTGGTGAATGCCGAGACGGCGAACCATCCGGCTGACACCGCAAGCAACCCGAACCGCCAACCGCATCCTGAGAACAGGACCACAAGCACAAAGGGGAACGTCAGGATCGCAACGCTGACTACAGGAACGCCCGCCATGACCATGATCCAGCCCCATGCATTCGTATCGAGGACCAGCATCGTTTTCGGGGACCGGACGTGTCGAAGCCGACACCATCCGGCATGACCCGCCATGAGACCCAGAGCCAACATGTAGGGGGCTACTATCGACGACGATCTTGAGGCACTCGCGGACCGACTCGATGAGCGGTTATCAAGGGCGAATGTTGCCCCAGTGCTGCCCAGGACATCGGCGAAAGTCACCGAGCTACACCGAAAGGTGCCCTGACCTGGGGGTTTAAAGCTCCGGGGGTGAGACTCGAACTCACAACCAACGGATTAACAGTCCGCTGGGGCGCAAGCCCGCAACCAGGCGGAATGCCCAGAAGCCAGCGCTAACAAGGGTTTGCCGTTCAATGCGCAGTTTTGGAATCAGCCCGTGAATAGTTCTCGTTTGGACCAGGGTTGGACCAAGTCTGTCACCGGGGGGATGGGCCGCAGGGTCCTGAAAGTCTGTACTCATGGCAGATGACACCCCCTGGCACTCCGATCTCTTGCAGCGCCGAATGGGCCTCCTAGGGCGGACCGCTCATACACGGGTGCCACTGGTCGAAATCGAGGTCGGCCTTCGCCAGGTGCGTCTGAGCAAACGAAAACCTCCCCCGGATCGCTCTCGTCGATGACGAAGTCGGCGCGGCGGATCCCCTCCGGCGTCCTTGTTCCATCCGGGCCAGCCGGTTGACCAACACGCAGAAAACCACCACCCGGTCGGCTGAGGGCTCCCTGTGGTCAGAACGGTTGAGGCAACTCCTCCTCAGTCGCTCCCTGGCCCCGGTGCGGCCCAGCCCACTACGGGGTCCATGCCGGGACTCTCCCAGGCGCAACACCAACCCCTTTGACATGGGGGGTTGGTGAGTGGGCGTTGACGGATTCGAACCGCCGACCTCTTCCTTGTACGGGAAGACCAGGGGGTATCCTGACGGCGGTTGGCTAATCTGCCGATATCCCTTGTGGCATAAGCGATTTCGAGGCTCGTCGACTCTCGTTGCTGTGCAACAGTTTTCATCGTTTCGCGGACCACGCGCGGACCAGACGCGGACCAAGACCGGTGTCACCGCGCCAATGGGTCCGACAGCTTTGCGTCGAAGTCTCGCTTGGCGGGTACCGATCGAAACCGAGGTCGTGGTCAAGCGGCTCTCGTCCTTGGCTCCGACCAAGGGTGCTCCACCAGCTCGCCAGCATGGCACGGAGACGTTCGTATTCGGCCGCCGTGATTCCGAAGTCGGCGGTGTGAACCTGGCGGGTGCGCCGATCATCGGCGGCTCAAGTGTCCGTTTCGAGGTGAGGGCGTCATCGACCCCGATGGCGCCCTCACCCCTTGGTGTTCACGACGTCACTGCGGACTGATCTCCAGCAGGCGATCAGTCGTTGACGTAGCCGTCACAGTTGCCGAGGTCGCCCGCTGATCCCAGCACCCAGATCACCGCTTCGCCATCACGTGAGCCTGGCTCGCCGAGGTGGACGTTGACGTGCAACGGGTGTCTGCGCCCCTCGTCGAACGAGTCGGCGTAGGGGAGCTCGACCTCCGCCTCGTGACCTTGGCCTCCCAGGATCACGCATGCTCCGTTACCGGTGGCCCGCACGTGGGCGTGGGTCGCCCAGGCGGGTGCCGCCGCCATAAGCACTAGGAGCGCTGCGACGATCATCGTTGTCAGTGCCCTCATCTCCGTCCTTTCTCGAGGGTCACTCATACGGACGAACACGGAAGCCGGATGGGTGACGTCAGGAATCGGAAAGGCCTAGGCCGGCGAGCAGGCCGAGACCCACCAGGGCCTGAACGACAACGATGCCGCCGATGATCCAGACGATCATTCGACCGATGCGGGCTGCCCGCAGGGCCTGGGGGTCCGGCGGAGGTGCGGCCTCGCCGGCAACCGTCCGGGCGTGATCACGAACGATCGTCCCGTGGACAAGACCGATGACCGGCAAGGCCATCAAGGTGAAGGCATGCAGCAACCCCATCAGCAGGAAGAGCCCTGCAATGCGGTCCAGGAGGAACCGGATCGCTTCGCCGGTGTCGGCGGACCCCGCCATCTGCCGGTGCCATGAAAGGATGATCACGTAGCCACCGAAGACCAGGTGGAACGCCACGTCGTGCAGGCGGAGGAAACTCCTTGCAGTCCCGGGGTCCAGTCGAAACACGTCGGACAGGTAGACCTGTCCGAAGCGCGAGATAATCCGGCCGAGCACGATGACGGCGGTCGTGAGGATTACGAGCTGAGCGACGAACACCGCCCATCCCGAGATCGTGGCTTCTGCCCGATCCGTCGAGACCCACAGAAAGGCGGCCACGGCCATCGTTGCTGCGAGGCCCGCGACAGCGAAGCGCCGGACACGGCGTCGGTGCAGGCGGTCCTGCTGGACGCTTGCCTCGACGCGGGCGAAAAGGTCTGGCGCGGGCTCGACCCGGTCGAACTCGGACAGAGCGTCGACGAGGCGGTCTTCTACGCTCATGCCGGCTCCAGCAGTTCGCGCATCGACGCCATGCCTCGCCGGCAATGGGTCTTCACCGAGTTCGACGAGAAGCCGAGGGTCGATCCGATCTCGCGCTCGCTCAGTTCGAAGTAGAAGCGGAGGACCAGGCATTCCCGCTGGCGCAGTGACAGCGAAAGCAGGGCGTCGATCACCTCGGCCTGGCTCTCGGTTCGGACTACCGTGTCGTCGGGGCGGTCCGGGTGACCTGGTAGCTCTGCCGATTGGAGGTGTCTCAGTGAGAGAAGCCCGCGGCGATTGTGATCCCTCGCGAGGTTGAGGACGATCGAACGCAGGTACGCCGCCGATTTGGCGCGGTCTTCGATTCGGTGGGCCGATCGATACAGCCGGATGAATGCCTCCTGCACCAGGTCTTCCGCAGCGTTCTTGTCGTCGGTGAAGATCCGTGCCAGTCGGACGAGCGAGGTGGCCTCGCGCTCGAAGAGTTCGACCACGAGCCGACGGCGCTCGGGATCACCGGTGACACCTTCCGCGATATCGAGAGCTGCAAGCAGCTCGATGCTCAGCATCAGGTCGCTGGCGTGTCGGTCTCGAGCTGGCGGGTCAATCCGAGCAGGCGTCCGACGAGCGGAAGGCTGAGGACATTGAAACCGTGGAGGATGCCCATCAACAGCAGCATCCCGCCGACCCGGATCAGCTCGGCCTCCACTTGGGTGCCGACGGATGCGTTTCGCCATTCGGGCCTCTGTTCGATTGCCACGGTGAACATGATGTAGGCCGTGAAGATCAGGTAGTAGGCGACGTCCATCATCACCAGGTAGCTCTTGCCGGTCCTCGGGTTGGCGCGAAAGATGTCTCCGGCGTACGCACGGCCGAAGCGTTTGATCAGCGGCCCGAGCCCGAAGACGATCGCCAACAGGACGAGGTTGGTGACGATCTCGACGGCCCACCAGCTCACCGTGTCACCTCGACCACCTCGATCACCTCGAGAGCATCATGGCACCGAGACCAGATCCGCGTCGGCTGAAATCGGTTCCCCCAGCGGGCGTGCCCAGCGATCGGCGAGCCAGGCCCATCCGACCGTCACTCCGAGGAACATCGGCACGTTCAAGACCGGCCCCAGACCCAGCTCGGTCAGCTCCCGGAAGACCTCGGAGTCGACGAACAGGGTGCCGATCACCACAACGGTCAGCACGGTGACGGCGACCGCCCTTCGGGCCGCGTATGTCCTCGTGATCAGTGTCACCCACGTGGTGGTGATCCCGCCGAACATCGCCCCGATCCCCACGATGAGAAACATCGTCCCCCCGATCGTGAACTCGGGTGTTGTGGATTCGTCGAGGATCGCCACGATTCTCATCGCCAGCCGGTAACCGGGTCCCAAGACCAAGACACCGGCGAGCCCGCCGGCGATCGCCGCCCGGAATAGGGTGCGCCAGAAATCCGGAACGTACTTCCATCCGATCGCCAACCCGCCGCCGACGATCGCCAGCGCCCCGATGGGGCCGAGAAACAGGTCGCCGACGAATGCCGCCGCAGGGCCGGAGGCAGCAGCGAGCACCGCCGCACGTCGAGCAGTCATGAATGTCCTTTCCATTGCTCACCCCTACCGACGAACCATTGCGCTCGTCGGGTGACAACGGGTGAGATTCAGCTCCGGTGACATCGGAGCGTTGACTACCGGCCGCCCATCTGTTGGTGAGATGTGAGCGGGGGGCGATAGAACGGTCAAACGGAACTCGGCGTTTCCCGTCCGCACGGAAAGACGGCGGATAGGGTTGCGGTCGTGGCAGATCTCCGCCTGCTGGGGCCGCTCAAGTGTTGAATGATCAGGGCGCCCCGATCAAGATCTCGGGTACCCGCCAGCGCGGACTGCTGGCTCTGCTGGCGATTAAATCACCGGCGATGGTTTCGACCGGCGTCATCGTCAAGGCTCTCGGAGAAGGCGATGGTGCCTCCAGGCCGGATGCGGCCCTCCACATGTCCATGAGCCGCCTGCGCAGTGCAATCGGTGAGGACGCGATCGCCACCAAGCCAGGGGGATACACCCTCGACATCCCGGTGGGGCAACTCGGACATCAATCGTTTCCGCAGTCTGGTCACTCGTGGCCAACAACTCGTGACATTGGGGGCATCCCGACGAGGGGTGCGAGCGGTTCCGCCAGGCTCTCGCTCAATGGCGAGGCCCTGTGCTGGCCAATCTCAGGGAGTTCGAGTTCGCCGAGCAGGCTGCCCGTCAACTCGACGAGGAACGGGTGGCGGCGGTCGAGCGGTTGATGGATGCCATGCTGGCAGCGGGAGAACACGACGTGGTCGTCGGCGAGCTCTTCGGCCTGGTCGAGGCGTTCCCGTATCGCAAGCGACTGTGGGAGCTCCTGATGCTCGCCCTCTACCGGTCGGGCCAACAGACTGAGGCGTTCCGGGATCTTAGGCGCCGTTTGGGCGAGAACTTGGGTCTCGAACCGTCGCCCGAGCCCGTCGATCTCGAAGAGCGGATCCTGCTTCACGACCCGGTTCTCGCCGATGTCCGTCCTTCGCCGTTCGTCACGGACCCCGAGATCGAGTACCTCGAGTTCGGTCCGGGCGACGTCATCGTCGAACAGGGCACGGTGTCGTCTGGGTCGCCGTTTTCGAGCAACGCGGCTACGCGCCGGCAACGATCAGCAAGGCCTACCAGATCGTGTCCCGTGCCTTCCGAGTCGCCGTCACAGACGGAATCATCACCCGTTCCCCGTGCCGGGAAGTCAAGCTCCCCAGAATCGAAACCCCCGAGCGGCGTTTCCTCTCGCCCGGTGAGGTCGAGGAGCTCGCCGACACCCCCACGGCCACACCCAGAGTCGAGAAGATGAGCACCACAGCCACGATGGTGGTGAAGAATCGGCGCCGGAGCGAAGTCACGCTCCTCAACCCTACGCGGTTCTTGGGTGACACAGCCGCTGTGTCACCCCGGCGAGCCTCGGGAAACCCAGGCGTCGGGCAAGTTCCAGCGGACGGTAGGTGTGTATGCCTGCCACACTGGTCACCTGATGTCGAACGAGCAGAGCGCCCCATGACCACAGTTCAACGTGTTCTCCCAGAAGTCGTACAGCCACGAGCTCGTGTGGAGCGTGATCCTGAAGCTACCGCAGAGTTCCAGCGCATCGCTGCCCAGGTGTCGACGATGGCCGACTCGAAGCATCCCGCTCTCACTTCTCTGTTCGCCTCACGTCATTTCGGTCTCTCCGATGCCGACCTCGAGGAGATGGGCCTCCCGCCAGCTCCCGAGCTGTGACGGACCGCTGGCCGTGCGTCACCGCACGCTGCCTGCTCGAAGACCTCGTCGAACCCCTGCCGAACCCCCAATCTCAACGTCGTGCGGACATCGACCATTCGCTCGTCCAAGAGCTCTGCCGCGTTGCTCCCACCACTCCAACGGTGCTGCAAGGAAAGCCCGAAATCATTGGTCCAGACGCGGCAAATCAGACCCATCGATCGGGCCTTTCTGGAATGCTCACCGCCGCTGACTGGAATGGCCCCGGTGTATCAAGTCCGACCTTGTCCCCCGCTGAATGGGTTCGGATGTCAATGCATCCGTGACCGTGCAGGGCACCGAGCCGTGGTGCAATCTCCAGAGGTTCACCGCCAGCACCACGAGGGTCTTCATGGCCGACGCGTTCTGGCTGACCGATGGCGCACTCGTCGCCCATGTGTCTGACGACCAGCAAGACCGAGCAATCGACGTAGCGCATCACTTCCTGTCGACGTTCCTCGGATTTCGATTCCAACGCCACCCCCGGATTGTCACAGCGGGCTTCGTCACAACTGTTAGGCGGTTCATTTCAACGAGGTAACCGCTGCCGATGCGAAGTTGCGATACGTGGACGCGCTGAGCTTGCCACGGCGACCGATGTCGTCAAGACCGATCGAGGTGACGAGGAGCGCTAACACTTGCCGCCGCGGCCGGGACCGGCGTATCCGTTGATGATGCTGCGCGGGTTCAGAGTTCGTTCCTCCCGATCGATGGGAACGTCGTTGGGTCAGAGCGCAGCTGATGCAGGTGTTCAGTGTTGCCGAGCAGCTCGAGGCGGCGCCACAGCACCGGGTTGTCGAGGGATTGGCTGCGGTGTTGTCGGATGGCTCTTAGTTGGCGTGTGCGGTCCACTTCGATCGTGAGGTCGGGGTCCTCGCGGCCGATGAAATGGGTGCCGAACTCGTCGTTCAGTTGCTCGGCCACCTCGGATGGGAGCGTCCATGCCAGCACGGGCAATGCCAGGTCTGGTGCAGCCGTGAGAGCGGCGGCAGTCGCCTGTCGATGGTCGGTGTGACCGGTGATGCCATCGGCGTCGAAAACGAGCAGCAGGTCTGCGGCTGTCGCCACCGCGGTCGTACGGACGTGTGCGGCGAGGTCCTCGACGGGGATCATTGTGAGGGCGCCGTCCGGATAGCCGCGCAGTTCGACATGGCCGATCCCGAGCATGTCGGAGGCGGCGCTGAGTTCGATCGCCCGGATGGCTGCCATATCGGCACCGGCAGTTACACCCAGGGTCGTGGTTTCACCGTGGGTGAAACAGAGGGCGCTCACGTCGCTGCCGGTGCGCCCGAAAGCGTCGATGGTGGCGCCCAGGCCGAAGGACTCATCGTCGGGGTGGGCGCACACGGTCAGCACGCTGCGGTGGGCGGGAAGGACGTCGGTCATGTCCCTGTGGCCGGTAGAGGTGGTCGATGGAGGGTCTCGCGCATGCGGATGGCAACGTCGACGCCGCTGGCGGCGGTGATTGCGGCGATGACGATGATGGCGAAGCGGATGCCGCCGGCATCCGCCAGGACTCCGGAGAGGACGGCACCGACAGCGAAGCCGAGATCCCGCCACAGGCGGTAGACGCCGACGGCTCGAGCCCGCCAGATGGGGTGGGCGATGTCTCCAATGGCGGCGATGAGCGTGGGGTAGGCCATGGCGGTGCCAGCGCCGAAAATGGCGCTGCCGGCCGCCCAGACCCAGAACCCTTCACCGAGGGCGATGATGAGCAGTCCAGCGGCTTCGGTCCACTGGCCACCGGCGATCAACCACTTGCGGCCGACCTTGTCGGACAGGGCGCCGGTGAAGAGCTGGCCGATGCCCCACACGGCGGGGGCGATGGCGATGACCACGCCGATGCGGCCGACCGACAGGGCGCCAGCAGCGAAGAACAGCGGGAACAGGCCCCACGCCATGCCTTCGTTGAGGTTGTTCACGAGGCCGGCCTGGCTGGTGGCGGACAGGGTCCGGTTCCGCCAGGTGGACAGAGCGAGCACCTGGGTGATGGAGAGATCGTCGCCGGGCTGGCCGTCGCGGGTCTGGTAGTTGGCGGCCTCGTGGGCGACGTGGTCGGCGGTCTCTCGGACGAACAGGGCGGACAGGCCGAGGCCGACGATGGCGAGTACGGCGCCGAAGTAGAACGGCTCGGGGCGCAGGCCGTACTCGGAGGCGATCCAGCCGGTGACCCATGCAGCGAGGGCGACGGCACCGTATCCGGCGCCTTCGTTGAGGCCCATGGCCAGGCCCCGGCGTGCCGGTCCGGCTAGGTCGATCTTCATGATCACGGTCAGGGACCACGTCAGGCCCTGGTTGATGCCGAGCAGGGCGTTGGCGAACAGGACCCATCCCCACGTCGGCGCCCACATGAGCAGCAGCGGCACCGGGAGAGCGAAGAGCCAGCCCACCACGAGCACGGGTTTGCGACCGAACCGGTCGCCGAGAGTTCCGGCGAACAGGTTGGTGACCGCTTTTGCGACGCCGAACACCGCGATGAACGACAGCATCGCCGAGAATGCTTCGAGCCCGAACACGTCTTCGGCGAGCAACGGCAGCACGGTGCGCTCCTGGCCCACTGTGGCCCCGACCAGCGCGTTGATCAGCACCAACAGCGCAAACTGAGGCAGGTTCTCTCGCAACCCGAGCCGCACTCGCGTTGGAGGAGTCGTCGTGTAATCGGCGTCGGGGTTGGTGGGGGGCGGGGTGGTCACCTGATTTGCTCGAGTGATTCACCGGTGGTGGCGGACCAGTCGCCGGGTCCGCCGTCGAGGATCGCGACTCCGGGTCGTCCGGCGGCTTCCAGCACGCTGACCGCGGTGGCCGCCCGTTCACCATGGCCGCACATCGCCACGGCCGGTCCGTCGCCGAGCTGGCCGGTGTGTTCGCGGAGGGTGCCGAGCTCGAGATGGGTGGCCTTCGGGACGTGGCCGGCCTGGAACTCGGTCGTTTGTCGCACGTCGAGAACCAGGTGTCCTTCCATCTCCTCTGCGCCCAGGAGCGGCGAGGAGGTCGTCGGTTGGCCGGCGCCGGTCCACGTGTCGATGTCGATTCCGCCCGCCAGGTGCTCGTAGCCGATGTTCAAGCACTGTCGTACCAGCTCGCGATGGTCGGTGTGGTGGTCGGTCACGAACGCCAGTGGCGTTGACGGGTCCTCCACCAGCCAGCCGAGCCAGGACGCGAACTGGGGACGCAGCGTGTTCGCCAGCGACCCGGGAATGTGGCCGGCGGCGTAGTCGGACACCCGTCGCACGTCGACGACCATCGCACCTTGCTCGCTGAGTTCCTCGACGCGCTTGGCGTCGAGCGGCACGAGGGTGGGGAAGGTGCCGTAGACGTGGGGTCCCCGGCGGTTGACGTCTCGGAGGCGAAGGAAGTACGGCGGGTAGGTGCCGAACCCGGCGATCACCCGGCGAACGAAGTCGTCCTCGTCCTCGGCCTGGAGGAGCGGGTTGGATGCGCGCTCCTGGCCGATCGTCGTCCAGCGCGAGCCGCCACCGGAGGCGGCGCAGAACGACCCGGCGCCGTGGGTGGGCAGCACCAGCACGTCGTCGGGCAGGGTCAGGAGGCGGTGGTTGATAGCCTGCCACAGGGCTCGGGTCAACGCTTCGGTGTCTTCGGGGTCGATCAGGTCGGTGCGGGCGACGGAGCCGACCATCAGCGACCCGCCGGTGAACACCGCACGCGGGGTGCCGTCTTCGACGGCCAGGTATGCCACGTGCTCGGGAGTGTGGCCGGGGGTGGCCAGGACTCGCAGTTTCCAGCTGCCGAGGTCGATCTCGTCTCCATCGGCCAACGGCTGGTGTGGCCAGGCCACCTCGCCAGCCGACGAAGCAACGACCTTGGCTCCGGCGGCTGCGAGCTCGGGGCTGCCGGTCACGAAATCGGCGTGCAGATGAGTCTCCGCCGCCAACGTGATCTGTGCCTCAAGGCGCTCAGCGGCGAGCTGGTAGGGGGTGGGGTCTCGTTCGGGATCGACGACCACGGCGTCGCCGCCAACGGCCAGAACCCAGGAGGTGTTGCCCAAACCCTCGTCAGTCACCGCCAGGATCGGGACGCCGTCACCGACGGGCTGGGTCGGCATCGTCACGTCTTCGGACATCACTATCTCCTTCACTCGACAACCACCGCGACCGGCAGTCCGGCTCGGCGCCACTCGGGAAACCCATCCTGTAACCGATGCGCCCGCCGGTTGCGTGCGGTGAGGGCCCGGACGGCGGTGTCGGCGAACACGCAGAACCGGCCACGGCAGTAGGCCACGACCTCGACGTCGGCGGGCA
>JBGTLA010000016.1:0-9434 GCA_041744375.1 Acidimicrobiia bacterium | reverse complement strand
CCCGCCTCGATCAGATCCAGCACCTTGCGGCGGGACTCCGCCGGATACCTCCTCGGCACGATGACCTCCTCATCATCAGTGCCCGAAATCCAAGCATCCCCACCGCACGATCACCGGGGCAGACCAGGCAACGTCGTCGAGCACGCTGGTCTGCATCCCGATCACTGCCGGAATGCCCAGGCGTAGCAATGCCGGGGTGAAGGCGTCGGTGATCTCAACCGGGGAAACGTCTGCTGTCTCGCACACGTTTAGAAACACCACTCGCAGGCCATGAGGTCGGAGGATCTCGGCGAAGGCGGCGGCGTCCACCAGGGTGGGTCGACCCCATCGGTCCTCGAGCAGAAGCTTCCCTTCCCGGTCTCGGGGTCGTGGCGGCCGTGGCCCATGAAATGGAGCACATGATGGGTGTCCACTGGCTCTGGCCTCACGCAGGAAATTCTCGATGCCGCCAGACTGGCATTGGGGTGGGAAGCAGCCAACTCACCAAAGAAGGACAATCTGAAAGTCTCGTGATCGATCATGGCCTGATCCTCGTAATCATCGGGACCGACCTCCCGCAGCACGGCATTCTCAGAGCCGATGATCACTCGAGGGGTCGAGGCCGATAAGACGATCCCCTCTACAAGATCCGCAAGTTTCGTCTACTAGATCAGCGTGCGCCACGCTTGGGCCGACATACTGCGCGGCCTGGCCGCCATCGACCGGCGTGCGGCGCTCTTGTTATGTGCGACTCCACCGTCCTCCCACTCGATTCCATGCGAGGATGTGCGCCGACTTCGAACGTCTCGTCTGAGCGCCTCAGCCAGCCGCCGTCAGGCGGAGGTGCGATCGAGCAGATGACGGTTCTTCGCCACCGAGCCCGGAAGGATCGAGAAGTGGATCTGACCGTGGTCGTCCACGGCAAAGATGCGGACGACCGCCATCACCAATTCGTTGCCAGCGACCATCCAACGATCAGCCTGGAATCGCCCGGGTCGTGGGTGCGATGATGCCGTCCGTGACCCGGTTCTTCGCTTGGCGGAAGATTCCGGGCAGCGCGTCGGTTACGACGCTCCGGTGCCGGCGATGCCTCTCTCGCTCGTCGCCAACAGACCGTTGTCCTGCGCCCACCGCGCTGCTGTTGCCCGCGTCGAGGTCCCGATCTTGGTGTAGATGTTCTGGATGTGACGATCGGCCGTCTTTGGGGAGATGAAGAGTCGCTCTGCGATCTTGCTGGTGGTGAGGCCGTCGGCAAGGAGGTGCAACACCTCGATCTCTCGCCGGGAGAGCCCAGCCGGCCGGGGAGTGACCTGGGTTCGGCGGTGATTCGCCTCATCGATGCGGGCTCGAGCGTAGACGGCCGCCTCGTCGAGGTCCATAGCCGTGCCGGCGGCCACCGTGGCCTCGGCCGCCGAACCGAGATTGGTGGACACACGGATGCCGAGGTCGGCGAGCTCGGGGACGTGGTCGACGCTCACGGGGATCTTCATCATTGCGGCGTAGAGCGTGAGAGCAGCGGCGGGTTCGCCAAGCCGCTCGAACAGGTCGGGGAGCGAGGCGAGTGTGATAATCAGCTGGGCGACGTTTCCTGCCCGGTGGAAGGAGTCGATTGCAAGGTCGAATTCCTTAAGTGCTGCTTGTAGTTGCCCCGTCGCCGTATGGAGCCGTGCGGCGTCGCGGGCCAGGTAGCCACGGAAGAAGTCGACGCCGTCTGCTTCGACGACCGCTAGGCCTTGCTCCCACGCCGTCAGGGCGCGAGCCTCATCGACCTTGATCAAAGTCATGCCCGCGGTCCACAGGGCGTACGCCAGCCAGAACGGGTTCCCGACCTCACGTGCTGCAGCCACTGCGCTGGAGACCAGCTCGAGCGCCTCGGCAACCCGACCGCTGGACTGGAGCCCGTCCACCAAGGCAGGGCGAGCAAACGCAAGCGATGCGCCGCCGTAGCCGTCGGCAATGGTGGCGAACTCGACGTAGCGGTCCAGGCGCCCTGCATACACGTTGGCCAACGCCGCGATGAAGGCAGCCAGGCCAGGTTCGCACGACTCGTACGACTGGTCGTCCTCGAGTCGCACCGCGTGTTCGGCGTGAGCGGCGGCGGTGACCGGACGGCCGACGAAGCAGGCATAGCCGCACGCGCACAGCAGGCGTGGCAGGCGGGGAAGGTCCGCGGCGATGGCAGCATCGACCAGGCTCTCTGCCCAGGCGATGGGCTCGAACATGTTGGCGCTGGTTCCGATGAGACCGGCGTGGGCGGCGACGTCGACCGCCGTCGTAAGGTCACGACCGGCAGCCCATCGGTACGCAGCACGGAGATCGGGGAGCTCGGATCGCAGCCAGCCGGCCGCTCCCGACCACCCCGGACCGTTGTGGATCGCCCACTGACCGGCAACCGCGCCTGCGAACCATCGCGCGTGCTGGTCGCGGGAACGCTCGAGACGGTCCGATGCCGCGAGTTCGTCGATCCCAAATTGGCGGATGGTTTCGAGAAGGCGGTAGCGCACCCGGCCCTCGCCATGATGAGCGACGATCAGAGACGATCGGACGAGGCGGTCGAAGGCCCGGAGCACCGCCAGGTCATCAGCGTCCCCGTAGACCCCGATGAACGCGTCAAGTTCGAACGCTCCAACGAACACGGCAGCTCGCGCCAGCACGTCGCGTTCGGTCTCGTCCAGCAGGTCATAGGACCACCGCACCAGATCGGTCAACGACTGCTGGCGTCTCGGCGCACCCCCGGAGCTCTCGAGGAGACGGAACCGATCATCGAGGCGGTCACGGACATCGGCGACGCTCATGCCGGCCATGCGGGCGGCGGCGAGCTCGATGCCCAACGGCAAGCCATCGAGGCGACGGCAGATCTCCAGCACTGCAGCCGCCGTCGCCGGGTGGTCGTCGAGCGCGAAGTTCGGACGCACCGCCCTGGCCCGCTCGACGAACAACTCCACCGCGGGGGAGACCAGTTCGTCGACCGTCAGCGGGAGAACCGGCACCTCGTATTCACCTCGCGCGTGCAGCGGCTCTCGTGACGTCGCCAGAATCTGCGGTCCGTCCGCTTCGCCGAGCAGCTGTCCGGCGAGGTCGGAAGTCACCTTCAGGACGTGCTCGCAGTTGTCGAGGACAAGTAGGAGATTCTTCCGGGCCAGCGTGCCGATCAGCATCTCCACGATCGGCGTGTCGGCCTGAGGACTGACACCAAGGATGGTCGCAATCGCATCGGCAACCGCTCCCGCATCACCGACCGCAGCGAGGTCCACGAACCACACGCCGTCACGAAAGCGCGGCGAGATCGCGTCGGCGACCTCGACCGCAAGACTGGTCTTCCCGACCCCGCCGGCACCGGTGAGCGTGACCAAGCGGTGCGCTCCGGTGAACTCACAGATGCGCGCGATCTCTTCCGTGCGCCCCATCAACGGTGTCGGTCGGGCAGGCAGATTCGACCGAGCCGGCTCGACCACTCGCCACGGCGCGAACGTGCCTTCACCGAGTTGGAACAGCCGCGTCGGTTGGGCAACGTCGCGGAGCTGACGCACACCGAGATCGGTCACGTCCGTCACACCTGCTGCGGTGCGGACCGCGTCGGTCATCAACACCTGACCGCCATGCCCGGCTGCCTCGACACGTGCAGCGGTGTTGACGGCTGGTCCGATGTAGTCGCCGTCGCGCACGTCCGCCTCCCCGAGATGCAACCCCATCCGCACTCTCAACGACGGGCCCGACCAGTTGGCACCACTGAGCGCTATCTGTGCCTCCGTCGCCGCACGCACGGCGTCGGACGCCCGAGCGAACGCCGCTGCGAACGAGTCGCCGGCGGTCGAGAACACGTGACCACCGTTGCCTTCGATCGCAGCGCGAAGGATCGTGTCGTGCACTCGCCGCGACGCAGACATCGCATCGCTGTCAGCGGCCCACAACTGCGTCGACCCCTCGACGTCGGTGAGCAAAAACGTCACCGTGCCCGAGGGCAACGCGCGTATTCCGTCCCCTCTCCTAGACACTCGCCCAGCTTGCCAGACCCACACGACAAGTGCGCCGCATCGGCGTCACCAGCTGAGGACCACCCCACCGAACATATCCGACGAAATGGGGAGGTCTCCCGATGCGAGCGGCCGGCGATTCCCGCATGATCGAACACGTCAACACCAGCGACTCACTAAGGAGAGCGCAACATGAGCCAGAAAATCACCAACGCCGACATCGTCCGGCGCGGCTACCAGGCCTTCAACGAGGCCGACATTGACACGATCCGGCGCCTCTGGAGCGACGACGCAACCTGGACGACGCCCGGCCAGAGCACCGTCGCAGGTACCGCACGAGGCAAGGACGCCGTCCTCGCGCAGTACGGCCGCTACGGCGGCGAGACGAACGGAACCTTCCAGGCCCAGCTACACAACGTCTTCGAGGCCGAGGACGGGCGGGTGGTCGGCCTGCACCGCAACGTCGGCGAGCGAAACGGCAAGCAGCTTGACACGATGTGCTGCATCGTGGTCGAGATCGAGGGAGGCCAGATCAAGTCCGGCGTGGAGCACTTCTTCGACCTGCACAACTGGGACCAGTTCTGGTCCTGAGCAACCGGCCGAGGGTCGGGGCGCCGGCGGCATACACCGGCGCCCCGGATCCCCGACCCGGGCCGCGGTGGATAACCGGTCAGCGAAACGGCCCGAACCCGCGAAGGACAGAGACCCCCGTATTGCCGAGGTGTCTTCGTGTCGGAGAGCGCACTCCTCTCCCCCGTCAGGGAGGACCCCCAATCAGGCTGAAGGAAGCAATGGGTCGCGCCGGGGTGACGGGCGCCCCACGCGTCGAACTCTACGAAGAGATCGAGGCTATCCAGTGCTGATCCCGAGGGTCTCGCCGAACTCGACAACGCCGTCGTGGTCTTCGGGAAGATGCGCGCCGCCGGGTTCCTCACCGAGGAAGAGGTGCAAACGGGCATAGTTCAAATGGCGAACCGTATGGAGGTAGGTCGCGTTGCTACAGCTCGGAACCCCGACACCGCCGGCCCGCCAGTCTAGAACTGACGGCCCGACAGAGAAAAACCGCCGTTGCGGGGTTTTCTGTCACTCCGAGGTATTGGGCCGCATTTGGGCCACAACACACGCGAAACACTAGATGTCCATGAAAGTCGGTGTAAGGATAAATCCCCTGGTAACCGGCCTTTTCGCGTATATGCCCAGGTCAGAGAATTGGTCCTAATCGGGCTTTTAACCCGTTGGTTGTGGGTTCGAGTCCCACGGGGCCCACCATCAGCTCGTATCTCAAACCACCGCCGAGCGATCGGTTCGAAGTGTCAAGTCAGAGGGGACCCGTTCTGGCGTCACGCCCTCGTTAACGTCCGACCTGAGCGGCGAGCTACCGCAGCCCACCTGATATATTCCTTGACAGGAATATGTCATGGCGGTAGGTTCGCACTCATGCAGGCAACGGTCTTTGGCGCACTTGGCGAGCCGAGTCGTTTCCAGATCGTCGAGCTGTTGCGGGGCGGGCCATTCTCGGTCAGCGACATCGCGGAAGCACTGTCCATCCGACAACCGCAGGTCTCGAAGCACCTGCGGGTCCTGAGCGAAGCGGGAATCGTGACCGTGGAACCTGTGGCGAGACGACGGATCTATCACCTCGATGCTGAGCCGTTCGGCCAGATCAGCGACTGGGTCGACTCGTTCGAACGGTTGTGGGAGGTCCGCCTGGACTCGCTGGACGGCTACCTGAATTCGATCGACAAGAAGGGTAAGACGATGGCTGACAAGACGGAGGATGACGTGACTGCCGTGCTCGAGAAGATCGAGGCGATGGCGGAGCCCTTCAAGGACATGGGCAGGCGGCTGCACGAGGTCATCATGGACAGCGTTCCCACGCTCGTGCCCCGGGTGTGGTACGGCATGCCGGGATATGCCAAGACGAAGAGCAGCCCCGTGCTCTGCTTCTTCCGTGCTGACGAGTACATGAGCTTTGGCCTGACCGAGAAGGCACATTTCACCTGCGATGACGAGTCGCCCGACCACCTCATCGAGTCGGCATGGTTCCTGACCGACCTGGACGAGCCGACCGAAATGCGGATCGCGGCCATCGTCAAGCAGGCCGTCGGCTGACCCCAATCGCGCAGTCCAGGAGGAAACCACGATGATTCAGCAACTGTTCAAGAAGAAGGACTTGAGATTCGAACGCTCCTACGCCGCGCCGGTTCAAACCGTCTGGCAGGCGTGGACGAGGCCGGAGATGCTGCGCGAGTGGTGGGGGCCCGACAAGACCACCATTCCCGAGTGCGAGATCGATCTCCGCGTCGGGGGAAGGATCTACATCGTCATGGAGGCGGACGAAGGAATGGGGAAGTACCAGGGTACGCGATGGCCATTGGAAGGCACCTTCTCGCTCATCGAAGAGAACGCCCGATTGTCGTACGACGCTCGGTCGTGGACCGAAGGCGAAGAAGAGACGTCGACCATCGACCACGTCACCGACGTCACGCTGACCGAGGCCGATGGCATGACCATCGTGAATCTCCGCGTTTCCATCAACAAGATCGGGGCCGGCGCAAAGTTGGCGGCCTTCGGTATGAAGTGGGGGTACAAGCAGCAGCTCGAGAAGCTCGACCAGTACCTCACCCATCTAGCTAGCTAGCCACTGACACAGCCCGAGCATGATTGCAGCGATCACGCGACCTCGCTCTGTAAGGGTGGCGTCCCAGCGCTGGTGTAAATGGCTGGGCGTGAACTCCTCGATTGGTCATCTTGCGCGGCGTGTGTGACAGCTTCGATGTTCACCTCCTCGATGGCGGTTGGGTGGAAGAGTTGGTGCGTAGTTCGCGAGCAGCCGGAGGGTGACCGAGGTGTACCCAACGCCTTTCCAGCCTCGGCTGGCCCGATCCAAGACGGTTCATACCAGCGACAGGCAGTTGGTCTCGCCGGGCATCCGGCCGATGACTTTGACCCGCCGCCGGGGTCTCACCGAAGGTCCGTTCGATGAAGTTGGAGTGACGGATCCTGGTGCGATGCTCGGCGGGGAACCGCAGATGCGGAACCAAGGAGGCGAAGTCGTCGCTGAGGCACCTCACCGCCGAGGGGTAGCGGTCTCCCCACATGGCCACGAACCGGTCGGCCCGCCTCCAGCACCGCGGTCAGGTTTCGATCCGACCCGAACGACTCATCAGTCTGTGCGGGATACGCTCCGTAGGCGATACTCGTTCCGACATAGGATTGACGCCACCTCTGCAAACCAGCCGCGTGCCGTTGCCTGCTGGTCATCGCCCGACGTCCGCCGGGAGTCTTGGCCATCCGGCTGCTGCTCACGATCGACTAACTGTCGGGAAGGTCTTCGAGCAGCGTCATCTCGTGCTTGCCGAGTACCTCGATGATTCGCGCGTTGCTCGGCATCTGATCCACCGGCATCGGGTCCAACGACGATGGCATCGGAACACCGATCTCCTCGAAGAACTCGGGCTGATGCGTAACCGGTGCGTACAGCGCCAAGACCTTGCCCATCGTGTCCCCCACATTGCAGAAGCCGTGGGGCACATTCCCTGCGACGTGGACTGTCGAGCCGACGGGAGCGTGGATGGCGTATTTCTCACCGTTCTCGGCCAGCCCGTAGACCTCGTACTCACCTTCGAGGATCCAGAACGTCTCCTGCGGAACGTGGGTGTGCAGGAATGCGGGGCCGCCACCCGGAACACTCACGATCTCAGTCAGGAAGTAGGCGTTGTCGGACTCGGCGGCGGTGACCTTGAAGGTCACGACGTCGCCCAGCACGAACAACGCCCTGCCCTCGTTCGGCCCGAGTGTGAAGTGTCTTCCCCGTGTGCTCATCCATCGCCTCGTTTTGGGTTCTCGAAAGGGGTCGCTCGGTCATCGGCACTTACCGGACACCAAGCGACCGAGCGTAACCCCCTTTTCGTCGACGCGGGGCGGACCTGGCGGAGCTGTTCGCGTCAACTCCTGGCGGACGAACAGACCGTTGGCGGTTATTGGCGGCTGAAGACGCGTGTGGCCGAGGCCAGCCGCGACTATCCGTGGGTCGGATCTCCCGACCATGCCTGTGCGCGGCTTGATCGCTTCTACCGATCGAAGGAACTCACGATCGCTCCGAGCTCTAGATCGGGTTCCCGCTCCATGGGCGCCGAGAGTGAGATCAAGAAGCGCCCAGCACCCGCTCGAGGGGTGACTGGGCCTGTCCCTCCTCAGGGAGCAAGGCCCAGCCGGCGAGATACGCCACGAGACCGAGGCCGCCGAAGAACGAGGACACGACCAAGCCGAGGCGTACGAGTCCCACGTCGATTCCGGTGCTCCGCGCAATCGCCGCGGCAACTCCCGCCAACAGGCGGCCGTTGCGCGGACGTTCGAGCCGGCTCGTCGCCCTTGTCTCCCAAGAGGTGTCTGTGTGGTCATTCATGGTTTCATCATCTCGCATCAATGCGTGGCGGGCCATCGGTGATCTCCCCTGAGATACCCCGAGAGCAGCGCGTGACCCCGATCGCTGATGGGTGGGGTGTTTGCGTACCGCGACACCGACCGTTCTCACACGGCCTCGGACCAGATGAGGGGCAGGCTCAACGCGAGCAGTTAGGGTGCACTGCCCGTGTCTCAAGACCCCGCTGTAACCCAGTTCAGCCATTCGCTACCCCCACCGCGACAAGCCATGGCACGGGCCGTGCACGACACGATCAGAGGGGCCGCTCCGGAACTGGAGCCGTGGTTGTGGCAGGGAAAGATGTGGGGCGGGACCGACCAGTCCATCCTTGGATACGGCACCTACCACTACGTCAATGCCAGCGGAGACCGGATCCGCTGGTTCGTCATCGGACTTGCCAACCAGAAAGCTCACATGAGCCTCTACGTGAACGCCGTTCGAGACGAGCGGTACCTGGGCCAGATCTACGCCGACCGGCTGGGGAAGGTCAAGATCGGCTCGGCCTCGGTCAGTTTTCGCAGGTTGGAGGACATCGACCTAGATGTGATGGCCGAGATGGCAGCAGAGGCGGCTCTCCAGCCGCTCGGCTGAGGTCAATCGGGAAGGCACCGGCCGCTGAACGTGGGCACGACGTCCGTGTCCTCTTCGCTCATGACCCCGGCCCTTTCGGAATCGACGCCGGCTACGATCGCCGTTCGCCGCTCATCGACCGCAGGAGACGCCCGTGGTGAACCCCGTGACCGCTCGGTTTCGTGCCCTGCACGAAACCGGCACCTTCGTGATGCCCAACCCGTGGGACGTCGGTTCGGCCCGCTTTCTCGCCTCGATGGGCTTCCCTGCTCTCGCCACCACCAGTTCTGGTCACGCCGCAACCCTCGGCAGGCCTGACCAAGCCGTCACCCGTGACGAGTTGCTCGCCCATGCCGAGGCGCTGGCCGCTGCAGTCGACGTGCCGATCAACGTCGACAGCGAGAGGTGCTTCGCTGACGATCCGGCCGGGGTGGCCGAGACGGTCCGGCTGATCGCCGCCACCGGCGCCGCCGGCTGTTCCATCG
>JBGTLA010000015.1:0-36286 GCA_041744375.1 Acidimicrobiia bacterium | reverse complement strand
TCGGCCAGGCTCGCTTCGAACCTGGCGGATTCGGCAGCCAGTTCCGCCTCGGCATATTGGCGAAGGAGCTCATGGACGGAGTACCGGTTGCTTTCCCTGTCGAAAACGATCAAAGACTTGCTCACCAGATTCGAAAGCTGCCGCACCGAAGCTCCGGCGACCACCTCGGCCGCCTTTCTGGTGAAGCCGCCCTTGAAGACCGACAGGCCGGCGAATGTACGACGTTCCCCTTCGTTCAGCAGCTGCCACGAGTATTCGAAGACAGCACGCATGCTGCGGTGCCGATCCGATTGATCGCTCTGGCCGGCTTCGAGAAAGTCCATGCTCTTGTTGATTTCATCGGCGATCTCGGAAACCGGGAGCGTGTCGATCCACGACGCTGACAGGATGATGCCGAGCGGTGTCCCGCCGACGAGACGAAGGATGCGCGATAAGGGTTCGAGGTCGTCGACGTCCAGGGAGAAGAGAGCATCCGCCCGTTTCGCAGCGTCGATGAAGAGACGAACGCCACTTGCCTCGAAGGCGTCTTCGGGGGTGTTCCAGCCGACGACCAGTCCCGGAAGGTTGAAGACCGTTTCCCCGGGAATGCCTAGCTTCACCCGACTTGTGACCAGGATTCTCACTTCTGGCGCTGCGGTCAGTATCCGGGCGATGAGAGCTGCCCCTTCGCTCACATGCTCGAAGTTGTCGAAGATCAACAGTTGTCGTTCGTTGACGAGGTGAGCCAGTAGCTGTGTCTCGAGGTCGTCCTCGCCGGCGAGTGCCACGCCGAGCGATTCAGCTGCCGTTTGGGCGATGTCCCGGTGGGAGTCGATGGGTGCCAGGTCGATGAAGAAGACGCCGTCGGGGAACTCCGATACGAGCTCTGCGGACGCCTGAATCGCCGAACGTGTCTTACCTTCCCCGCCTGGTGCGAGGACGGTCACGAGCCTGGTCTCCCTGATGAGTCGCTGTATATCCTCGACCTCGGGACGGCCGATGAAGTCGGTGAGTTGAATCGGGAGGTTGTTGCGGGTGACGTCCAGCGAGAGCAGGGGAGGAAAGTCGCGTTCGAGCCTGTCGATCACCAGTTCAAAGACGTGCTCCGGGCTGGTCAGGTCGCGCAGCCGATGTTGGCCGTGGTCGATGACGGTCACCCGGTTGGGCAGGGCGTCCTTGACCAGCTCCCATGTGCTCCCCGAGATGAGGGTCTGCCCGCCGTGGGCAATCCCGCGCAGACGTGCCGCCCTGTTGACCGGAGTGCCGTAGTACTGCCCCAGCTGTAAATCCACCGCAGCGGTGTGGATCGAGGCCCGCACCTTGATCGGTCTCGGAGTGTTCCAGGAGATCTCAGCGAGTTGGCTTTGAATCGCAGTCGCCGCGGCGACCGCGTCGGACGCAACGGAGAAGACGACGAAGTGGCTGTCCCCTTCACCTCGGGCTCCGATGTGGACACCATTGTTCGACTTTGCTGCCTCCTCGATGACGGCGTCGTGGATTTGGAGCGCTTGCGCCATCACCTCGGGAGCGTCCTGCCAGAGACGAGTACTGCCCGCCACGTCGGTGAAAAGGAAGCTGACGACACCGCTTGGTAGATCGGACATCGGACGGGAGACTAGTTAGCATCCGCCGTCAGAGGGGTTCTCGCTCCCCGAGCCGAGGGGAGGGGAGTTACCACATGTACGCATGCCCGTTATGGATTTTGCCTTCTCCGCCCCACGTGCCGTCGGATAGGATTGAGGGCGTCATCGGTTTGCGTTGGAAACGCACCGGCATGCGTCGTCGCCAAGCTGACGCTTCTGAACGAGCAGGAGACCGCTGATTGTGTCTAGGGACTCGAAGCTGTGACTCGGCGTTTTCGCCTGATGAACTCGCCGTCGAAGCGAACGTCACGACGGGTCGCATCGTCGAGCTCGTCGAACTGCAGCTTCTATCACCTGGCGATGGAGCCTTCACCCCTTCTGACGTAGGTCGTCTGGCCGTCATCGAGGCACTCGTCGCCGGGGGCATACCAATCGGCGATCTCGCTGAAGCGGCCAAGAAGGGGAAGGTTTCGCTGGCCTGGTTCGAAGGAGTTCTCCCCCCTCCCGCCTCCCTCGGGGACCGCACATTCCGCGAGCTCCTCGACGAAGTCGATCTACCGGATCACCTTGTCATTCACTTGTTTGAGCTCTGGGGTGTAGCCAAACCGGAGCTGGATAGGAGGGTGCGAGAGGACGACGAGACGCTGCTGCGGCTGCTCGCTGCCGCGTTTTCGGCTTTCGCTCGTGACGAGCGGCTCCTCATCGACGGCACTCGATACTTCGGCGACAACGCTCGACGCAACGCCGAGTCGCAGATCGCCTTCCTCAGGAGGGGCGTCATCGAGCCGCTCCTTGCTGCCGGGCATTCCCTCAAGGAGGTGGTGAATCCGCTGACGGCGTCGATCATCCGCCCGGGTGTCCAGAGCCTGATCCTGTGGCTGAACCGTCGTCACGTCGACGCACAGAACATGCAGATGCTGGTTCAGATGGTAGAGACCGCACTCCAAGAAGCAGGGGTCGAGGTTCCCACGGTAGAGCGGCCCCCCACCATTGCCTTCCTCGATCTCTCAGGATTTACACGGCTCACGGACGAGGCCGGAGACGAACATTCCGCCGATCTGGCAACCCAACTCTCGGAACTGGTCCGGAGCGCCGCAGCCCGGTACGACGGTAGCGTGGTCAAGTTCCTGGGAGACGGCGTCATGTTTCACTTCCGAGTACCGACAGATGGAGTCCTCTGCGCACTGACCTTGGTACAGGAGGCGACGGAACGCAATCTGCCCCGCGCACGCGTTGGCCTGCACGCCGGACCCGTCGTCTTCCGAGACGGCGACTACTTCGGACGGACCGTCAACGTGGCAGCCCGGATTGCCGACTACGCCCGTCCTGGAGAAGTCCTCCTCTCCGACTCGATCGCGGCCAACTAAATCTTGCCCGCCACCGTCAAACTCGATGAGATCGGGCCTGTGCAGATGAAGGGAGTTGCCGAGCCGGTCACCTTGTTCTCCGCACAACGGGCTCACCACTCGTCTGATCCCGGGCCTTCCAAGGCCCGAGTTGTCGCCTTTGGATCAGCCGGGGTTGATGAGAGCAGGGCCGTCGGGGTTGTCGATGATGAACTTCCTTGACCCGTTGACGGCGGAGGACCTCGGCGGTTGCCCCTTTGCGACGCGCTCATCTGGGAAGTTCATGGTCAACGCCCGATGGACAAGTGCAAGCTCACCGGCCTCGAACCGCGATCCTGCTCTCGTCCGTGTCTGCCTTCGCCGGTCAACTCGTCGAGTTTGAAGGCGAGCTCGTCGAGACGGACTGGAATGAGGTGTCCGTAGATCGTCGGTGATTGAGATCGAGGAGCGGCCCATTTGAGTCGGGATCAGCTTCGGATCAGCTCCCTGGTTGACACGGATGACGGTCATGGACCCGATCTCATCCGCCCGCGCCCTCATCTCCGCATCCTTCCTGGAAAGGTGTCCGGCGAGCCTCACCTGCACCACTCTCGGACCACGACTCTCACGGTCATGTCCCTAGTTGACCGTTGTGGGGACGTGGACAAGGTCGCCGCCCTGTATCCAGAACTCGAAAGCGCTGTCGTGAAGGTTGCCGAGCGGCATGGCTTGTCGAGCAAGTGGCTCAACGACTCGGCGACTGCGTCCCGGCCACCACACGCAAGCTATGAAGCCTGCGAGGTGGCCCATCAGCGTCCGAACCTCGAGGTTCGGACGTCCGGACCCAGGGGTCATATCGCTATGAAGCTGTATCGCGCCGATCCTCAGGACCGAGAGGACCTTGTGTCCCTGTGGCCGCTCTGTGAGTTCAGTGACCCGGAGGCGGCGGTCGCTGCGTTCCGGAATGGGTATCCACACGCACCGGAGGACGAGTACTTGGGTGACTACATCGCTGACGTGGCCGGCGACGCGGCTGTGTAGGCCGCATCGCGCCAGTGGTATGGCCCTCGTTCGACACAGTCGAGGCAGCTGCCCGAATCCCCAACAACCACGGGTCTTCCAGTCCCAACCTCACCCAATTTGATCTCGCGTGGGGGAGGCGATTCTGGGCTCTAACACCCGGTGGCGTCTCTGAGGACGCGACATGACTCAGCGATCCGTTCAACCGATAGCTTGGTTACGGGTCTTCGAAATGAGTCTCTGGGGAGGGTGTGAATGTTGTCGAAGTTGACCACGCACTCCGTGGGGACTCGATCGGCTTCTGGAGTCAAATGGAGCTCGGAGACGAGACTGCGCTGTGTCCTCGTGAGGGCCGCCACGACAACCGATCCGATTCGGTCCGCTACCGGATCTCGTGTCAGTACCAGGACCGGCCTGTCCCCGCCAGGCGTCTTCGCGAACCAGATCTCACCTTTCCTCATCGGCCCACTCACTCCAGTCCTCGGCGGGGCCCCAGTCGGCGATGTCGGCAAGGCTCTCCTCATCCCGTGTCAAAGGCATCCTGAGCCATGCCTCCACATCGTCCTCAGCGCGGAGGCGGACGAGATAGCGGTGGAGGGCATCGCGGAGGAGCTGAGACCGATCGATGCCGAGACGATTTGCCCACCGGCGGGCTTCTTCGGCCTCGGCCTCGTCGACTCTGAAGCTGAACATCGTCATACGACCAGCCTACTGTGTATGACGGACGCAGCGAACACAGTTCGTTCCAGACAGCCTTGTCGTAGGTGATGTTGGCGGTGTCGTCCCAGCCGTCCAGGGTCATGGTCGGGTCGAGACCGGCCGTTTTGGCTCGCCGGTCAGCGGAGGTGTTCTCTCGGCGGGTGACCTCGTCGGGTAGGACCAGTTCCAAGAACTCGGCATGGCCCATCCCGCCGGTGTGGGCGAGGGCGAGCCGTTCGGGGAGCGTGTCGAGACAGCGACCCCAGCTTGACCCGCCGCAACAGCGCCTTGAGTTCCGGTGTCACAGTCGGAGCGGTCATCGCCCCATCTCCTCAGTGCCGCTGCGGACAGCGAAGTGGCTGTCGTCTGGGGCGAAGCGGGGAGCAACGATGGTGCCTGGCGGCGTCAAATCAACACCCGCATGGGCTGCATAAGTGCGCGTGGATGTGGTCAGTCCGAAAGCCCAGCGAGCCACAGGTGTAGTTTCTAGCGCTCTGACGTGGGGGTTTTGTGGTGGTCAGGGACGGCGTCGATCCGTCGACCTCCGGTTTTTCAGACCGGCGCTCTACCAACTGAGCTACCTGACCTCGGATGTGTCACGCCGAAGACCAATAGGGGTCTTCGGGTGGCGGGAGCGACGGGATTTGAACCCGCGACCTCCGGCTTGACAGGCCGGCGAACACTCCAGGCTGTTCTACGCCCCCGGGGACATCACATCGCCAAGGACGTGACCCACGCAGTATAGAGATGTCGCCTACCCCCACAACCGGAGGGTGGTCACAAGGGCGGGCGGGTGGAACCGGCGGGTCAGCGCGAGACCACCACCTTGCCCATCTGGGAAGCCGAATCGAGATGGCGGAGGGCGTCGGGGAGACGCTCGAACTCGAACACCGAGTCGATGGGCACCTCGACCTCGCCCGACGCCACCAAGGTCAGGGCGCGGGAGAACTGGGAGTGGGTGGCCATCGAGGAGCCGATCAGCTCCAACTGCTTGAACCACAGGACGGGGATGGTCAACTCCACCTTGGGACCTGTGGTGGCCCCACACACCACCATTCGCCCTCCCGGTTTGAGGGACCGAAGTGACTGGCCCCAGGTGGCAGGACCCACATTCTCGATCACGATGTCGGCGCCCCCCTGCGCTTTCATCTCGGATGAGAACTCGCCGGCGGAGTCGAATCCGGCCGCGGCCCCGTGCTCGACCGCCCAGGCGATCTTGTCGGGTGAGCGTGACGTGACGAACACGCGCGCCCCGCGTGCCTTGGCCAAGAGGAGAGCCGCCGACGACACCCCTCCGCCGATGCCGGGTATGAGGACCGTCTCCCCCCCGGCGAGACGACCCCGGTCGAGCATGCGGAGTGCGGTACCCGTGACGAGGCCGAAGGCTCCCGCTTTGTCCCAGTCGAGGGAGGTGGGCTTGGGGAGGGCGTTTCTGTCCGGGACCACCACGTATTCGGCGAGGGTGCCGGTGTGATGTTCGCCCAGAATCCCGAATTGGCGGCAGTAGACGATGTCGTCGCGGCCGCAGGCTTCGCACGCGCCGCACGAGAGCGACGGGTCGATGACCACTTCGTCGCCCGGTTGGAGTCCCACGACACCCTCACCCACTGCGTCGATGGTTCCTGCGCCGTCGGCGCCGAGGACGTGGGGGAGGTGCTTTGGCGCCGGGAGACCACGGGAAACCCACAGGTCGAGGTGGTTGAGACCGCTGGTTCGCAGCCTCACCCGCACCTCGCCCGCGCCGGGCTCGGGGGTCTCGATGTCGTCGAGGACGAATGCGTCGATGCCGGTGGTGTCGGTGAGGAGCCAGGCTTTCATGACGCCGAGCGTAGCCAGCGAGAGAGGACGAGCTCCTCACGCGTCTGGTTCCCCGCCGGATTCCCAGATGCGCGAAGATGCCACGGCCATGAAACACCACACCGAGCTACGGGTGAGGTTCTACGAGCTCGACCCATACGATCACGTCAACCACACGAACTACCTCGCCTATTTCGAGACGGCCCGCATCGAGTATCTGACCGACCTCGGCTGGGGGATGGACGTCCTGAAACGATTGGGTCACCAGCTGGTCGTAGTGGAATTGACTGCCCGGTTCGTGTCCACCGCCGGCCTCAACGACACCCTCACGATCTCCACCGAGGTGGGTGAGGTGGGGCGGGTGACCTCGACCTGGCATCAGGAGATGAAACGAGGAACCGACCTCGTTGCCACACTGGATGTGAAGGCAGCATTCACCGACCTGATGGGCCGACCCAAGCGGGTTCCCACCGACTTCAAGGAGGCTGCCGTGCCAGCGGGCGAACGGAAACCGTAAGCTGGGTAACCCGTCCGAGAGGGCTGCTTGAGCGACGTACAACATCGCCGACCACGAGTCCTCGTCTGCGACGCCATCGCCGAGGATGGCCTCGAGACGCTGAGGAGCCACTTCGACGTCGATGTTCGTCCCGGGCTCGACGAAGACGAGCTGGTGGCGATCATTGCCGATTACGAAGCAGTCGTCGTCCGGTCGGCGACCAAGATCACGGCTCGCGTGATCGAGTCCGGGGAGCGGCTCAAGGTCATAGCCCGGGCAGGCGCGGGACTCGACGCCATCGATGTAGCCGCTGCGGTCGAACGTGAGATCGAGGTTGTCAACAGCCCCGACGCCAACACTCTGGCGGTAGCCGAGTTGACCGTTGGCTTTCTGGTCGCCCTCGCCCGCAACGTCACCCGAGGCGACTCGGCTCTCAAGGAGGGCAGGTGGCTGAAGAAGGAGCTCATGGGTGAGGGCTTGGCCGGTAAGACCTTGGGTGTCGTGGGTTTCGGTCGGATCGGTCAGGCGGTGGCGTCACGGGCGCGAGCCTTCGGGATGCGTATCGTCACCCACCAGCACCGGCCCACACCCGAGCTCTACCTCGAGGCCGGGGTGGAACCACTCGATCTCTTCGACCTCCTCGCCCAGTCCGACTTCGTAAGCCTCCATGTTCCGGCTCGGTCCAACACCGAACAGCTGATCGGGGCTGCCGAGCTGGCCAGGATGAAGCCCAGCGCCTACCTCATCAACACGTCGCGGGGGTCGATCGTCGATGAACAGGCCCTTCTGGAGGCTCTCGACGAGGGACGAATCGCCGGAGCGGCTCTCGATGTTTTCGTCGAGGAGCCGGCGGGACAGAGCCCTCTGGCGCGTCATCCGTTGGTGATCGCCACCCCCCACATCGGTGCCAGCACGGCGGACGCCCAGTCGACGGCCGCCGCCGAGGTGGCGTCGGAAATCGTGAAGCGGCTGGGGCGGGGCGGGAGTCGCTCGATCCTCCCTGTGCGATTTGTGGCGCTGGATCGCGTCGTACCCCACGAGGCAACCGATCCACGTCGCGCCCAACGTCTGGCGGCTCGTCTCAACGACGAAGGAATGCTCCGTAACCCGACCATCGTCGCCGCCATCGAGGACCGCTATGTCGTGCTGGACGGTGCCACCCGGACAGAGGCGCTCCGTCGGATCGGGGCCACACACGCGGTGATCCAGGATGTGAGTGTCGCCGATGGCCTCACACTCGAAACGTGGCACCACGTCGTGCGGCGCCTCGGCGTCGACGAGTTGGTAGCTCTGCTGGAAGGCCTCGCAGGGGTTCGGCTTGAGGAGGTGACAGAGGGGTCGCCACAGGACCGAATGATCGAGTACGGCGGCTTGTGCGCCATCAGTGCCTCCGACGGGCGAGCCTTCGTGCTGCACCCCAACGAGGGCCGCAACCGCTTCGAAGCCATAGCCGAAGTCGCCGAGGCCTACATCGAGGCGACCGTCGTGTCGAGGACGCTGGAACGAGACCTGCGCAGGCTGGCCGGCTGGTACCCGGACATGACCGCGCTGGTGGAGTATCCGCAGTTCACCGTGGAGCAGGTCCTGTTGGCTGCCCGCCACGGCACCCTCCTCCCGGCCGGGGTCACCCGTTTCATCGTTCCCGGGCGCGTCCTCCATCTCGACGTGCCGCTTCATCTCGTGCTCGGTGATCGCTCCCTGGAAGAGAAGAACCGCTGGCTCCACGATCACCTGACCGAAAAGGAACGGGCCGGGCAGATCCGCTACTACCGGGAGCCCGTCTACATCCTCGACGAATGACCCGAAGCCTGTCCTCCCATCGTTCCTGCTAAGGGGGGCGACGTCGACAGGTCCTCCGACTCGATCACGGAATCTCGGCGCTGGCCTGCCAGGTGTCGGAGCCGATGGTGGGCTCGACCCTGGTGAGGATGATGGTGCCCCCCTCGGTGGGAACGTAGTCGTCCTCGTTCCAGAGCTGGGCGGCGGCGGCGGCCTGGACACCCTGGTGACCAGGGACACCCCAGGCGACATAGTCCACCACCGACTCGGGATCTTCGAAGGCGTCGGACCGGTGCAGCGCGAGCTCCCCGCCGGCAGGGTCGACTCCTCCGACCCGAGACACGCTGAAGAGGATGGTCGCTCGGGGAGCGATGGTGAAGATGTTGAATTCCATGCACTCTCCGTCTTGGCACAGGTGAAGGCCCTGCGTGCGGACCGGATCCGTGCCGACGTTGGTGAGGAGGATCGAGTTCAGCGGAAAGTCGATCCCTACCACCTGGAGGTCGAACAGCGGGTCGTCAGGGGGCGGGGCGGCACCGTCGTCGCTACAGCCCGCCGAGAGGCACGCCACGGCCGCCGCCAGGATCAGCAGGCGACGCAGGCCCGGTACGGAATGGGTCGATGTCGTGTGGGCGCGGTTCTGATGGTGCGCCATGGTGATCACTCCTTGGCGAGTTCGAGTCGGAGCCGGTCCATCATGTCGAGGCAGCGTCCGAGTTGTTCGAGGCTGATGTGCTCATCGGGCCGGTGGGCAACGTCGATGCTTCCCGGGCCACAAACCACTGCGGGAATGCCGGCCTCCTGATAGAGGCCGGCTTCGGTTCCGAAGGCGGCGGTGGTGCTGTGGGTGGTGTCCAACAACTGCTGGGCCAGGCGCAGCGCGGGAGAGTCCTCGTCGGCGTCCAGGCCGCCGACGGTTCCTTCTGTCACGGTGACCACGGAGGTGGCTGGCGAAATCCGCCGCATCTCTTCGGACAGCGTCTCTTCGAGCCGGTCCACTCGGGCCGCTACGAAGTCGGCATCGGCTCGGCTGATGGGACGCACTTCCCACTCGAAAGTGCATTCGCCCGCTACCACGTTGCGGGCGGCTCCTCCCCGAATCCTTCCTACGCTGACTGTGGTGTGGGGAGGAGCGTAGGGGCTGTGGGTCGGGGCTCGGTCGGCGAGTTCGGCGCCCAACGTCATGAGCTCAGCCACATAGCGGGCGGCGATCTGCACGGCGTTCACAGCCTGATCAGGTGCAGAACCGTGTCCTTCCAGGCCGGTGATGGTGGTGGTGAACTCGTGGCAGCCCTTGTGAGCGGTCACGATCTCCATGGCCGTGGGCTCGCCCACTATCGCAGCAGTTGGCTTGGGGCCGGTACGGGTCAGGTCGGCGAGAAGATACGGCATACCCCGGCATCCTTCCTCCTCATCGAAAGTGATCGCCAGGTGAAGGGGACGGCGCAAGTCGTGAGAGGCAAAGCGCGGTGCCATCGCCAGAGCGCAGGCGAGGAATCCCTTCATGTCCGCGGTTCCGCGCCCGTAGATGTTCTGGTGGCGGCGCATCGCCACGAAGGGCGCTCCGGTCCAGTCGGGCTCATCCGCCGGTACGACGTCGGAGTGACCTGACAAGACCACGCCTCCGTCGCTCGGCGGCCCGATCGTGGCGAACAGGTTGGCCTTCCGGCCGGAGTCGTCGTAGGTGAGACGGAGGTCGGCGTCCAGCGGCTTCAATCGCTCGACGACGTAGGCGATCAAGTCCAGGTTCGATTCCGATGTCACGGTCGGGAAACCGACCAGGTCTCCCAGGATGAGCATCGTCTCATTGAGAAGATCACTCATACCGCCACCCGCTCCGTCAGCTCGTTGACGGCCTGGCGGTGTCGGGCGCTGACCTCACACAGTTGGTGGGCGTCGACCATCCCGCCGGTGGCGAGGAGGGCGATGTTTTCTCCGAGAGCGGGTCGTTGCTCCTTCAGCAGGACGGCGATCGGGCAGGCGCCCGCCCCTTCCAAGACCAATCGCTCCACCGAGAAGGCCAGAGTCATCGCCCGGCCGATCTCCTCTTCCGTCACGAGGATCAGGTCGTCGACCAGTTCACGCACCATCCGGAACGTGTGGGTGTTCTCTAGGCCGATGCCGCCCTGGAGGCTATCGGCGAGGCTTTCGACCTCCGGCAACGCCACCGGCCGGCCTGCCTGCAGGCTGGCGTGCATCGCCGCCCCCCGATCCATCGACACACCGATGACGCGTGGTCGGTTGGCGGCGTTCTTCATGCACAAGGCGATCCCCGCGATCAGAGCTCCACCGGAAACCGGGACCACGACGGTGTCGACCTCCGGCCACTCCTCGAGCAACTCGAGGCCGATGGTGGCGTGCCCGGCGGTGGTGGCGGGGTCGTCGATGGGATCGATGAGGCTGGCGCCTTCTGCTGCCAAATCAGTCGCCGCCCTGGCGGCCTCGTCCTGGGTCTCACCCACGACGCGTACGTCGGCGCCCATGGCGGCCAGCGCCGACCTCTTGTCGGCGGTGGTGTTGGCCGACATGCATACGGTCACCGGAATGCCCAGGCGAGCAGCGATGTGGGCGGTGGCGCGACCGTGGTTCCCCGTCGAGTAGGTCACGAGGTTTCCTAGGGCGCCCCTTTCCCGGTGGGCGAGGATGGCGTTGCCAGCGCCTCGCACCTTGAACGAGCGCGTCTCCTGAGTGCACTCGAGCTTGAGTCGCACGGTCGCTCCCAGGCTATGGGACAGGACCTCTGAGGTCACCAGAGGAGTACGACGCGTCACTCCCTTCAGACGCTGTCGGGCCCGGTAGACGTCCTCGAGGGAGAGATCCGGGGTCTGCATCAGTTCTTGACGAATAGCTGCCGGGGATAGTCGGCCAGCGTCTCGGCGGGGCCGTTTTCGGTGATGACGATGCTCTCGGTGATCTCCAGACCCCAGTCGTCCATCCACAGACCGGGCATGAAGTGGAAGGTCATCCCCGGCTCGAGAACGGTGTGGTCGGTGGTCCGAAAGCTGATCGTTCGTTCGCCCCAGTCGGGCGGGTAGCTGAGACCGATGGGATAGCCGCAACGTCCCTCCCTCTCGATCCCGGCTCGTTGCATGGCCGTGAACAGGGCGAGAGCGACGTCGCTGGCGCGATTGCCGGCCCGGGCGGCTTCGAGCCCCGCCTCGAGTCCCTCCAACAGGGCCTTCTCGCCGTTGCGCATCTCGGGGGGTGGGTCGCCCAGGAAGACAGAGCGGCACAAAGGCACGTGGTAGCGGCGCACACATCCGGCCACCTCGAAGAAAGTCCCCGTTCCCTTTTCGAACGGCCGGTCGTCCCATGTGAGATGGGGCGCCGACGCGTCGGACCCGGTGGGAAGCATGGGAACGATGGCCGGGTAGTCGCCTCCTTGCTCAGGCGTACCCGTGATTCCGGTGTGGAAGATCTCGGCCACGAGGTCGTTCTTGCGCACTCCGGGTTCCACCATCTCGCGGATCCGGTCGTGGATGCGGGTGACGATCTCACCCGCCTTCTTCATGTAGGCCAGCTCTTGGGGGGACTTCACCGTGCGCTGCCAGTTGACGAGCCCGGTGGCGTCGACAAGCTCGGCGTCACCGAGGCCGCCTAGCAACTGGAGGTGGGCGGCGGCCGAGTAGTAGTAGTTGTCGAGTTCGACGCCGACCCGGCCGGCGCCGATGCCGAAGTCCGACAGGACTCCGGCCAGGTGCCGATGGGGATGTCCGCTCGTGGACTGGACGAGGTCGTCGGGGTAGCCGACGATTCTCGAGTGCTCCATGTACACGGTGCGCTTGGCGCCGTTGGCGTCCTGGGTTCTACCCCACCACAGCGGGTCGGAGTGGTGGTCGATGACCACTGCCTGGTGGGTGTAGAACGACCAGCCGTCGTATCCAGTCAGCCACGCCATGTTGGATGGGTCAGAGACGACCAGAGTGTCGAGGTCGCGATCGGCCATGGCCGCTCGGACCTTCTCGAGTCGCTCGGCATACTCCTGGGCCGAGAAGGGCATGTTCGCCAATGTGGACCGCTCCGTTCTGTTGGATGTCGGGTGGCCACCTCCCGGCGCTTGGTGGCATTCTTGAGCTAGGACGGTGTTGAATGAAAACAATGGAAGCCCGACCTGGGGGGCGGCAAAGTCCCTGCTAGTAGCACTTCCTTCGATGGCTGGAACGAATTGTTCAACACTGTCCTAGTGGTCGAGTACGGCGCGGAGGAAACGTTTGGTGCGTTCGTGCTCCGGCTGTTCGAAGATCTTCGACGGTGGGCCCTGCTCGATGATCCTGCCCTTGTCGAACATAAGGACACGATCGGCCATCTCGCGGGCGAAACCCATCTCGTGGGTGACCATCATCATGGTCATGGTTCCGCTGGCGGCCAGTTCCCGCAGCACGGCCAACACCTCGCCCACGAGCTCGGGATCCAGGGCCGAGGTGACCTCGTCGAGGAGCATCACCTTGGGTTCCATCGCCAGAGAGCGTGCGATTGCCACTCGTTGCTTCTGACCACCTGAGAGCTCCGAAGGGCGATGGTCGAGTTTGTCGCCCAAGCCCACCTGATCGAGCAACCTCGTGGCGGTGGCGTCGGCCTCATCGCGCGACATGCCGCGCACCCTTGTGGGGGCGAGCATCACGTTCTCGCGCGCAGACATGTGGGGGAAGAGGTTGAAGTGTTGGAATACCATGGATATGTCGGAGCGGACCGAACGGATGTGCTTTTCGGAGGCGGGCGTCAGGTTGCCGTTGCGCTCTTCGTGGTAGAGGTGGCGGTCGCCGATCTGGATCGTGCCGGCGTCGATCCGCTCGAGGGTCATGATCACCCGCAAGATGGTGGTTTTTCCTGAGCCGCTGGGCCCGATGATCACCACCACCTCGGCCGGGTCGACGTCGAGGTCGAGCTCGTCGAGCACCACGTTCTCCCCAAAGGCCTTGGTCACCTTCGACATGCTGACGGCAGCTCCGGTTCGTTGGCCAGAGGAAACCGCACGGCCTGTGTCGGTCGGGTCTGGGGAACTCGGGTCAGGCTTCATAGTGGACCCTCCTTTCGATGCGGCGCACGAACATTGCCGCGGGGATACTGACGATCAGGAAGAGGATTCCGGCGATGGTCATCGGCTCGACGAATCGGAAGGTGGCCGACCCGATGGCCCGGGCTTGGAACAACAACTCGGGGACGGCGATGGCGGATCCGAGCGGAGCGTCCTTGAACATGCCGACGAAGTAGTTGCCCAGTGGGGGGAGCGACCGGGGGATGGCCTGGGGGAGGATCACGTGACGCCACTTGGAGACCGACTTCAGGTTGAGCGACGTCGCAGCCTCCCACTGGCCTCTATCGACGCTGTTGATTCCGGCCCGGTAGGCCTCTGAGGCGTAGCAGCCGTAGTGGACGCCCAAACCGAGTATCAGTGTCAGCTCGGACGACATCACGATGTTGATGCCGAAGATGTCCATCGTGGGGAGGGCGTAGTAGAGAAAGAAGAGCTGGATGAGGAGCGGCGTGGAGCGGACGAACTCGATGAACCAGGCAAAGGGGTACGACACCCACCGTTGTTGCGACCGGCGGCCGAGCGCCAGGAAGAGACCGAGTACCACGGCGATGAGGATGCCGGCGAGGGTGGCTCGCACGAGGATGAACATGCCCTCGAGAAGGCGGGGGACGATGTCTTGGGCGAAGTCCCAGTCCCAGGCCGTGCCCATGTCAGCGACTCCCAAATCGTTGGGCTGAGCGCCGTTCGGCGAGCTTGAAGAGTTGGGCGACGATCTGGGCGAGAACCAGGTAGATGACCAGCGTGTTGAGGTAGAGGACCGGTGTAGCCACCGGGTTGGCGGAGCGAACTCGGTTCTGGCGGATGTTCTGGGTGGCGAAGGCGAGGTCGGCGAGCGTGATCAGCGACACGAGGGCGGTGCCCTTGAGCACCTCGATGCTGAGGTTGCCGTAAGGAGGCAGGATCACGGGTATCGCCTGGGGAAGCACGACATGGCGAAGTCGCTGGCCGGCGGTCATGTTGAGGGCGATCGTGGCCTCGGTCTGTCCCTTCGGGACCGACTCGATCGCTCCCCGCACGATCTCGGCTCCGTATGCCCCCATGTTGAGGCCCAAGGCGAGGATTCCGGCCAGCATGGGAGGCATCGAGGGCAGGCCGAAGAGGATGGGGAGGGCATAGAACACCCAAAACAAGAGAATGATGGCAGAGAGACCTCGCGCGAACTCGATGTAGACGAGAGCCGCCCCACGGACGACTCGCCGAACCGACAGCCGGGCCACTCCGAAGATGAGCGACATGGTCGTGCCGAGGGCCACCGAGCCCAAGAGGACCTGGATGGTCACCCACAGACCACGAAGCAGTATCTGATACTGCCTCGAGCTCAGGAGGAGGTCGTCGAGCAATGATGCCTGCCGGTGCCAGGTGAGGTCCCGGCTCGACCCCGGAAGCGCCGGCTCCCGAGGTCGAGCCAAGGTCTCACGTTCGGAGTGGATCAGCCGCCGATGAGGTCTGCGAGCGTCAACGCCTCGGCATCCTCGGCCAGGGCACGGCTGCCCAGCTGCTCCTCGACGATGTCGTGGACGACGCCTTCGCCCTGCAGTCGATTGAGGACCTCGTTGAAGGCGTCTCGCAACTCCTCGTCCATGAACCCGTAGCCACCGCAGCCGAGGATTGGATCGCCGTCCTCGTCCAGGGCCGGGAAGCTCGGTAGAGCCTCGAACCCGTCCAAGATGGCGGCCTGCTGCTCGACGGTCAGGACCGTTCCGGAGACGGCGTCGACACGACCGGCCACGATGGCGTCGTACTGGTCCTCGATCCCGGCGAACTCGACGATCTGGTCTTCGGGGATACCCGCCCAGACCGCATAGTCGACGTTCACGGTGCCCGAGGCTACGGCCAGTCGGGCGTCGGTGTCGGCCACAGAGTTGTAGTTCGTGAGGCCGTGCGGGTTCCCTTCCGGTACCAGCATCGACTCGTTGATGCAGTAGTCGGGATCGGAGAAGAGAATCTGTGCGGCACGGTCAGGGTTGATGTACATTCCGGCGGCGATCATGTCGAAGTTGCCGGCCTGTAGCCCACCGATGAGCGCTCCGAACTCGACGACTCTGGCCTCCATGTTGTTGATCCCGAGTTCGGCCAGGACGACCTTCGCCACCTCGGGCGCCTGCCCGGTGATCTCGCCGGTCTCCTCGTCTTCGTATCCGTAGGGGACCTCGTTGGCGATGCCCACCGTGATCGTGCCGGACTCCTGCAGATCGGCGAGGAGCCCGCCGCCGTCGTCGGCCGGCGGGGCATCATCACCGGGAGCTGCCGTTGTCGGGGTGGCGTCGTCGCCACCACAGGCGGCCGCCAACAGCGCCAAGGCGGCGAAGAGTGCGAGCAGTCGGTTTGTTGATTTCATTCGCAGGGTCACGTTTTGTCTCCCTCCATGGCCCTCGTCTGTTTCTGAGGTAGACCCGAGATGAACGAGTCCAGGTGCGACCGTAGCGAGTATCCGGACCCCATGCAATGAGAATCCATATTGGATTTTCTCGGTATCCGTTATGGATGCACTATGGTTTCGGTCCGAGCCGCCCATTGCCGGGCCGCCGCAAGCCAGGGACAACGATGCCATGAGGGAAGACGACGAAATGACGAGCGAACCGAGCCCACGGCTCACGGCGGACGGGATCTACGAAGACCTGCGGGCGCGAATCTGCCTCTTGGACCTCCCACCAGGGTCGTCGCTGCGTGAGCAGGCACTGGCCGAGGAGTACGGAGTCAGCAGGACACCGATCCGAGAGGCCCTCACGATGCTGCGCATCGACGGCCTCGTCACTCGCCAGCAAGGCGGAGGCACCTCGGTCTCGACCGTCGACCTCAAGTTCATGCGAGATGTCTATTCGCTTCGGTTGAAACTGGCTGAGCTCATCGCCGACTTCATGATCGTTCCCGTGCCGCGCTCGGTCATTGAACGCCTCGGGGCCATTCGGGCCGAGGTGGAGGCCGCTCGGCCTACCCGTGACGCCCGCCGTCTGGGTGAGTTGTACAACCGTCTGCACGAGACGTTGCTCGACGCCATCGGCAACGCCCCCCTCAAGGTGGTTTCCGATCGTCTCTTTCGCCAGACGGCTCGGGTGTGGATCCAGCTCTTGCCCGAGATGAACTGGGAGGAGGAGATCCAGATCATGCTCGAGGAGATCGACCACACCGTCGAGGCGCTGGAAGGGGGCTCGGCCCCCTACGTGGCGGAAATACGGGCGAAACACATGACGATGCTCCTCAACCGCTTCAACGAATACCTGACCCGTCCACTGATCTGACAATCGGAGGGAAACATGTCCGGCGAGCTTGGCAAGGGAACAAAGGCAGTGTGGGCCGGAGAACATCGCGCTCCCGGTGGTGAGGCCACCCAGGTCCCGGTCGTCCATAGTGTCTCGTACGGATACGGCGACGTAGACCACTGGATGTCGGTGGCGGTGGGTGACGAGCCGGGGCACATCTACGGGCGCAACACCAATCCCACGGTGGCCGTCTTTGAAGAAAAGATCCGCCTCCTGGAAGGAGGTGAGGCGGCCACGTCAGCCTCGACCGGGATGGCGGCCATCTCCAACACCCTCCACGCTCTCCTGGCGCCCGGTAAGAAGGTTGTTTCAGTGAAGGACACCTATGGAGGGACCAACCGGGTGTTCAGCGAGTATCTCCCCCACTACGGGGTCGAGGTGGTTCTGTGCGACACGTCTGATCCCGACCAGATCGAAGCCGAGGTGGCACGGGGCTGCGACCTGCTCTATTTGGAGACACCGACCAACCCGACCCTCAAAGTCCTCGATCTCGCTCGGCTGTCACACGCCGGCCATTCGGCCGGGGCGATTGTGGTGGTCGACAACACCGTGGCGACGCCCATCAACCAGCTCCCGTTGACCCTAGGGGCCGACCTGGTGGTCCACTCTGCCACCAAGTTCCTCGGGGGGCACGCCGATGCCCTGGGCGGTGCCGTTGTCGGCCGCGCCGACCTCGTCGAGCGTGTGTTCGCCTACCGCGAGATCAACGGTGCCTCCCTCGATCCAATGGCGGCCTACCTCTTGTTGCGGGGCATGAAGACCCTTCACCTCAGGATCGAGCGCCAGAACGCCAACGCCGGGGCGGTGGCCGACCATCTCGTCGGCAAGCCCCAGGTGAGCGTGGTGAACTATCCCGGCCTGGCCGAGCACTCTTCCCACGCGGTTGCGTCTCGTCAGATGAGCGGATTCGGTGGCATGCTCAGCTTCGGGCTGGTCGGCGAGTTCGAGGCAGTGCGCAAGTTCATCGCTGCCATCCCCTATGCCCATGCCGCGGCCAACCTGGGGGCGGTGGAGACCATCGTGGGTACTCCAGCCACGACCAGCCACGTCGAGTGCACCGCCGACCAGCGGCGGGAGTTGGGGATTCCCGAGGGCCTCATCCGGTACTCGGCGGGGATCGAGGACACGACCGACCTGCTGGGTGCGCTCGACGAGGCCCTCGACGCCCTATGACCGTTGCGGAGTGCCGGCTCGCTCTGGTGGGGTTCGGCAACGTCGGCCAGGGTGTCGTTCGCAGTCTTGCCGCCATGGGGGAGACACTCGAGCGCCACGGCCTGTCCGTGCGGGTCACCGGCGTGGTCGACCCTCGCTTCGGGGCCGCGGCCGACCCCAACGGGCTTGACTCATCGATCCTTCTGGCCGCGATCGAAGAGGACGGTGGTTTCGGGAGCATCGCCGGCGCCCTCCCCGGCGACGACATCGGGTCCGTCCTCGACGCATCCGGAGCCGACGTCATGGCCGAGCTCACCTACACCGACCTGGTGACCGGCGAGCCTGCTCTCTCTCACATGCAGACAGCACTCGAACGAGGCGTTCACGTCGCCACCTCCAACAAGGGGCCGATCGCTCTCCACCTCGATCGTCTGGAGCAACTGGCGAAGTCACACGGCGTTATTCTGTCGTACGAGGGAACGGTCATGAGCGGGACCCCGGCGCTTCGCCTCGGAGTCGATCTCCTGGCCGCGGCCGACGTGTATTCGATCACCGGCGTTCTCAACGGGACCACCAACTACATGATCGGTCGCATGGCGAGCGGTGTCTCGTTCGCCGACGCTCTCGACGAGGCCCAACGCCACGGTTATGCCGAGGCCGACCCGTCGGGCGACCTGGAGGGCCTCGATGCCGCCGCCAAGCTCGTGATCTTGGCCCGGGCCATCTTCGGCACTGTCCTCTCGGTTGCCGACGTGGAGAGGACACCGTTGACGGAAACGACCCCGGTGGCGATGGCGTCGGAGACGGGCGAGGGTCACGGTTGGAGGATGGTGGCGGCGCTCGACCGTTCGAACGGGCAGTTGCAGGCCTCCGTCGCTCCCCGTGTTCTCGACGCCGCCGATGCCCTGTTGGGGGTGGCGGGCGCCACCAACGCCATCACCTACCACACAACCATGCTGGGTCCCGTGACTCTCACCGGGCCCGGGGCGGGCCGGACGGAGACGGCGTGTGCCATCCTGTCCGACCTCCTCGCCATCCACCAGGGGGTGGGCTCGTGAAGTTCCTGCTTGCAGGGGAGTGGGTGGAGCGAGAGGAACGGCTGGAGGTGAGGGATCCGGACGACGGCGCGGTCATCGCCGAGGTGGCAGTCGCTTCCGAGGATGATGTCGACCAGGCTGTGGATGCCGCACGACGATCGTTACAGCAACCTCTGTCCACTCGCACCAGGATCGACGTCCTGTCTCAAGCCGCCGACATACTGTCCGAGCGGGCCACGGAGGCGGCGACACTGATCGCGCGAGAGGGGATCAAGACCATACGAGAAGCCGAGTCGGAAACGGCCCGGGCCGTGGAGACTTTGCGGCTGTCGTCCGAAGAAGCGCGCCGGGTCGAAGGCGAGACGATCCGTTTCGATCAGTACCCGACAGGTGCCGGGCGGATGGGTTTCACGGTCCGCGATCCAGTGGGTGTGGTGGCCGCCATCACGCCGTTCAACGACCCTCTCAACCTCGTCGCCCACAAAGTGGGGCCGGCCCTCGCTGCCGGAAACACCGTCATAGTCAAACCCGACTCCAAGACCCCCCTCTCCGCCCTGTTGTTGGGCGAGGTCCTGACTGAGGCCGGGGTGGCACCGGGTCATGTCCAGGTGCTGCCGGGTCCGGGCCGTCTAGTGGCGTCGGGTTTGGCTTCTCACCCTGACGTGGACATGGTCAGCTTCACCGGAGGAGTGGCTACCGGGCGCACGATTGCGGCCGGCGTGGGGCTGAAACGTCGGGTGATGGAGCTCGGTGCCAACTGCCCGGTGATCATCCACGCCGATGCCGATCTCGACGTCGCTGTCTCCCGCACGGCCTCCGGTGCTTTCTGGGCGGCCGGCCAGAACTGCCTTCACGTTCAGCGGGTGTACGTGCACGAGGAAGTGGCCGACGTGTTCGTTTCCGACTTCGTGAAGGCCGCCGAGTCGGTCGTGCTCGGCCCCAAGCTCGAGCGGTCCACCGACATGGGCCCCATCATCGATGAGGCTTCGCGAATCAGGATCGAGAACGCCGTCGACGAGGCCGTGGCCGCCGGGGCGACCGTCCTCACCGGGGGTGACCGTTACGGCAACTCCTATCTTCCCACGGTGATCACGGATGTTCCCGACACGTCGAAGGTGCTGACCGACGAGATCTACGGCCCGGTGACGGTCGTCGCCAGGTACGCCGAGCTGGCCGATGCCATCCGTCGCTGTAACGACACCGATTTCGGGCTCCAGGGCGCCGTTTTCACGCGCGACCTGGCCACGGCCTTCCAGGCCGCCCACTCGTTGCGCTGCGGGGGGGTGATGGTGAACGACTCGACAGACTTTCGCATCGATGCCATGCCCTTCGGTGGGGTGGGGCTGTCGGGGGTCGGCCGAGAGGGTGTCCGGTCGGCCGTGGCAGAGATGACCGAGCCGAAGGTGGTCTGCTTCGCCGACGTGGTTCCGGTGGGATCGTGAACCGTTCGCTCACCGTGCTGACCGAGCGTCACCTCCGGTCCCTGGTCGGGATCGGCTCCGATGAGTTCGACGCCGTGGCCGGGGTGTACCCCCTGATCAGTGACGGTTCGGCGGTGATGCCACCCATCATGCGAGTGGATGTGGTGGACAACAACGGCGAGATCGACATCAAGTCGGCTTACCTCCCAGGGTACCCGGGGATCGCTGTCAAGGTGTCGGCCGGATTCTTCGACAACCCTTCCCGTGGACTGCCCAGCCTGGGTGGGTTCATGATGGTCCTCGACTCGGAGACCGGTGTCCCCACTGCCGGCCTCTTCGACAATGGCTACCTCACCGACTTGCGGACGGGGCTGGCCGGAGCGGTGGCCGCTCAGCATTTGGCCCGGCCCGATTCGAGCACCGTGGCGGTCGTTGGAGCCGGCGTGCAGGCTCGGTACCAGTTGCGTGCTCTCAGCTTGGTCCTGACCTTCGATCGTGTGTTGGTCTGGGCCCGCCGACCCCAACAGGCGAACGAATTGGTCGAGGACCTGGAAGGCGAGCTGGATTGTTCTTTCGTCGTCGTCACCGATTTGGATGCGCTCGCCGTCGCCGATGTGATCGTCACCACCACCCCCGCTACATCCGGAATTCTCGAGCTCGGCCACATCGGGCCCGGTACCCACATCACGGCCGTGGGGTCCGATGCCGAGCACAAGCGGGAGCTGGGGGAAGGGGTCGTGACAGGGGCAGACCTCGTGGCGGTCGACTCGGTCGCGCAGAGTGTTCGGCTCGGAGAGAGTCGCTCGGCCGTCGCCGAGGGTCTGGATCCGGGTTCACTGGTCGAGTTGGGCGAGATCGTGGCCGGAACGCACCCCGGCCGCGGCGCCGACTCTGACATCACCGTCTGTGACCTCACCGGTACCGGGGCCCAGGACACCGCCATCGCCGGGCTGGCCGTCGAGAGAGCCGTGGCCCAGCAGGTAGGCGATGTCATCGTCACCTGAGGGGCCGATCGACTTCGTGTCCGCCCGTGAGCGGGTGGGCGAGGTGGCGGTGCGCACCCCGTTGGTCCCGGCTCCGGCCCTGTCCGAGACGAGCGGGGTCGATGTCTGGCTCAAGCTGGAGACGGTTCAACCCACGGGCAGTTTCAAGGTGCGGGGTGCTGCCTCCAAGATCCTGGCCGTCGATTCCTCACGGCGCCGCGCCGGTGTCGTGACCGCCTCCACCGGCAACCATGGTCGGGCGGTAGCTTACGTGGCCCGAAGCTTGGGGATCCCTGCCACCGTGTGCATCTCTGCGGGGGTCCCGGCCGGGAAGGTGGCTGCGCTCGAGGCCCTTGGCGCCGCGGTGGAGGTGGTGGGGGCGTCTCAGTCCGAGGCCATGGACAGGGCAGTCGAGATCTCCGCCACCGACGGGGCGGTGTTCGTCCATCCCTTCGACGACCCCGACGTCATCGCCGGCCAGGCCACCATCGGGGTCGAAATAGCCGAGGACCTACCCGACGTGGGAACCGTGCTGGTTCCACTTTCGGGAGGCGGCCTCATGGCCGGCATAGCCACCGCCCTGGCTCAACTCGCCCCGGCGGCGGAACCGGTGGGGGTGTCGATGACTCACGTTCCGCTCATGGCGATGAGCTTGCAGGCGGGGCATCCCGTCGACGCTCCCGAGGAGGAGACCCTGGCCGACTCGCTCCGAGGGGGCATCGGTCTCGACAATCGTCACACGTTTCGAATCTGTTCGGACCTGGTGGACCGGGTGGTGCTGGTCGACGAGGAGGCCATCTGGCAGGCGATGCGCTTTCTGTTCGACGAGCACCGATTCGTGGTCGAGGGGGGAGCGGCAGTCGGGGTGGCGGCGTTGCTCACCGGTGCCGCCGACCCGCTCGAGGGGCCCGTGGTGGTCGTGATCTCAGGCGCCAACCTCGAACTGGCCACCGCCGCCGCTCTCCTCACCGATCAGCCTGCCCCCACCCTCCGAACAGAGCCGAGCCGATAGGCGGAGACTATCCAGGTGGCGGGCCTGGCGTGAGAAGGCCGACCCACACCCCCGCGAGAGGATCGGGGTGGAGGCCCTGGTCCGCGACGATCACGATGTCGCCGGAGCTGAACACCGACACCGGACCGACCGGGAAGTCGCGCCCGGCGAAATCTCGCCACGAGCTGTCGCTCCAATGCCGACCGTCGGGCGAATGGAGGATGTGGGTCCGTTGGGGGATGCGGGCGGCGATGTCGACGGTCTCCATCGCCGCTAGCCAGTCGTCGAGGGCGACGGTCACGGTGGGCGAATTGGCGATCCGGAAAGTGAGCCCGTCGGGACCGACGCCAGCAGTCATTCCCCAGATGACACGGGCCCATCGTTGGTCGCCGTCCCTCACCTCCAGTTGATAAACCCGCCCCACCCGCATTCCCAGCTCTCCTTCGGAAATGACCACCGTGGTCTCGGGGCCGGGATCCATGTCCCCTTGGATGAGCACCACGATCCCGGCATCGCCGGTGGCGAAGCTGGTCGGGCGAGCTCCGGGGTAGGTGTGTAGCTCATCGGGGCTGAGTTGCTTGCTGACCCTGGTGGCGGGATCGACCGAGACCACCTGCCCTCCTATCGCCGCCACCGTCACCACGGCGTCCCCCCATGTCTCGAAGGGGAATCCGCCGAAGGCGAGCGGGTGGTCCGTCCAGGTCACGCCGTCATCTGAGGTCACCATCCGGCTCACCGGATCGCGAGTCAGCCCGACGAAGCCCCCGCTTGGGGTGGCCTTGACGCTGTGCACCAGGGGGCTCTCGTCATGGGGACGGAGCTCGTCGAGGGCGGCGGCGCTCCACTGCACGGGACGCGGCTCCCGATCCGTGAACGGGGGAATGTCGACCTCGGTCGAATCCACTGTCAAGACGGTTATCCCCGGGTCGACCTTGACGACGACCTTCGCCCTTTCGTTCTCTATCCCCGCCCGCCCGCTATCGAGTAGCCCGACCACGATCGGTGGCGCCGCCTCCACGAGCCACTCGAAGGAAGGCAGTTCGTTTCCGAGGACCACGGCCCCTCCCGGGGTGGCGAACATCTGGTCGATCGACGAGTGCCACTTGCCTGGGTCGTGGGGCGGCAGCTCGTTGTTCTCCCATGTGACACCGTCACTGCTCGACAGAACGGCGGCGTCGGTGGCGAGACCGGAGGCGTCGTTGACGGCCACGGCCAGCTCACCTCCGATGACGGCCGCATCGACCACGGACGCATTCGGGTCGACGTCGAGACGGGAGGCCAAACTCCAGGTGGTTCCATCGTCGCTTCGCCACGCGGCAGGCCCGGAGGCATCCCGGCCGAAGGCATGCCATGTCCCGTCGAGGGTCACGACTTCGGTGATCGTTCGCGCCGTATCCAAGCCCACGGCGGTGGTCCACTCGAGGGTCGTGTCGACGGCGATCCCATCGGATGGGCTAACCCCGCCGGGTGTGGTCGTGGTGGGCAGCGGGGGAATGGAGGGAAGGGGGATCGTCGAGTCGGGAGGGGATTCCCGGGGGGCGGGGCTGGCGAGGACGACGGCCAGCAATGCTGCCAAGGCCGACGCTCCGATCATGAGCCGCGAGAGTCGCGGAGGCCGGGCCTTGTCCGGCGCTGATTCTTCGCCAACAACAGGGATGTCGTCGCGATTCACCATGGGAACACTATGGGACCACCGGGCCAACCGTTCTGGCGCGGAAAGCGTGCTGCCGGATGCACGGAATCCGCGCCAGAATTTCGGATCAGCGGATGAAGTCGGCCACCCACTCGTCGGCGGGAGCGTGGCGGAGCTCGTCGAGGGTTCCCGATTGGACGAGACGGCCGGAGTGGAGGAGGGCGATGCGGTCGGCGAAGACGGCAGCCTCCTCGTGATCGTGGGTGACGTACAGGGAGGTCGTTCCAGCCTGGCGCAACAGGTCGGTCACCTCGACGATGAGCCGCTCACGCAATGCGCGGTCGAGGGCACCGAGCGGCTCGTCCAACATGACGAGTCGGGGTTCGGGAGCGAGGGTGCGCGCCAGCGCAACGCGCTGTTGCTCGCCGCCGGATAGTGCCTCGACGGAGCGGTCGGCGAAGTCGGACATCCCCACCCACGACAGCACCTCGTCGGTGCGGGTCGTCACCTCCGAATGGTCCCGGTGTTCCATTCGCAGCCCGAAGGCGACGTTCTGGCGAACCGACATATGGGGGAAGAGGGCGTAACCCTGGAACATGAACCCGAACCGGCGCCGGTGAGGAGGTACGCCGGTCAGGTCCTGGCCGTCCCAGGCCACCGATCCCTCGTCGAGATGGTCGAGGCCCCCTATGGCCCGCAGCAAGGTCGACTTGCCGGAACCGCTGGGGCCGAGGATGGCCACCCGCTCGGTGTCGGCGACTTGCAGCGTCACGTCGTCGACGGCCGTGGTATCCCCGAAGCGGACCGTCGCATTCGTCACCTGCAGCATGTCAGAAGGATCCCACGTCGCCGGACCGGAACCGGTCGATGGCCAGTATCACGACCGCCGTCAACGCTCCCAGCAGCACCGCCAGCCCGAGAGCAGCTGCGAAGTTGCCGGTGCCTGGCCGCCCGAGCAAACGGAAGATCATCACGGGGACGGTGGTGGTGGCGGGGCGCGCCACGAATGATGTCGCCCCGAACTCACCCAGCGACACCACAAAGGCGAACCCGGCACCTACCAAAGCGGCCCGCGACACGATGGGGAGGTCCACGTGGCGAAAGACCTGCGCGGGTGAGGCGCCCAACATGGCGGCGGCCTCGCGCACGGAGGGGCGGATCGACCTCAGCAAGGGAGCCATCACTCTCACCACGAAGGGGACGGCGACCAAGGCGTGTGCGAGAGGGACGAGCACCGTCGTTGCCCGCAGGTCGACGGGCTGGCCGAGGGCCACGAGAAACCCGAAGCCGATGGTCACCGCCGATGTGCCCAGCGGGAGCATGAGCACCACGTCGAACCATTGCGACAGCCTGCTCCCCCGACGTGACACCACGAAGGCGGCACACATGCCGACCACCAGCGCTATCAGGGTGGCGATGGAGGCGAACCACAGAGAGGTGGGCACGGCGTCGATCGGTCGGCCCACCACGGGGTCCGTGTCCAGGAGTCGCCCGAACCCATCGTTGGCCAGGGCGCGGGCCACCAAGACACCGGGAGGGATGGCCATCACCGCCAGTGTCGCCGTGACGGAACCGCCCACCAGCCAGCGCGTCCGCCCCGTCGGCCTTCTGCGAGTGGACGTTTCCGCCGCTAGAACCAAAGGCGAGGCAGTGCGGTCCTGACGGCGGGCGTAGTACGTGAGCAGGGTCATGACCCCTGCAAGCTGCAGTAGTGTCAGAACGGCTGCCATGGGAAGGTCGAAGATGATCACTGCCTGGCGGTAGATCTCCACTTCGATGGTCGCCAGCCCGAAGCCGCCCAGGATGAGGATCACGCCGAACGACGTGAAGGTGAACAAGAAGACGATCGAGGCGGCGGCGAAGATGGCGGGTCGGAGAAGCGGCAGAGTGACGGTGCGGAACACCGTCCAAGGCGACGCCCCCAGCATGGCCGCGGCTTCCTCTACCCGGCGGTCGATGCGCGCCCACAAGCCTCCTACCGTCCGAACGACCACCGCCACGTTGTAGAAGACATGGGCGGCCAGGATCGCTCCCACCGAACCCCGCCACCCGAGAGCGGCAAAGGCCGTCCCGACCACCACGGTGGGGAGGACGAAGGGGACCACGACCAAAGCCTGGGCCAGTCTCCGCCCTGGGAACTCGTAGCGCGACACCGCCCATGTGAGCGGGGCCGCAATCACCAGCGTCAATAGGGTCGAGACGACCGCCTGCCAGAGGGTGAACCACGCCACCCCCGCCAGCCTCCGGTCGAACACCAGGTCTGCCAGGCCCTCGGACAGGCTGAGCCACAGGATCCGCACCATCGGGTAGACGAACAGGTAGCCGACAAATGCCACCGGAATGGCGGCGACCGCCCACAGGGTGCGGCGCGGGGTCAGGGGGCGACGATCTGGCGCCACGTCGCCAGCCACTCGTCTCGGTTGGCGGCGATCTCGGCCGGGTCCATCGATGTGGGGTCGACGGGGACGACGGTGTTGTCGGCGAACACCTCCGGCAGCTCGACGGTGTCGTTGGCCGGGAACACGAACCAGGTGGTGGGAATCGTCTCTTGGAACTCGGGGCTGAGCATGAAGTCGATCAACTCTCCCGCCGCCTGGGGATGAGCGCTGTTGGCCAGAATCCCGGCGAACTCGACCTGGCGGTAGCACCCGTCGGTGACGACCCCCGTGGGGGCTGTGTCGGTCGGGCCCTCTGCGAAGATGACCTCAGCGGGAGGCGACGAAGCGTATGACACGATGAGGGGCCGGGCGCCGCCGTGATGGGAGAAGTCGGAGTAGTAACCGCTGCTCCACCCCGACACCACTGCCACGTCGTTGGCGACCAGACTCTCCCAGTAACCGGGCCACTCCGATCCGAAGCGGTCGATGGTGGCCAAGAAAAACGCCAGACCCGGTGACGACTGGGCCGGGTCCATGACGACGAGGAGACCTGCGTACTCGGGGGCCACCAGGTCCTCGAGGCTGGTGGGTGGGGCGAGGCCGGCATTTTCGAACCAGGCGATGTCGTAGTTGAGGCACACATCGCCGTAGTCGATGGGAGTGACGCGGTCTTCGGGATCCAAGAAGAGAGACGGGATGACATTCGACGCCAGTTCCGATGTGTAGGGAACGAAGATGTCCTCGTCGAGGGCTCGGCTCAAGAAGGCGTCGTCCACCCCGAACAAGACGTCACCGATGGGGTTGTCGCGCGTCAGGATGGCCTGGTTGACGGTGCTGCCGGCGTCACCGGCAGCCACGATCTCAACGTTGATCCCGGTTGATTCGGTGAAGGAGGCGAAGGTGTCGTCGGTAACGCCGTCGGCGAACGAGTCGTGGCTCACGATGGTGAGGGTGTCGGGGCGCTCGGCGGCCGGGTCGTCGGTGGCACATGCCGCCAACACCAGGACGGCTCCGAACAGGGTGGTCAGTCGGCCGGGTCGCATGGTCAGGGTCCTCTTTCGCTTGTGGACGCCGGGCCGGTGGCTGGCCGATGAGTCCCTTCGCCGGTATAACCCGGATCAGGTTCGAACGGTCGGAGCCCGATGGAGGCTCCCTCTCAGCCCGGTCCGACCGGGCTCCCGCGTCTCTAGAGCCATTGTAATGAACCGCGCCGTAAAGCCGTATCTAAGATCGTTCGCGACCGAACGATCTTGAGTGTGCCATGGCCATCGTCGACATCTCCGACCCCGACTTGTTCGTTGCGGGTGTTCCCCATGAGCGCTTCAGACGGCTGCGCCACGATGAGCCCGTCAGTTGGCATCCGGAGGCCGACGGCGCCGGGTTCTGGGCATTGGTCAGGCACGAAGACGTGGTGGCGGCGGGCAAGGATTGGCGGACCTTCTCGTCCGCCCGGGGTTCGACCCTCGACGAGTTGGACGATGAGCAGCTGGCGGTGCGCCGTTCGATGCTCGATCTGGATCCCCCCGCTCATACCCGGTTGCGCCGTCTCATCGGTCCTAGCTTCACCCCCAAAGTGATCCGGGCGTACGAGGAGGCGATTCGGCTCATGACCCGCCAGGTGGTGGAGCAGGCGGTGGCCAAAGGGTCCTTCGACCTGGTCGAGGAGATCTCCAAGCCGGTTCCGGTCTTGTGGCTGTGCGAGCACATGGGGATGGCTCGAGACGACGCCCCTCTCCTCATCGAGCTGACCGATCGCATGCTGGGCCAGGACGACCCCGAGTATCGAGAGAGCGACGTCGACCCCGAGATCGTGCGGCTGGCTCCGTTCGGGACCATGGCCGGCCTCGAGTCTTATCGCTTTGCCGCCGGCCTGGCCGCCGAGCGCCGGGCGCGGCCACGCGACGATGTCTTGACGCAGATCCTCTTCGCCGAGCCGGGCGGTGAACCGCTGAGCGACGAGGAGTTTCAGAACTTCTTCTCGGTACTAATGATTGCCGGCCAGGAAGCGTCGCGACACTCGGTCTCGCATGGGACGGTGTTGTTGCTCGAACACGCCGATGCCCTGTCTGAGCTGCTCGAGGATCCCCCCGGTCTCATGGAGACGGCCACCGAGGAGATCATCCGGTGGGCCACCCCGATCTACCAGTTCCGGCGGACCGCCACCACTGACGTCTCGATGCACCAAAAGACCATCCGGGCGGGGGACAAGGTGACCTTGTGGTACATCTCGGCCAATTTCGACGAGACTGTCATCGCCGACCCACACCGATTCGACATCCACCGCCAGCCCAACGACCACCTGTCGTTCGGACGCGGCCCTCATCTGTGTCTAGGAGCGGCGTTGGCCCGTCTGCAGGTGCGCCTTACCTTCGAGGAACTCTTGCCCCACCTGGCCCGGATGGAGATCGTGGGACCGGTCGAGCGGCTCCGCTCCAACTTCATCCACGGCATCAAACATCTCCCGGTCACCATGTCCCCCTGAGCGACCCCTCCCCCTCGCTTCGCGCGACATTCGGAGCGAGGTGGCTGGGAATGTCGCGCGATAGGTGGGACTGCCGGGCGGGTTGGGGTCGGGGCCGAGGAGTCAGCGGGACTGTTGATGCTCCAGGGCTTCGATCTGGGCGTCAAGGCCGTGGGCGATGTGCACGATCATCATCTCTTGGGCCTTGCGCCCGTCGGCGGCGGCGATGGCCTCGAGAATGTCGCGATGGCCGGTACCGGCTGCTTCGACCTCGAGGTCGGTGGCGACGATGGCGGCGTACATGAGGAAAGACTGGGCCCGCGCCCACACCAGGTCGAACGCCTCGACGAGAACCGGGTTGGCGGTGGCCTCCACCACACCTCGATGCAGGGCGTCGTTTCGTCGAAAGGCTTCTTTCAGGCCATCGGCGAGCACCCACTCCTCGGTCGCCTGGACTAGGGGAAGCAAAGTCTTGGCGGCCGTGACGGGGTCGTCTCCCTCGGCGACGAGGCGGGCGCCGTAACCTTCGATGGCTTGGCGCACCTGGTAGATCTGGTGGGCGTCGTCTTTCGAGATCACCCGCACTACGAAACCCCCGCGGTCGACCCCTTCGAGGATCTTCTCTCTTTCCAAGCGGAGGAGCGCCTCGCGCACCGGGGTGCGGGACACGTTCATCTGCTCGGCCAGCGCCCCTTGCACCAACCGAACGCCCGGGGGCACCGACCCGGTGGCGATGGCCTCGAGGAGCTGCTCGTAGACGAAGTCGGCCAGTCGCTGTGGAGGCCGTTCGAGCGGCTGGAAGCTGGGAAGGTCGGTATCGTGCATACAGGATTCAGTCTATCCAAAACCCCCGTGTGGCGGACGGAAGGAGCAGGCGAATGGTCGACGTGGTCGAAACGGGCGGAGGTGGTCGCTTCGAGGAGATCGGGTCCTACGTCCGGGCCAAACGGGTGGGTCCGTTCGTATTCGTGGCCGGGACCACGGCCATCGAGCCGACCGGTAAGTTGCACGCTCCCGGCGACACCTACGCCCAGACCATCTACGCCTTTTCCCGGGTGGCCCAGGCTCTCCAAGAGGTGGGGGCGCGACTGGAAGATGTGGTCCGCACCCGGCTCTACTTCACCGATATCACAACTGCCGGCGCCGGGGTGCGGGCCCACGGGGAGGTCTTTGCCGGGATCCGGCCCGTTACCACGGGAGTGGAGGTGGGCCTGACGGTCCCGGGGATGATGGTGGAGGTCGAGGTGGACGCCATCGTCTCCGCCCTGCTGGGAGGCTGAGGGTCCCGTAGACAAATCCCCCGGATTGACCGCCAGGTCCGACGAATCCTGAATACAGTGTTCAGGCCCGACGTCGCCGTCGGGCTCGACCACCGGGAGGTAGACATGGCGACGCAGGAAAAAGGCCTCGTCAAGGCCCTCGAGACCAGGGACATCTTTGCCGCCGGCGTGGGCTTGGTCGTGGCGGCCAGCACACTGGTATCCGATTTCCAGGGGTGGTTCCTGGGGGGCCGGGGTTTTGCCCTGGCTCTGGCGGCCATGTTCATAGCGAATATGCTCCTCGGCCTGTCTGCCGCCGAGCTGTCGACGACCTACCCCAAGGCGGGCGCCCTCTACGACTACGGAGCCGCCGCCACCCCGGGCGGCCATGCCGCCAAGTCGATCGTGGGGATCTTCTTGGGGTTCTTGTTCTACGCCATGTTCGCCTTCGCCGGCGGTGGCGAGATCACGGCGGGTGCCGCCGGCGCCCAAGGGCTGTTCGACGGGGGAAGCCTGGCGATGTGGATCATCATCCTCACCGTCTTGGCTGTGATTCCCAACCTGTTGGGCATCGCCGTGTTGGCCAAGGTCGAGCTCTTGTTGATCTTCGGGATGCTCGGGATCCGCTACTTCTTCGGCCTGGCCGGATTCGCCGGGTTCAGCGACGCCGGTGCGTGGTCCTTCGCCAACATCCCCGGCGGCGAGCTCACTCTTACGGCCATCATCGCCCTCGGGGGCGGCTTCGCCTTCTGGAGCTTCGTCGGCATCGAGTTCGTCGCCCCCCTCGCCGAGGAGACGCGTGACCCCAGCCGTTCCATTCCCCGGGGGATCATCTGGGGCCTGGTCGCCATCCTGGCCACCTCCCTCTTCATGGGCCTTGGAGTGCTGGGAGCACTCGACTCCGGTTTCGGGGCCACCGTCTCGGAGGATGCTCCCCAGCTCGACGTGGGTGTCGCCATGTTCGGTGACACCGGCCGGGTGCTGATGGCGATGGCGTCGGTGCTGGCCACGTTCGCCTCGATGACGGTGGTCTTCGCCTCGATGCCGCGCATCCTCTACGGGATCAGCCGCAACGGGCACTTCTTCGGGCCGCTCTCGAAGATCTTTGGCAGTGTCCATCCCCGCTTCCGCACTCCGTGGGTCGCCACCGTCGTCACCGCCGTGCTCTACGTCGCGGTGGCCATCAGCTTCGGTGGAGTGATCGAGCAGATCTTCACGGCGGCCTACGTTTGGATCCTCCTCTATGCCATCTACCACTTGTTGGTCATCGCCAGCCGGTATGTGAACCCTGACGTCGACCGGCCCTTCAAGCTGCCGTTGCTCGTTCCCCTCTTCGGGTTCGTGCTCACCATGTACTTGTGGTGGGCCGCGTTCAGCGACCCGCTCGATCCTGAGGACCCGGCCGCGGGCACCCTCCATAGCTTCTTCGGCCCGCGCGGACTGTGGATCATCGGTGGCTCGCTCGTGGCAGCCATCATCTCCTATGCGCTGCGGGGAACGTCGGGTGTGTCGGATCACTTGGAGGAAGAAGTCCACCAGGAGATATGACGGGTCGGTCCGAAGGGGAGAGCAGACGCCGGAGCCCCTGGGGTCTTCGGTCCCGCGTCAGTCGTCTGTACGGCTCCCGACGGCAACGGCTGTTGCTCGTCCCGCAAGCGGCTCTCGAGGCACGGTTCGGGTCGTCGCACGTCGAAGCCGACGACGACAATCGGTGGCTTCGCACCCACCTCGACGACGGAACCATCGTCGAGGTGGGGTTCGCCGGGACCTTCCGCATGTTCGGGGCCCTCATAGACACACAATGGACGGCCCGGCGGGGAGCGGTCGGGGGGGAAGCCGGTCGTTACGAGTACCGGTTCGACAAGGGAGCCTTCGTCTCCAAGGGGAGTGGCGACCCTGGTGTCGCTACTCGTCTGGCCGACTCCACCACCCAGCGGCTGGCCGGGCGAAGTGAGATCAAGCGGTTGACGGTATTGGTCGACGCCTCGGGAACCCAGGTCGAGTTGGTCCCGCTGGCCGGCACGATCACTGCCGTCTACTTTCCGCCCATGCCGCCCTACACGGTGGTGATGAAAGAAGAGGAGGCAAAAGACCACATCGCTCTCGTTCTCCACCTCCTCGACCGGTGAGAGCAGTGTATACTGAATTCAGTGATTGGTCAGCCGAGAAGGGTGATGGCATGTGTGGGATAGCGGGTCGGATCTCCGGTCCAGACGGCCGGGTAGGGGACGATCTGGTCGAGTTGATGCAGGCCCAGCGCCACCGCGGTTCCGATTCGACCGGTTTCGGGCTGTACGGGCCGCCTCGCCAACGGGGCTATGTCGTGCGGATGGTCGTGTTCGATCGTTCCCGTCTGGCCGAGTCGCTCGAGACCTTCGCCACTGCGTCGCGAGCGCGCGGGGCGGACATGGTCGCCGATCCCACCTGGGACGAGCTCGACCAGCCTCATGTCTCGGTCCGGCTCGAGGTCGGCGACCCCGAAAGCGACTTCGTGGAATGGCTGGCTGCGGTCGATCATCTTCCCGGCACCGAGATCCAGTCGGTGGGTCGCTCGCTCGAGATCATCAAGGATCTGGGCAACGCCTATACCGTCGCCGACAAGCACGATGTTCGTTCTTTCATCGGCAGCCACGGGTTGTCCAATGCCCGCATGGCCACCGAGTCGGAGGTCGCCCCGACGGCGGCTCATCCCTTCTGGGCGCGCCCTTTCCCCGATGTAGCCATCTCACACAACGGTCAGCTCACCAACTATTACCTGTTGAAGGAGCGGCTCATCCGGGGTGGCTACGACTTCAAGACCGACAACGACTCGGAACTGATTGCGGTGTGGATCGCCGATCAGATGTCTCGGGGGATGAGCCTCGACGACGCCCTCGAGCGCTCCAAGAGCGATCTCGACGGCGTTTTCACCTACATCCTGGCCACCATCGACCAGGTGGTGTTCGCCAAGGACCGGTGGGCCATCAAACCGCTGGCCGTGGTTGAAGAGGAACACGGAGGGTTGGCCCTCGCCACCGAGGAGCAGGCCCTCCGCCATCTGTTCGTCGACGAGGTCGAGGTGATCAACTACGACGGTCCCAGCCAATCGCATCTGTGGTCGGTCAGGCCTCAAGCGGTGCTCGCATGACCGACTCGGCGGGGCGGGTCGAGGTGGAGGCGGGTGAACGCCCTATCCGTGAGGTGAACGCCGACATCCGCCAGGCCGTCGCCGCCGGCGACAAGGTTGTCGTGCGTCGCCCGCTGTCGCGGCACAATCTCGGTGTGGCTCTCCCCGAAGGCGCCGACGTGGCCTTCGACGGGTCCGTGGGCTATTACTGCGGTGGCCTGAACAACGGGGCCACCATCACCGTCTCCCGCAATGCGGGATGGGGCACGGGCGAGGCCATGGCCAGCGGGCACATCACCGTCGACGGCTACTGCGGGATGAGTGCGGGGGCGTCCATGCGGGGAGGCTTGATCCACGTGCGTGGCGACGCCGGTCCTCGCTGTGGGGTGGCGATGAAGGGCGGTGACATCGTGGTGGAGGGCAAGGTCGGGTATTTGACGGGATTCATGTCCCACGCCGGGCGCATCGTGGCCCTCGGTGGGGCCGAGGAAGCCTGCGGCGACTCGTTGTGGGGAGGTGAGGTGTGGGTGGCGGGAACGATCGGCTCTCTCGGCGTCGACACCAAAGTGGTGGAACCTGAGCCGGACGAGGTGGCGAGCGTCGGGGAGTTGTTGGCCCGGGTGGGAGTCGACGGTTTGTGGGACTGGAAGAAGATCGTGTCGGCTCAGCGGCTGTGGCACTTCGAGAGCAGGGACGCGGGCGCATGGCTGATGATCTGAGCAACGGCTACCACTATCCCTTCCCGATGCCCTCAGAAGAGGACATCGCCTACTCCGACGCGGCCATCGAGGGACGTCCTGCCGGGGTGCCATCATCCTATGAGCGGGGTGACTCGGCTCGTTGGAGCCCCGAGGCGATCGCCGAGGTGCACGCGCTGTCGCGTTTGGGCCGTTATCAGCTCCGTGGCTTCAACACCTTCAACGACCGGTTTCCGAGCATGGACGACCTCGTGTTCGTCCCGGCGTCGATGACTCGTCTCCCGCTCGAGGGTTATCGCGAGTCGTGCGCCACCGAGACCGTTCTCGGGGACCGTCCCGGGCTGGTGTCCGAGCCTCTTCGGCTCGACATTCCCATCTACATCGCCTCGATGTCGTTCGGGGCGCTGTCGGCTTCGGCCAAGGCTGCCCTCGGCTACGGCGCTTCCAAGGTGGGGACATTCACGTGCACCGGTGAAGGCGGAATGCTCGAGGATGAACGGGAGGCCTCGAAGAAGCTCGTCTACCAGATGACGCCTTCGCGGTACATGCTCGACCTCGAGCACTTGCGGATGGCCGACGGCATCGAGATCGTGGTCGGTCAGGGCGCCAAGCCGGGTACCGGCGGCGTGCTCTTGGGGATGAAGGTGTCGGACCGCGTGGCCGAGATGCGCTCGCTCCCCATCGGAGTCGACCAGCGCTCCACGGTACGTCACCCTGATTTCCTAGGTGCCGACGATCTCCAGGTCAAGATCGAGGAGCTCCGCGAGGCCACCGACTACCGGGTTCCGATCTTCGTCAAGATGGGCGCGACCCGGCCTCGCTACGACGTTGCTGTGGCGGCCAAGGCCGGTGCCGACGTGATCGTCGTCGACGGAGCCGAAGGAGGGACCGGAGCTTCACCGGAGTTGCTACTGGATCACACCGGCATCCCCACCATCTCGGCTATCCGTGCTGCTCGCCAGTCGCTCGAGGACTGCGGCATGGCCGACGAAGTGAAGCTGGTGATCGCCGGCGGCATCCGCTCCGGTGTCGATGCCGCCAAGGCGCTGGCTCTCGGAGCGGACGCCGTCATGATCGGCACGGGAGCCCTGATCGCCTTGGGCTGCAACAGCCCCCGTTATCTGGACGATTACCGGGCGCTCGGCACGGCCCCCGGCCGCTGTCATCACTGTCACACCGGTCTGTGCCCGGTGGGCATTACCACCCAGGATCCCGAGCTTGAGAAGCGCATGGACGTGGCCGCCGGAGCTGAGAGGGTCGCCCGCTACCTGACCGCCATGACCATGGAGATCACTCTCTTGGCCAAGGCCTGCGGAAAGTCGTCGGTCCACAACCTCGAGGTCGAGGACCTCCGCTCTCTCAGTCTCGAGGCCTCCGCCTTCACCGGCGTCAAGCTGGCCGGCATCGACCGCCCCTTCACCTGGTAGCCGCCGCCCCCAGACCAGAGGCAACCCCGGGTTGGAGACGTCTCTGGGCGGTGGCTGCAACCCCGGGTAGCAGGAGGCGGGGCTGTCGATCAGCGGGGGTGGCGGCGGAGGCGGGCGGCCCAGCGGGGGAGTTGTATCTCAAAGCGCACGGCGGGCGCCGGTGTCTCCACGACGGGCTCGGACGTGGGCGCGACGTCGGGTACAGCGTCAGGTTCGGCCGGGTCCTCCAGCCTTTGGCGGAGGTCGCGGATGCGCTCTTTCAGGAAGAGGTTCTCGGTTTCCGCCCGGGCCATCCGTTCCCGGGCCTCGGCCAGTTGCTGACCGGCCTCGTGAATATTGCCGAGCTGTCCCAATAACCGGTTCCACTGGTCCATTGGGACGAGAACCGCATCGGACGGCACCTCCGGCGCGCTCTCCCGGGGGGCCCGGGCCGGAGTCCGGCTTCCGAACTCGACCTGGTGGAAGTCCTTCGTCATGGTCCCAGTGTCACACATCCATCCGGTCGGCGACGGCCTCGGCGGCGGCACGGAGGGCGGCCAACTCGCCGGGAGCGAGGTCGATCTCGACCACCTCGATGACCCCTTTCGGTCCGAGGATGGCAGGTACGCCCACCACCACTCCCTCGATCCCGTACTCCCCCTCCAGGACCACTGACACAGGGACGGCGCCTGCGCGCGCCCCCCGCAGCGCCTCGAGGACCTCGCAGATGGCATGAGCCGGGGCGATGGTCGCCGACCCCGTGCGACGGAGAGCCACTACCGCGGCCC
>JBGTLA010000014.1:0-1520 GCA_041744375.1 Acidimicrobiia bacterium | reverse complement strand
CGCCACCGCCGTGGGACCGGCCACGCTAGGCCCACAGGCCCCCCGCTCGGGCCGTCTCGAAGCCGGCTACGACGCCGACGTCATCGCCCTCGACGTCGACCCCCTCGCCGACGTTTCGGTGCTCGGCCGACCGGTGCACATCACCCACGTGTGGAAGTCGGGAATCCTCGTCAAGTCACCCGTCTGATCCGGTCAGACGATGCGGCGGTCCGATGCCCAGCGGGTCAGTTCGTAGCGACTCGAGAGCTGAAGCTTGCGGAGGACCGACGACACGTGAGTCTCGACTGTCTTTGTCGAAATCGATAGACGACGCGCCACCTGTTTGTACGGGTAGCCGCGGGCGATGAGTCGCAAGACCTCCTTCTCCCTGGGTGTGAGCTGGTCGAGCTCTGGATCGGAGGCGCCGGGAATCACATCCGCAAACGCGTCGAGCACGAACCCTGCCAGCCGGGGAGAGAAAACGGCATCTCCGGTGTTCACGCGCTCTACGGCGTCGGCCAAGTCGTCCGAGCCGATCGTCTTGGTGACGTATCCCCGTGCTCCGGCTCGAATCATGGCGATGACATCCTCGGCGGCGTCCGAAACTGACAGGGCCAGGAACTTGATGTCGGGGAGGTTCTCGGACACGTTCTCGATCACCGCCAGTCCCCCGCCCCCCGGCATGTGCACATCGACCAGGACGACTTCGGGCCGTATCTCGGAGATGGAAGTGATGGCCTCGTCCACGTCGGAGGCGACGCCGACGATATCGAAACGTCCTTCCATCGCCGCCAGCTCCGAGCGAACACCCGACAGGAACAGAGCGTGGTCGTCGACCACGAAAAGGCGAATCACCGGCTCCCCCTAGGGTCGGCTTCCACCGGGGCCCACAAGTGGACCTCGGTGCCCTCACCGATGCGAGTGTCGACGGCGGCCCCGCCTCCGACGCGGCGCAGGCGACCCTGGATCGAATCGACCAGGCCCCGTCGGTCAGAGGGGACTGCGGCGGGATCGAACCCAACTCCCAGATCTGCCACCCAGACGTCGGCCCGACCATCGGCCACCTCGGCGTAGACCGACACCTCTGGCGCCTGAGAATGCTTGGCTGCGTTGACCATCGCCTCGCCGGCGGCGGCGATGAGGGCACGAGTCGTCTCACCCTGGACAGCGTCACCGACGGTGACTACCTCCACAGGGAGGGTGAAGTCGGCCTCGACTCGTGCTCCCACAGCCTCGATCGCCTCGGTCAACTTCATTTCTCCGGCGGACGGTCGTGACCCGTACAACCACGAGCGCAGCTCTCGCTCCTGTTGGCGAGCCAGGGTCGTCATCCGCTTCGGGTCGTTGGTGCGCTGCATGAGGGCCAGGGTCTGGAGCACCGAGTCGTGCAGATGAGCCGCCATCTCCGCTCGCTCCTCCTGCCGTATCCGCTCACGTCTCTCCGAGCCCAGTTCCCTCCCCAACGTGACGAGCCAGGGTCCGAAGACCAACCCGATACCCACCACGGTGACGATGACCGCCGTGGCAACGGCACCGAGTGT
>JBGTLA010000013.1:0-36880 GCA_041744375.1 Acidimicrobiia bacterium | reverse complement strand
TACTCACTCGCCTTCTGGCGAAGCTCCCTGATCCCTATCCGTGTCATGTGCTACAGGTAACACATGATCGGGGAAATGTCAATCGTTGGCCGCGGAGACCTCGCGTTATCCCCGATTGTCCCAACGCGTCCTAGTTCCAGGCTTGTTGGCCACCAGCGAGGATATCAAGTGGGCCGTTGACACCCCGGGAAGAGGGTCAACTCAGGTCAGTCCCCACAGGGGTCCTCCAAGCTTGACAGCGTAGAACACCGCCCGATTGGCAGGGCCCCAGTTACCTGCCGATAACCCCCTCTCCCGCTTAAATCCGAAGCTCTGGTTGGTCCGCGCCAGTTTCAGCACTCGTGGCTTCTCACCGTCTCCCATACCTGAGAAACGTAAGATCTCATCGCCCCACCTAGCAAGGGCTCAACTCCCGTGGCGACGTACCGTGCGCCCAACTCAAGGCCCTTGCCAGCTGCCTGAGCCGTTGCAGCGAAAAGCCCAAGCACCTTTTCAGACTCCCGAACCACTAGGGCCACCCGCTCGATGGCGTCTACCAGCAACGGATGCCCGAAATCGCCAGGCACTCCGAGACTCTGCGACAGGTCGGAGGGACCTATGAAGAGGACATCGATCCCATCAACAGCACACAACTCCTCGATATTGTCAACGGCCTCACGGGTCTCAATCTGGACTACGACAAGAGTCTGATCGTTTGCGTGGCCGATCGCCTCCGGGGTGATGGCCCAATCGGTGGAACGGTTCCCGGCTAAGCCTCTGAGCCCCCGCGGTGGGTACTTGGCGGCCGAGACCGCTAAACGTGCCTCCTCGGGCTCATTCATCGATGGGAAATGAAGGCCGGCCGCGCCAGCATCGAGACACCGGAGCACCGTCGCCGAGTGGCTGCTGGATACTCGCACCATCGGCGTCACCCCTCTGTTCTCACTTGCTCGAGCGAGATTGGCTACTTCGCTCGTGTTGACCGAACCGTGCTCCCCGTCAAAGACAAGAAAGTCCCAGCCTCCCGTCGCAACATATTCGGCGAAGGACGCGTCAGGCGTGCGCACGAAGCATCCCAACACAACTTGCCCTTCCAGAAGTCGTTCCTTCGTGGTGTTCTGGATCATGGCCCATCCGATCCACGTGGCCAGCCGTGTCTGTTGCTTGCCTCATCCATCCCCACGCTCGTTGTGTGGGCAATGAAGCGTGCGATCCTCGCGATGACTTCCTCAATGGTCTCTGGAGTGCTGGCCGACGACAACCGGACCAATCCCGCTCGGTTATTGCGAAAGGTCTCTCCAAGCGCGACTGCGTCCCCTTCCGCGTCCACCAACCTCATTGCGAAGCCATAAATGTCATGAGAGGAACTCTTCACCATCGTAGATTCTCACTCGGGCGTATAAGACCAAGAGACCGGCCTCCTTCAGTTGCTGAACGGCTGGATCACGAAGACTTCGGTAGGCGCACCATCTGAGCCACAGCACTCTGGTCACCGGCGATAGCGGAGACTGCGCGCTGAGTTGGGGAGGGCGTCCTTTCGACGACGTCCATGATCTCAGGTGAGCCAGCCCGCTGGGAAGACGAGAAACACCACATCCTCTGGGCCGACCCTCGTCCCGAAGCCGTGCTCCCCTGCCCGGGTCCTCCGTCGCCCAGGCTACTCCTAATGAACTTGAGTTCAAGCAACATGCAAGACTCACGTGTTGGTTGCTCCCGACCCTAAGCATCTAAGTAGCACGATTGCATACTTCCAGCGCCCAGTACGCCAGTTCTTGCCTGGTTGGAACCCATACGTCCGGGAACTTCGATACACGCTCCGCGATTTTCTCAACAGTCCATGCGCCATGGGGGCGACCAAACACATGTGCGTGAACCGTCACATCTATGAAACAGCCATCTCCATGCCCGGCGTACATGGCGTTGAATGCGTCATCGAAGACATCGACAAAGGCCCGCGGCGGGTTGCCGTGACGCATATAGAGCGGAAGGTCGTTCACTTCCATCTTCAAGGGGATGGCGACAATTCTCCCAGCAGGTGTCGACATCACATATGGATTGTCATCATCAAAGACGTCGCCAAACCAGAGCATCCCCCTCTCCACGGCAATCTCAGCAGTATGTGAACTAGGCGTACCGCGAGGCGACAGCCAACCAAGAGGTGCGGATCCTGTCGCCGCCTTCAGCAGACTCACACAGCGCTTGAAGTCCTCCCGTTCCTCCTGAGGGCTCAACAACGCAGGAATGATGTTCTGGGAGTATCCATGTGCTGCAATTTCATGGCCCTCGTCGTTCAAAGCAGCAAGGGTCTCCGGAGCCAATTCAGCGAGACACGCCGATGCGAAGACAGTCGCCTTGACACCGCAACGCCTGAACATCTCTATTAACCGCCATATACCTCTGCGATGCCCGTATGCCGCCCAGGATTCTGCTTGGGTATCCTGCGCCCCCGCAGGAAGCGGATTTCCCATTGGCCCAATCCCCGGAAAGCTGCCTGACGCCCATCCCTCATACGCGATATTAAACAACACCGCCATACGCATACCGTCGGGAAGTGCAAATCGCGGTGAGCCATTCGTTTCTGACACTTCACCCCTCCGAGATGAACATACGGTCACCCGCCTCGCGTGGATTCCGCGTCCAGGAACGTCGGTGATCTTCAACGCTGACATCTGATACCTTCAAACACATCACGATTCGGTGCCTCAGAATGTTCCGCGGTAACTGCCGCCGTCGATCTGAATGTTTTGGCCGGATATGTAGCTCGCGTAAGTGCTGCAAAGGAACGCGCAAACAGCACCAACCTCCTCCGGCTGTCCCATGCGCCCAGCGGCGATGCTCGCGACGATCTCGTGCCTCGCCTCCTCATAGCTCATCCCCGATGACTCGGCACGCTTCTTCGCCATGTAGACCTGACGGTCCGTGTCGATTCTTTCGGGAAGAAGGTTGTTGATAGTGACGTTGTCCTTGGCTACATCAAGAGAGAGGGCTTTGCTGGCCGCAGTAAGGCCCGCGCGTGCGCCCGCTGAGAGTCCCATGAAGGGGAACGGCGACTTGACCATCTGCGAAGTGATGTTGACAATTCGCCCGAAACGACGATCACGCATTCCGCCCACCACAGCCTTAATCATCAAGATGGGTGATAGCATGTTTGACTCAATGGCATCTAGCCAATCTTCGCGTTCGAACTCCTCCCATATTCCTGGAGGGGGACCCCAGTTGTTGTTGACGAGAATGTCCGGATTCGGACAAGCGTCTAGAAGATAGGCACGCCCTTCGGATGTATTGATATCCGCCGCCACCGGGGTCACATCTACTCCAGTGGCGTTGCGAATGTTCTCGGTGGTATCGTTGAGATGGCTCCAGGTCAGGCCGTTGATTACAACGTTGACGCCTTCACCGGCGAGCGCCACGGCACATGCCCTGCCCAATCCGCGGCTCGAAGCTGAGATCAGGGCAGTTCTGCCTGCTATCCCGAGATTCAACTCCCTCCTTCGCTAATGCAGATCAGTAGCTCGGAAACTGTCAGGATTCCGCTCGTGGCGAACTCTCGGTGGTGAGTGCGGTCCAACAGAAGCTCCGCTTCTTCGTTCAACGCAGGCTTCCAGATGCAGGGACTCTCTTGAATGAAAGGCCCAGCACAAACTTCACAAAGCTACTGTCAGGGTTTGGTTACCACGACCAGTCATCGTCAGATCTCATGAGTTCAAGAACAGTCAGAGCGTAAACCTTCGAGCAAGTCACGAGATCGCTCACGTTGACGACCTCTCCGTATTCGGGGTCGTAGGCAGCGTACTCTCCGGGTAGTACCCTTGACTTCCCAGCAGGGCCGTAGGTGATACCTTCGGCTCCGAACTCGGTGAAGATCCAATTGTCACTCGACACACCGAAGCGCTCGGGCTCTGGCTCGTCTGGGTCGGCATCGGTTACTAGACGGTGCGCCCGACGAGCCGTGGCGGGAACCCGGGCATCATACGGTACCTCGTATCCGCGGCTCGTCATGTAGATCTCCATGTCGAGGCCTAAATCAGAGTCTGCCTCATTGAGGCTGCGCACTAACGCTTGGATTTCATGCTTCACTTCTAAGACGTTCGTCCCTGGTACCAGCATCACATCCATGTAGGCGTGGCAGAAGTTAGCGACCAATTGCGGGTTGTTCGGTACGCCACCTTCTATTGCGCCAATGTTGACCCGTGGAACCACTAGGTCGTGTTTGAACTTCGCTTGATACTCAGCCTCCCACTCCCGCACACGAGGTAGTACCGACTCCATCTTCTCGATCGCATCCACTCCAAACTGACGATAGGACGCATGTTGGGTCACTCCGCGGGTTGTCAGTCTGAGAAAAATGTAGCCTCCATTCGCGATCTGCACCCGGAGACCGGTTGGCTCACCATTCAAGACAAAATCGGGGATGTAACCGTGACTGGCTAGGTACCGAGCCCCATAGCCTCCACCCCTGCAGTTAGCGCCCTGATGATCACCGATAGGGGCTCCCTCGATCTCACCGACAACCCCGGCTAGGTGGATATCACCTTTGGGCTCAAATCCTGCTGTCATTAGCATTTTGGTTGCCATGTAGTACGCGGCAAACGCGGACTTCATATTCGATGATCCAATCCCGGCAATCCACTCGTCATCGACCCACTTCGCCTCAGGAATGCCTATTCCCGGAGCGTGATCCATGTGACCCAGGAACATGAGGCTTTCATCGGCGTCGCCACCCCTCCAGGTCCCTATCACGTTGTTGCGCCCAGTCTCAACCTCTTGCTGAGTCACCTTCAGGCCAAGATCGCCGAAACGCGACGCTAGATAGTCCGACACTCCTGCCTCACGCCCGGTCAAACTTGGAATGTTGATCAGATCCTTAACCATCTCAACTAATTCGTCCTCGTCGACAGCGGCTAGGACTCTCTTGAAGAGTGCCGACTGATCACCCTGCACACCGGTCGCCATTGCGCCGAACCTCCTGGAGTTGAGTATGCGGTCCACACTGGACACCAAGCGGGACCAGTGAAACTATCTTAACGTCTAAGTAGTAGCGCAGCAACTCGCCCGTTCTCCGGAACGAGGCCACCACCCACGAAGCCAATGGGATGCCACGCCCGAACGTGTGATTGCGCCTTCCACGTCGTCGGTCAGGTCTGTGAACAGCGCTTCGATCACTCGAGTGACTGAGACTGAGACCGAGACTGAGACAGGCGGTGGCCGCTCGACGTGGCTACCGGGTGGCTTTCGCCGCCGCCCTCGCCACTGCCAAAGATCGGTTGCTACGGCTTTCAGAGGCCAATCGGGCAGGGAAGTTAAGCCATGGCGCGTTACACTGCCCCTTCGACTCTACGGCGAGACCCAAAAGCACCGGGCAGATTCGCAACGCCCCGAACGGGCCGGCCACCTCAGGGTGGAGACGAGCCGGGCGAGAGTGGGGCACCACCATCGCCGAGTTCCGATCTGACGCCACCTTCTATCGGGCGATCCCACATGGCGAAGCATTCACGAGAAGACGGCAGAAAATCAGCCATCTACTTGCGGATGAGAACACTGCCGTGTGAGCGGCGAGTGGCCAGGTGGTGACCAAACCGAACATCCTCCGGGTCGGATTTTTGCCCACCGGATCCGACAGCGGCAGCTCCCTCCGATCAGTCTGACTGAAATCCCGGACAAGTAGCTGGGGCGCCAATAACTCTGGCGGCCAAGAACGGCTGCCGCACCTCCCGCTGTTCTTAGGTTATGAAGGGTCTGTTCCTTGCTGGGCGGGGGCCATGTACGGTGGCGTCGAAGGGACTTCGACTGTGACGTCTATTCGGAGGGGCTTGGGGTCAGTGGAGAGATAGTTGCCGGGGTCCGTCTTGCGAGCGGACCCGGTGAGGGGATTGATGGAGTGCCCGCTCTTCCTGCGTCGGACGTCCGCAGCGGTCCCGGATCGGAAGGTTCATTCTGGGAGCGTCAGCCAGGAGGTTCTGCTCCGCTCACCTTGCCCAGTGATCCCCGTCCCGATCTAACCCGGACTCCCCCCGGAGCGACCCGACCCCGATGATGTCACCGCCCGAAGCACGTCGCTCGGCCGCAACGGAACGGCGATCAGCTCGCCCGGACCGAGCCGGAGGGCGTCAGCGATGGCATTGACGATGGCGGCGGGTGCCGAGGTGGTCCCCCCCTCGCCGATCCCCTTGACGCCCAGCGGGTTGAGTGGCGACAAGTGGTTCTGATGGATGATCCTCATCGTCGGTACCTCGACACTGGAGGGAAGCAGATAATCGGCGAACGAGGCGGCCAGCATCTGCCCGTCCTCGCCGTAAATGGCCTCCTCGAGGAGGGCATGGCCTAGCCCGTGCGCCACTCCACCCTGCTGTTGGCCGTCGACGATGACCGGGTTGAGCTCCCGGCCACAATCATCGACCATCACGTAGTCCAGGATCTCCACGCCACCGGTACAGATGTCGACCTCGACGACCACAACGTGGGTCCCCGAGGCGAAGGTCACGGTGGGTGGCGAGAAGTAGTCGGTAGCCTCCAGCCCGACCTCCATCTCCCCGGACATCACCAGCGTGGCGACAGGACTGACAGCGGCTGCGATCTCGGCGAACGTCAACGACTGCACCGAGTGGTCGGTGGGCCTCACCGACCCGTCCACGACCTCGAGATCGCCAGCGTCGATCTCCAGGATCCTCGACGCCACCTCTTTCATCTTTTCCCGCACCTCCACCGCTGCTCGGTGCACCGCCGACCCGGCCGTGACAGCGCTGCGGCTGGCATTGGTGCCTCCGCCGTAGGCCACCAGCGAAGTGTCACCGGCCCGGACCGTGACATGATCGGGTGTCGTGTCGAACACCGCGGCGCACACCTGGGCCAGCGTGGTCTCGTGACTCTGGCCATGGGGATTGGAACCGGAGTGGACGATTAGCCGGCCGGTCCCATCCACCCTCACACTGGCGCCCTCGAACGGCCCGATCCCCGAGCCCTCCACATGGGAGGAGATACCGATCCCGAGGTGGCGCCCCTCCTGCCGGGCGACCGCCTGGCGCTCCCGCCAGCCGGAGTAGTCGGCGGCGCGCAGGGCAGTGTCGAGCTGAAGGGGATAGTCACCGGAGTCGTACACCATCTGCTTGCCGTCGCGGTATAGCATCCCCGTGTCGTAGGGCATCTGCTGGGCGGTGACCAGGTTGCGTCGGCGGACCTCGGCGGGATCGGCTCCGACCTTGTGGGCGATCATATCGACGAGCCGGTCGAGCACGAACACTGCCTCGGGCCGGCCAGCACCCCGCACCGGGGTGTTGGAGGTCTTGTTCGTGAGCACGCAGCGCGCCTCGGCCCGGAAGTCGCGAATGTCCAACTGACCGCGCAGGCTGGCCACCGTGTTGTACGAGATGGTGACGCCGTAGGGGTTGTGCGCGCCGCAGTCCTGAATGAATCGGTCGTCGAGAGCCAGGATTCGTCCTTCGTCGTCGAATCCGATCTCGACGTCGTGGATCTGGTCTCGGGCATGGCGGGCGTTGACGAGGTTCTCCCGGCGATCCTCGATCCAGCGCACCGGCCGGCCCAACAGCCGGGCTGCGTAGGAGACGATGATGTCCTCGGGGTACAGTCCCGACCCGAAGCTACCCCCCATGTCGGGGGCGACGACCCGAATGTCACTCTCGGCGATCCCCAACATTGAGGATACGTACCCCCTCAGCCAGTGGGAGCGCTGGGTGGTGCTCCACAGTGTCAGGAGGCCGGTCGATTCGTCCATCTCGGCGAGGGCCCCGCGGGTCTCGATGGGGCTTCCCACCGACCGGCCGAACCGGAATCTGGTGGAGATCCGGTGGGGGGATGCCGCCATCGCCGCTTCGACATCTCCAACCTCGACCTCGAATCGGGCGTGGAGGTTGTCCTCCATGATGTCGGGATGGATCACCGTGGCATCCGACTCAAGGGCTGCTTCCGGGTCGCTTACAACCGGGAGGGGATCGAGGCCGACCTCGATAAACTCCAGGGCGTCCTCGGCCACGTACCGGTTGGTTGCCAGCACCACTGCAATCGGCTCCCCTGTTCGCACCACCCGGTCGATGGCGAGCACCGGGGATTGGAACGGGCCGAGGATCATGCTGGAGCGCTCGGCAACGATTGGCGGAGAGGAGATCGCCACCTGGCTGAACGGGGCGACCACACCCTGGAGATCGGCTCCGGTCAGCACTCGTAGGACCCCGTCAACCGCCTCGGCCGCGACGGTGTCGATCGATTCGATCCGGGCGTGGGCGAGCGGGCTGCGCAGCACCGCCATCTCCACCGCATCCACTCGACGAAGGTCGGCCACGAAACGAGCCGACCCGGTGAGGAGCCGGCGGTCCTCCTTTCTCGCCACCGGCACCCCGAGCCATCGAGATCCCGGGCTCATCCCGACGAACGCTCCCGGGCCGCCAAGATCTGGCGTCGGAGGCGCGCAGGGGTGATTGGAAGCTCGTTGAGCTCGATCTCCAGTGGCCGGAGGGCATCCACGATGGCGTTGGCGATCGCCGCCGGGGCGGAGGCGGTGGCTCCCTCGCCGGCGCCCTTCACTCCGATCGGGTTCAACGGCGACGGATAGTCCTCCTGATGCGCCACCGTCACCGCCGGCACATCGCATGCGGTGGGGAGCAGGTAGTCGACGAAGGTGCCGTTGAGCGGCTGGCAGTCCTCGTCGTAGAGGAACTCCTCAAGAAGTGCGTTGCCCACCCCGTGGGCCACCCCTCCGTGCTGTTGGCCATCCACCACCATTGGGTTGATGACCCGGCCGCACTCGTCCACGATCTTGTAGTCGAGGATCTCCACCCCACCCGTGTCGGCATCTACCTCAACGATCACCGCATGGGTTCCCGAAGCGTACGTCACGGTCGGTGGGACGTAGTAGCTGTCGACCTCCAGTCCGGGATCCATGCCCTCCGGAAGGGTCCGGCCGGGAGCGGCGAGATCGGCGATCTCGGCCAGCGACAGTCCGAGATTCGGCACGTCCTTGGAGCGGACGAAGCTGTCCACCACCTCCAGGTCGGCGGGGTTCGCCTCCAACCGGTGGGCAGCGATGGCGATCACCTTGGAGCGCATCCGCAGCGCCGCCATATGGACGGCGGAACCCGCCGTCACAGCACTGCGACTGGCGAAAGTTCCCCCGCCGTATTGAATGAGCGATGTGTCGCCTGTCTTCACCGTGATGTCGTCGACGGATACGCCCAGGGCGTCAGCGCACAGCTGGGCGAGGGTCGTCTCGTGACTCTGGCCGTGGGAGTTTGACCCGGTGTGGACCATCACGTGTCCGCGCCCGTCGATCCTCACCACAGCGCCCTCGTGAGGCCCGTAGCCGGACCCTTCGACGTGAGAGGAATAGCCGATACCGACGTGCCTGCCCGATGCCTTCAGCTCTGGCTGGCGCGCCCGGAAAGCCTGATGGTCGATCATATTGACCACCCGGTCGAACTGCTCGACGTAGTTGCCCGAGTCGTAGACCACCCGGCCGCCGTCCCGGTACAGCATTCCCATGTCGTAGGGCATCTCCTCGCCGGGGATCAGGTTGAGGCGACGGACCTCGGCGGCGTCCTTCCCCACCCGCGCGGCAACCAGGTCGAGGATGCGGTCGATCACGAAGACCGCCTCGGGCCGTCCGGCCCCCCGCACCGGCGTAGTCTGCAGCTTGTTGGTAACGACGCACAGCCCCTCGCACTCGAAGTGGTCGATCTTGAATTGGGACCGGAGGTGGGCGGCGGTGTTATAAGAGAGGGTGATGGCAAAGGGGTTGTAGGCTCCGCAGTCGATGGTGAACCGGTCCCTGAGGACGAGGATCCGTCCCTCGTCGTCGAAACCGACCTCCACGGCATGGTCCTGGTCCCGGGCCTGACGGGCGTTCCCGAGGTTCTCGCGCCGGTCCTCGATCCAGCGAATCGGGCGGTTCAGATCGAGGCCGACGAACGCCATGACGATCTCCTCGGCGTAGATGCCACCCCCGAAGCTTCCCCCCATGTCTGGGGCAGCCACTCGGATCGACTCCTCCGGCATGTCCAGCATCTCCGCCATGTAAGTGCGGAGTAGGTGGGGACGCTGAGTGGACGCCCACACCATCAGCCGGTCCCGGTTGGCATCCGGATCGACCACGACACCTCGCGTCTCCATGGGCGAACCGACGCTTCGCCCGAACCGGAAGCGCCCTTCCATCCGGTGGGGCGCCGAAGCCATCGCCGCCGCCGGATCTCCGGCCCGCACCGTGAAGCTGGCGTGGATGTTGCCGGGGACGTGCGGATGGATCTCGGCGGCTCCCGGCTCCAGTGCCGCCTCCGAGTTCGCCAGCACCGGGAGTGGATCGATGTCGATGTCGACGAGTTCGGCGGCATCCTCGGCCACGTAACGGTCTGTGGCGATCACCACCGCCAGTGGCTCCCCCGCCCGGTAAACCTTCGCGGAGGCGAGCAGCTCGGCCCGGTAGGGGGCGACCACCAGATCGCTCTGCCGCTCCACCTCGGGATCGATTGTCTTGTAAAAGGGGCGGGTGAAGTCGGCTACCCGGCCCGCCAGGTCGGCGGCGGTGTAGACGGCCACCACGCCCTGCATCTCCCGCGCCCGGCTCACATCGAGGGTCTGAATCACTCCATGGGCGAGCGGGCTCCGCACGAACACGGCCTCAACCATTCCCGGAAGTTTGATGTCGGCGGCGTACCGGCCGTCCCCCATCAGCAGACGGCGATCCTCGCGGCGGGCGACTGGGGTACCGACGAACCCGGTCGCGGCGCTGCTCACTCTTCTGCCTCCCCGGCGTCCACCAGGCTCTGGACCGCAGCCACGATGTTCTGGTACCCGGTGCATCGACATAGGTTCCCGCTGAGTCGCTGGCGGATCTCCAGATTGCCGCCCTCGGGTCGTTCGCTGAGGTACTCCTTGACGGACATCAGGAAGCCCGGTGTACAGAAGCCGCACTGCAGGCCATGATGCTGGGAGAACGCCGCCTGGATGGGATGCAGGTCGTCGCGACCGGTGGTCAGACCCTCGACGGTCTCGATCGACGCCCCGTGAGCCTGCACAGCCAGCAGCAGGCAGGAGCGGACGGAGGCGCCTTCGAGCAGGATGGTGCAGGCGCCGCAGACCCCATGCTCGCAGCCCAGGTGCGTTCCGGTCAGGTCCAGGTGATCGCGGAGGTAGTCGGCAAGGGTGGTCCGGACGTCGATTTCGGCCGACCGGCGCTCGCCGTTGACGACGACTTCCACCACGGTGCGCTCCATTACTGCCTCCCAATCGAGCGTGCGTGGGCCGCGGTCAGCGCCCGCTCGACCATGACGCGGCCCACGTCCCTCTTGTAGCCGGCGTCGGCGTGGACGTCGTCGAGCGGTTCCATGTCTGCTGCCGCAAGCGCACCCGCCTCGCGGAAAGCCTCCTTCCCGACCCTCTGGCCCACCAGCATCACCTCAGCTTCGTGGGCTCGGAGCGGGGTCATACCCACCCCCAGCAGCCCGATGCGCGCCGATCGGATCACCTCTCCCTCGATCCCCAGGATCGCCCCAGCGCCGGCCTGAGCGTAGTCGCCATATCGCCGGGCGAACTCCTGGAAGGAGGACGCCTCCGAGTGAGCCGGAAGAGTGATGCGTACTTCCGAGAGGATCTCGTCGGGCTGGAGGTCGCTGGTCATGAAGTCGAGGAAGAAGTCGGCGGCGGGCGACACCCGCGTTCCCCGCGGCCCGACGATCTCGAACTCGGCGTCGAGCATCACGGCGATCGTGGGCCATTCGGCGGCTGGGTCGGCATGTGCCATGCTCCCGGCGACAGTCCCCCGGTTCCGGATGGCCACGTGCCCGACCAGCGCCAGTGCCTCGGCGATCATAGGGCAGCGTCGACGAAGCTGAACGTCGAGTTCGAGGGTGCGGTGACGGGCAAGGGCCCCGATCCTGACGTCATCACCCTCCCAACGCATGTATTCGAGCGAGGCGATCCGGTTGAGATCGACAAGCGCGGCGGGACGCACCAGGCGGAAAGACATCAGCGGAACGAGGCTCTGGCCTCCGGCTAGCACCTTGGCATCCGGCCCGAGCTCGGCGAGGGACGACACGGCCGCCTCGAGGGACTCGGGGGCTACATACGAGAATCTGGGTGGCTTCATGGACGGCACACCTGCGGGTGGATACGGCGGCCCGGCGGGCAGGCGGGGAGGAGCGGAGCTTCGGCTCTGCTCGGTGTGCGACATACCGAAGTGCTGCCGGCAATGGCTGTCATGTGTCCTCCAGTGTGGGTCAAGGGCACCACGCCCTCTGGATGCGCATGGAAGCGTTCCGTGATCGAAGGGTTCTCGCCCACGAGTGTTCTCGCCGCAGAGATCAGATCTGCGCCTCCGGCCGCCAGGCGAAGATCCGTTTGGTCGAGCGCTTGAACACCAGTTGGTCGACAAGGACCATGATCACCGTGAATGTCAGAGTCCATGCGACCACCTTGTCGGGCCGGAGAAGCCTGAAGAAAAAGCTGAGCTGGCCGCCGATACCCTCCGACGTGGTGAGCGCCTCGACTATGAGCACGATTTTCCATCCGAACGCGAAAGCGAACGCTGCGGCTGCGAAGAGCGAGCCGGAGATCTGTGGGAGGAGAAGGTCCCGCACTTGTTGGGGCCTCTCCCACCGGTACACCTTGGTCATGTCCTCGAGGCCGGGATCGACCGCCCTGACCCCCTCGTAGACGATGTTGACAACGAAGGGGGTCACCGCCACCACCAAGGCCACCAGCCGCGACGTCTCTTGGACGCCGAGTAGGAGGATCGAGAAGAGGATGATGACCGGCCCGGGCAGCGCCAGCCCGGTCATGACCCACGGCGAGAGGAACGCTTCCATGAACCGGGAGCGCCCCATCCAAAAACCGATCACTGTTCCGAGGATGGTCGAGAGAATCCAGGCGATCGCCACTCGCCGCAGGCTGATGGCGAGATGTGGGTAGATGTCGCCGCTGACGAAGGCATCGATGAACGAGGTCAGCACCCGCCACGGAGTCGGCAAAAAGGGATGGAACACCACCGTCATCGGCCACCAGATGAGGATGGCGGCGACGATAGCCAGTACCGGCGGCAGGGCCCGCCGGGCGAGTCCCTCACGGTGCGAGGAGTCCAGGGGGGCACCATCCACGACGGGCGATGCAGGGTCCTCGACGCTCACATCGGCTCCTTGTGATCGAAGTATCCCCACTTTTCGAGGACGGTGTTCACCAATCGCCCCTCGATCTCGGTAAGGCGGGGATCCTCATATTGTCGCGGGCGAGGAAGATCGATCGTCTCCCGACCGAAGACCTCGCCGGGACCGGCAGTCATCAGGTAAAGGTGGTCGGAGAGATATACGGCCTCCCGGATGGAGTGGGTGACGAAGACAATGGTCACGCCAGTCCGCTCCCACAAGTCCAGCAGCTCGGCCCTTAGGAAGCGACCGGTGACCTCATCGAGGGTACTGAAGGGCTCGTCCATGAGTATGAACGCCGGCTTGATCGCCAGGGATCGAGCGATGGCGACACGGGCCCGCTGCCCACCGGACAGGTTCATCGGCCAGGCGCTCTCGTACTTCTCGAGTCGCAGCATCTGGAGATGGCTGCGGATGATCTCGTTCCAGGTGTTCTCGGGGAATCCGGCGGCCTTGAGAGCGAGGGCGATGTTCTGACCGACCGTCCTCCACGGAAGAAGCCGAGCGTCCTGGAACATGTACCCGCACGCCACCGGTTCGGACGCCACCCGACGTCCGTCCTCGAACAGGGCATGCTGGTCGACGGTCACCTTCCCGCGTTGGGGCGTAAAAAGACCAGAGAGGATGTTAAGAAGGGTCGACTTCCCGCATCCACTGGGACCCAGGATGCACGCGAACTCCCCCTTGGCGACCGTCAGGTCGACGTCCCGCACCGCCGGGACTCCAGTGTCCCGGTACCAGTAGGAGAGGTTCTCGATCCGGATATAGTCGTCCACTGTGCTCTCCTTCATCACGTCCTGGCGTCACGCCATCTGAAGACTCGGCGCTCCCACGGACGAAACACACCGAACTCGACCCCGAACACCACGATCAGGAAGAACACGACCCACACGACTAGGCGGTCGAGAGCGAAGAAATCGTAAGCTCGGTTGTATTCCGCCCCGATGCCGTTTTGCTGTGCCGAGAACACCTCGGTGACGACCACGATCTTCCAACCGAGGGCGTACGCGTTGCGAAGGGCGCCAAAGAGGGATGGCGCCATCTCGGGAATGGCGACATGACGAAGGCGCTGGACTAGGCCCAGACGGTAGACGCGCGCCATGTCGTGGAGCCGGGCGTCGAGGGATTCGAAACCCTCATGGAGGCTGACGACCACGAACGGGAAGACGACGAACGCCACTGACACGTACACGGACACCTCGGTGAGGCCGAAGATCATCAGGCAGAACAGCGCCACCGCCAAGCTGGGGACCGTGATGGCGACATAGACGTAGACGCTGAAGAACCTTTGCCACCAGGAGCTTGCCCGACCCGCCAGGGCGACGAGGAAGGCGGCGCTGAAGCCTACAAAGAGCCCCACTAGCAGACGTCGCAGGGAGAGCAGCACGCTGGCGTAAGTCTCGGGTTGGGAGACGAGGATCGCCCCCTCCGCCCACACCTCTGCCGGGGACGGAAGGAACCTGGTTAGGGGATGTACCGCGAACCAGGTGCCGATCACCAGCCCCACGCCGACGGCCGAGAGCAGATACTGGTAGATCGGGGAATCCCACCGGCGAATGGTCTGTGGCGCGAATTCTGGCGTCAGCTCCACTCGGGCACCCATTAGTGGGAGGAGATCTGACAAGCCAGTCTCCTCCCACTCACCACGATCTCAGCGATCGACGCTGCGCACGACGCCGCCCGGGTTCTCCTCGATCAGAACGTTTAGTTCGGCGGCCAGGTCGATCCAGGCCTCCACGCTCGACTGGACCTCGGGGCTCCAGTCATTCGTGAACAGCGGGATCTCGGTGACCTGCTGGGCCACCAGTGCGAGCACTTCCTCGTTATCCTGTCCGAGCAGGGTCCGGTACGGCTCCTCGGTGATCCGGGTGGGATCTTCCAGAATCCACTCGTAGGCATCGTCCCAGGCGTTCATCACCGCGGCGGCCAGGTCAGGGTTCTCGTCGAGCCAGTCGTCGTACGCCGCCATGGCGGACAGGTGCGAGAACGCCTCTCCTGGGAGATCCTGCACCACTGAGTGGAGCGGCCCGAACATGCACTCGGCCGGCACCTGGATTATCGCCCGCGAGTAGTGCGGTACGAAGTTGAAGATCGCCTCGACCTGCTCATCCTGAAGAAGCTCCACCAAAGCCGGCGGGCCGGCCTCGACGAGGGTGTACTCCTCCAGCAGGTTGAACCCGTACAGCGCACTTAACACGATCGTGAAGCTGGTGGTTGTTCCCGAATCGGCTCCGAAGTGACCGACGTTCACACCGATCAGCTCCTCGGGCGACTCGTACTCGGCACCCTCGCGCACGACGATGCAGTTGTTGTTGTTGAGCAGCGGGTAGAAAACCGATACCTCCAGACCCTCGGTGCGGGCGATGGCCGCCCCGATGGCGTCGAAGTCGAAGGCAACGTCGGAGTTCCGCTGTAGGAAGAACTGTCCGGAGGCGGCGGGGTCGTTGTAGAAGAACTCCCCGTCAAACCCGTTCTCCTCGTCGATGCCGTTTTCCTCGATCACCTTCAGCGCCACACCGGTAAGCCCACCCGACAGCGCCGACAGATTCACGACCGGCAGCTCGTCCGGCTCCGCCTCCGTGGTGACGGGCGCGTCCGGCTCGGCCTCCGTGGTGACGGGCGCGTCCGCCGAGGCGGTCGTGTCGGTGGAAACACCGGAGCTGCACGCCGCCAACACCACGGCCAGCACGAGCAGCAACGCGATCCTCACCCGGGCTACGAACGATCTCTTGATCATGATCCTTCCTCCATTGTGGCGCCACAGAATCGTATACTATGCACAGTGAGTCCGCCACCGAGATCGTGTTAAATCTCTGTGGGGTCGCAACCGACCGAAATGACCTGAGACGGAAGATGCCCGAGAACCCACCTGCTCGCATAGACGCCTTTGCCCACCTGCTACCGGCCGAACTCCGGGGAAAGGTCCTCGACTCAGCCGCCCCTTCGGCCGACCTGGTCAACTGGGCAGGGCTGGAGCCGTTGTACGACCTCGATCACAGGCTGGCCGACCTCGACGAGCACGCGATCGACGTCCAGTTCGTCACCACCCCCTCCCCCCCGCTCGAGTCACTGTTCGACACCCCCACCACCCTCCGCATGGCGGAGCTGGCCAACGACGGGATGGCCAAGGCGGTCGGTGAACTACCCGAGAGGTTACGGGGTGTCGCCACCATCCCACTCGTCGATTCGGGATGGGCGGTCCGGGAGCTTCGCCGTTCGGTGCTGGAGCTGGGACTCGCCGGGCCGCTCGTGTACACCCACGTTCGCGGGCGCGCCATCGACCATCCCGACCTCGAGCCGTTCTGGGCGGAGGCGGAGGCGCTCGGCGTCCCGGTGTGGCTCCACCCGGACCGAGCGAGAAAGGACGGGGACTACGTCGACGAGCCGAACTCCAGGTACGGCCTGTTTCTCGTCCTCGGATGGCCCTACGAGACCTCGATCGCCATCGCACGCCTGGTCCTGAGCGGGGTCATCGCCCGCCACCCCGGCCTGCATGTAATCGTCCACCACGGCGGTGCCATGGTCCCCTTCTTTCACCGCCGCATCGAGATGAACTTTCTGCGGGGCGCCCAGGGCCGCGTGCCCGATCTAGAGGATGAGGCGATCGACGTCCCTCGTGACCTCCGCAGCTTTCACGTCGACACCGTCCTGCAGGGCGCGTCGGCCGCGCTGGATGCGGCCATTTCGTTCTACGGAGACGAACGGGTTCTCTTCGCGACCGACATGCCCTTCGGGCCCGAGCACGGCCGCAAGTTCGCCCGCTCCGCGATTGAATCGATCGAACTCCTCGACCCGGACCAGCGTCGAGCTATCTTCAGTGAGAATGCATATGGACTCTTCCAACTCGCACCACAATGACTCCCCCGGCACCACCCTCCGACGTACCAACGTCGCCCAGGAGGTGGCCGCCGGCCTGAGGGAGGAAATCCTCCGGGCCAGGCTCCCTCCGGGCTCCCGGCTGCGGCAGGAGCAGATCGCTGCCCGCTTTGGGGTGAGCACCACCCCAGTGCGGGAGGCGTTCCGTGCACTCGAGGCGGAGGGCCTCGTGAGGCTGGACCCCGGAAAGGGCGTGCTGATCTCCCGCCCGAGCATCGACAGCGTACGTGAGACCTATGAGATCAGGGCAGCACTCGAGAACCTGGCCATCCGGCACGCCGTCAGAGCCCTCACCGAGGACGACCTCACCGAATTGGCGTGGCTCCTCGAGGAGATGGATCACACCGAGGACGCCGTCCGGTGGATCGAGATGAACAACACCTTCCACGACATGATCTACGCGGCCGCCGGACGCCCCAAGCTCCGGGGGATGATCCTGAACCTGCGCGACTCGATGGCTGGCTACATGCACAGCGCCATCCAGGGAGCGGTGGCCTCCGGAAGGGCCTCGCGGGAGCACAAGGAGATCCTGACTGCCTGCAGGACCCGCGACGTGGAGGCGGCGCAGCGGGCGGTGGCGATACACATCCACCACACCGTCGACATGGCGATTGACTACCTCTCGCGGGAAGACGCGGCCTCCTGATCGGACGGAGCCGCCTCCGGGCGGCCACCTGAGGATGGGCGTGGCGCTCGGCCTATCGGCCGGCTTGTTCTTCGCCATCGCCGCCATCCTCTCCCGCATCGGCATGCGGGTCAGGGGCCGGGATAACGGCCTCTTCATGAGCATCCTCATAAATGTGCTCGTCCTGGGGCTCCTGATGCTCGCCCAAGATCTCCCCGAGTGGGACACGCCCGGGGTGGTGGCGCTGGCGGTGGGTGGGATGCTCGGGACGTTCGGCGGCCGGGGCACCAACCTGCGCGCCGTGCGGTTGATCGGCCCCACCCGTGCGACGGCGTTCCTGACAGGCGGACCGCTCGTCACGGCGGTGCTGGGCTGGCTCTTCCTCGGTGAACGAGTCTCCGTCCTCAGTGCGGTAGGCGGTTTGCTCGTGCTGGCGGGCCTTCTCCGACTGGTCAGAGCGCAATCGAGTGCTCTGGCCATGCCGGGGACCGGCTCCCCAGACACGTCGAGCCGGACGCAGGACGAACGAGATCGCCTCATCGGCTATGTCTTCGCCGCCATGGCACCGATGCTCTTCGGACTGGCGTTCGTGGTGCGCAAGTGGGGGCTGGTGGAGTATCCGTCCGCCGTGGCGGGCGCCTTCATCGGAGCCATAGCCGGGATGATCGTAACTATGGCGAGCGACCTGGCCGGCGGTCACTTAGCACGCCGAATCGCCGAAAATCTCAGGAGCGTTCCCTGGTGGTTCGTGGGTGCTGGCATGGCGACGAGCGCGGCGCTGATATCCCAGTTCCTCGCCTTCAACCACCTGCATGCTTGGGTGGTGAGCCTGCTCCAGGCCACCCAATTACTCTGGACACTGATTTTGGCCGCCGTTTTCCTTCGCCGGGAGGAACGGATCGACCGCCGGTTGGCGCTCTCGGTCGGTCTGATCGCGGCCGGAGTGCTCGCCATCACGGTGCAGATCTGAGGAACGAGCGAACTTGCTCTCCAGAGGTCGCACCGCGGTCCACGTCGTGTCAGGGGCTAGGAAGCCGGTCACCAGGGGAGTCCTGCTCGGGCTTGGAAGGCGGGAACCTAGGCCGTGCCCAACAACCTGAGGAGGGCATGCGCATACACCCGGGCGCAAACCAAAAGGTTATCAATTCCGACCACCTCGCCGACCCCCGGCTCGTACATGGTGTGTTCGCCCGACATGTTGATGCCGCCCGCCCCGTAGGTGATCCCCGGTATCCCGTATTCGAACAGCGGAGAGTTGTCCGAGGAGACGGCATACCGCTCGGGATTCGGGTGGCGCACCGGGCTGCCGACCACCGTCTCGTGGGCCTCGGCGACTGCTCGAGCACCCGGGTGCTCGTAGGAGATCATGTGGCCGTTAGAGGCGGCGTAAACCTCCACGGAGGCCTGGAGGTCGGGATCGGCCCCCATCAGGCCGGCTAGGAAATCCTGAAGCTCGTACTCGACCTGGCGGACCGTCTGCTCGGGAGTGAGGTTGAGATGGACGTACAACGAGCAGAACGCCGGTGTGATTGATGGCTTGAAGGGCATCCCTCCGTGGATCGCCCCCACGCTCACCAACGGGTCCATGAACTCGTGATCGTGCCGGGACCGGTATTCCGCCTGCCACCGGTCGAGCTCCTCGTAGACCGCCATTGCCTTCGGGATCGGGTCGAGCGCATGGGCACGCGAGAAAGTGTGCTGTGGTCTGCCCTCGACGCGCAACCGGGCAAACACGTACCCGGCGTTGCCATTCTGGAGCCGGAGGCCGGTCGGCTCCCCATTGATGCAGAAGTCGGCGGTGACGCCGCGATTCAACATCACGCGGGCTCCGATGCCGCTCCCCCGGTACCGTTTCCCCTGCCACTCGTCGACCGGGGCCTTCTCGATCTCGCCGACCACCCCGGCGATCCGGACCCGCCCGGCAAGGTCGAGTCCGGCCGCCTCCACGAGCCGAATCGCCCCGAGGAACGCTCCGAAGGCACACTTCATGTTTGACACACCCAGCCCGGCGATCCACCGCCCGGTGAGGGTCGAGCGGGGCTGGAATCCGTATGGAAGCCTGGGATCGGGTTCGGTCGAGGTGTCGAGGTGACCGAGCATCAGGATGGTGGTGGATGCATCTCCGTCTCGGGTGGCGATGATGTTGTTCCGACCCTGCTCCACCTCTTGGAGGGCGACCTCGAGGCCCGCCTCGTCCAGGAACTGGGCGAGCACATCGCCGACCGGTCCCTCCTCACCTGTCACGCTCGGGACGTCCACCAACGCCCGGGTCAGCGACACCATCTCCGATTCGATGTCATCGGACATCGCACCGGCGAGGGCGTCGAGAGCGGTCGACGGCACCTTCGCCAACTCGAGCCCGCTCGGCACGGGTGAGATCACGCCGCTGCGAAGAGGTCGATGATTCTCTGTGATTGGTGCTTGGCGGCCGGTCGGAGGATGGGGACCTGGACCCCGACATCGCGGTATCGCTGCACCGAGGCGACGACCTCGTCCGGCGTGCCGGAGGCGGTCATACCCTCGACATAGGAGTCGGGCACCGCCTCGATGAGTGCGTCCTTCCCGCCGTACTCCCAAGCGTCCTTGAACCTCTGGATGTCGGACTCCTGTATGTAGGGCTCACCCACCCGCATCTTCGGGCCGGCGATGAAGGGAAGCTGGATCGGGTCGAACTTCGAGGCGACCTCCCAGCGGATAGCGTCGAGGGCGTCCTGGTGGTTGTCCTCGACCGAAACGTTGACGATCTGCACCACGGTGAAGTCATCCCAGTTCCGGCCCTCCTCGAGTGCCGACTTCCGGATGATCTCGATGGCGTTCGCCGTGTACTCGGGGGAGCAGACCGCGTTGAGCACCACTCCGTCACCGATCTTGCCAGCCAGTCGGAGACCGGTGGTGCTGGTGGCCGGCAGGAACATGGGGATGTACTTGCGGACCGGCTCCCAGCTGAGCCGAGCGTTGTCGAAGTTGATGACCTCGCCGTGATACGAGACGGTTTCGCCGGTGAGGATGGCCCGCATCGCCTCCACCGTCTCTCGCAGCGCGGTGGGAGGGTGCGATTCGGGTAGCCCGTAGCGATTGGCGTGCGTCTTGGTGCACGCCCCCGGCGCCGTGAAGATCCTCCCTCCGGTCAGCTCGTCCAGCGAGGCCAGGGTCTGTGCCGCCACCAGTGGGTTGCGCAGCCGGACGGTCTGGGTGCAGCCGAGCTGCATAGTCCGTGTGGCGAGCCCAATAGCGGCCAGGGCGGTCACCGAATCCCGCATCAGCTCGATGGTCTCCGAGAAGAACCCCATGATGAAGCCTCTGTCCTCGGCCTTGCGCATCCAGTCGGCCATCTCGGTGACCGACATCCTGGCGTCGTAGCCGCTGGCGAAGCCTGTGCCTTCCATGAGCCCTCCTCATGCCGGCTCGCCCCTGTGAAGGCGATACCCGGATTGTCTTGACTTTCAGATACTATAACTCGACGTTCAGCCATCTCCTCCCCCGAATCAACAACCCATGCGCGATTACCTCGATCACATCCTCCAACAGTGGCATCGTGAAACTCCCGATCATGACCCGAGTCCAATGGGCGTGTTCGGGCGGATCTCCCGCGCCTCTCGACTCCTGGAGCGGCGCATCGAGTCGGTGTTCGCCCGCCACCAGCTCCAGGGAGGGCGCTTCGACGTCCTCGCGGCCCTCCGTCGAGCGGGCGAGCCGTACGTCCTGTCCCCGACCAGCCTCTACAACTCGCTGCTGGTGACCTCGGGGGCCATGACCCACCGGCTTGACCGACTCGCCAAGGACGGCCTCATCCAGCGCATCCGCGATCCCAACGACGGCCGCGGGCTTCTGGTTGCGCTGACACCGGCGGGCAGGACAGCCCTCGACGCGGCGCTCGTCGACCACCTCGCCAACGAACACGCCCTGATCGAGGCGCTCACCCCGGCCGAGCGCGGGCAGCTCGCCGATCTGCTTAGGAAGCTGCTCGTGGCGCTCGACGACACCGGCGAGCCAGAACCGGCCGCCTCCGGGTCGGCGATGGATGAAGCGAGCTGACCTGCCACTGGGTGCTCAGCCAGCTGCCTGGTCCCGACCAACTGGGTCGTATCCGTACGCCCGAGCGCCGTTCGGGGACACGAGGCCCTCGGCCAGATCCTCCTCGATGTCCGCGACGTTCCGCTCGCCCGGATCGTGGAAGCCGCCCCCGCCGGGGAGCTCGAGTACGAAGCTTGCGCCCGCCGGCATCCGCTGGCTGAGCTTGGGATTCGCCACCGGCTCGCCGTCGGCGAAGAAGCGAGCCAAGGAGCCCTCGGCCCCGCCGGCATAGCCCTCGGCGGCGAACCGCAGCCGATCGGCGAGTGACGACACCACGAAGGGCTCGCCTGTTCGTACTTCCACCTCCACGACCTGGCCGAGCCCGCCCCGGTGCCGGCCCGCTCCCCCCGAGTCGGGTAGAAACTCCTTGCGCCGGAAGAGGAGCGGGGAGGTCGACTCGACGATCTCGATCGGTGAGGTGGCGATCCCGCTCGGGAAGCTGGTGGTGGATAGGCCGTCCTTGTTCGGCCTCGCCCCGGTTCCCCCCGATGCGAAGAACACCGACACGAACCGATCTTCGCCTGCTCCTCGGACGGTGGTCAGCCACACGTTGCCGGCGCCCTCCGCTATCACTCGGTCAGGGAGCACCTTCTCGAGTGCTCCCAGCACCGCATGCGGCAGGAAGTGGCCGACGATGTGGCGGGCCGCCACCGCCGCCGGATATTTTGGATTGAGGATGCTGCCTTCGGGAGCGGTGACCGTCACCGGGCGAAAGCTGCCGTCGTTGTGGGGAACCGCCGGCGAAATGGCGCACTTCAGGGCGTAGGTCGTGTAGGCCGCCGTGTAGTTGAGGACCACGTTCATGCCCTTGCCCACCTGGGCGGAGCTCCCTTCGTAGTCGACGTGGATCTCGTCACCGTCGATCTCGATACGGCAGACGATCCTCACCGGCTCGTCGAGACCGTCGGTGTGGATGGTCTTCTCGTACACCCCGTCGGGGACCGCGGCAATGGCCTCCCGGGTAGCCGCCTCCGAACGGGCGACGATCTCATCGCCGAGGGCCTCCAGCGAGCCGAGCTCGAACTCTTCCACGTATTCGATCAGCCGGTCCGCCCCCACCTGATTGCCGGCGACCTGGGCGTGGATGTCCCCCAGCACCTCGCGGGGAGCTCTCACATTGGCGCGGAGGATCCGGAAAAGCTCATCGTTGGGCTCCCCCGCCCGGTAGAGCTTGGTGATGGGAATCCACAGACCCTCTTCGAACACCTCGTTGGCGTCGGCCGATAAGCCACGGCCTCCGATGTCGACGGCATGGCAGGCGTTACCGAAGAAGCCGATCACCTGTCCGCCCTGGAAAACCGGGGTTACAACCGACAGGTCGTTGAGCTGGCCGGTGGTCTTCCACGGGTCGTTGGTGACGAGCACATCGCCCGCTTCCAGCGTGTCCACCGGGAGCTCCTCAAGGAAGTGGTGCATCGAGGTGGCCAGCGAGTTGATGTGCCCGGGGGTGCCCGTGACCGCCTGGGCAAGCATCCGGCCGCGTGCATCGAAGACCGCTGCCGACAAGTCGCCCGATTCGCGAACGATCGGCGTGAACGACGTCCGCTGCAGAGCAGCTGCCTGCTCGTTGGCCACGGTGATCAGCCGGCTCCACAGGATCTCGAGTGTCACTGGATCGAGGGTGGGCTCACTCAACGATCTCGACCTCCACGTTGCCCTCCTCGGTGACCCGGGCACGTCCACCCGGGCCGATCACGATCGTCGATTCCCGCTCCTCGACGGCAGCCGGACCCCGGAACTCGAATTCCGGCGGCATGGCGTACCGGTCGAACACTGCGCCGTCGGCGAACCCGGCCTCCTCGTGGAACCACATCGGGCGCCGACAACGAAGAAGGTCGGTGCCCGCACCGACCTCGGCGGCGATGTCGGGTAACGGTTTGGGGCCTGCCACGCGCAGACGCCACGTCAATACCTCGGGGGTCACGTTGGTGGGATGCGACCCGTACAGCTCCATGTAGTCCTCCTGGAATCGACCATCGACATGGGCGGCGACCACCGCGTCGAGTTCACTTCCCAAGTCGACGGTGATGGCATCTCCCTGACCTTGATACCGAACGTCGGCCGACACGACCACGTCTTGGGCGACCACCGCCGACTCGGCCAGTTGGGCCCGCCCCTGGTCGAGCATCACCTCCAGCACTTCGCGCACCTCCTTCCAGTCGACCGCCTCCAGTCGAGAGGGGAGGCTGCGGGCGAACTCGAACGAGGCCGGAGCTGTGAGCATCCCGAAGGCCGAGGCCACCCCGGCCCGGGGAGGGAACACGATCGACCGGAGACCGAGAGCCCGGGCAACTCCCCAGGCATGAACGGGACCCGCACCCCCGGTGGCCACCAGGGTGAATCGGCGGAGATCGCGGCCCCGCTCGATAGCGTGCATCCGGACAGCACTGGCCATGTTTTCGTTGACCACCCTATGCACCGCCGCCGCCGCCTCCTCGGCCCCCAGCCCCATCGGTTCGCCCAACGCCCGGAGCGCCGCCCGGGCGCCAGCGACGTCGAGTTCCATCTCCCCCCCGAGGAAGTAATCGGGATCGAGATAGCCCAGCACCAGGTCGGCGTCGGTAACGGTGGGGGCGGTACCTCCCAGTCCGTAGGCGACGGGGCCCGGCACTGAGGAGGCGCTGTCGGGTCCAACTTTGGGCAGCCCGAAGGTTCCCACCCGAGCGATCGAACCGCCGCCGGCACCGATTTCGATCATGTCGATGACCGGTACGCGAATGGGCAGGCCACTCCCTTTCGTGAACCGGTAGACCCTGGCCACCTCCATGGTGCGGGCTAGCAGCGGCTCGCCCTTCTCAATCAGCGCAGCCTTGGCGGTGGTGCCGCCCATGTCAAACGCGAGAACCGACCGGCTGCCCGAAGCGCCGCCGGTGTACCCGGCAGCCAGGACGCCCGCCGCCGGGCCCGACTCGAGGAGGCGAACCGGAAAGCGACGAGCCGTCTCGGTCGAGGCCAGACCGCCCGTCGACAGCATGATCCGGATCGAGGCCGACACCCCGCCGTCGTTCAGGCTCTCCTCAAGCACCCGCAGGTAGCGGTCGATCACCGGCAACACAAAGGCATTCGCCACCGTGGTCGAGACCCGGTCGTACTCGCCGATCTCGGGTGACACCTGCGACGCCAAGGAGATGGAAACATCGGGGGCAATTTGCTCGATGACCACCCGGATCGACTCCTCGTGCTCGGGATTGCGATAGCCGTGCAGGAGGCAGACCGCCACCGACTGGACATCCTCCTCGACCAGGCGACGAGCTAGATGCTCCGTCACGGAGATGTCGAGGGGAGTCTCAATCGTGCCGTCGGCCAGCACCCGCTCGGGGACGCCCCACCGGCGCCGACGAGGCACAAGCGGGTCGGGCATCTCCAGGAACAGGTCGTACAGGTCGTAGCGCTGCTCCCGACCCGAGGCCAGCACGTCCCGGAACCCCTCGGTGGTGATCAATGCCGTGGTGGCACCCTTCCGCTCAATCAGCGAGTTGGACACCAGGGTCGTCCCGTGCATGATCTCGCTCACGTCGGTGGGCCGGCGCTCCGACAGCAGCGCGTTGATCCCCTCCAGGACTGCCCGCGACGGATCGTCGGGGGTCGTCAACACTTTGCTGGTGTCGGTCACCCGACCGTCCTCCACGACCACCAGATCGGTGAATGTGCCTCCAATGTCGACGGCAATACGAAGGCCGCCGCCGGCCTGGTCGACGCTGCTTTGCGTTCCCGAGTGGAGGCGATTGCTCATAGGGCCTTGGCCGAGCGGACGGAATGAGGACACCTTAGCATTAAGATAGTTTACCGAGATATGCCAGGACCAGCAAAGGAGCGCCACGTGAGCCTGCAGATCGACCTCACCGGCCAGGTGGCCATGGTAAGTGGAGCCAGCCGCGGCATCGGGCGGGGAGTCGCCGTCGCCCTCGCCTCCGCCGGTGCCGAGGTGGTGGTGGTTGCCCGCTCCGAAGATGCCCTAGAGAACCTGCAGCAAGAGATCCAATCCATCGGGGGGGCCTGTCACCTCGTGGCCACCGATCTCACCCGGACCGACGCCCTCGACGGGCTGGTCCACGAGGTGTGGTCGAGCCACGGGGGAATCGATGTCTTGGTCAACACCGCCGGCATGATCATCCGTTCCGAACCTCCCGGGGTGACCGCCGAGCAGTTCGACCAGGTGTTCGACCTCAACGTTCGGGCCACGTTCTTCCTCACCCAGGCCGTCGGATCAAGGATGTACGAGAGAGGGCAAGGGTCGGTGGTCTCGGTCACATCGGTGTCGGCCGAAGTGGTGACCCGGGCCCCGGTCATCTACCAGTCCTCCAAGGCGGCGCTGGTTCAGATGACCCGGAGCCTGGCGGTCCGATGGGGGCCGAGAGTCCGGGTCAACGCGGTAGGCCCCGGCTATATCGCCACCGAGCTAACCGAAAAGTGGCTGTCGGATCCCGATAACCGGAGATGGGTGGAAAGTCATACCGCCCTCGCCCGCGTGGGCGAGGTGGCGGACATCGCCGGGGTGGTGGCCTTCCTCGCCTCGCCGTTGGCGGCCTACATCACCGGCCAACACCTGATCGTCGACGGTGGGTGGAGCAGCCCGTGAGCGGTCCGGGCGAGGGGATCGCCACCAGGCTGGAGGGTGTCCAGCGATCCGGAGTCCGCACCATCATGGAGCGCGCCCGGTCGCATCCGGGCACCATCCGCCTCGATATCGGCGAGCCCGACTTTCCCACTCCCGAGCACATCGTCGAGGCGGCTGTACGCGCGGCCCGAGACGGCTACACCCGCTACGGCCCCGGCTCCGGGCTGCCCGAGCTACGGGAGGCGGCCGCCGAAAAACTCGCCCGGGTGAACGGGATCGACGTCCCCGCCAACCGGGTAGTCGTCACCGCCGGAGCGGTGAACGGGATCCTCGCCACACTGGCAGCTCTCACCCGCCCCGGCGACGGGGTGGCGATCCCCGACCCGAGCTGGCCCAACTACCGGAACATGGCGGTGTCGTTGGGGTTACTCGCGATCCCCTACCCGCTTGATCCGGCGACGGGGTTCCAACCCGATCTCGAAGGGCTCGCCAGGGCGATCGACACGGCGGGGGGAGCACGGCTCGTCATCCTCAACTCCCCGTCCAACCCCACGGGAGTGATGTGGCGCCGGGATGACATCGCCGGATTGCTCGAGCTGTGTCGGAGCCGGAACGTCACCCTGGTTTCGGACGAGTGTTACGACGAGATCGCCTTCAATACCGAGCACGTCAGCCCCGCCTCGCTGGACACGGACGCCCGGATTGTCAGCGTCTTCTCCCTCTCCAAGACCTACGCCATGACCGGGTGGCGGGTGGGCTACCTCACCGCGCCGGCTGCGCTGATCAGCCCCATCGCCACCATCCAGGAGGTGTGGAACAGCTGCGGCAATGCCGTCGCCCAGAAAGCCGGCGAGGCCGCCCTCACTGGCGACCAGTCGTCGGTGGCGGCTATGGTCAGCGCCTACCGGCGCCGGCGAGACCTCGCAGTCGAGCGGGGCCGTCACCACAGCCTCCCGATCCTGGAGCCGGACGGCGCCTTCTACGCCATGATCGACGTCGGCACATCCGACTCGGTCACTTTCGCCGAACGCCTCGTCGACGAGTATGGCGTGTCGGCCGCCCCCGGTGCCGCTTTCGGCGAAACATCGAGAACAATGGTGCGGGTGTCCCTCGCCTCTGATGTCGACTCCATCCTCACCGGCGTCGACCGGATCGCCGCCGCCGTGGGCGGATGAGCGCCCGCCCGCCACCATGTTCGACACCGACGAGCAGCCCGACTGAACCATCTCAGCAGCGCCCGGATAGGCCACCTTCCTCCACCGCTACAGCCGCACGACCGACTGTCGAACAGGGCATTGCACTCTTTCGAGGACGGCTTCCACTTCCCCGGCATGCACCTGCGCCAAACCATCCCCGCTGGCCAGACCGCCACCCACGCTCTCCGCCGGCGGCCTTGAAAACCGCAGCTCCCTTCAGAGCTGACAACCAATAGGAGCGACTCGCAAGGGTTGGAGCCTCGTTCAGTCATGGTGAATCACTATCCGATCCCTGCCACCCTTGGACACAAGATCTCGCTGAGAGCGCGATGGAGGTCACGCCGCCGTCTGCGACAAACAAACCATCGCCAACGCCACCGTCTACCCGCTCATGCACCGCGCCCACCTGGTTGTCACCGGACCGCAAAGCTGTCTTTGGGTCTCTGTGCGGCTGGATGCGAGTGAGGCTGGTCTGTATAGCCGTTTAGGAGGTGCAATCGTGGCCGGCGAGTCTCTCCGGTTCGGGCGGAAGTGTTCAGGAATGAAGGCCGCAATGAATAGCAGTGTCGACCGTTCCCGGGCGTTGCTTTTCGCCGACAGCCCCAACTGGGACCTATTGGCCACCGTCACTCTCCGCTCACTGGGCCACCATGGTGCCGTCGACAAGAACGGCTTGTCGATGCACTTGAGGGTTCGGCTGGTTCACCGCCATCCCCGCTCGCGGCTTGACCGCCAATTTCAGTGATGCGGGAACCGGTCGTCCAGGGTGTGCGGACTGGCGATAGGGCTGAGCGCCAAGAGCGCCGATCAGTGAGCTTCCGGCAGTCATTCCTGAACCCGAACAGGTGGCGATTGTCGATCAGCTAGGAGGCTGAACGTGGAAGAAGTGAGTGAACGGTTCGCGGGTGTCGACTGGGCCAACGACGGCCACTCAATCTGTGTCGTCGACAGCGAGGGGTCAGTGGTCATCGAGCTCGACATCGCAGAAACGGCCGCCGACCTCGTCGACATGTGTCGCCGGCTCAGCAGAACGGATGTTCGTCGAGTGGCGATAGAGCGTCCCGACGGCCCCGTGGTCGACGCCCTCTTGGATACAGGACTTGAGGTTGTCGTGGTCGCGTCCCGATCGGTGAAGGCGCTACGGGTCCGCTACGGCACCTCCGGCAACAAATCCGATCGTGGCGACGCCTATGTGCTGGCGGACTGTCTCCGCACCGACGGACACCGCTGGACCAGCCTCCAACCGGACACTCCCGCAACGGTGACGCTTCGTACGCATGTCCGGGCCCGCAAAGACCTGATCGAGCATAGAGTGGCGGTCGCAAACCAGCTCCGCGCCCACCTCAAGGTCGTGTTCCCCGGCACCGTGGGGCTCTTCTCGGATCTCGACAGCCCAATATCGCTGGCGTTCCTGCGCCGGTTCCCGTCCACAGGCCAGGCACAATGGCTATCCGAAAAGCGCCTCGCCGCCTGGCTCCGCACCCAAGGTGACGGAGGTCGCCGCTCAGCCGCCGACCTCTACCGCCACATCACCCAAGCGCCTCAAGGTCTCATGGGTGCCGAAGGTGGCGCCCGCAGCACCGTCACCTTGGCGTACGTGACACTGCTCGAAACCCTCGACTCCCAGATCAAAGCTCCCAACCGGCGAATCGCAGAACTGTTGGACGCCCACCCCGACGGCCACATCTTCAGGTCCCTCCCCAGAATAAACACCATCCGCGCCGCAACCCTCCTCGCCGGATCGGCGACTGCCGAGCACGGTTCCCACAACCAGAAGCCCTCGCCTCCTCACCGGAGTCACACCCTCCACCCGCTCCTCGGGCAAACACCGAGCCGTCACCTTCCGGTGGGCCGCCAACAAGAAACTCCGAGACGCCATCTGCGACTTCGCCGGCGACACCCGAAACGGAAGCGAATGGGCCCACCTCCGCTACCAGCAACTCCGTTCCGACGGCAAGAGCCACCCCCACGCCGAACGCATCCTCGCCCGCACCTGGACCCACATCATCTGGCGCTGCTGGCAAGACCGTCGACCCTACGACCCCACCCAACACGGCGCCCTCCAACACCTCCAATACGGGGCCGACTTGACATAGGGCTACTGAAATCCGAAGTGCCAAAAATGGTGGGAGTCCCTATCGTACACCTTGTTACTGGCAATTTCTGGTAGGTACCTTAAGTGTGTTCTGTCATGGAATTCGTCAGATCCTTCCGGGTCGAGTTTGACCCCATTTGTTTCGAGACTTCCTAGTGCGCCGAGGACTGGACAAGTAGCGGGGATCATTCCTCCCCGCCACGCAGGAGGTGCCTCTGGATTTCGCCCGTCGAAGTTCTGGGTAGCGACTGGTAGATGATCCGCCGCGGAGCCTTGTTGGGGCAATCTGCGACCGCACGTAGTCCGACCATCATCGGGCCGATCAGCTTCCGTGACGACGGAACGGCTGCGGTACCGAACCCGCACATGCAGCGAATCGGTGGTGCCATCCAGCTGATTTGGCCGGCAGATGCGGCCACGGCTGACCTGGTGTTTCCGGCTCCCTGACCTCCACGTCGGGGCCTAGGCCGCTCGCGTTCGGCAAGGGCCCCCTCCTCCCCAGGTAGCGCCGTCGTCCGACGGAGGCCGCGGCGCGCCACGGCGATGCCCGGGGGCGCAGCTGGGCTCGGGGCGACAAACCGGACAACTCAGAAGACGGCGGCTCCTACGACCACGTCGTCGATGTACTCCAGGTTGATGCGGTCGTCACGCAGATCCATGGTGATGGCGAAACACTCCCCGTCGCGTCCCACCTCGCGGGGGTCGAGGGCCTGCTCGGCGGCCAGGTCGAGGGCTTCGGCCTCGCTCAAGCCGAGGTACTCCTCGCCCACCGCATCGATCTCCTCGATGCACACCGGGTCTCCGGGGAGCTCCGCTGAGTCGGGGTCCGCTCCGCTGTCACAAGCCATCAGGACCATCACCGCCGTCAGGACCAGGATCAGTTTGTTTGTCATCTACGTGAGACGCAGAAGGGGGGCACCGGGTTCCCGGCTCGGAGCGCAGGCACCGGCATCCCCTCGGGCCATCCGCCCCTCAACCGGCAACGATGCCTCCGTCGTCGCCCCAGATCACCGGGCAGGCGCCGATGGGGTCGGTGAAGCCCTTCAGCTCCATCCGCTGGGACTCGCCGTAGCGGAACCCCTTGCCCAGCGTCAGCCCTCGCACCACATCCGACACGAGGATCGCTCCGGCGTCGGCCCGGTCGCAGAGACGGGCGGCCAGGTTGACCGCCGCCCCGAACAGGTCGGTGCCCTTGGCTATCGGCTCGCCGGTGTTGATGCCGAGACGGACGACGAGGGGAGTGTCGGGCTCGGAGGCGCGCAGCTCGGCGAGACGTTGCTGAAGCTCGATGGCGAAACGCACCCCCGCCGTTGGTGAGTCGAAGGAAAGCATGAGGCCATCACCGGTGTGCTTGACCTCCCGCCCACCGTGTTGGCCGAGGATCGAACGGACGATCTCGTCATGGCGATGCACCATCTCGACGACGAAGTCGTCGCCGAGACGGTCGATGAGCGCAGTCGACCCGACGATGTCGGTGAAGAGGATGGTGCGGGTGGCGGGCTCGGCGATGGGCTGGTTGGAGTCGGGGTCGGTCGCCCGGCCGAGAAGGCCGAGCACGTCTTCGAGGTCGACTTCGATGATCTCGCTGGGGAGATTGCCGTGGGCCTCGGCGTGGACTTCGATGGCAGTCTCGGGACTCGGCGCCTCGACCAGGCAATAAGCCTTCTGCTGGCGATAGTCGTACCAGTACGTGAGAAAGTCCACCCCATACCGATCCTGCACCGACAGGTCAGCGAGGTGGGTGCGAGCGAGTTCGTCGGCAGAGACGTCGACGCCGTCGTGCCTGTCCAGGTAATGGGGCATGGCCTCTGGCTGGTGGTGGGCGTAAGCCCCGACGGTAGCGCCACCGCCTCGATTCCGTGGTCGATGGTGAGACAGCAACCTCCGCGAGAGAAGTGCCCCACTGTGGCTCCCGCGTTGCCCAACAACGAGAGAACCCGGGTGGTCAGCGCGCCAAGGTGCCTGGTAGGAGGACTGCCGGCGATGGCTGGAACAGCACTCTCAGCGGCGTCCTAGGAGTCGCAGAGGTCGTCGTCGGAAGGCATGCCGGCGAAGATCTTCTCGGACATCTCGGCCAGCATTTCGAGCTGATCGGGGGTGAGCAAGTCGATGAACAGGCGGCGGACGTCCTCGACATGACGGGGAGCTGCCGCCTCGATCGCGGCCCGCCCCCCAGCAGTCAACCGCACCCAGAGACCGCGCCCGTCGCTCTCACAGACACGGCGCTCGACGAGACCTCGCGTCTCCATCCGTTTGAGGTGATGCGACAGGCGGCTCTTCTCCCAGCGCAGGATGCTGCCCAGCTCATAGGCGCGCAGCTGATCGTCGGCCGACTCCGACAGCACCGCCAGCACCTCGTAGTCGACCAGCGACAGACCAGTGGCACGCACCAGGCTGCGGTGCAGCTGCACGGCTAGCTCGGTGCTCATGTGGAGGTAGGCGCGCCAGGCGCGCTCTTCTTCGTCGGTCAACCAGCGGGGGGTGTCCATGAGTGAAAGTCTAGTCGTCTCTAGTTGACATGTCATCTCGTTTCCGATATCGTTTAGGTTGACACATCAACCAAGGGCCGATGAGGCCCCTGACGAAGGAGAACAGAATGACCACCGAGACTCGCACCCTCGCCCCAGTGGCGGTTACCGACCTCACGGGCGAGTACACCATCGACCCATCCCACAGCCGCTTCGGGTTCGTCGCCCGCCATGCCATGGTCACCAAGGTTCGCGGTCAGTTTGGGGATTTCTCGGGGAGCCTGCGCATCGACGGAGACGACCCGGTGAATTCGTCGGGGGAATTGACGATGCAGGCCGCCAGCATCGATACCCGCAACGAGGATCGCGATGCCCACCTGCGGAGCAACGACTTTCTGGCCATGGTCGAGTTCCCCGAGATCACCTTCCGGACAACCGGCATCACCTCCCAGGGCGACGACGAGTTCGCCGTCACCGGTGATCTCACCCTTCGTGGCGTCACCAAGTCGGTCAGCTTCGACACGACCTACGCCGGCACCGCCGTGGACCCGTTCGGCAACACCCGAGTGGGGTTCGAGGGCGCGACGGTCATCAACCGCAAGGACTGGGGCGTGAGCTGGAACGCTCCGTTGGAGGCCGGGGGCGTCCTCGTCTCCGAGAAGGTGCGGCTCGAGTTCGAGATCAGCGCCATCAAGAACGGCTGACCTCGACCGCAGCCCGTCGTTACGAGGGGGCGGGAACGCCCCCCCGTTTCGCGCCCGGCCCCTAGCTTGGAGGGCGCACAAATAGATGAGCCGTCGTGCTGCGATTTCTGCTCAACACCAAGCGTTGTGGCTGGAAAGGCCAACACGCACGAGCTCTATTGGCGCGCCCTCTTGGCCTCTTACCCAGCCCTCACGGATGCTCGCCGCGGATCCACAAGCCGCTCGTCGACGGGTGCATCGTCACGTTCACGACGTCGACGAGCTCGCGGCTCAGGGTTGCCACGTCGACCTCGTGTCGGAGTCGGTGACCGAACTTGCTCACCTCGACTTCGGCGTCATAACGGGCTCGGTCGAACCTCCTGTCGACCCGGTCTTTCACCCACCTCCGCAGCGGCGCAAACACGGCCGCCACCGCCAGCGTCGAGCCAGCGACGGCCACATCGCTGTCGCCGGGGAGAACACCTCGCATGAGGAGCACCGTCCCCGAGTAGAGACTTCCCAGGGCGATCACCAAGGCGGCATAGGTCACCGTGCGGCTGATGAGACGGTCGAGGTCGTAGAGGCGGTGGCGCAACACGGCGACGCCGATAGCCGCCGGGATCAGCGCGAACGAAAGGGTGCTCAGGACGGCGGCGCTGGCGCCGGCGACAGCCTCGACGACGGTGACTGCGAGCAAGAAAACCACCACCGCCGCCACCCCCGCCGCCATGAGCGACCTGAGTTGGAGACGCTCGATCCCCGTCGACCGGCGGTAGCGCCAAACCAGAGAGAACCCGGTGGCCCCGACGCAGCCCAACAGGACAGCGACGAAAGCCAGAGCCACCCCATCAAGAGAAGATGGCCACCATTCAGGATGAAGCGGATTGGCCAGCACCGGTCTCCCCCATGAGGACGTGGCGGGCTGGAAGAGGCTCCCCGTGTAGGCGAGAGCGATCAAGGCGACGGAGAAACGCGCCAGCCACCTCCAGCGGAGGGGTGGGCGACCATCCGGGTAGAGGAGGGGCAGGAGGATCACTGATAGGAAGAGGCCGGGAATCCACAGCGGGTCGGCGACGGCGGAAAAGACGCCGGTGCCGCCGAAAGTTCCCGGTCTAGCCATCTCGTAGAGCACCAGGCTCCACAAAATGCCTTCGAGGGCCCACACCAGACCGATAACCAGGTTGAGCCAGGCAATGCGATTGGCGGGACGACGCCAGGCGATGAGGACGCCCATCACGGGAAACGTGTAGTACACGATCAGGCCGAGGGTGTTCGCCCCCAGCGGCTCACCGATCGCCAGGGTGACGAAGAGTGCTACCGCGGACAGCGCCGTTATCAGGGCGAACAAGACGATCGCAGCCAGCCGCAGCACCGGCGCCTCATCGGCGCCAGAACCGGAAGGCAACTCACTCATGGATGAAGCATCGTGTCATGTTTCCGCCAAACTATGCCGGACCGGCCGTTACGGGGGGGTTACGAGCTGGGACCGCCTCGGAGTACCTTCGGGGGTCACGCCGCCCGCCCCCGCGCGCTGAAGCCCTGGCAGGCAACGACGTGATGTCTCGACCCGATACCGGCCCCTCCGCCCCAACCTGACCAGCGGTCAGGTGCCGAAGGCTTCGGCCCACGCCAGCGGGAAAACGGGCCCCGAGCCGGCCGAACGGAGCTGGGCGGCCGCCACCGCCAACGTCCACCGGGAGTCGACGAGGTCGTCGATCAGCAGCACAGGGCCCGGGCGCACGTCAACGACGGCGAAGGCGCCGGCGACATTGCGGGCCTGCTGGCAGCTGTTGGCCATCTCATGCTGAGGGCGGGCGGGTCGAACCCTCTCTAAGGCGCCGACGACGGGTACGCCGAGGCGCTCGGCCAGGGTGTGGGCGAACTCGACCAACATGTCACCCTTGGTGGTGGGGACCCACGTGACCCATGTCGGCGCCGGAGAGGGGGACCACAGCCGCAGCAGGGAAAGCGCCGCCTCGACGAGGGGCTCTGGAACACTCGTGTTCGCGTAGAGCGTCCTCTCGACCATTTGGCCCACACCGGGGTCACCCCAGCGCGCCAGGCTTCGTCCCACTTCATGGCGGTTGGCCTTCAAGTCCACTCCGATCTCGAGCGGGCAGGGGAGTTGACGGCGGGGTTCGATGAGCAAAGGCTTGGATCTCATCTGGCCCAGCGCCCTCTCGACCAGAGAAGGGTCGATCGCCCCGTCAAATCGGGGACCTGCGCAATTTGCGCATCGCCCACACGGCGCGGCACCGGGATCGTCCAGCTGACGGCGCAGGAACTCCATGAGACATCCGTCGGTGCTGATGTAAGCGGCCATGGCATCCTGTTCCGCCCGCCGGTGAGCGGTGACGGCATCGATTCGCGCGGAGGGATAGGCCCACTCCTTCGAAGAGCGAGACCACTGTGACCCCACGCGATGGACCGCACCCTCCACCTCGAGGATCTTGAGCATCGATTCGAGACGACTGCGGCGGACGTTGACGATCTGCTCCAGGTCGCGCAAGCTCAACCCCCCCCCTTCCTCCAAGGCGGCAAGGACCCGAGCGGTGTCGGGCTCGGACGGAAATGCCGTCTCGATGAACCAATCCTGGATATCTCGGTCCTCCCATCCGGTGAGCAGCACCCCGACGGAGGCCTCGACGGCCCGGCCGGCCCGGCCCACCTGTTGGTAGTAGGAGATGGGAGAGCCGGGAGTCTGGTAGTGGACGACGAATTCGATGCGGGGGTTGTCGTAGCCCATCGCCAGCGCCGAGGTCGCCACCACCACGTCCAGGTCCCCCTCGGACAGGGACTGTTCGATCTCGAGACGCCGGTCGTGGGGGGTGGTCCCCGTGTAGGCGGCGGCGCGTACCCCCACCGAGGTAAGCCACTCCCCCACGGCTTCGGCGTCGTGAATGGTGAGGCAGTAGACGATGCCCGCACCGGGCAGACGGGGGACATTCTCGGCCAGCCATGCCATCCGCTCGGGTTGGGAGGGGATGGCGAGCACGTGCAGCGACAACGACTGGCGCTCGAGCGTCCCCCGGAAAACGTCGAGTTCGTCTCCGAGCTGCTCGCGCACGTCGGCTACCACCCGGTCGTTGGCGGTGGCGGTGGTGCCCAGAACGGGGCTCTCGGGCGCCAGGGCGGCGACCACGTCACGGATCCGGCGGTAGTCGGGGCGGAAGTCGTGACCCCAATCACTTATGCAATGCACCTCGTCGATGACGAGGAGACCGATCGAGCCGAACAGATGGGGAGCGACATCAGACAGGAACACCGGATTGTTGAGGCGCTCGGGTGAGATGAGCAACAGGTCGAGGCGGTCGGCGGCGATGTCGGCAAAGATGGTCTCCCACTCGTCGGCGTTGGTGGAGTTGACGGTGTGGGCGGCGAGACCGAGGCGGTCGGTCATCTGCAACTGGTTGCGCATCAACGCCAGGAGAGGCGAGACGATGACGGTTGGCCCGACGCCCCGGTCACGCAGGAGACGAGTGGAGATCAGGTAGACGGCCGACTTTCCCCACCCGGTGCGCTGCACCACCAGTGCCCGCCTCCGGCCCTCCACCACCGAGCGGATGGCGTCGAGCTGGCCCGGGCGGAACTCGGCCTCGGCCACCCCGGTGAGGGCCCGGAGATGACTTGGTGCTTCGGTGGCGATGTCCATGCCCAGAAGGTAACGGCAGGAACGGACAGGAATGCGGCGGCAACGGAGGGAAGGTTGGCGGCGAGTCGGGGGTTGGACCGAGAGATGACCCACCTTTCTCTCCCCGTGTCCGTTCTCGACCTGGGGTCGGTGACCCAGGAAAGCACCTCGGCGGATGCGCTGGCCGGGACCACCGGCTTGGCCCAGAGCGCCGACCGGCTCGGGTATCACCGGTTCTGGGTGGCCGAGCACCACAACATGGGTATCGTTGCCTCGACCTCGCCGGCGGTGTTGATCGGCCACGTCGCCGCTGTGACCGATCGCATCCGGGTGGGTTCGGGAGGGGTCATGCTCCCCAACCATCCGCCTCTCGTGGTGGCCGAACAGTTCGCCATGCTCGAGGCGCTGCACCCCGGCCGGATCGATCTCGGCATCGGGCGAGCTCCCGGGACCGACCCCGCCACCGCCGCCGCCCTGCGCCGGGGGGTCGGCGCCCTCGGAGCCGATGAGTTTCCCCTCCACCTCATCGACGTCATGGGGTTGTTGGGCGACGTGC
>JBGTLA010000012.1:0-44648 GCA_041744375.1 Acidimicrobiia bacterium | reverse complement strand
GGTGGGTGACAAGTGAATAGGTTTCTCCTCTGGGAGGGGTCGCATAGTCCGGTCTAGTGCGCGGCACTCGAAATGCCGTAAGGGGTTGACGCCTCTTCGTGGGTTCGAATCCCACCCCCTCCGCTCCTGTCACTGCGCTCTTCGCCAGCGCGGCGGGTGGTGACGCGAAGCTGTGCGACGCAGGCTCGAACGATATGCTTGGTTTGGCTGCGACCGAGGACGCCCATGAACAGAGATGTGTCTTGCTCGTCATGTGACAACCCAGCGTCATGGGCGGTGACGCTCCCATACGATGACGAGGAGACGGCGGGTCACCTGTCGGCCTACTGCAACCGATGCCGGCACGCCGACTCGAACATCGCTGCCAGCATCCCGTTGGAACTCGTGGATGAAGACGTGTTCGTCGGCCTCTATGCCGGGGGCTTCACTCGCTCGGACCCCGGCATTGCGACAGCGGTCCTCTTTGGAGAAGAGATGCCGACTGTTGCCGAGAGAGCACGCCGGGCACTACCGCTGCACTGATTTGCAGGTTGGCCAGGCTGTGCAGCCACGTCGGGGTCCCTTGGCCGCCACCTACGGAATCTCGCTGGAACCACTCCGCGATTGTCGCTCGTTCTGTGCGTGCTGTAGCGCCAAGTGAGAGTGGGCCCCGGCCTTGGTTGTGACCACAATGGTGACGTGATCGATACTCCTGCCATCCGCTCTCTCATTGCCGCCGGGATACCCCACGAAGTCCGCCGGCACGGGAGGGTGTCGTCGCTCGAAGAGGCAGCAGCCGCCCGGGGTGTGGATCCTTCTGCACTCATCAAGACCATGGTCGTACGGCGGGGAAAGGACGACTACATACTGGTGCTGGTGCCCGGCGACAGGGTCATTGCCTGGCCGAGACTTCGTGAGCTCCTCGGCGTGTCGCGGCTCTCCATGCCCGATTCGGACGTGGCGACTGCAGTGACCGGATATGAGCGCGGGACAATCACCCCTTTTGGAACCTCCCAACCCCTGCCGGTGGTGGCCGACGAACGAGTCGCCGGCCATCGAGTCTCCATCGGCGGCGGCGGCCATGACCTCGGGGTGCTGATCGAAGGCGACGTTCTGATCGAGGCGACCCAGGCCACTGTGGCCGACATCGCCGACCCGGCCTGAAGATCGAGGGTATTGGAGGAGTAGGCCCTCGCACCCGAGCGTCTCAGGCAAACCGTCCCCGGACGCAAGGACGGCCTCAAGGACCAGCTACTTCTCGTCCCAGAGGCCGAACATCCCGAATCCGGGTTGACCCACCATGCCGTGTCGTAGGACCCGTACCGCCTGGCTGGCGACGGGGAAGGTGGTCAGGTTGGAGATTCGCACCGGCGGAACCAGGCCTTCCAGCATCATCTCGATGACCACCGGGGCGGCGGACCCCTGGAGCTTCAGGCGGGTTGGAACGTTTCCGGCTGTCGGTACGGAAGGCGCTGGGCGATCGAAGTCCATGGTGACGTCGAAATCACCTTCTTCCGTTGGTACAGGATCCAGTTGCGTTCCGGAGCTCTTCCCACCAACTCGAAGTGCTCGTCGGCGAGTGGAAGAGGGCTACGTCGCCGATCACGTATCCGTGGGGAGTGCACGGCGCCAGGTGCTTGGCCTGGTCGACCTCGAACCCGGTGAAGCTGTTGAGCCGACCAGGGTGAGCAGATCGAAGGCTCCGGGCCCTTGGTTCGACAGGTCGACCATGTGGTTGTACAGGTCGCAGAGCACACAGGTGGTCCGCCAGGCTTGCTGATCGTCGCGCCAGCGCTGTACTCGGCGGCGACCCTGGGGTAGACGTTCGGCCCCACTTGAGCGTTACGCGGAATCGTCACCGGGGTCACTCAGCGAGCGTCGAGTGCAGCCATCCGGATGCTGACCTCGGCGGCTGCCTCGAGGAGACGGGGCACGTAATCGGTGCGCAGCTGGCGGACGGTGACCCGGGAAGCGTGACCGGATACGTTTATGGCGGCGATCACCCTGTTCCGCCGGCTGGTGATCGGCGCTGCCACCGAGCGGACCCCTTCCTCCAACTCCTGGTCGACGAGCGAGTAGCCGTCAGCCCTGACCTTCTCCAGGGCTTTCTTGAGGGCGGAGGGGTCGGTTACGGTGTGAGGGGTCAACTGCTCGAGTCGCGTGGCCGCCAGGTACCGGTCGATCTCCTCGTCGGGCAGACCGGCGAGGAGCACCCGTCCCATCGAGGTGGGGTAGGCGGGAAGCCGAGAGCCGACGGCCAGGGAGATGGTCATGATTCGCTTGGTGGGGACCCGGGCGATGTACACCACCTCCCCGTCGTGGAGCACCGAGACAGACGACGACTCCTGAAGTTGGGCGACCAGTCTCTCCATCGACGGCAGGGCCAAGTCGATTACCGGGGTCGACGAGAGATACGAGTAACCCAGATCGAGGACCTTGGGCGTCAGGCTGAACCACCGGTCGCTCTGCGCGACGTACCCCAACTGGACCAGGGTCAGCAGAATGCGGCGCGCCGTGGCGCGGGTGAGGCCGGTGGCCTGGGCCACATCGCTCAGGGTCTGCGCCGCCGGGCTGTCCTGGTCGAACGACTTGATCACCAGCAGGCCGCGCTCCAGCGATTGGATGAAGTCGCCCGTTCGAGGCTCAGGAGGGAGGGCGCTCATACGGCGTGGGCGGCGGCGGTTCGCTCTAGCAGGAGGCGAAGGACCCCCAACTCCTCGGCACTTGGAGGCTCGGAGACCGTTAGGTGGTCGGAGACCTTGAGGTCCCAGCCGGTCTGCTCCCGCACCTGGTCGAGGTCGACGCCGGGGTGGAGGGCGACTAGATACAGCTCGCGGGAGGAGGGCTCACGCTTGAGCACGCCCAGATCGGTGATCACCACCGAGACCCTCGTTCCGGTCGAGGTGCAGAAGTCCACCTTGGGGACGAAAGCCCGGGCCGAATGGCGCAGCGTGACGATCACCTGGCGAGCGGCCGAGGCGATCTCGGGAGCCCCTCCGGCACCGGGGAGACGGACCCGGGGGCGGTCGTAGTCGCCGATCACCGTGGAGTTGAGGTTCCCACAGGAGTCGATCTGAGCCGCGGAGAGGAAGCCGACGTCGATCCGCCCCGACTGGAGCCAGTAGGCGAAGATCTCCGGCACACTGACGACCATGTCGGCCGTCTCGGCCAGCTCGGGGTCGCCGATGGAGAGGGGAAGCACCTCGGGCCGAGTGCCGATGGTGCCCGACTCGTAGATGAGAACTGCGTTGGGGGCGTGAGTGAGCCGGGCGAGGTTGGCCGCCTCGCTGGGGAGGCCGATCCCGACGAAAACCACCTGGCCGTCGCGGAGCTGGCGGGCGGCGACAACAGTCATCATCTCGTCGGTGGTGTAGTCGTGGCTCAACCCGCCACCTCGAGCACGTTCTCCTCCATCCACCGGGTGAAGCGGTCACGCTCCCGGGAGATGTCGTCCCAACGGGTGTAGAAGGCGTTGTCGCGAGTGGAGTAGCCCATGGCATAGGAGGGATGGGTGCCCCCGGGGACCACCGCCACCGCATCGACGACCCAGCTCGGCAGCTTGACGTGGTTGGGACCGAGCGGACGGAGCTCGTCGACTACCTCCTCGACGGTGACGAGGGATCGTCGGGCAGCCAGGACCGCCTCGCGTTGCACCCCCGTGATTCCCCACAGCCCGATGTGGCCCTTGCGATCGGCCTGCTGGGCGTGGATCACCGTCACATCGGGGTTGAGGGCGGGGACCGCGGCCAACTCCTCGCCGGTGAATGGACAGACGATGGGTGCCACCGCGTTGTGCTTGAACAAGTCGGACCCTGTATTTGCCCGGATCACTCCGAAAGGAAGGCCCGAGGCGCCGGCGGAGTAACGGACCGACATCCCGGCATGACTGTCCTCTTCGATCTCCAGAGGCGCCGGGTACCCGTTCTCCACCGCGTCGCGGAACCGGTGGAGCGAGCCGACTCCGGGGTTGCCACCCCAGGAAAAGACCAGTCGCGCAGCGCAACCCATCCCGATCATCTGGTCGTAGATCAGGTCGGGGGTGAGGCGGATCAGAGTCAGGTCCCTCCTTTCCTGACGGATGATCTCATGGCCGGCGGCGAAGGGGATGAGGTGGGTGAAGCCTTCGAGAGCGACCGAGTCGCCGTCATGCACCAGATCGGCCACCGCGTCATGTAGGGTCGTGAATTCAGCCATCTCTGTTCAAATAGCGTACATTAGTACGGTGTCCGAACGCTCCCGACCCCCGGAACGCACCCAGGTCGCCATCGTAGGCGGGGGCCCGCCGGGTCGCTCTTTGCCTATCTACTTCAGCGGGCCGGTGTCGATTGCGTGATCGTCGAGATACGGAGCAAGGAGTACGTCCTTGGGCGGATTAGAGCAGGTGTCATCGAACACGGCAGCGCCAACCTGCTCCGAGCGGTTGGGCTGGGCCGGCGCATGGACGCCGACGGCTTCCGCCACTACGGGGTGATCCTGGCTTAACGCCGGGGACATGCTCTACGTTCGACTTCGAAGGGCTCACCGGGCGCCACGTCATGATCTACGGGCAGACCGAGCTGCAAAGGGGCCTCTATCACGCCCTGGAAGAAACCGGTCCCCCTGGTCGACGAGGCAATCGACGTCGCCATCGAGGGAATCGAGACCGATCGCCCGACTGTCTCGTATGCCAGAGAAGGGGAGCGGCACTCTCGGGCAGCCGCCATCTTGGTCGGGTGCGACGGAGCCCACGGTGACAGCGGAGTCCACCTGATCGGTCATGACCTTGGTGTCCACTTCCAGTGACTCCAGCCCGTGGCGATGGCCTCGACGAGGCGTCGGCGGTCTGAAACACCAGAAGCAAGGCCAGCCACTCCACATTGCCTCCACCGGTCCCTCGGTCCAACTCGTGGGGTGACGCACCGGTCAGGATCCCGACAATAGGAGTCTGGCGCGGACCACACGCGGACCAAGAGTAGTTACGCTCGATGGGGAGAAAGCGGAATCATCCCGCTGACTGGATGTTCACACACTCTGGAGGGGTGTCCGAGCGGTCTAAGGAGACGGTCTTGAAATTCGTTCGGGTCAAATTGTCGTCGCTCACAAGGCGGCCGGTTCTGACAAGGGAGAATTGTAAACTACCAGGTCAAGCCCCCAAACGAGAGCGCCCCGGCGTCTTTCTGCACCTTTCCTGATCTCTCCCGAATTTGCCGCATTTCATTTCCCTCGCTCCCCAAATGCTCCCCAAAACGCTCACCCTCCTCCGATTGGAGTCGGCATACGCGTCGGCCCAGCACGCTCACGTGCAGGTAATCATCCGGAGGGAAATCTCGACTCTTGTCGTTATCGGATGTGGCTATCACAACGCTGCCAGACGTCCTGAGCCGAGTCTAGGGGACCGCCCCTGTCAGCCCCGTGGGCTGTCGCCCTCGCGTCTTCGGCCGCTTCTCGTGAGGACTGCGCGTGTGGCGTCCGAAGCAACACCCTCGATTCTGTCAAGCCTGACGGGCATTATTGGGGTGGGTGCGATGGGAGGACCTACCATCGATTGGAGTCGTGAACATGAATGCTAAGTACTCGGGTCGCCTTGAACTGACCTGGACCAACAAAGACAAGCGCCTCTTTGCCCATGATGACATCTCCTACGAGTGGGTGAGCCCGACCGACTACCGGGTGTCGGAAGTACGGCTTCTTCGTGATGCTGGCACGGTCGGAATGTCGCAACCCGATGACCGACGGTCGCGGGACAACCTGCTGATTCAGGGTGACGCCCTCCACGCCCTTACCTCCCTGGTGTCCCTGCCTGAGTTCGCCGATGAGTGCGCCGGGAAGGTCAAGCTGGTCTATATCGACCCGCCGTTCAACACCGGGCAGACCTTCAGCCAATACGACGACAACCTGGAGCATTCGGTCTGGCTGACCATGATGCGGGATCGGCTGCTGCAGATTCGGGACCTGCTTTCTCCTGACGGAACCGTGTGGCTACACCTTGACGACACGGAAGTCCATCGGGCTCGTTGCGTGATGGACGAGGTCTTCGGAACCCGATCCTTTGTTGGGTGCATCGTCTGGCGATCGTCTGACAACAGCAACAACGATGCCAAGCAGTTCTCGACGGATCACAACTCAATCCTCGTGTATGGCCGGGAGAGTGGGTGGACCTCCAATCGGCTGCCAGCGACCGAGGATCAGATCAGCCATTTCTCGAATCCCGACAATGATCCGAGGGGTCCATGGTTCGATGGAAACCCGGTCAACTCTCCCAACCCGCGACCCAACCTGCGATACACGATCACCTCCTCTACAGGGTACGAGATCAAGCCCCCGCCAAACGGATGGCGCTGGTCGCGAGAGACGCTTGAAGCGAAACTGGCGACAGGGGAGATTCGATTCTCGGCCGATGGCACATCAATCAAGCGTCGCACCTACGTAGCAGATCACGCCGGGCTGCCAGCTTCGAGTCTGTGGGTAGATCTTGAAGAGACGGGTCACAATCGTCAGGCGAAAGGAGAGCTGCGCAAACTCTTTCCAGGAATTCCGACGGCCGAACTGTTCAAGACTCCAAAGCCGGAAAGGCTGATGAGGAAGATCCTTGAGGTTGCCACCTCGCCGGGCGACCTTGTGCTGGACTGCTTCGCTGGATCGGGGACAACGGTGGCGGTGGCCCACAAGATGGGACGACGATGGGTCGCGACCGAGTGGTCTGATGACACGCTCCGAGACTTCCTGATACCTCGCCTCACCAAGTTGGTGAATGGTGAGGATCCGGGAGGCATCACCGATGCCGTCGGCTGGGAAGGTGGCGGTGGATTCCGGATTCTCGACGTGGCGCCGTCGATGTTTGAGGCCGACGAGGGGATGGTGTTCCTCGCTGAATGGGCGACCGAGTCTGCTCTCGGTGAGGCGACTGCGGCTCAGGCTCGATGTGCCCCTTCACCTGAGTGCCCAGCCCGAGGACGAAACGACCCCGCGCGTGCTGTCGATATGGGCACATCCCGACGACGAGACATTTCTCGCCGGTGGAGTCTTGCGGTTCGAGTACGAGCCTGTCAGCCCATTTTGTGGCCGAAAGGGTCGGCAGCGCCTTGCCGTCCTCGATGGGATAGCCACTTCAGAGATCCTCGATCTCCTGGTGAGCTCGTTGGGCGATGGCGAGAAGGTGGTTCTGTGCGCGACGGCGATCGCTCCCGACGCCCGTGAGCATCTCAAGGCGCTCTCGTCGGGGTCTCGACTCCGCAAGATCCCCGCCTCGATTCTTGCGGAGTACAGGGTCGCCTATCGCGCACAACGCCGTCGGGAGCTCAACCTCGAAGCCGGTGATGCCGAATCGATAGAGCAGATTCCCGAGCCCGCTACTGGCTAGAGGTTCATGCTGACCGACACTTCCCCAATCGACGAAGACGCCATCGATGCCGTCGCCGCGTCATTGGACCTGCGCGAGCCCAACCGGCGTGCCTTGAAGACCATCGCCCTACGACTTGCTGAGCATGACCTCAACGGCAGCCTCGGCATGTTCGAGGGGATCGTCGACGCCGCCGTTGGCATGGGCAAGACCTACATCCTGGCCGGCGTAATCGAGTATTTCGCGACTGTGGACGGTACGCGCAACTTCGCCGTGATCGTCCCTGGCCAGACCATACTCGAGAAGACAAGGAACAACTTCACCCCTGGCCACCCGAAGAGCCTTCTCAGAGGGATGTCGGTGCGGCCCGTAGTCATCACGTCGGACAACTTCCAAAGTGCCGCCGTCAGGGCCGACATGGAGGACGACTCGAAGGTGAAGCTGTTCATCTTCACCGTCCAGTCGCTGATCCGGCCCACGACCAAGGCCGGGCGCAAGACCCACGACTTCGAAGAGACCCTAGGTAAGGCCTTCTACGAGCACCTGGAAGGACTCGACGACCTGATCGTCCTCGCCGACGAGCACCACGTGTACTTCAGCACGAGCGCCAAGGCTTTCTCATCGGCCATCACCGGCCTGGGGCCCAGGGCGCTGATCGGGCTGACCGGGACTCCGCACCCCAAGACGGAGGACCGAGTCATCTTCCGCTACCCCCTGGCGGCGGCGATCGCCAACGAGTACGTGAAAACCCCGGTGGTCGTGGGTCGCCGTGACGACCGCAAGGACGACTTGACCAAGCTGTCCGACGGGGCTGTCCTGCTCGAAGTGAAACAGGCGCTGCTCGACCGCTACTGCGACGCGATCGGCCTGCCGCGGGTCAACGCAGTGATGCTGGTCGTCGCGGGCTCAATCGAGGAGGCTCAGAGCTTCGCCGCCATCCTCACCTCACCGGACTTCCGTGACGGCCGCTATGCCGACGCGGTTCTCGAGATCCACTCCGAATCACCCGACGCAGACCTGGCGGCGTTGGCGGCAGTAGAGAGTCCGGATTCGCCGGTGCGAATCATCGTCTCCGTCGACAAGCTCAAGGAAGGCTGGGACGTGGCCAATGTCTACGTCATTGCCTCGATGCGGTCCTCGATCTCCAAGATCCTCACCGAGCAGACCCTTGGACGTGGTCTGCGCCTCCCCTTCGGCGAGTACACCGGCGAGGAGTTCCTCGACACTCTCGAAGTTGTGGCCCATGAGCGTTACGACGACCTGCTGCGCAGCAAGAAGGTCTTCACCGAGGCATTCGTCGACTACGAGACCGAGGCCATCACCGTGGTCGACAGCACCGGTGCGGTGAAGGTACGAACCGAACAGACCAGGCTGGACATCGACCCCGTCAACCTGCCCTCGACCGGTGTTGCAACGACTGGATCGGCGGCGATAGGCGACGTCGAAGCACGCGCCGCCCACGCCGAGAAGCTGACCGTCAAGGTGGAGATGCCCTACAACGTTGCCGACTTCCCGATGGTCGAAGTCCCGGTGGTGAAGATCCACAAGATGGACTCGGTGTTCTCCCTCGGTCACATCACCGACCTTGACCCATTCCGGAATCTGGCGCGACGGATCACCGAGCAACCAGAAGAGGAACTGCGTCGCATGGTCTACGGTGCCAGGGTTGTCACAGGACCCGACGGGTTGCGCCAGACCCAGGTGGTGCTGCGGGAAGCGGCTGACGAGATCATCGCGGCTCCCCTCGACCTACCCGAGGAACAGATCCGCCAACGGCTGCTGGATGTGATCATGGGAGCCGAGTTCGTCGCGCCACGGAAGAACGAGCGCGCTCATGCTCAGCGCATCCTCGATGCGTTCTTCGGGCGCCTGGACGACTCGGCAATTCCCACTCTCGCGGCACATCTGGATAGGTGGGCGGCGGCGCTCCTCGGTGAGCTCCGGGAGGCGTACCAGGTGGCGAAAGTGAAGCCCACCATCGAATACGTCGTCGAGACCCAGCCGCTGACCAAGACCCGCATAGCTCGGACGGAGGTGGCGGCGTCTCGACATGGTGCGTTCGATCGCAAGGTCGCCTACGACGGCTGGAAACGAAGCCCCTATGCGCAGGCATGGTTCGACTCCACCCCGGAACGTGACGCTGCCAACGCCATCGACAACTCAGAGGTGAAGCTGTGGATCCGCCTTCATCGCAACGACCTGCCGATCCTCTGGTCCGAGTTCAACGAGTACAACCCCGACTTTCTGGTTCTCGAGGTCGACGGTTCTGCCTATATCGTCGAGATCAAGGGCGACTCCTCGGCCGAGACAGAATCTGTGAAGGCCAAGGCGGAGATGACTCGCCGCTGGGCCAACGAGGTTTCAGCCGACCCGGACGTCGGCCGCGAGTGGAAGTACCTCTTCGTCACCGAGTCGCAAGTGAAGCAGGCCAAGGGCTCCTGGGAGGCCATGAAGGCCCTGGGGACGTAGGGACACCAGGGCTGCACCAACGGTCATCCCGAGCACCTATTTCGAACTGTCACATCAACGATCCCTCGATCGGATGAGTGCGATCGACCTCGACTCAGGGGTTCGTGAAGGCTTTCCGGCCCATCGCAAGCCCGGGGGCGGAGGTTCACCTTCCTCCGGCTACGAGTGGCTCATCGAGAATCGGAATGTGCCCGACGACTGACGAGTCGAGTTAATCCGCGTCGATGACTTCGTCTTCGAGTTCGGCTTGCGTTGCCAAATCGGGAAAGCGCTCAATTGCCAGGGAATTCACGAGGTTAAAGAGAGGTTGGGGGGCCGTTACACGATTCCGGTTTGTGGAAGGAGATCGGCCGAGTCCTTCGATGTGCATCCCCCAATCCAACCCCGATCCAAAGCTCCCTCGCTCGACTTCCGCCTTGGTGGCTTCCGTCGCCCACGCCTCTATGACGTCGTTGGATTGACCGTTCATCACCATGAGTCCGATCACGAAGGCTCTGACGTATGGGCCGTCTAGTACAGACGATGTCCAGGGGCCTGGGATACCCAGTGCGGCAAGGATCGAACCGCTGACTTGAGCGAGACGGTCGCTTCCGACTCCGAGCGCTGAGCAAGCGAGGATGATCGACCAAACGACCTCGGCAACCTCGGGTGCCGACAAGATTGGGGCGAGTGTGTCGGATGCGGCTATGGCTGTAATAAACGCCAAGCACTCCTTCGCCTGCACCGTCCCGTCAACCGAATCTCGGTTCGCAACGAGAACCAGTAAGGCTTGGTACGCCACGACTAGGTACTCGGACAACCCTTGCTCGAGAGTCTGTTCATCCGCGTCGCCGCGGGCAAAACCTGTCAGCGCCTTGTCCAACATCGCGAGTACCGCTCCGGCCGCATCAGGGAGGGCGGAAGGATCGACTGCCCAAATGGTTCGTTGGATGAATGGACCGCCTGCCAGCGTCATACCTGGGACCAAAGCGTCAGCCACGCCGGCCATTCCGGTCAGGGGTTCATGAGGGGCCATAACCGCGAGCGGGACAGTCGCCTCCGTCCATTCTTTCAAGTATTCGGATCTGAGATGGCGGTTGGGCTCGTTGGCCAGGATGGGAAACAGCCGCGCGAGCTGTCCTGTCGCAGCTTGTCCTATGTGTAGCCGGCGAGTAACTATTGACCGCAAGGCGGTCTTGGAGACAGTCTGAAGCTCCCGCTGGACGTCTTCATAGGCGGACGACGAAACCCAAGCCTGGATCAAGTCTCCCATGGCAACGATCCCAACTGCTGGGATGGTGCTGGTGTCCTTATCCCACGTCCGGTCGACCCAGGAGGAAACCCGCTGAAAGGTGAGTGACCTCACACTGGCATAGTCAGGATCCGCATACCCCTCGCCTCCCATTGCCACGATCTGTCGCACTGCGTACTGAGCCGCCTCGTTGTCGTCATGCTGAATGCACGCATCGATCAATCGGTCAGCGGCTCCCAGCACGATGTCCGGAAGACCGTTGTATGGCCCGATCTCCCCGCCCACAGATGCTGCGTAATCATCGAAGGCGCTCACCAACGCTTCGAACAGCATGACAGACTCCGTGAGGCTCCCCTTGCCGGCGGTGCTGAGCAACCCCGCTCGAATCTGCCTTAGCATGCTCGCAACCACTTGCTGCTGGTGTTGCCAGGTAAGGCGCGCGACAAGCTCCGGGTCCCTACGTATGCCCTTTGGCCAGCCGGTCGCCAGGCCCGATTGAGCCCACCTCGCGCTCCGGAGAACTGCTTTTCGGTAGTAGCGACCAGCGTCACGGGCAATGTTCAGAGGGTCGCTTGCGGTCAATGTACAGCGTGCCGCTATCCACGACCAGGTCACAGCGGAGACGGCTACGAGGACCGCCGCCAACGCCCCGCACAGGGTCGGGTTGACAGAAGCGAATGCCAGAAGGCAGGCCGAGACCAAGATGATGCCAAGGCCACTCAACCACGGGGAACGACGGTTAAGTACGACGACCGAATAGCCCGGAGCCATATCTGCCGCTCGGGTGAAGGCGGTCGTCGTGACGGAGAACACGACTGCGCCGAATGCAGTCGCTGACCCGGCGGCAAGTGTGATGGCGGCGTAGTCTGAGGTCTCGTGGCCCCAAATTGGCCAGTTGAAGCCGATCAACGCGAGCGCACCGAGGACAGCGGAGATCGCGATCACCGTGAAGACTGCCGATACTGGTTGGGCTGCGAGCCGGAATCCCAGAAAGCGCACCCAACGCCGGATACGTGCACGGCTCATCGGAACAGAAGCGGCAAGTCGTTCCGTCTCGGTCCTTAGGTGGCCTCGAACGGTGCCCGTGAGGGGATCCCAGGAACGGAGGTATTCGCGGTCGTTGTCTGTCCGTTGTGTCATGTCGTTAGTCGAAGGCTGTCGCGCGTGTGGCGATGGTACGGTCTGGCACAGACAGAACGGGGTCGAGAGGTCAATTCGAGGGTGGATCTGGGTCGGACCGCGACGTCCAGAAAGCAGCCTTACGGGCGGCGATTCTTGTGGTGGTCAGAACATCGATCCGTCGACCTCCAGCTTTTGGAACCGAGACCTCCGGCGATCAACTATGCCTCTGACCAGCACTACGGGGTGAGTCCCATCTTGTGGTGTAGGACGGCCTGATCCGTCACGGTCCTGTGACGTTGATGGCCACCGTGTGATTCTCAGAAGCACGTGTACGCAACTGAGACGCTCCTATTGGTTGTCAAGTCCTTTCTCGAGGGTTTGGTAGAGCTCTCGGGCGATGTAGCGCTTGAGGCAGCGTCGGATTTCTCGGTCGGTTCGCCCTCGGCGCGTCGCTTGGTGAAGTAGGCCTGGGTGCGGGTGTCGCGGCGTTGGCGTTGGATGGCGATGATGTGGATGGCGCTGTTGAGGTGGCGGTCTCCTCGGCGGTTGAGCTGGTGCCTAGTGGTCTTGCCGGATGAGGCGGGTATGGGAGCGACGCCGGCGAGCATGGCGAAGGCTCCCTCGTTGCGGATCCGTCCGGGGTGGGACCAGACGGTGAGGATGGTGGTGGCGATCACTGGGCCGACCTCGGTGAGGTCGAGGAGGTCGGGTCGCCTCCATGATGGTCCGGCCTCCCATCATGGTCCTGATCATTGCCTGTCAGAGCGGGCCCAAGCCGGAACGCAGGGGAAACTCCCAACCGTCGTGCGGTCGGTTCCGAACGGGAGACCAAGAAGGATCGGCCGAGTGCCGATCGAATCGAGAGGAAGGAACAGCTATGACACTGGCTGTATCTCGTTATGTTGCCGCCGCGGCGCTGGCGCTGGCGCTGGTGATCGGTCTCATGTTGGCCAACGCTGACACCGCCGTTGCCGGCCACGCCAACCCCATCCTGACCGCCGACCTCGATGGTCGCCAAGAAGTCGAGACAGGGGCACGAAACAACCGTATCGTGGGAGACCCGAACGGACGGGGCGAGGTCTATGTGTTCGGGATCGACAACGACCCCACTCGTCAGACACTGTGCTACGTCCTCCTGGTCGACCGGATCGCCGAGACGGAACTGGCTCCTGGTGGACCACGCCAGGCTCACATCCATCTCGGAGACAAGGGCGCCAACGGCCCCGTCGTAGTCAACCTCGCTTGGCCTCAGGACGGGCAGTCGGCCGATTGTCTCACGGTGGGGGATACTCGGGCCGGGAACCCCGTTTTCGTCAACGGAGGAAACCCGAGCGATATCTTCGCCCACCCGTCGTCCTTCTACGTGAACGTTCACAACGGCGAGTACCCGGCGGGAGCGGTACGCGGGCAGCTACGCGGTCGCTGACACGATCCCGATCGTCACCGGTTGGCGGGGTGGAAAGGGACGGGCCCCGCCAAGCCGGTGACCACGACACGTCTTCTTGGTCCTTGGGGCGTCAGGGTGGTGGGCGTCGCACCAACTCCAGAGTCGGCGACATCCGGGGAACCGGCAGTGGCGGTCGCGGGCCCGCAGGGCTCGCCATTGAGCGGGGCTGACGGTGCGGCGGGTGCGTCCCAGGTCCAAGATTTCTGAGCCGGGTCCGGTGAGCAGCCGGGACACGTTGGCGTCGCATGCCAGCCGCCGGGCCGTTTCGGGGGTTATGACGGTTTCGTCGCCCAATTCGCACACCCCTCCCAGGCCGGTCCCGGTGAGTGTTCGTCAGTCGACAACGACGGTGAGGTGGGGCCGGTTGCCGTGGTCAACGGGGGTGTCGAGCGCGTCGAGGTGGCGGCGGGACAGCTGAGTGAGGGCTTGGCGCGCAGTGCGACATCTTGGGGAGGTCTTCGGCGGGTGTCGCCCAGACGACCTTTGAGATGAGGGTGTCGAGTGCGGTGGCCACGAGGTCGTGGGCCTCGGCGTCGAGGTCGCCGTCCAGGCGGCCCCGGCCCTTCCACCCTTTGGACAGAAACACCGACGACGGTTCGTTGTCTTCACCGCCGTCGGCGTGATCGTGGGCCTGGGCCCAATAGGCCAGGAGGCGGCGGGTGTCACCCAGCCTGAGACCGACGACGGCGTCGGCCAGGCTGGGCTGGTCGGCTGCGAAGGGCTCGGGGTGGCGATTGCGGGCCGACGCCAATAGCACAGGCCGAGCCATACCGCCCCTAGCGTCATGAAGGTGGCGGTCATCAGGGCGATCTGAGGCGTCGCTTCCCGGGCGGGGTCGACGAACTGTGGCAGGAAAGACAAGAACAGGACGCCAACTTCTGGGTTAAGAACGTTGGTGAGGGCACCCTGGACCAGCAGTGAGCCGGAGAACCCACGAAAGTGCGTCCGGTCCGACTCACCTGGCCGTGCCGACGCCCGACGCAACGTGCCTCATAGGGTGGCTAACCCGAGCCACATCAGATAGTCCGCCCCGACCAGTTTGACGACGTTGAACGCAGTGGCGGAAGCGGCGATCACCACCGAGAGGCCCACCACTGCCGCATTGGCATGAACACCGAGCCTGAGAATGGTACCGATGGCGGTCCGCGCTCCGTCCAGACGTCCCCCCGCAAGCGTGTTGCGGCCCACCAGCGCCATGTCGACTCCGGGAGTGATGACGATGAGGGCGGCTACCCCGACAAACGACCAGAATTCTGTGGGAACCGCCCGACTCTACCCGTCGACCGCCCGGGTCAGCCGGGCTCGGCGACTTCCGGCCGAGAGTCTGCGGCCCGGAGTGAGGGGGCGGGTTACCTTCCGAATCCGGATTAGAGCCCGGCTGTGGCCAAGACGGTCCCTGTCGGCTGAGGTGACCCCCCGGCTGGCTCCGCCGTGATGCCGACCACCTTTCCGACCGTGTCTTCATCGGCGACCAGCACGACGGCCGCTCCTTCCCGGTCCGGCCGGAACACTCCGGCCGGGTTGGGTCCGCCCTCGTCGATGAGCCACAACTGGTAGGTGCGGTCGGGGGGGAGTTCGGGTAGATCATGGGAGACCAGCACCGCGGCGTCGCCCGAGCGGACGACATAACCGGCGATGCCTTCGAGCGGGACGGTCTCGGCGTCGGCGGCGGTCAGGACGGCGGTGATCGCTCTCGACTCGGCGAACTGAACCTGGAGGAAGATGGCGGCCACTCCTAACACGAGAGCCAGCCCAGCAGCGATGCCGGTGGCGACCACCCATCCGCGTCGTCGCACCGCCGGCGACAGGTCGGCCGGCCGCACCGCCGAGAGAACCCTTCCTCTCAGCGACTCGGGCGCCGGCTCGGCGATTTCGTCGAAGAGCTGTTCGAGTCCCCCGGACAGCTCCATCACTTCCGCTCGACAGTCCTCGCAGGTGGCGAGGTGGGCGTCGAAGAAACGCCGCTCTTCGGAGTCGAGAGCATCGAGCACATAGCCGGCGGCGAGGTCGGGGTGGTCACTCATCGTCGCCGCCGAAGGAGCTGGCCAGCCTCTTGAGCCCGTCGCGCATCCTGGTCTTGATCGTCCCGAGCGGGACATCGAGGTGTTGGGCTACCTGGCGGTAGGTGAGGCCCCCGAAGTAGGCGAGGTCGATGGCCTGTTTTTGCACTTCGGTGAGGCCTTCCAGGCCCTTTCGCACCCGCGCGCGGTCCGCCAGGTCGATGACCTGGTCGCCGACCGGGTCGGTGGGCTGGGGGAGAGAGGATGTGGCCACTCTTGTTTCCCGGTTCCTCCCTGCCTGCTCCGAGCGGACGACGTCGATGGCTCGTCGGCGCGTGATCGTGGCGATCCAGGCCTTGGCGCTGCCCCGTGCCGGGTCGAATCGAGATGCCTTGTCCCACAATTCGAGGAGGACATCGTGGGCGATCTCTTCGGCCATTGAAGGGTCTCGAACCACGGCCCGGGCCAACCCGTATACGGAATCGGCCACCTGGTGGTAGAGCTCGACGAAGGCCGACTCGTCCCCTTCGCCGCAGCGCGCCATGAGGACGTCGAGTGTCACGCGCGCCACACTGGTGGTTTTCCGCCAGGGAACAAACTTCGGGAGGGGGGCATAGGTGAGCACGGTCTCTCGGGTTCGAAGCCGAAGACCGTTCGGTTTGGTGCCACCCGACGCCGTCCCGGCCCCGATGGGTCGCCTGCAACGGCCGAGACGAGGGCGTGGCGATGGCGCTCGTCGGTAACGACTGCCACTGCGTGCGGGCGTCCTTTCTGCTCGACGTCCACGCCTGCTTAGGCGTGGAGAAACCCGTTTCTTGGGCCAGCATCGTAGCGAGTCGTCGAAGGCGCTTGCAGCTATGGGATCAAGAGCCTCTCATCGCGCGCCAAAGCGGGCGAGGTCTCGACCTCGCCCGCTCTCTGGTCCTAGCAGGCTGGTGGTCAGCCCATGTCGGGGACGAGGACGGTGTCGATGATGTGGACGGTGGCGTTGTCGGTTTGTACGTTGCCGCAGATGACCATTGCCACTCCGTTGACCTCGATGAGGTCTCCCGAGGCTGCGATGGTGAGGTCGTCTCCGTTGACGGTCGTCACGGTGCCGGCCTCGACCAGTCCTGCCATGTCGAGCGATTCGCCTGCTACGACGTGGTAGGTGAGGATGGCGGTGAGGAGGTCCTGGTCGGCCAGGATGGCGTTCAGGTCCTCTTCAGGGATGGCCCCGAAGGCGTCGTTGACGGGAGCGAAGATGGTGAACGGTCCCTCACTGTTGAGGGTGTCGACCAGTCCTGCTTCGCTCACCGCTGTCACCAGTGTCGACAGGACGGGATTGTTGGAAGCGGCCGTGGCGGCGGGGTCTTGGGCCATGCCCTCGAAGCTGCCGGGTCCGTCGGCTGGCACCGCGCTGCAGGCCGGTCCCACGTTCATTGCCATCAAGTCCGGACCCATCGCCTCGGTGGTGGTGGTCTCTTCTGTCATCTGGGTGGTGGTGGTCTGCGGTGTCATGGTGGTGTCGGCGGAGTCATCGCCACCGCATGCCACTAGCACGAGAGCGAGAGTCGCCACCATCCCGATGTGTCGTGCGTGTCGTCTGAGGGTTCTCATAACTTGTTCCTTTCGTTGCTCTGATGAGCTTGTGTTCGGTATTCGGATTCGGCTGGCTCTCGGATTGGAGCCGGGTCAATGGTCAACCATCACCACGATCGAATGCCAGCCGGTGGCTCCGTCGGGAATCGGTCGCGCTCGTTGGGAAGTTTGTGTCTCGCCTTCGCCGTCGGTGGCCCGCACCGCGATCTCGTGGCGGCCGGGGGTTGCTTCCCACTCCAGCTTCCACTGCCGCCACGTCGTGTCGGCCAGCTCCTCGGCCAGGTCGGCCTGTTGCCAGGCGCCCCCGTCGATTTGCACCTCTACCGCTTCGATGCCGCGGGTCTGAGCCCAGGCGACACCGGCGATGGCGGTCGGCCCGACCGGGAGCTGGGCCAGGGCGGCGGGGGTATCGATACGGGATTGGGTCTTGATGGGTGCCTCCACCGCCCAGTCCCGCCGTGCCCAGTAGTGGTCGAAGGCATCGAAAGTGGTGAGCTCGATCTCGGCGAGCCATTTGGTGGCCGACACGTACCCGTACAGACCGGGTACCACGAGGCGGACCGGGAAGCCGTGCTGGAGCGGCAGCGGCTCGCCGTTCATGCCCACCGCCACGATGGCGTCGCGCCCGTCGAGGGCGACCGCCACCGGGAAACCGCAGGTGTATCCGTCGACCGAACGCCCGACGATCTGGTCGGCGTCGGGGGAGACGCCGGCTTCTTCCAAGAGCTCGGCCAAAGGTATTCCTAGCCAGCGGGCGTTGCCGACGAGGCGGCCACCCACTTCGTTGGACACGCACGTCAGCGTGATGTCGGTTTCGATGAGGTCGCGTCGAAGCAGGTCGTCATAGCTCAGCTGAGAGGGTCGAGAGACCATGCCGGTGATCGCAAGTGAGTAGGTCTCGGTGGGCACCTGGGGGACGGTGAGGGCGGTGTCGATGCGATAGAAGTTGTCGTTGGGTGTCACCAGTGGGCTGAGGCCGGTCACGTCGAACGAGGTGCCGGCCGCAACGACGGGCAGGGATGTAACGGGGCGGGGCAGGGCCACTCCGGCTTGAGATGGGGCGGCGTCGAAGCGTCCCGACAATGCCCGCCCGCCCACGCCCAGGAAGGCCGCCCCGGCGACGACGGCACCGGTGTGGACGAGGAAAGACCGGCGAGACGCTTCCAGGTGAGGGGAGCGGGCTGGGCTCTCGCTCCTGGTGAGGGCGAGAAGGGCGGGAACGCCTACGGCGGTGGCCACTGCACTGGGAACGGTGTTGGACAGCCCGCCTCCAATCGACGCCACCATGCCCACCACCCCGAAGGCAAGAATGCCCGCCACTCCGACCAGCCGCCCGAGGCGCAAGGTGGCGATGCCGACAGTGGCGGCGTAGACGACGAGGACGAGGCCGATTCCGACGAGGAGGGCGACCTTGTCGCCGGTTCCGAACACGGCGATGGCGAAGTCCTTGACTGGGGGAGGGACGAAGTCAATGGCCCTGTCTCCGACATCGAGGACCGGAGAACGCCAGCCCGATCGCAATCCTGCCACGAGTTCGGCGGCACCGAGAGCGGCGGCGGCGGCGGCGATCCCGGTGGAGGCCGAACGCCACCACGGCGGGCGTCGGGGTGAGGTCGTGTCTGAGGGGGTCACGTGGTCTGTTCGGAGCCCACCCGCTCTTGGATGGCTGGGACGGCGCTGGACAGAGAAGCGGCCCGCTCTATCTCCGGTTACAGGGCGTTGATGGTGAGGACAGTTCCCACCGTCATGACCACCACCGCCGCCACCGGCGTGAGGACGCGCTGCGCTCGGGTCACCCAGGCCGCCTCGCCGAATCGGTCCATGCCAAAGCGGCTAGCGGTGACGAGGGCGAAGCCCACTCCCACCAGGGTGGCGGCCATGCCCAATCCGAACAGGGCGATGAGGAGCACCCCAAGCGGCACTCGGTCGAGGTTGACGGCCGCCAGCAGCAGGACGATGGCCGAGGCGGATGGGACCAGGCCTCCGGCTAGTCCCATGGACGCGAGGACCTTCCAACCCGATTTTCCGTCGAGTCCCGGTAGGTGGTGGGCGTGGTCGTGGTCGTGGTCGTGGTCGTGGTGGTGGCCGCGGTGGCGGAACCAGCGCCACAGCATCCACGCCCCGATGCCGATGACGATCATCCCGGAGATGACGGTGAGTATCGGGAAGGCCTTTTCGGGGGCAAAGGTGGAGGTTCCCCACAGTGTCACCAGGCCGAGCGCCAGCACCCCGACGGTGTGCGAAGCGGCCACCGCCAGTCCCAATCCCGCTGCTTGGCCGAGGGTGCCCCGTGACCCAACCAGGTAGGCGGCCATCACCGTCTTGCCGTGACCGGGGGAGAGAGCGTGGAGAACTCCCAGGCCCAACGCCACGGCCATCGCCACCGGAACCGCCCGTGAACTTTCCGAGGGGGCGATGAGCGACGCCAGGGCGTCGACCGGACCCCCCGATGTCTTCGCCGGCGTGCCGGCTGGGGGCGGCTCGTCGCCCGTCGTGGCACCGGGGCTGGGCGAGAGCGCGGCTGTGGCCGTCGTCACGTTGATGGGCGAGAGGAGCTGGTCGGCGGGGTACGCCCACAGCCTCTCGGTGATGCTCGAGGTGGGAAGCTCGGTGACGGCGATGACATCGGCTGTCGTCAACGTCATCTCCCTCCACCCCAGACGGTCGGTGAAGTTGTCGTTCGTCACCGCCAGGACAGAGTTGGGCCGGATCGTCACGGAGGCGGCGAGGCGGCACTCGAGTCGGAGTGTGGGCAGTCCGGCTTCTCCTTCGGGGAAGCTCAAGACCGTGTCGACGGGTTCCAGATCGAGGGTATCGCCGTCGAGCGCCCCGTCCAGATTCTCGGCCACGGTGCCGCATTGGGTAGTGGCGAACCGGTCCGCCTCCTCGTCGGTGATGGTGCCGTCCCCGGCTCGGCCGATCTCTCGGATCTGTTGGGAGGCGGGGATCTCGGCCAGGTCCAGGACGTAATCGACCAATATGCCGGTTCCGGTGACGTGTATCCCGACGTATTGGTTGGTGGTGAAGTTGCCCAGCGGGTGTGCCCCTGCCGCCAGCGGGACCACCAACATGGCGGTGGTGAGGACGGCCAGCCTCAGACGCCTCATTCGAGAGCGTCGAGGGTCTGGCGGGCGCGCTCGGCCTGATAGGGCTGGAAGGAGGAGGAGAGTTCGAGAGCGGCCGTCAGGTGGGACAGGGCGGTGTCGCGTTCGCCCCGGGCGGCCGCGATCATCCCGGAGTGGTACCAGAAGCGGGCGTCGAGTGTCCCCAAGGAGAGGGCGGCCTGCGACGCCTCAGCCGCCTCGTCGTAGCGGCCGTCGGCGTACAGCGCCCAGGCCAGGGTGTCCCACGCCCCCACGTCACGCCGCTCCTGCATCTCGACCCGGGCGATCTCGACCGCCCGGACGGTGTCGATGCCGTGATCGGCCAAGTGCTGGGATATCACCCGGTCGTAGACCCCTGCCTCCTCAAAGAGGGTGGCGGCGATAGCGATGGTGGCGAAGGCGTCCTCAGCCTGTTGGTCCCGGCCGACGAGCAGGTACAGGTCGGCGAGCTCGGCCAGGTAGGTGGGGTCGGGGTTGGTCTCGACCACGGGCTGGTAGCGGGCGATGGCGCCGTCGAAGTCGCCGGTGGCGGCTTCCAGCCGGGCGGCGGTGACGGCGGCCACGATCGACCGGGGGTCCAACGCCAATGCCTGACCTGCCAGGTCCAGGCCCTCGTCGTAGCGGCCGAGGTGCAGGGCTGTTTGCGCCCCGAACGCCAGATACCACGAGCGCAGGCGAGGGTTGGTCGATTCGGACACTCCCTCCCAAGCGGCGCGGGACAGAGCGAGGGAGTCGTCCGCTCTTCCGTTAAGCCGGGCCCACTCCGCCTGTCGCACCAGCACAGCCGGCTGCTCATCTCCGACGGCGTCGGCGAATTCTTCGAGCAGGCTCGCTCCCGCGTCGTATTCGCCGAGCGCCAATGAAGCATCAGCCAGTATCGCCAGGGCATCGAGGCGACCGGTGGCGTCGTAGACCAATCGGGCAACGTCGCGGGCGGAAGCGAACTCGTGGAGGGCGTAATAAGTCGAAGCCATCCCTACCCGAGCGGAAGGGTCCGAAGGAGACAGTTCCATGGCCCTCCCGAAGGCCTCCTCGGCGGCCGCGTAGCGGGAGACGTCGCCGGAGGTCCGGGCCTTCTCGAGGTACAGAAACCCGAGGGTCCGATAGTCAGACGAGTCGGTGTGGGACCGGATCCGGGCTTCGTAGGCGGTGATGAGGCGATCGACTTCCTCGGGTACGACAAAAGACGGTGACAGCCGCCCGTCGGATTCGCTGGCGGGACCGTCGACGATGGCGGGAGGAGCCGTCGCCCATTGGGCCAGCCAGGCTGCACCGACCAGCACAAGGGCGGCGAGGAGGAATATGACTGCCCGGGAGGGGTGGCGCCGGGCGGGTTCGGTATCGACGCGGTCTGTGGTCATTGGTTATCACTTACGAACGCGGGTAGGGCTACGGTCGGTGGAAGTTTCAACGGTAGAGATGGGTTCGGACTACGGACATCACAGGATTGGTTCCAATCCGGTTTCGGTCGAGGTCCGAATAGCCATGGAAGCAGAGAGAGCGCGCACGCCACTCCCGGCGGCGCTCGAGGAAGGACAACCATGCAGTTCACCCGTACCCACCGAAGGGGCGGCTCGGCGCTGGCGATTCTCGCCGCGCTGGCTGTCCTCGTCGGCCTGATGCCAACCTTCGGCAGCCAGGCGGCCGATCACCTGGATGCTCCCGGGCTCACACCGCCGAGCGGCAACATCCAAGCCGATATCAACGACCTGTACGTCTTTGAGGGCGCCGACCCCGACTCGACCGTCATCGCCTTGACGGTCCACCCAGCGGCGGCGGCCGACGCCTCCTTCGGATCCGACGTGCTCTACGAGGTCAAGATCGACACCGACGGCGACGCTATCGAGGATCTCTCCTTCGAGTTCACCTTCTCTGACGTCAGAGGAGACGGGAGCCAGTTCGTGGTCGCCCAACTCGCCGAGGGCGAGGCCGCCGCCGACGGCGCCGCCAGCGGCGCGCTCATCGGTTACGGACAGGTCGGCAAGACCCTGCCCCTGCCCGACGGCGGCCAGCTCCACACCGGCCTCCGCTCCGACCCGTTCTTCTTCGACCTGGCCGGGTTCTTGGGGACGGTGGAAGGCGCCGACAACGACCGGATGCTCAACGACGGCAACGAGAACGACTTCTTCGCCGAGCTGGACACCCTGGCCATCGTCATCGAGGTTCCCGACGAGATGATCGGGTTGCCCGGCGGCAGCTTCGGAGAGGCCCTTGGTCTGTCGAACAGTGTCGGGGTGTGGGCCGCCACCTCCGTCGACGGCTCCCAGATCGACCGTATCGGCCGCCCGGCCATCAACACGGCCGTCAACAGCTCCGGTCCCATCGTGGGGGCTCCCACCGAGAACAAGAACGTTTACAACCAGGCCCAGCCCCGCGACGACGCCGCCAACTTCACCCAGGCGGCAGCCGATGCCCTGACGGCGTACTCGTCGCTCGACTCCGAAGGTGCCTACACCCAATGCCAGCTCGAAACGCTGGCGTTCGTGCTCCTGCCAGACATCCTGCCCTTCGCCAAGGGCGGCGACAATGCCTTGGGACTTCCACCTCCGCTGGTGGGCAGAGGTCTGGCCGATGACGTCATCGACACCGCTCTGCGGATCGTGACCGGCGGCGACCCGCTCGGTCTGTTCGGGGAAGATGGTCTGTTCTGCACCGACGGTCCCGCTCGGGACGCCGACGGCGCCATCAACACCGACGGCATCGGACCGCACGACGACTACCAGGAGACCTTCCCCTACCTGGGCCAGTCTCACGCCGACATGACCGTTCCGGTCCTGGAAGGGTCGAACTTCGCTGCTCCCCTGTCGGGCAGCAGCGAGGTGCCCCCTGTAACCACCGACGCCACCGGGTTCACGGCGCTATCGGCCTCCGGCGGTGCCATCGACCACATCACCCTCGCCTACGGGCTGGAATCGGCCGTGGCGGCCCACATCCACCTGGGCGACCCGGGTGAGAACGGACCGGTGGTGGCGTTCCTGTACGGTCCTTCCGATGGGGAGGACGTCAACGGGATGCTGGCGAAGGGTTCGGTAGCCGGTGGTGACCTGATTGCAGGTGCCATGGGGGACCTGCTGGACGTGTTGAACGGTGGTTTCGGTTACGTCAACGTCCACACAACCGACAACCCGGCCGGCGAGATCCGCGGCCAGATCGACCCGCTCGACATGGTGAGCGACCGCTTCGGTGACGACGACGGCAACGTGCATGAGGCCAACATCGACCTCATCGCCGCCGCCGGGATCACCCGCGGTTGCAACCCGCCCGACAACACCAACTACTGCCCCGAGCGGAACATCATCCGTGGTGAGATGGCGGCGTTCATGAACCGAGCGCTCAATCTCAACCCGGGCCCGAACGCCTTCGACGACGACGGCGACTCGATCTTCGAGGGCGACATCAACGCCATCGCCGCTGTCGGGATCACCCGCGGCTGCAACCCGCCCGCCAACACCGCGTTCTGCCCCGACGCTTTCCTCACCCGCGGTGAGATGGCGGCGTTCGTGGCCCGGGCGTGGGCGTTGCCCCGCTCCGATGTCGACGCTTTCGATGACGACGGCGACTCGATCTTCGAGGGCGACATCAACGCCCTGGCGGCAGCGGGTGTCACCAGGGGCTGCAACCCCCCTGCCAACACCGATTTCTGCCCGGACCGGCTCATGACCCGAGCCGAGATGGCCAGCTTCTTGGCGCGGGCGTTCGGATGGGGAAGCTGACACCAACCTCGAACCGATGACGAGAAGGGCAGGCCGTAAGGCCTGCCCTTCTCCTATCCCGGCGGTTTCCGGAAAGACCTTTCCAGGCTGGAATGCCGGAACGTGCCTTGTTCGCCGACTTCGCTACCCCCTCGGTCGGTGGCGCTCTCCTATGGCCGGGAGGATGGCGTAGGTGGAGTGGCTCCTTTGGCGACGACAACTGATCGGCCAGAAGCGCCGGTCAGGCGGTGGCGAGAAGGTCTACGACGAGCGCGGCTGTCCACGAGAAGGACTCGCTGCCCAGGCCCTGGCCTGTGAAGGGGTCGTAGTACTCCCAGAACCCATTCTGTGCCACCATGTCGACGGTGGTGACGCGCAGGCGCCGGGCAGCTTCGAGTTTGCCTCCCTGCTCTAGGGTTTCGGCGAGCAGCCAGTTGATGTTGACCCACACCGGTCCCCGCCAGTAACGGCGACGGTCGAACTCCAGGCTGTTCTTGGGGATACCGGTCGGATACCACGGTGCGTTGGCAGCGGGACCGTAGGTGGCCGGGTCGTCGAGCGCGTCCGCCAGCTTGGCCATACCGGGGTGGCGGGGAAGGGCGAACAGAGGGAGCAGCCCGCCGATCGTGTGGGGTGAATCGATCCCACCGTCACGGAAGAAGCCCATCTTCGTCTCCCAAGCGGCGAGGAGGGCCCTCTCCAAGGCTTGCGCCCGACCCAGTGCTCGGCTGCCGTCTCGGCCCACCTTGTTCCAGAGCAGTGCCAGATCGCGTTCGGCCTTGGCCAAGACAGCCGTGAGGAAAACATCCCCTACCTGGAACGTCGCACCATCCATCTCGGATCGGTAGCCGCCGGCCCGCAACTGCTCCAGGATCGAGATGTAGGCGGCATAGTCACGGTCGGTAGGCCGCTGGTCTTCAGCGACATGCGTCCGGTCCTCCCGCCGAAACGAAGCAGCAGCGGTGGGAACGCCGGCCAGGGCGGCGTCGAATCGCGGGGAGTTGTCCATCCCCGATTCCCAAGGATGAAGGATGGCCACGAGGCCATCGGTCCGACGACGATGGAGGTGGAACCAACGGTGCCACTGCTCGATGGCCGGGACCACCTCGGCCAGGAAGGCCGGGTCGGGGGAAAGACGGTCAAGGCGCTCAACAGCAGTGGCCAGCAAGGGGGGTTGAGTTATGCCGGTCGTGGCCGTGGCGGGCATGCCCGATGTCCGACCCCACGCCTCGGGTCCGGGAAAGTACTGAGGTTCGGCATCGTGGAAGACGATGTGGGGCACCATGCCGTCGGCCCATTGCCCGGACAGGAGCGCCCTCACCTCTTGGCGGGCACGGGTCGGGTCGAGATGGGCCAAGCCTATGACCACGAACGCTGCATCCCAGTTCCATTGGCCCGGATACTGACGAGGGCCCGGCTTGACATAGACGCCGGTGTCGTTGGCGGCAAGAACGTCGGCCGCGGCGACGGCAAGCATCGACCCCATCATTTGTTATGGAACTATAGCAAAATGGGGAGAGCCGCGATCAGTCGCGCCTCACATCTAGGCCAGTGATGGCGGAGATCAGATCAGCGGTCCGCTCGACCGAAGCAGCAGGGCCGAAGCGTCCGGTGAGGACACCCTCGAGCATCGCCTGAAGCTGACGAGAGACGCGAGCGTGGGCGGGAATGGCAGGCCGCACAACGGCGTGTCGCAACATCGCGGTGGTCTGGGCGAGGAAGGGGACCTCGGCGCCTACCGCATCGGCGGCGGTGCGCCGGGGCGGTATCTGGCCGGTGTCGCGCGCCATCTGCACCAGGGCGTCACTGGCGAGGAGGTGCTCGAGCAACCGGATGGCCTCCTTTGGCTGGTGAGCTTGACGAAAGATGGCATACGCCATTCCTCCAGCCAACGAGGCGGCCGCTCCCTCGGGCCCGGCCGGAACGGGTAGGAACAGGAAGTGGTCCGCCAGTCGGTCGAGCGAGAGCCCTGACAGCTCGGCCAGCGTCCGACCTTCGTAGCTACCACCCAGGCTCATGGAGGCCTCGCCCGCCGCTACCAGGCGGATGGGCCGGTCCCATTCGTACGTGACTACTTCGGAGGGAACCAGGTTCGAATCGAGAAGACGCCGCAAGAAGCGCAGAGCGGCTACGGCCCGCCGGTTGTCCAAGGAGATGACGTCGTCGACTATGACTTCGACCCCGTTGGAGGCGAGCAGAGCCAATAGACAGTAAGTGGTGGTCTCGCCCCCGCGAGATCCCCCCGGGAAGACCAGTGGAAAGCGGGCTCCACCGGGCAGCTCGGCGAGGACTCTTGCCAGGTTCTCTAGTTCCTCCCAGGTTGCAGGAGGTCTGACGCCGGCTAGCTCGAGGTGATCTCGCCGGACCCACAATCCGGCGACGTCGGCTTCGGCTTGCACGGCATGACTTCGGCCCCGGTAGCAGTTCGTCGCCGTCAACGGCTCCAGAAAGTCTGCCTCGTAGCGTGAAGCGAACCACTCGGGGTCGAGCTCATCCAGAGGCCACAGCGATCCAGCTGCCGCCAACTCAGGCACCCACACCGAATCGATCAACGCCAGGTCCGGGGCGCGACCCTCTCCCACGGCTCTCCGCACGGCCTCGAGGAGTTGTTCGAGCGGGACGGTGGCGACGTTGAGGTTGACGGAGGCGGGGGTTGCTCTCCGGACCATGGCCTCCCAAGGGCCCGCCGGCACGACGAGGCGCAACTCGAGGGTCGGCGGGCGCCTGGTAAGCCAATGGGGGTTGACGAAGGACCCCCGGCGACGATGACGGATGATGACCCCTTCGTCGGCCAACTCGGTGAGCGCCCGTGTCACAGGGGTACGGCTCATCCCGAAGGTGACACACAACTCGTGCTCAGTCGGAAGGCGATCGTCAGGCTCATACGCCCCGCTGAGGATCTGCTCGAGAAGATGTGTCTTGAGTTGGAAGTAGATCGGGATTGGCTGGTCGCGGTCGATGATCATCTGATTTGTCTGCTCAATAGGGTAATAGCTCTTGACGGCGCCATCATGTCGCTCTTATATTTGCTATGCCTGAGTAACAAATCAGGCCAACGGCAGGAGGAGCCCTACATGCGCACCAGACGAACGATCGGGATCCTGGCCGTGATCATTGCGATCGCAGCCTGCGGAGCCAACGGAACCACCACCACGGAGGCGGATCCCGCTCCCGGCACCGACACAACCCCGCCCACAGACACGCCTTCTCCGGACATCGCCGGGGAGCTGTCAATCGTCCACGCCTGGACAGGCTCCGAGCAAGAGGCGTTGGAGGCCGTGCTGGAGGGCTTCGAAACCACCTATCCCGACGTTTCCCTGGAACGGGTGCAAGTTCCCTTCGGCGAGCTCACCGCCCAACTCACCCAGCAGTTCGCCGCCGGATCGGGTCCCGACGTCACCGTTGCCCTTCCCGGACTCATCAGATTGTTCGCCGCTGAAGGGTTCTTGATGCCGCTCGATGATCTGTGGGCGACATGGCTGGCGGACGGTTCGTACACCGAGGCGCTGGCGGCCATCGCCTCGGCCGACGGCACGCCCTATGGAGTCTGGTTCAAGGGCAATGTCAACGCCTTGATCTGGTATACACCGGCCCGACTGGAGGCGTTGGGTGTCGAAGTGCCGACGACGTGGGTCGAGTTCACCGATGTCCTCGACGCCATCCAGGCAGCCGGAGAGGAGCCGTTTGCCATCGGAGGCGCCGATCAGTGGCCCCTGACGCAATGGTGGGACCCGATCCTGGCCCGCGTAGGCGGTGCCGAGGTCTTCAACGGCCTCGTCGACGGCTCGGTGCCGTGGGACGACCCGGGAGTAGTGGAATCGTTCGAGGTCTTCGGGCAGTTCATCGCCGACTACTTCCCCGGCGACGTCCTCGACCGCGGTTTCGTCGAGGCGACCTGTGCCCGAGTCGACGGAGCGGCCCAGTTCCAGAACCAGGGAGCGTTCATCAACCTGGTGGTTCGGGGCGAGTGCGACGACTCCCTCGTTCCCGGTGAGGACTATGCCTTCTTCTTGATGCCCAAGTACGACGAAGCGGCCGAAGAGGTCCAGTTCGTCAGCGGCGATCTCTTCGCGGTCAACGCCGACACCCCCAATCCCGACGCCGCCCTCGCCTTGGCCGAGTACCTCGGTTCGGCCGAAGCCCAGTCGATATGGGCAGAAAGGGGCGGCTTCGTGGCTCCCAACACGGGCGTGCCCGTGGACGTCTACCCCGACGTGAACGATCAGGCCGCCGCCGCCCTCTGGCCAGCGGATCCGTCGGTAGCCGCTGTCTACGACCTGGACGACTTCATCGGAGGCGAGATCCAAACCGTGTTGCGTGAGGCGTTGCAACAATTCGTGCGCGATCAGGACGTGGCCGCCATAGTGGCGACAATGGTGGAGGTCGACGAGCGAGTCCGGGGCTGAAGGCGGGACGGTCGCAGAGAGACGACGCATGACGGTGGCGCGACAAGAGGCCAGGCTGGACGAGCGGGCCACACGGTCGGCTCGTCCTGCCGGAAACCGCTTGGCTTACGCGTTCTTGGCCCCGCTGCTGGTGGCATTCGTCCTCTTCTACCTTTGGCCGGCGTTCAACACCCTGGGCTCCAGCTTCTTTCGTTGGGGACTGTTGCGCCCGTGGGACCTGTTCTCGCCATCCCAGTGGGACTTCGTTGGCATCCAGAACTACCTCGATACCCTCACCAGCCCGCGCTTCTGGAACGCCGTCGTCAACACCCTGATCTGGTTGGTGGTGTTCCCGGTGATGGTGACGGTGGCATCGATGTTCCTGTCGATCCTGATCTGGCAGGTACCTCGCGGTGGCAGTGTCCTACGTGCTGCCTTCGTGCTCCCGATGGCGATTTCATTGGCGGCGGCCGGGGTCATCTGGACCTTCATGTATAACCCGGATTTCGGCGTGCTGACCCGCTTCGTCCAGTGGGCCGGAATCGACTTCTCCATCGACTTGGGCCCGATCGCCTTTCGGACGAGGGACTGGCTCTCCGACCCGGGCGTGATCGATCTCGGCTTCTCCCAGATCCGCCTCGTCAATCTGTCACTCATCGTGGCCGGCTTCTGGGCGTTTACCGGGTTCGGGGTTATCACCTTCACCGCAGGTCTGACCGCGGTGCCGGACGAGCTACTCGAGGCCGCTCGGGTGGACGGTGCCCATCCCGGCCAACTGGTCCGCCACATCCTCATTCCTCAACTCCGAGGAGCGATGATCGTGGTGGCCACCATCTCGGTCATTTTCGCCTTGCGCACCTTCGATGTCGTCTGGGTGATCACCCAGGGCGGTCCCGCCCAGGACTCAGAAGTGCTGGCCGTGCTCCTGTGGAAGCAGGCCTTCGTGTTCCTCGACTCTCCCCAGGCCGGCTTGGCCACAGCAGTGGCGATCATCATGTCTGCCGTCCTGATCGGGGGGGCGTGGCCATACTTGCGCGACCTCACCAAGGACGCCCGGTGAGACCTCGTCGCTTCACCACGGGCGCCCTCTACACCGGGCTTGCAGCCCTTTCCCTCTTGTGGCTGGTCCCGGTGATGACGGCGTTCATGATCTCGATACGCCCGCTCGACGAAATCCGTGGGGGATGGTGGAACTTCGAAGGGGCCACGTTCACGTTGGCCAACTACGTCCGGGCGTGGGACCAAGGTTTGTCCAGCTTCGCGTTCAACACCTTCGTCATCTCCCTCGGCTCGGTGGCGGTCACGGTCGCGGCCGGCGCCCTGGCGACCTACGCCCTAGTCCACCTGACCTTTCGCTTCAAGAAGCTGTGGTTCTTCCTCCTGATCACGACCATGATCGTGCCCATCCAGCTCATCCTCATCCCGCTGCTCCCCTGGTTCCGTACGCTCGGACTCGATGAAGGAGCGTGGCAGTTGGTCGGCATCGTGCTCGTCCACACCGGCTTCGGCGCCGGTTGGGCGGTCTTCATGCTCAGCTCGTTCTTTCGCCAGATTCCCAAGGAGATGCTGGAGGCGGGCACGATCGACGGGGCGGGCCATTGGGATCAGTTCCGACGACTGGTCCTGCCCCTGGCCGCACCCGGGCTGGTTTCGTTCGCCATTATCAACTTCATCTTCGTGTGGAACGACCTGCTGTTGGCGCTCACCCTCCTACAGCGGGACTACCAGCCGATCCAGGTGGGCCTCGCCAACCTCCAGTCCCCCCACCTCGCCCAGCAGGACCTCGTCTCCGCCGGAGCCATAATGGCGATCCTCCCACCACTTCTTCTCTTCGCATCCCTCAACCGCTACTACGTCCGGGGTCTCTTCGGTGGCGGGACGAAGGGATGAATCTCACGATCGCTGCCCTTCAGCTCACCGCCCGACCGGCTGATGTGGAGGGAAACCTCGACCGCCTGGAGCAGGTGATGGCAGACCTTCCCCCTTCGACTGGTCTCGCCGTGACTCCCGAGCTCTACACCACCGGTTACGACCTGGACATGCTGGAGCACCGTGGCCGGGAACTGGCCGACGAGGCCGATGGGCCAACGGTGAGCCGGTTGGCCGAGATGGCCGGTCGCTCGAACCTGACGCTGGTGGCGGGGTTCCTCGAACGGTCAAACGGCGAGCTGTTCGATTCCGCAGTAGTGGTGGATGGCACCGCTGACCCAATCGTCTATCGCAAAACGCACCTCTACCCGGCCGAACAGGCCCTGTTCGCGCCCGGCACCGAACTCGTCGTGGCCACCTCGGGATCACCCAGGCTGGGTTTGATGATCTGCTTCGAACACGCCTTCCCCGAGGTGGCCACCACCCTGGCGCTGGGCGGCGCTGACATCCTCGTCATTCCCTCGGCGGTACCTCACGGCTACGAGCATGTTCTCGGTCTGCGGACGCGGGCTCGCGCCCAGGACAATCAGGTCTTCGCGATCGGGTGCAATATGTCCGGGCCCTTCTGCGGCCGCTCCTTGATCGTGGATCCACGGGGTGAGGTCATCGCCCAGGCAGGCGAGGACGACCAGACCCTGGTAGTCACCATCGAGTTGGAGGCGGTCGACACCGAGCGTCGGCGCGAGCCGAGTCTGAGGTTGCGCCGCCCTGAGCTCTACCGATGAGGACTCGCCGGAGCATCGAGGTAATCGTTGACACCAGCCTGGGCGACGCCACGCAGCAGGAAGGGACTGGCCGCGGCCGGGTCCGTGATCCTGGTGGAGGTCGGTATGTAGCGGGCGGTCAAACCTCTCCGCCACCGGTCCGAGGTGTTCGGTTGGGAGGCATGGTGGATCGAGGGGTGGTGTACGGACACGTCGCCAGGTGCCAGCACCAGATCGACGGCGGCATCCTCATCAACGTCGACGGCAATCTCCTCCGACAACACGGCGTCGCCGTCCACCGGCTGCATCTCAGCCACCGGCAACCGGTGACTGCCCGGGATGACCCGCACGCATCCGTTGTCCGGTGCCGAATCGGTCACCGCCACCCACGCCGTTATCACTTCAGGGGGGTCGAGCGGCCAGAACGCCCCGTCCTGATGCCACCGGACGGCGCGCCCGGTCCGGGGAGGCTTGCAGATGTAGTGGGTCGCGAAGAGGGCGATGTTGGGACCGAGGAACGCCCCGGCGATGTCCAACAGTGCCGGCTCCGATACGAGGCCGAACCAGACAGGATCTCTTCGCGCCAACTCGTGGCCGAGATCCTCCGGACGCAATTCCGGGTTGGCAGCCAACAGGGAGTCGACATGACGGTTGGCACGCTCGACCACCTCCGAGCTGAGAACATCTCGGAAGATGACGTAGCCGTCCTCGGTGTAGCGATCGATGACATCGGTTCGGTCCATGGTGGAGCTCCTTCTCGATGGGTCGTGTCCGATCCTGCCAGGCCCAGGGCACTTCGTCTTCCGCTGAGAATGCGAAAGCTCGCGGTGATGTGACATGTGGTCCCTGCGCTGGAACGACGTTGCCGGCACAGAGGCCGTGCTCCATGTCGCTCGTCGTGGCGCCGCCGACGTGTTGTCGCCCACACACTCCCACGACTTCGCCGAGTTGTTCTGGGTGGAGTCGGGGAGTGCGCGCCATCGGCTCGAGACGGGAACGTGGCGGGTGGGCCCGGGTGATGTCGTCCTCGTTGCTCCCGCCGACACTCATCGGTTCGACGCCCCGAGTGCTGACTTCTCGATGACCAACATCGCCCTGCCTCGACCAGAGGTGGAGCGTCTTCGGCTCCGTTACTTCCGAGGCTCGGTGTTCCCCTGGGACTTGCTGCCGCCCCGGCACTTTCCCTTCGGGGCGGCTCTCTCCCAACGATTGGCGATCGCCGCTTCGCCGCCGCTGGTCTCCGTCACTGCCCGATTCGATGTCGACCGAATCCTGATCGAGGTCCTTTCGGCGATCTCAGACCGTGCCGCTGTGACTGTTGGCCTCCCGGAGTGGCTGGCAGCAGCGGTGCACGACTGGAGGAACGATCCGACAGCCATGATGAGAGGAGTCACAGGTCTGGCCGATACGGCGTGTCGAAGTCGGGGGCATGTCAGCCGGGTAGTACGCCAATCGACCGGCGAGACCGCCACCGCTCTTGTGAATCGGGTACGGATGGAAGAGGCCGCCACCCGTCTCCGCCTGACCGATGCACCGATATCCTCCGTCGCCGCGGCCATCGGCTTCAACAGTCTCAGCCGCTTCTACGAGTTGTTCCAGATCCACTTCGACACCACCCCAAAGCGCTACCGACACCAGCGGGACATGGCCCGCCCAACCGAGACCTGACGATAGAGCGGGATCAATCGGCCGGCGCACGGCTCGCGGGCGGTCCCCGTACGGATCGAGTGCATCCACAAGTTCTTAGACGACGCTCAAGCCGCCCGCTTCCTCAAAGCCGCCTACGACGAGCCCGACCCCTTCCGCCGGCTCGCCGTATTGCTGTTGGCCCGGACGGGATGCGCATCGGGGAACTGTGCGCCCTCGACGCCGACCCGGTAGTCCAGATCGGAGATTGCCACTGGCTGAGGATCCCCGTGGGGAAACTCCGCAACGACCGATACATCCCCTCCATCCCCACCTCGTTTCCGACATCGACGCGCACCAGGAAACCAACGCCGCACCCCATCGCCGCCCACGGTGTTCTCTTGGCTGACAAGACCGGCCGCATCGACCGTCACCGAGCCTCACGCATGGTCCGGCGCATCGCCAAGAAGGCCAGCGTCGGACACGTCCACCCCCACCAGCTCCGCCACACCCTCGCCACCCAAGCCATCAACGTCGATGAGGGGTCTCATCGCGTCTTCGAGCTGGGCGGCCTCGGCGGTGAGTGTTTCGACTCGGTGAGCGAGTGCTTTTAGCGCGGTCTTAGTCCCGAAGGTCTCGAGGTCGTCGTCGAGGTCGGGACGGAGTCGTGCGCAACGGTTGATGAGCTGGGTCTTGGGAGCGTTTAGCCAGACGTCAGGGCTGAACCGTCCAGGAAGTGCTGCAAGTCGGCTGTCACGTTGCGTACTCGGGGCGCCCGGTCGCCCGGTAGACCTGGAAGATCACCCCGCTGTGGGTGGCCCGCGATTCGAGCAGCTCGAGCGCCTTGTCCGGGGCCGGTGCCAGGGAATTCAGCTCGAGGTCGAAGTCGGCTGCACCCTGGAATATCGGGTCCAGTCCGGTCTGACCGGAGATGACAGGGAAGAGCGTCACCTGGACACGGTCGACCAGGCCGGTGGCCATCAGCGCCCGGTTGAGCGACAGGCTGCCGTGTAAGCGCAACGGCACCTCGGACTCCTCCTTGAGCCGGGTGACGATGTCGACGGCGTCGCCGCTCACGACGGTCGCATCCGGCCAGTCGAGGGGTTCCTCCAGCGTGGTCGACACCACCGTTGCCGGCAGGTTCCTCATCCGGGTGACCCATCGGTCACGGACCTTTGACTCCTCGGTGCTCGAGGCCAGCATCTGCGCGTGTGCGCGATACGTGGTGGCCCCGAAGACCGCTGCTCCTGGTCGTACAAGGCGAGGCGGTGGTCGAGCAGCCCAGTCATCACCAACAAAGATCATCCCTATCCTCCCTTCCGTCGACTATTCGTTTCGCGAGCCTGCATGGGGCCCGGCTGTAACTTAATGGATCAGTGCTCAGACGGCACGACACCCCATGAGCGCTACAGGCACAACCTCACCGGCTGGCCGGGGCACGATCTAACCTCAGGAATCGGACGCCCCAGGGTTCGGCAGTGCTCACCGATCAGCGGCTCAGCCACAAGACTCCCACAACCACAGGAACCTCGTAGATCCCCATTAGGGGTCTACGGGTTCGTCTCCAGTCGGCCAGTGATTGCTCAACTCCTCATCACCGAATGCCGACAAGTTGATCGAGTATGTTCAACCGCACTGAGCTCGGCGCGCCCGTCACGAAGGGTCCGGTATTGCATCATCCCCACGTTGGGTCGGCGCTGCGTGCCCTGGGTCTGACTCCTGGATCGACACCGACCTTGTCGGAGTGGCAGACCTTCCTCACCCACCTCGATTCCCAATGCGTTGGAGCGGACCAAAGCCATCGCGATCTGCTCGACGTCGAGCGGGAGCGCTCGAGTTACGAGAACCTGTTTTGCAACTCGCCCATCCCGATGATCCAACAGGACTACACACTGATCGAAGGGTGGATGGACGAGCTGCGCAAGCAGAGCGTCACGTCGGTGCGCGAGTATCTCGGTGTCGACCTCGAGGCGGTCCGGGCGGTCGTCCCCATGATCCACATCGTCGAGGCGAATCCGGCTGCGGTGAAGGCGGTGGGGTTGTCTCACGAGGAGCTCATCGGACCCATCGATCCCCGGATCGTCAACGCCGGCGCTCTTGAGGGTTGGCTGACGCAGCTGGACGCGGTGTGGAACAAGGTACCCATCGCCCGGGCCGCCTTCACCGGCGCCACCGCCCAGGGGTTCACCTATGACGCCGAGTCGATCCTCGCCGCCCCCGTGGTCGAGGGTCTACCCGACTATTCCCGGTCCGTGTTCACCGTCATTGACGTGACCGATCACCGCAACGCCGAACGGAGGATGCAGGAGATGGTGGCAGAGAAAGACCGGTTCGTGGCCTCGGTGAGTCACGAGGTGCGGACACCGCTGACGGCGATTCTGGGTTTCGCCGCGCTTCTCGACGACGCCGACACCGTCGAATGGCTTACCGAGGAGGAGCGACGTTCGATGATCTCGTCCATCTCCTCACATGCCCACGAGGTGTCGAACCTGATCGAGGATCTGCTGGTCGTAGCGCGAGCGGAGCTGCGACAGGTGGAAGTCGCATTGAAGAGGGTCGACGTGGTGGAGGCCGTCTCTCGGACCCTGGAGGCGGGTGGTGCCTACACCGAGGGCGTGACGTTCACTGCCACGGAACCCGTCTATGCCAGTTGCGATTCGGTTCGGCTGGGCCAGATACTGCGCAACCTGCTCACCAATGCCGAGCGGTATGGCGGTACTCACGTGAGCGTCGAAGTCGAGGGGCTCGGAGACCGGGTGCTGGTGACCGTCGCCGATGACGGCCCCGGGTTGCCCAAGTCCGAGTGGGAGTGGATCTTCGAGGCCTATCACCGTGCCCACGCCACTCCCGGCCTACCTGGATCCGTGGGCATCGGCCTCACTATCTCCCGCCAGTTGGCCGAGTTGATGGGCGGCGAGCTGAAATATCGGCACGTGGAGGGCAACAGCGTGTTCTCCCTCACCCTTCCGACCGACTAGACAACTCGACCCAGGCGAGTGGCCAGGTCACCCCTGGCCCGCGGCGTCGGCCGGGTTGGCGGCGTGGGCTTGGACGGTGGGTAGGCACAGGGTGGTAGCGGCCGCCACTTCGTCGACGCCGCGATCGATGGGATCGATTCGATGCGGACGCCGCCGCCGGGAGCAACGTGCTAACTTCTTATTGCAAGTAAGTGGCAATAAGATGGGCAGTGTGAACCCATGAGTGGTGATCGTGTCGGCGTCAGGTCGGGGTGAGGATGCACGAGTGGCGCCTCATCCGGCTGGGCCGAACTCAGATGAGGCTGATCGTGTTGGCTTCGGCGATCGGGGTGGCGATCACGGCCACCTATGCCGGTCAGGGGTTCTTGGTGGCTGTGGTGATCGAGGGTGACGGACGAGAAGGGATTGCGCCTGCTGCGGGGGCACCATGCCACCCCTCCAGCCGAAGAGGCGTGGCGAAGGCATGGCGGAGCACACCCCAGAGTGCTGCCCAACGCACTAGCGGTATCAGGTTCCGGCGACCGCAACCGTCCACGATCCACACCGGAGCGACCGACGGGACCACCGTCGCAATCAACCGCGTCCAGACACGAAAGCCGACCAGGGAAAACACCCCTTGACAGGAAACCGCTCTTCAGGCATGCCGATCCCGGACGGTTTCTGATATGGGCGGTTCCGCAACAGAACCTGTGATCTAGCACCAGTCGGAACTTTCATGCAACCCTCTCGAAGAATGCCATCTCCTCATCGTCCGGAGGTTCATATGCCTCGACCGAACTTTCCAGCCGGCTTTGGGAACCGACGTGTTGGTCACCGCTAGAGCGCCCTGTCAGGTGGTCAGCTTCCGACGCGCTCCAGAAAGTCGTGGAAGGCCGTCTGGAACTCCTGAGGATGGTCGATGTGCGGGCCGTGTCCGGCGTTCTCGATCACGACCTGCGTGGTGTCTCCGCCGTTGGTCCCGTACTTCTCGACGAACCAGCGCATCTGACTTACCATCGGCTGGATGGGATAGACGTCCTCACCTGGGTAGTCGGGGATCATGCCCAGCTTACCCAGGTTTCCCATGTCGTACAGGGAGGCGTCGGAGACGACCAGGTCGTCGCTCCCCTGCACCCAGAGCAGCGGTGGCTTTGAGTCGACGTCGGCCAGGGCGAGGATGTTGGAGTACTTACTGGACAGGGCGTTGTTGACGCCGCGCGTGCCTGGTGCGAAGCCGGGCCAGTAATCGGAACTTGCCAGGTCACCGGGAAGGTTGTCCTCGCCGATGGCACATTTGAACAGTTCCTCCACGAAGGCGTCCTCCCTGTCGGTATCGACCTTGTAGCCCTGTTTCCAATAGAAGGCGTTCATGAACACGCGGGGACACATGTCACTCTCCGAGCTCCGATCTTCATCTCGGATCCTGTCCAGCACTTCCTGGGGGACGATGGCGGCACCGGTACCGGAGTAGTCCTTGTTGATCGGGGTGCCCTCCATGTCGGCGGTACCCCCGAAACCGTGCGGCGGAACGGAGTCGACGAGGGTGATCGAACGTACCCGTGTCGGATGATCCAAGGCGTACTGCATCGCCGCCAATCCGCCGGTCGACCACCCCACCAGGTGGGCCGCTTCCATGTCGAGGGCGTCCATCAGGGCGTCCAGATCGTCTGCGAAGTCTCCCATTCCTCGGGTTGCATCCACGGGTTTGGGCTCGGTGCCACCGAAGCTGCGCAGGTCGACTGCAATCCCTTTGAATCCGTCGGGAAGGGTTGCCAGCGTCTCGTCCCAGAACAGGGAGGAGGCGATGTTGCCGTGGAGGAAGATTACAGGCTCACCGTCGCCTTCGGTGGCCAGATAGTGGACCCGGAGACGGCTGGTGTCGACGTGGTGGGAGCTGACGTTGTCGGGCAATGAGTAGGTCATTGATCCTCCTTGTTCTCATGGGGTTGGATGATCTGGCGGATGGCGTCGCCGTCCGCCAGCACGTCGAATGCGGTGTTGATCTCGTCGAGAGGTCGGGTGTGGGTGTGAAGTCGTTCGAGGGGGAGCTTCCCGCTGCGCCAGAGATCGACCAATCGGGGGATGTCACGTCCAGGCGAGGCGTCCCCCATGTAGGAGCCGAGGAGACGTTTCCCCGATCCGGCAAAGGACAACGCCGGCGCCTCCAGCTTGGCGTCGGGGTGGGGGAGGCCGACGGCGACGGTGGTCCCACCTCCGTCTGGTTGCTTCGAGCGCGGTAGCGAGAACCGCGGCATGACCGGCGGCTTCGACACTGAGGTCCACCCCACCGGCTGTCGTGCTGGGGATTGCCTCGGTGGCCTCGTCGGGCCCGAAGGCGGCATGCGCTCCTATCTCGATCGCAAGATCGCGCTTCGCCTCGATCGGATCGACGGCGATGACGGGGTTGAGACCTGCGACAACCGCCGCCATGACCGCCGCCAGACCCACTCCACCAAGCCCGAAGATGGCTGCGGACTGACCAGGCCCGGCGTCTGCGGTGTTGACGACCGCGCCATAACCGGTGAGGACGGCGCAGCCGACCAGGGCGGCGATGTGAAGGGGAATGTCTTCGGGGATGACCACAGCCGAGCCACGGTCGACCACGGCATACTCGGCGAACGCCGAGATGCCGAGGTGGTGGTGCAAGGTTTCCCCGTCGCGGTGCAGACGTCGGCCGCCACGGAGCATGACCCCTGCTTGGTTGGTCACCGCGGCTCGTCGACACAGGGCGGGGCGTCCGGTTTGACACTCGGCGCAAAGACCGCATGAAGGAACGAAGGTGAGCACAACGTGGTCACCCTCGTCGGCGCCGACGACGCCTTCGCCCACCTCCTCGATGATCCCGGCGGCCTCGTGACCCAGGACCATCGGTGTGGGGCGCGGTCTGTTCCCGTCGACCACCGACAGATCGGAGTGGCACACTCCGGCAGCCAGGACCCTCACCAGCAGCTCCCCGGGGCCAGGCGGATCGAGCTCCACCGGCACGACCGAGAGGGGAGCGGTGTGCGCATAGGGACGCTGCCTGCCGATCTCGGTGAGTACGGCCGCTCGCAGCCTCATTGGCTCTCCCCAGGCTCGAGACCGCGGCGCAGAAGCCTGTACAGATCGGCCCGTACGTCTTCGGGGACGATGCCGCCTCCGGTCCACTCAGCCCAGCGTATCCCCAGGAAATAGCCGGCGCCCATGTAGACGAAGGCGACCACCTCCGGGTCGAGCTCGATGTCGATCTCACCCCGTACCTGAGCCTTCTGGACTCCCCGCACGTAACCCCTGGCCAGCCTCTCGTAGTACTCCCTGAAGACCTCAGGGGCGACGAACTCTGCTTCGCGGACCACCCGGTATACACCGGGCCGCTTCGACATGAGATCGAAGAAGGCATCGAAGCCGGCCCGCTCCACTTCGGCCTGACTCCCTTCGGCGGCGGCGATGGCATCGCGCATGACAGCCCGGACGTCGTCGTTGATCGCCCTGAGCACGGCGACGAGGGTGTCCTTCTTCGAATCGAAATGCCGGTAGAAGGTGCCCGTGGCCAAACCGGCCTGGGCAGCTATCTCGGCGACAGCGGTCTCGTGGTAGGACTTCTCGGCGAACAAGGCCTCGGCGGCGATCAGCAGGTCCTGACGCTGATCACCCATAACCGGTGCTCCGCCAGAAAGTTACCAGAGTCTCGTTGAATCTCTCCGGCTCTTCGATCGGGATCAGGTGCCCGGCATCCTCGAAGACGACGAGCCGGGTGTCGGGGATGGCGTCGGCGAGCAGCCAGCCGTTGTCAATGGGGACGACGCGGTCGGCGTCACCGTGGACGATCAGGGTCGGCACATCAATGGCGGCGGTATCGGCGCCGTTCTGGAGAAACGACTCGCAGGCGGCGAACTGAGCCTGCCAGCTCTCCGGTGGGGTCGGGTACCCCAGCCTCGACTGCAGGATGTCTTCGTAACGGTCGGGATGCTGGTCGGTCCATCCCGGCCGGAAAGAGATGGGCATTGTCGCCCTGGCGTATTCGTCGGGTGGACGGTGCGACTCTGCGAGCCATCCTGTCCTGGTGTCCTCCGGCACCCGCTCGTGACCCGGCCCGCCACAGCTGGTGGAGACCAGGCTCAAGGAACGGACCAGTTCGGGGCGATCAGCGGCGAGGGTCAGGGCCAAGTAGCCGCCCATGGAGTGGCCCACCACATGGGCCGGCCCCTCTCTGGTCTCGACGACCCGTGCTATGTCGGAGGCCATGTCTTCAATGCGGTAGGGCTCCAGCGGCTTGGGCGATCGACCAGCACCGCGGGGATCGACCTTGAGGAGGCGGTATGCGGTAGCCAGCGGGTCCTGTGACCGCCAGAACCACGACGCATAACCCAGCCCGGGGATCAGCACCACCGGATCACCGGTGCCGACTTCGCTGACGTAGAGATCGACAAGCACCCGCCCAACTCTAGTGAACAGCAATTCAGTCATGTGCCGAAGGATTTTTTGTCCACACGAGATACCGTCATGAACCACCATTCAGGTCGCTCCGACGTTGACATTGCGGTGGGACATTCAGAAGGCGCCTGAGAACCGACTTCATGGACTATCTGTCGAAACGGTGATAGCCCCAAGCGTGCATGACAGGCGAAGCCCAGGGCCCGATCCGAGTGGGGACTGAGGGATCGCGTCCCTCGGTGTGGTGTAAGTAGGTGAACCCTGCAGCGTTCCCGCCGTGGTGTTAGCCGACGGCGGGTAGCTGGGGTTGGTTCACCTCCTTGTCGGTTTGATCTTGGCTGATGGTGTGGATGAGCGCCATTGCTTCTTCGCTGAGGGACAGCGCCAGAAGAAAACCGTCGCACGGTAGGCAGTTGGCCTCCACCTCTCTCGGCGGCTACAAGGTGGGTCGAGATCCATCAAGGCTTTGAGCTTCCTGGCCGTGTCGGAGGATGGTTGCTGTTGGCACCAGCCCCCGGCTGGCGGTTTCGGCCCGAAGCAGTCTCAATCATCGGTATGGCGGTGCTCGTCGCGAGACGGAGCGATATGGGCTCTGTATCACGCCGGAATCAGATAGATCATTCGCCGCGCACATAGCGCGCGGCACGGAATCCCAGAATCGCCGGAATGGAGCGCCCGCTATCCGGCCATTCCGCGCTTCCCTTCCCGGGCTGACAGTGTTTGTTCCTTTGGACTCTCGGTTTCGTCAAAGCGACAAGTGGAGACGGAGAGCGTCATCGATATCGGCCATGATCTGGGGCGGCACGGTGCCGACCTTGGCGGAGATTCGTTCGACGGAAACGGAACGAACCTGTTCAGGCTGAGCTTTGGAGTCACGATCCAGGCCGGTCTCAGCCACGGGCAGAAGTACTTGGAAGGGATATACCCGTCCGACGTTGGCGGTTACGGGGATGACCGTGAGCACACCGCGGCCAAGCCGAGCGGCAGTGGTGTTGGCGCCGTCGTTCGATACGATTACGGCCGGGCGCCGCTTGTCGGCCTCACCGCTTCGGGCCGGATTAAGGTCGACGATGCGGATCTCACCGCGCAGCATCAGCGGCTAGTCAGCCCGTCGCCGACGGCAGTCTCCCAGACTCGAGCATCGCCTGACTCGGCCCATTCTTTCCATGCATCTGCGTAGTCGGCACCCGATTCGGAGGCGCGGAGGAGCCGAACGGCCTTATGGACCACCGCGGACCGAGATCCGTAACCCTGCATCCGGGCATACTCGTCGAGGAACTCGACATCCTCGTTGGGAAGGCTCACACTCAATTTCATACCATCATACTACCGATGGTATTGCGTTGTTGCTACCCCGCTGGCGGCGACACCCAGGCTGCCTGAACGAGTCCAAGACATCGTTCACGACGATTCAAGGCGTCGTGAACGACTCGTTCAGGCACTGTCGCGGGAGACGAAATGGGACCATCGGATGATTGGCCGGCGGGGCAGTCGGAGATAGCCGTGGCGGGCTGTCGCGAACCGTTAACCCTCTGATGAATCAGGAGCTTGGACAAGCCGCGCGCCGAGGGAGTTCGCGACGCGTGGGTATATGACGGACCTGAACCGCCCTCGGCTGAGCAGCTTGTTGCAGGTGCGTGCGGCTGGCGGATCGGAAACGGATTTCGGGGGGAGGTCTGGAAGTTCGTTCTGGTGGGTGGCCTTGCGGTTCTGATTCAGGGTGTTCGCTCTGTGGGCTTCTGGCGACTGGTGCTTTGGCGTGGGTTGTGGGATCCGTCGTTCTAGCGGGTGGTGTCCCTCTTGGGCCCGCCTCGCAGCGTCTCGGCCGCTCTCGAGGCCGCGCCAGAACCGCAATCAGGGGCTTGTCGTCGTAGACGTCGGGTGCCTTGATCTCGGATCGGGCGTTGGATCAGCGCAAAGGCTGGCCCACACGTGACGGTCGACTCCAGGCGGGCAGCCTGGACGTCGCCGGGATCGCTGACTGCACTCGGCTGTTCATCTGGCCGGTGACGCCGGTCCGGATCGGTCCGTATCCGCGGTGGGGCACTGGACGATGCGTTGTGTTGTTTGGCGCAACCGGGACTGCCTGCCAGGCCTAGTTGGGAGTGGGAACGGACTTCAAACGGACTTCGTGCGCCGAATGGGGGTGGGAACGGACTTGAAACGGATTCCGGGGGGAGGGTTGGGGTCCACAGTCAGGTCTCATGAACTCGTCGTGTCGTGTCGAGGGTCCCCGGGGTGTCCGGTCGTGTTGAGTTTGGCCAAGGCGACCAAGGACTACTACCTCCAGAAGTTGGGAGAGATCACCCCGCGGGAGGACTATTACTTGCAGGGTGGCACCGCCACCGGCGTGTGGTGTGGGAGTGGCGCCGCTGACATGGGTCTGTCGGGGTCGGTGACGGCGGAGGGGTTGGTGCGTATGTTCGATGGGGAGCATCCGGTCACGGGAGACCAGTTGGGGGTGCGGCTCCGTCGGAATGGGGTAGCAGCGTGGGATGTGACGTTCTCGGCGGACAAGTCGGTGTCGTTGCTGTGGGCTTTGGGCGACGAGTCGACCCGCCGTGAGGTGTTAGAGGCGTTCGACAGAGCCACGGGGGAGGCGGTGGCGTATTTGGAGTCGGTGGCGTCGTCGACTCGGGGCGCAAAGCAGGAACGGACGGTCGACGACGACGGGGTGGAGCGGACCAGGGTGGTGACATGGCCGATCGAAACGACCGGGTATGTGGCGGCGTCGTTCACCGAGTTCACGTCTCGGGCTGACGATCCGCAGCTGCACACCCATGTGGTGGTGGCCAACAAGGTGCAGGGCACGGATGGGAAGTGGCGGAGCTTGGACGGCCGGCGGTTGTATCGCCATCAGTTGGCGGCGGGATACTTGCATGAGGCGGTGCTGCGCCACGAGCTGACCCGCCGCCTGGGGGTGGGGTGGCAGCCGACCCGCAACGGGGTGGCCGACATCGTCGGGTTCGAGCGGACCCAGATCGAGGCGTTCTCCCAGCGCCGCCAACAGGCCGAGGAGTGGCGAGAGGACCAGGGTTTGCCTGAGACGGCGGCGGCGCGCCAGGCGGCGGTGCTGGCCACCCGGAACCCCAAGAGTGACCATCCGCTCGGGGAGTTGGAGGTGGAGTGGCGTCGGCGGGCCATCGAGGTGGGTCTCACTCCCGAGCGGATCAACCGCATCCTTGCCAATGGGGCGGGCCGGGTTCGGGTGGAAGCGGACAGGTTGACCAAGGACTTGTGTTCTGCCGACGGTTTGACCGCCACGGTGTCGACTTTCGGTCGGGCCGACGCTGTCAAGGCTGTCGCCGCTTCGTTGCCGACCGGTGCGCCTGCGTTGGTGGTTCAAGCCATGGTGGACGAGTTCTTGGCCCGCCCCGAGGTGACAGAACTGCCGGAGCTGGCGGCTGATGGGGAACGCCGGTACACGACCACCGAACTGTTGGAACTCGAACACAAGATCGTCGAACGGACCGGAGAGCCCGACACGCGGCGGTGGCGGGTTCCCGACGGGGTTTCCCGGTCCATCCCAGCGTTTTACTCCCACCTCAACGACGACCAGTTGGAAATGGTGAGCCGCTTTGCCACCTCGGGGGCTGCGATCGACGTGGGGGTGGGCCCGGCGGGCAGCGGCAAGACCACCGTCATGTCCGCTGTCTGTGACCTCGCTCGCCTCTGTGGCACCCCGATCGTGGGGGCGGCGTTGGCCGCCAAAGCCGCCGTCGGTCTCCAAGCCGCCACCGGTATCCCTTCTTCGAGCCTGGCGGCGTTGGAACGTCGTAGCCGAACCGACGGCGGCCTACCGGACGGGGTGATCGTGGTGATCGATGAGGCGTCGATGGTCGGGACCCGCCAGCTCGCTTCGGTGTCAGACCAGGTGGACGCCGCATGGGGGAAGCTGATCCTGGTCGGCGACCCCCACCAGCTCCCCGAGCTCGAGGCCGGTGGCCTGTTCGGGGTCCTCTCGGAGCTCCCGTCGGCGGTGACTCTGGCGGAGAATCATCGCCAACAGGACACTTGGGAGCGTCAAGCGTTGGCGGAGCTGCGTGACGGGTCCCCGGCCCGGGCTTTGGCTGCGTACCGCCGTCACGGCCGTCTGCTTGTCGGCGCCGACCGGGCTGACACGCTGAACCGGGTCGTTTCGGACTGGTACCGCCATGTCACAGACACCGCCAACCCTTCCGGGGCGCTCATGTTGGCGTACGACCGGGAAACCGTTTCGGACCTCAACCGGCTCGCCCGACGCCACTTCGCCGCCGCTGGTGCCATCGACGGGCCCACCCTCCAAGCGTGCGACCACGACTACCAGCGGGGCGAACGGGTGATGTGTCTCACCAACCACGCCGGGCTCGGGGTGCTCAACGGTGACCTCGGTACCGTCACCGCCGTCGATACCAAGGCCCGGGTGCTGACGGTCCGTTTGGACCGTCACCCCGAAGCGGTCACCCTTCCCTCCTGGTATCTCGACCAGGGCCACGTGGACCACGGGTACGCCCTCACCGGCCACAAAGCCCAGGGTGTAACCGTCGACCGCACTTTCTCGATGGTCGGATCCCAGGCCAACAGGGAATGGTTCCACGTGGCGATGAGCCGCGGCCGAGACTCGAACACCGCCTACCTCACCGCCACCCCCGGAGGTGACACCCTCGACCCATGCGGCCACGTCGCCCACCTCGACGACACCCCCACCGACC
>JBGTLA010000011.1:0-1667 GCA_041744375.1 Acidimicrobiia bacterium | reverse complement strand
TGTCTCGCGTGGCGGCGGCACCCTCGGGACTGTGGTGGGACAGTCCCAGCGCCGAGGCAGCCATGGCGGCGATCACGACTCCGGCGTCGTCGGCCGCCACCACGGCGTCGACGGGGGTGTGGTCGGCCAGTCCGAGGATCTTTCGTGCCGATCCTTGCGGATCGGAGCAGTCGATGCGCACGAACCGGTCTCCCAGGTCGATGGGAGGGTCCTCCTCGGAGGCGAGCGCCAGCTCCACCCCCAGGCGGCGGGCGGCGTCCACGAAGGCGGATGTTCGATACGAGGAGGTGGGAAGGACGACGAGGACTCTGGACATGGGATGGTCAGACCGTCGATGAAGAGTGTGTGAACGTGGCGATGATCGGTACCATGGTGTCACACACCGACATGAACGTTCTCACCATCGCCCCCGATGCCCTCGACATGATCGTCCAGCTCCGAGATCAGGAGCCGGGAGATGGTGAGTACGCCCTGTCCGTGGGGGTGGCAGGGATAACCGGCCCACAGTTCAACTACGACCTGGCGTTCGTGCCCGTGGCCGACCGAGCGGAGACGCACCGGCTCGAACGACACGGCGACCTGGCGGTCATCATCCCCGAGGTCGACGTCGAGAAGCTACAAGGGGCGTCGCTCGAGTTGACCGAACAGGGTCTGTCGATGAACAACCCGAACACGCCTGCTCCTCCTCCGATGGCCGAGCCGAGAGGTGACCTGACCGGTCCGCTCGCCGACCGCGTCCAACAGGTTCTGACCGAACAGGTCAACCCGGCCATCGCCGCCCACGGGGGTGCCGCCGAGTTGGTGTCGGTCGACGAGGACACGGCCTATTTGCGCCTCATGGGGGGATGCCAGGGCTGTGGGATGGCTCAGGTCACCCTCACCCAAGGGATCGAGCGAATCCTGGTCGATTCCATCCCCGAGCTGGTGGGCGTCGTCGACGTCACCGACCACGCCACGGGTGAAAACCCCTACTACCAGCAGTCGAAGAAGTGACCTCATCCCGGCCGTGACCTGCCGGGAACCGACCGGAATTCCCCGACGTCTCATTCCCGTGAAAGCATTCGTGGCAGGTTTGGCGCTGTTGCTGACGTGCGGCCTGCCGTTTTCTCCGTCCGTCGCCCTCGCCTCTCCGCCGGCCATGGTCGGCCAGAGCGCACAGTCTGGCCCGACGCTGGGAGCCACAGTCGGTCTGGAGGGTTTCGTGGCTCCCGGCCGACCCTCGTCGGTGGCGGCAGTGATCGCCTCGCCGGTGCTGGTGAGTGGTCGCGTCAGAGTGCGTGGTGGGGGAATCTCGGTGAGCAGGCCGGTGGAGGTGCCGGCCGGGGGCGAGCAGGTCTACGAATTGGGTGTTCCCCCCCTGGAGGCGAACACCCGTCTCACCGTCGAGCTGCTCGACGCCGAGGGCGACATCGTGGCCAGTGAGACGATCGTCGTTCGCTCCTCGTTCGACGAGATGGCGGTGGGAGTGGTGGGCGACGAGACCCTGGTCACCACCCTCGGGAGGGTCAGAACAATGGTGACCGACCGGCCGGTCGCTCCGCTGCGGGTGCCTCCGTCCGCCCCGGCGGCCAGCTTCGAGGTCGTCGACTACCTGATCCTTTCGACCGGCGGCGCCGAGCGACTCGAGGCAGCCGGCGGCTGGGCGCGCCGGGGGGGTCGGCTGGTGG
>JBGTLA010000010.1:0-5311 GCA_041744375.1 Acidimicrobiia bacterium | reverse complement strand
CCGCCACCGCCGCCGCCCTGCGCCGGGGGGTCGGCGCCCTCGGAGCCGATGAGTTTCCCCTCCACCTCATCGACGTCATGGGGTTGTTGGGCGACGTGCGCGAGGGCTCGAGACTCCACGACCGCTTCCGAGCCACTCCGCAGGCATCGACCTACCCGCCGGTGTTCCTGCTGGGCTCATCCGGCTACTCGGCCCAGCTGGCGGGCCTGTTGGGGATCCCCTTCGTGCAGGCACACCACTTCGACATGGGCGGTACCGACGAATCCCTCCGTCTCTACCGCCGGCGCTTCCAACCGGTCGGGCACCTGGCGGAGCCCCACGCCATCGTCACCGCCAATGTCGTCGTGGCCGAGACCGATGAAGAGGCCCATTTGCTCTCATTGCCCGGCCGCCTGGTTCGCCTGTGGCTGCGCACCGGAGGTACCGTGCAAATCCTCACGGTCGCCGACGCCCAGAGGCACCCGCACCTCGAGACGGCCCTGGCCATGCCCACTGAGGCCTTGGTGGGAACGCCCGATCGGGTCGCCGACGACTTGGAGGCACTGGCCGAGCGGACCTCGGCCGACGAACTGATGGTCACCGCCACCACCGCAGGATACGCAGAGAAGAGAGCTGGTCTCGAGATGCTGGCCACGACCCTCGGCCTCCCCGCCGCCGAACCCACCTCCCCCGTCCATCCATGACCCGAGTCCTCCTCATACCGACTCGCGGGCCCCGGCTCGGTCGCCGTCTCGTCCAGCTCATGGTGGGTCTGGTGTTGTTCGGCATCGGCATCGGCCTGATGCTCCAGTCGCGGCTGGGGGTGGCACCGTGGGATGTCCTCCATCAGGGACTGGCCAACCGTTTCGGGCTCACGGTCGGCATCTGGTCGATCATCGTCTCGGTCGCCGTCCTCCTCGGCTGGCTTCCCCTGCGCGAACGGTATGGGATCGGGACGCTCCTCAACGCCATCACCATCGGGATCGTCATCGACCTGTGGGTGCTGGTCTTCCCCCAGCCCGAGACGATGGTGTGGCGGGTGGTGGTGCTGGCGGGAGGGATCCTTCTCGTCGGGTTCGCCTCCGGCCTCTACATCGGGGCGAATCTCGGGCCGGGACCCCGCGACGGGCTGATGACCGGAATCGCCAAGCTGGGGCCCTCCCTCCGGCTCACCCGCACCGGCATCGAGGTGGCCGTGCTCGTCGTGGGGTGGCTGCTGGGAGGCACCTTCGGGGTCGGCACCGTCGCCTTCGCCCTTCTCATCGGCCCCATCGTCCAGTTTTTCCTACCCCGGCTCCACGTCGACCCCACGGCCACCGCCACCAACCGGGCCCGCTGAGCCGGCGGTCACGCCACGGTGACGGAAAGGCGCTGAACGGCGTTGTTGCCCATGCCCTGATAGTTCCAATGCTGGTCGACGGGCTGGAGGTCACCGGAGGTGTCGCCGGCCCGGCACGCCAGCTGGTGCTCGCCGGGAGTGGCCTCCCAGTAGTAGCGCCAGCCCCGCCAGGCGTACTCGCCCATGGGCTCTTCCAGGGTCGCCTGGTGCCACTCGCCGCCATCGACCGCCACCTCCACCCGCTCGACTGGGCCGTGACCCGACCACGCTCGCCCGGTCAGGGTGTGAAAACCGGGTGCGACGAAGCGTTGCCGCGTGTAGAAGTCGGGCACACCGGGAGGCACCATCATCGCTCTCACCCGTATCCGCTCCACCGGCTCGCCGGGGTCGTCGGCATCGCGCTGATAGCGGTAGGCGACGGCCTGCTGGAAACCTTCGAACGGAACGCTGATGGCCTCGATCGAGGTGAGCCATTTGACGCTGGTGAAGCCGTACCAGCCGGGAACGATGAGACGGAGCGGGTAGCCGTGCTGCGGCTCGAGGGGCCGTCCGTTCATCTCGTAGGCCAACAGCACCTCGCCCCGGCGGGCCTCGGCGATGGTGAGGCTGCGTCCATAGAACTGATCCTCGTCGCCCTGGATCCCCCGGTCCGCCCCGAAAAAGGCGATCTCAGTCGCCTCCGGACCGAGACCGGCCTCTTCGAGCAACGGCCCCAGGGGGGTACCCGTCCACTCGGCGGTGCCGATCGCCTCGCCCAGCCACGGGAGGCTGACGGGGCGGGGCCGCAGCCACCCCCGGCCGTTGCCGGCGCACTCGAGGGTGACGGGCAGGGTGACGGAGGGACGGGAGCGGATGTCGTCGAGGCTCAGCCGTCGCGGCCTCGCCACCTGCCCGCCGATGGCGAGGCTCCAGCTGTCAGGGTCGAGGACGGGGATGTCCCAGTGGATGACCAGATAGTGGAGCCCGGTCGGGGTCAGGTCGTAGCCGAGTGCCTCGAGGGGCATCCCCCGATTGCGAAAGGCGAGCTGGAGTTCCTCTTCCGTGACGGGCCCGTTGGTGGGCCCGTCGGGGGCAACCTGGCGGGCGGCGAACGTGGTCACTACGTCCGATTGTGGCGCCGATTGGTCGCCGTGTCACCAGATCTTTTCTCTCGGCGATCAGCAAGAGGGAGCCGGACACGGCGAACAGACCGGTGAGCTGGTGGGCGGTGCGACGGACCGCCGCACCCTTTCGCGCCGGGACCACCCGATGGGGCGCACCGGGCGCCAACTGCTCGCTTGGGCCAGGCGGGCATCCTGAAGAGCCTTGGCCAGTGGATGGCTGACTAACAACTGCATGGTGTCCTCACTACTCATCACCAACATATCGGCGTTTGTCGATATGTTGGCAGCCTACGCTATTCATCGATGTGTGTCAATATGAAGGTGCGTGCAAGGTCCGGACCCCATTCGGCTTGACGAGGGGACGGCGGAGGCCGAACCTTCGGGTGTGCCAAGGCGAAGGAATGGGCATGATCAACGCCGGAATTTCTCGATGCTGACCGACCACGACATCTACCTCTGGAACGAGGGATCGCACCACCGGCTGTACGACAAGCTGGGGGCCCATCTCGTACCCAACGGAGACGGCGTCCATTTCGCCGTGTGGGCGCCCAATGCCGAATCGGTGTCGGTGGTGGGGGACTGGAACGGCTGGGAAACCACTGCCGACCCGCTGTCGGCGGTGAAGGACTCCGGCATCTGGGCTGGATCGGTGGCCGGCGCCCAACGCGCGGACTCCTACAAATATCGGATCCGCAACGGGTCGTACGAAGTCGACAAGGCCGACCCCTTCGGGTTTCACCACGAGACTCCGCCCAAGACCGCCTCGAAGGTGTGGGGTCTCGAGTACCAGTGGCATGACACCGAATGGATGGAGAATCGGGCCGAACGCAGCCGCCTCACCGACCCGATCAGCGTGTACGAGGTGCACATCGGTTCGTGGATGCGCGACCCGGCCGACCCCGAACGCCACCTCAGCTACGCCGAGCTGGCACCCCGTCTGGCCGAATACGTCACCGAGCTCGGCTTCACCCACATCGAACTCATGCCGGTCATGGAGCACCCCTTCTACGGCTCGTGGGGCTATCAGACCACCGGGTACTTCGCCCCCTCCAGCCGCTACGGCACCCCCCAGGACTTCATGGGACTCGTCGACACCCTCCATCAGGCAGGCGTGGGAGTGATCCTCGACTGGGTTCCCTCCCACTTCCCCACCGACGAGCACGGACTGGGCTACTTCGACGGCACCCACCTCTTCGAGCACTCCGACCCCCGCCAAGGATTCCACCCCGACTGGAAGTCGGCGATCTTCAACTACGGGCGATCCGAGGTCCCCGCCTTCCTCATCTCCAGCGCCCTCTTCTGGTTCGACCGCTACCACATCGACGGGCTGCGGGTCGACGCCGTCGCCTCGATGCTCTACCTCGACTACTCGCGCAACGAAGGCGAGTGGATACCCAACGAGTACGGCGGGAGGGAGAACCTGGAGGCGATCGCCTTCCTGCGCCGGCTCAACGAGACGGTCTACGCCGAGTACCCCGGGGTGCAGACCATCGCCGAGGAGTCGACCTCGTGGCCGATGGTGTCGCGACCCCTCTACCTGGGCGGTCTCGGCTTCGGGATGAAATGGGACATGGGGTGGATGCACGACACCCTCGAGTACTTCTCCCGCGATCCCCTCCACCGCATCTACCACCACGGCCAGCTCACCTTCCGCAACCTCTACGCCTTCACCGAGAACTTCATGCTCCCCCTCTCCCACGACGAGGTCGTCCACGGCAAGGGATCGATGATCCGCAAGATGCCGGGTGACCAGTGGCAACGCTTCGCCAACCTGCGGGCCCTGTACGCCCACATGTATACCCAGCCGGGCAAGAAGCTCTTGTTCATGGGCAACGAGTTCGGGCAGTGGTCGGAATGGGGACACGACGGGAGCCTCGACTGGCACCTGGTCGACACCGCCGCCCACGAGGGGATCCGGCGCCTGGTCACCGACCTCAACCGCATCTACCGCGCCGAGCCGGCGCTGCACGCCCTCGACTGTGATCCGGCCGGGTTCGAATGGATCGACGCCGACGACAACACCAACAGCGTCCTCACGTTCCTGCGCCGCTCCGGTCAGGGCGACGTGGTGATGGTGGCCACCAACTTCACCCCCGAGCCGCGTTATGGGTACCGGGTGGGCGTGCCCGAGGCGGGGCGGTGGGAGGAGATCCTCAACACCGACGCCGCCGACTACGGCGGATCCGGGCACGGGAACCTCGGGTCCCTCCACACCGGCCCCCTGGCCGTGCCCTTCCAAGGTCGTCCCCACAGCATCGACGTGGTCATTCCACCGCTGGGAGTAGTGGCCTTCAAGCATCGGGGCGACGACGACACCGGCGATGCGGAGGCGGGCTGATCCCCCACCTGTCCGCCACCTACCGTCTTCAGCTCGGCGAAAACCTCGACCTGTTCGGGGCCGCCGACCTGGTCGGCTACCTGGCCGGGCTGGGAATCAGCCACGTCTACTGCTCACCGTTCCTGCAGTCGGCCCCCGACTCGCCCCACGGGTATGCGGTAGTCGACTACGGCCGGGTCGACCACCGCCTGGGCGGGGAAGAGGGCCGGCGCCGCCTTACCGACGCCGCCCAACGGCACGGACTGGGCATCGTCGTCGACCTTGTCCCCAACCACATGGCGGTGAGCCTCCCCGCCAACCGCTGGTTCTGGGACGTGCTGGAGCACGGGCCCTCCGCCCGCCACGCCGGCCACTTCGACGTCGACTGGGACCCGCCCGAATCCTCGACCCGCAACAAGGTCCTGCTGGCCATCCTCGGCGATCACTACGGACGCGAGGTCGAGTCGGGGACGATCCAGATCCACCACCAGGGCGGGCGATTCACGGTCCGCTACCACGACCACACCCTTCCCGCCTCGCCGCGCTCGGTCGGGGCCATCCTCGCCGACGCCG
>JBGTLA010000009.1:0-16288 GCA_041744375.1 Acidimicrobiia bacterium | reverse complement strand
TCGAGTCGGCATGGTCGCCGCCGCAGCCGTGGGCGGGACAGGAGCGGCCCTCGTCGCGATGATGGTGTGGGGGATCGCTGCCGTCGGAGCCCGAACCCCCGCGGCCGCAGGCGCCGAAGCCGCCGGGATCCCACCGGTGGTGTTCTCCGCCTACCTCGCCGCCGAAACCAACGCCCCCATGGTCACTGAGGGTTGTGTGGTCGATTGGCCGGTGGTCGCCGGGATCTGGAAGGTCGAGTCTGGCCACGCCACCTACGGCGGCGCCACCGTCGACCCCGCCGGCACCGTGGCCCCGCCCATCTATGGGCCCACTCTCGACGGCACCACTCCCGGCACCCAGATCATCTCCGACACCGACAACGGTGTCCTTGATGGGGACACCCGGTGGGACCGGGCGGTCGGTCCCGCCCAGTTCCTCCCCGCCTCGTGGCGGTCTTACGGCCAAGACGGCAACAGCGACGGCACCGCCGACCCCCACAACGTCTACGACGCTGCCCTCTCCACCGCCGCCTACCTGTGTATGCGCACCCCCGGCGACTACCACCAACCCGACGACCTGGCCCGGGCGATCCGCGGCTACAACCACTCCGATGAATACGTCGATTCGGTCGTCGACTGGATTGCCTACTACCGGGCGTTCGCCCACACCGCCGGGACCATCACCGCCGACGGCCAATACGCCTTCCCCCTCCCCGCAGGCTCAGTCACCCTGGCTCAGATCCGGGCCACACATCACGACTACCCCGCCACCGACCTGGCCGTCCCCGAAGGCACCCCCGTCTACGCCGCCCACCCCGGCACCGTCACCAACCTCTACACCCCGTGTGCGGGCTGTAGATGCGGGTGGGGTGTGACGATCACTGGTCTCGACGACCATCGCTACACCTACTGCCACGGCCAAACCCTCGCCCCCCACCTCCAAACCGGCTCAACCGTCGCAGCGGGGGAGACGGTGATGGCGTCGGGTAACACCGGCAACTCCACCGGCCCCCACCTCCACCTCCAAATTAGAAACCCCGCCGGTGACCTGGTGTGTCCCCAGCCGCTCCTCGAAGCCTGGTGGACCGGCGTCGCACTCACCCCGGCCGCCGCCCCCACCACCGGGTGCACCCACTGATGACCCAGCACAGTCCCAAGAACGGCGACGCCGAAAGAGTCTTGACCGTGGTGGCCGGAGCAATCGTGGCGGCCAGCGTCATCGTGTGGGTCACCTACCAACTCTCCTCTCGACTCTGGACCGGCACATGGCTCAACGTCACCGTTTGGGACGGTCCTCGCCTGTTGTGGAACCTCCTCACCCGCCAGGACCACCCCGTACCAGTCGGCCAGGTTCCAACAACCGCGTTCTACCTCACCCTGGCCGTCACCCTCCTTTTCGCCGGACTGGCCGTGATGGCGATCCGCCGGCTGTGGGACCGCCTCGACCAAGCCGACCGTCCCGAGTCGGCAGAGTGGGCCAAACCTCGCGACCTCAAACCGCTCCTCGTGCGGCGGCCGACACCGGGACGGCTCACCCTGGGAACCGTTGACAGGCGCCTCATCGCCACCGAAGCCCAACACTCCGTCGCCGTTATCGGCCCCTCCGGGACAGGCAAGACCAGCGGGTTCGCCATCCCCGCCCTCCTGGAATGGGACGGACCCGTCCTCGCCACCTCCATCAAAGGCGACATCGTCGAAGCGACCATGAACCAGCGACGCTCACACGGGGAGGTGTGGGTGTACGACCCGACCGGATCCACCGGCTATGACCCCACCGGCTGGAGTCCACTCGCCGAAGCGGCCGATTGGCAAGGCGCCCTCCGCATGGCCGCCTGGCTGGTCTCCACCGCCCGAGCTGGCGACAGGGGCGGACTCCAGGACTCCGACTTCTGGTACGCAGTCGCCCAAAAACTCCTCGCCCCCCTCCTCCACGCCGCCGCCATCGGCGGTCACACCATGGGCGACGTGGTCCGCTGGGTCGACCTCCAAGACAAGGATCAACCCCTCCGGGCACTTCAACGGGCAGAAGCCCTAGACGCCATCCAAGCCTTCCAAGCCACACTCAACCGCGAAGAGAAGGCCCGTTCCTCGGCGTACACCACCACCGAAACCGTCCTCGCCGCCTTCGCCGACCCCGCCGTCCTGACAACGACGAAAGCGCCGCCGGGCTTCACGCCCGCTCGGCTGCTCGACGGCGCCAACCACACCGTCTACATCTCGGGACCAGTCCACGAACAAGCCCGCCTCCGCCCACTGTTCACCGCCGTCATCGAAGAAACCATCCACGCCGTCTACGACCGAGCCAACCGGCCCGACACCCGTCTCACGAAACCGCTCCTACTCGTCATCGACGAAGCCGCCAACATCGCCCCTCTCCCCGATCTTGCCCAGCTCGCCTCCACCGCTCGCGGCGTCGGAATCCAACTCGTCACGGTCTGGCAGGACTTCGCTCAACTTCAATCCCGCTACGGCACCCTCGCCCAAACCGTCATCAACAACCACCGAGCAAAAATCGTCCTCTCCGGCGTTTCCGACACCCCCACCCTCGACTACATCAGCCGCCTCATCGGCGAACAGGCAGTCACCGAAACCTCAGAGACCATCGCTCCCGACGGTTCCACGAGAACTACCACCGAGACGATCCGCTACCACCCACTTGCCCCACCCGCCCAACTCCGCCAACAGGAAGTAGGAGGCGGCGTACTCATCTACGGCAACCTCGCCCCTGCCCAACTCAAGCTCCGCCGCCACGACGTCACATCACCGGAGCCAGCTGGGAGGACCTCGTGTTAGAGCCCTTGCTGACTGTTCAAGAGACCGCCGAGTACTTGCGCCTGACGCCGAGCGCCCTCTACATGCAGCGACATCGCGGCGAGAAGCCGGGTGCCCTCGGGATCCGGGTCGGCCGCAAGCTCCTCTTCCGGTCCTCCGACATCGACAGATTCCTGGAAGAACGCCTCCAAGAAGCGGAAGCTGCCTCCGAGACCTGGCGTTAGTCAGTTAGCTAGAAATGCGGGTTCGAATCCCGCCGGTCCACCGCTGCCCTGAACGCTGAGGCGCCTTAGGGGTGCCCAAATCGGATGCTCAGAACGGTACGGACACTTCTAGCCAACGTTCGCCCACAGGCCCTACGCCGGCTCCGATCGCCTGGGCCTGTGCGTAGTCGGAGACCCATTCCTCGAACCGGTCTGACCCGACGCGTTCCACCGCCGCCTTTTCCACCACGCGACAGGTTGCGTCCGCAACCCGAAACAGCGTGTGAGCGAACCGTATGCCTTCGCCCTCGGTGGAGAAGGCCGTGAAGTCGTCAGCGGACCCGTAGTGTGCCACTCGCCTGAACCGGTAAAACATGTCGAACACCGTCGTGGGTGGGAGAGTCTGCTCTTTGTTGGCGCGTGCTCCGTTGGGGAGGCGGGAGTTCTGGCCTCGCTGCCGATCGAGGCTGTGGTCGATCGCTTTACGGCGAGTGGTCTTCAGCGCCAACGCCGCAAAGCCGATGGCGTTTCCAGGCGTCACAGACGTCAGGTTGGACGTAGGCCACGTAACAGCTTGAGCGAGACCATCCACCTGGTTGTCGTCGGGGCTGCCGGTGCACCGAGCCGACCACGGCGAGGGAAGGTGATTTGGTTGGCAGAACTGAGATACTTGACGTAGCACACCCTCATGGTTGCTGCTCGGCTGCATGTTGCGGGCAAGTAAGAACGCCCGAACAGCGTTGTAGACGGCGTAGTAAGCGATCGGAGGATGAACAGCCAGAACCTCGGCAGCCAGGAGGTTCGCATTCAGGATGTTGAGGGCGCGGAGGTTACCCCAACAGCGTTGGAGCGAACGCAGAATCTCTTCTTCTTTCTGCGGGTCCAGTTGCAGCTGTGGCTGAGCGGCGGGTGGGATTAGAGGAATTCCGGCTGAGTCGACGAGATAGCGCCAGGCGTCGACGTAGTTCCGGTAGGTCCGAAATGCCTCAGGAGACGGAGGTCGAGCAGTCACCGACAATCAGCTTCTGAGAACAGGTCGCTTCGAACAGGACACAGATCAGACCACCCCCGCCAGCAGGGTGGGTCGGACGATCGTCGCCGCGTGACTCCGCTTGCGATCAACGTCGACGACAAACCCCTCTTCGAGCTGCTTCACAGCCTGGGTCGCTTGCGGCTCCCGGAACAAGGTGTCAAGCAACGTAAACCGCTTGAGTTCTTCTAGCGTCTGCCCGCCTGTTTCCACGACGCGAGCCAGCAGCTGGCGTTTGAGGAGGGTGAGGTCAGGTTGTTCTTCTATGGGTAGTGCCAGCTGGTCGACGTCTTTCGGGTCACGGAAGTGCTGACCGTGGACCTTGTCGACCTGCCACATGGCGTCCTTCATTCGAGCTAAGCCCTTCTCGTGTTTGGTGCCGTACACCAACAGCAGCTCTCGCCCGCCCTCATCGACGAGCTCGAAGGAGAGCGAGTGAGGAAAGCCGGCAAGGTCGAGTCGAGACGAGTAGTACCTCATGAGGTTTCGTTTCTTCTCTGCCGGGGCACCCTGAGAAGCAACGTCTCGCCATCCTGGATCTCCGAAGAAATCGTCGAGGTTGTGCGGATCGTCGTCGCGTGGTGCGTTTCGGATAGGCCATCCACGCGCAAAGGTGATCAGCACCTCGCTTCGCTCCTGACGCCCCAGCTGCCGGAGCACCGCATAGGGGGTGTCGGTGCCCCAACCATCAAGGTTCACGAACATCGGCGCGTCCCAGGCTTTCGCTTCGGACAACGCGGGACCTAGGAGCGCTCGACAGTCACCGGGGTGGGAGAAGACCCGCACGTTCTTGGGTCTCGAGGCAGTGGGGAAAGTCCGAGCCAACAGAGCGTTCAAATGGTCGAGGCGGCGAACGTCTTCCTCGATTAAGACGAGACTCACTCGGGACCCGGTGGAAACAACTTCGTGACGTAACGCCTGGCGAAGAGCGATCAGCGGCGATCCTTCAGAACCGCAGGTGTACTCACCCGGCCCGGCGAACGCATCTACGTATGTGATGCCGTGTGTCGAAAACCCGTTGGACAGGATGGGAAACCACGCCATCAAGTAGCCGCGCAGGATTTCGTGCTTCGCGGCAGTGTGAGGGTCGCGGGGCCAGATGATGGAAGTAGGAACAGCCATCGTTCACCTTGGCATCTCATCCCAAAGCGCCCCGTCGAGCTCTCGGCCGCCTGCTTTCGGTGTTCGCCCGCCCCACTGCTTGAAGAAGAAAGCCACCCCGGCTTCAACACACTGGTCCCGAATGGCGGTCACCCACTCCTCCTCCACTGGACGAGCACGGGCCCCTGACTCGCCGCCGACGATCACCCAGTGAACGCCGTTGAGATCCAGATCCCCCACATCGGCGATCAGCGGCTCGATCGAGAGGAAGCGGACCTTCGCCGGCACCTTGCGTAGATGGTCGATGCGGAAGCGGTAAGCGGCATTTTCGACAGACACGCCCATCCACACATTCGACGGCCACGGAAGCTGGTCGGCGATGGCCGCCAGACGCTGCGGTCGCTTGGTGAGGATCTGGAAGGTGTGCTGCTCACACGCTTTCATCGTGTCGAACACTCGGGCGATGAAGTCGTCTGGAACCTCCGGATGGAACAGGTCCGACATCGAGTTGACGAACACGAGGCGCGGCTTCCTCCACGAACGGGGAAGATCCACCAGGTCGTCATGGCAGGTGACGCCAAACCCAGGACCAGATGTGCGCGGATCGCCGTCGTTCTGGTAGCGGGGAGAATCCATCGCTTTGAGGCGCTTGGAGAGGGTGAGGGCGTAACAGTTCTCGCATCCCGGCGATACCCGATCACATCCCGTGACCGGGTTCCAAGTCACCTCAGTCCATTCGATACCAGTGCGACCAGCCATAAGTGACCAGCGTCCTCACTTCCGCAGAATCCGCAACGAAGCTCCATACAGTCTGAACTTCGCGACCTCACCCGTCAACGGCTCAACCGACCTAGCTAGTTAGACCTGGTCGGAGAAGTATCGAGGACCAGCTACCTACCGCGGCGGTAACTCGTCGTCGGCGCCCTTCCCCTCGTCAGGCATCGGAGGTACCTTCTCTGTATGGGACATTTTGAGCACCGCCCGGACCGACCCAAGCCGTGGCGGGCACGCTATCGGGGTCCCGATGGCCGTAACCACTCCAAGTCGTTCAAGCGGAAGGTCGATGCTGAACGTTGGCTCCGCGACCAATTGGCTCGTCTTGACCGCGGCGAGTGGGTGGACCCAGCCGCCGGATCGGTCACGTTCGCGGCTTGGTCCGCTCGCTGGCTTGACGGCCGGCTGCGTCTTGCCGAAAAAACGCGGGCGGATTATCAGGGCATACTCAACTCTCGGATACTCCCGACCTTCGGTGACATTCCTCTAAGCCGTGTTCGCCGGGACCGTGTTGAGGGTTGGATTGCTGACATGAACAACGAGGGCCTTTCTGCCTCTCGTATCCGCAACTGTTACAACGTCCTCGCCTCCTGCCTCGACGGAGCCGTTCGGGAAGGGATCGTGGGCCGGAACCATGCCCGTGACGTCGAGCTTCCGGCGCAGCCGGTCCGTGAGCATCGGTTTCTCGACGCCGCTGAGGTTGCCCGACTGGCTTCCGCTGCCCCGAGTCTGTCTGACAAGGCGCTCGTCCTCGTGTTCGCCTATGGTGGGCTTAGGTGGGGCGAAGCTGTGGCGCTCACCCGAGGGCGCGTCAACGGCCAGAAGCTCCACGTTGTCGCTGCCGCAACCGAGGTATCCGGCCGTCTGGTCTTCGGTGGTACCAAAACGCATCGTCGTCGCACCGTTCATGTTCCCGCCTTCGTGTCTGAGGTTCTAACTGACCATCTCCGCTCATCTGACTCTCCAGCCAACGATTTCGCGTGGACTGCTCTGAGGGGTGGGCCACTCCGTTATACGGCGTATCGGTCTCGCGTATGGGATGACATGGTGAGGGAGGCAGGCCTCGATGGATTGACGCCCCACGACCTACGGCATACATGCGCCTCGTTGATGCGGGCGGCAGGAGCCGACGTGGTAGCCATATCTTCTCAGCTTGGGCACCGTTCACCGGTCGTGACGCTCGGTGTTTACACGCACCTGTTTGAGGATGCTTACGATGACGTTATGGATCGGCTAGACAAGCAGGCACAGAATCTGCCGCTCCCCAACCGCTCCCCAAGCTCAGAAGGGCCGTAAATCGGAAGGCCGAGAATACCAGCTCCTGACCTGAGACAATCGAAGATTTGGAGGGGTGGCCGAGCGGTCGAAGGCGACGGTCTTGAAAACCGTTAGGCCCTTTTCGGGGTCTCGTGGGTTCGAATCCCACCCCCTCCGCTCTCACCAATCGCAAGCCCGGGTTGGAGGCGTCGCTGAGCGGTGGCTGCAACCCTGGGTAGCTGTGGTCAGCGGATTTCAGGGTTGTTCGGACGGCGGATGGCTTGGCCGAGATCGTCGAGTTCGAGGAGGCGCTCGGCGGCTGTGAGTTGGTCGCGTTCGGCCCGGATGATCTTCTCTTCGGCCTCCAACTCCTGGATCCGTAGTTCGGACCGGTGAGTCATGAGGGAGCGGGCGGCCAGAGTGACCGCAACCAGCGCGATGACAGATCCGATGAACCACACCAGGGGTGAACCGGCGACGACGGAGAAAATCGGAATCGAAAGGGCGGCCAGGGGGATGAGGACCCAGACGTTGTCTCCGAGACCTCTGCTCTTTTCGCTCATGTGTTTCTCCTATGTCAAGCGGACCTGGGTGGGGCGGCTTGGACGGGGTTGGTTGTGTCTTTGAGCATGGTTCTGTAGACGACGTCGGAGAGACGTCGTTTGAGGGCCCGGAGGGCTTCGGTCTTGGTGTCGCCGGCGGCGAGACGGCGTTGCATGAATGCTTGGGCGTCGGGGTGGCAGCGGATCTGAGTGACGGCGATACGGTGCAGAGCGGCGTTGGTTTGACGGTTCCCTCCTCGGCTGAGACGGAACCGCTGCTTGTTCGAGGACCAGACTGGGATGAGAGCCGAACCGTTCCAGGCGGCGTAGGCGTCGCGGCCTGTGAACCGGGTGATGTCGGCGGCTTCTCCGACCAGCTTGGCGGCGGTCAACGCCCTACAACCGACCAGCTCGAGCAACGAAGGAGCGATCTGGGTCACTCGCTTGTGGATGTCGGTTTGGAGCTGGTTCGCTTCTTGGGTGATGTCACGGATACGGGCGACTTCCCGGCGGGCCAGCTCGGCGGTCACACCCCCATGGTCGGCCAGGAACACCTCGATCTCGTCGAGGGTCTTGTAACGGTCCAACGACCCGGCGGGTGGATCGAAAGTGGGGTCGAGCTCATGGAGCCGCCACCGCAGACTGTTCTGAGCTCCAGTCCGTTCCCGCACCAGCCGTTCCCGATAGTCCACCAGCAGCTTCACTTCTCGGGCCGGGCCATCCAAACGTGCGGTCGGCAACCCGGGTTCACGCAACGCCGCCCGAGCCACCGCCAACGCGTCGATCGGGTCCGACTTGCCCCGAGTCCGAGCCGACCGGCGGGCCCCGGCCATCATCTTGGGCGGGACCCGCACCACCGTCTCTCCCGCCGCCAACAAGTCCGCCTCCAGACGGCGGGACAGATGCCGGCAATCCTCGATCGCCCAACGCCGCTCGGTCCACTGCGCTGCCCACCGCAACGCCCTGATGTGACCCTCCGGTGTCGCCGACACCGTGACCGAACCCAACTCGGCTCCCGCCTCATCCGCCGCTACCACCGTGTGCGACCTCTGGTGGGCATCCGTACCCAAAACGACCATCATGATCCTGCTCCTCTCCTTTCGAGGGGTAGTGCAAGGACCGGTCGGTGAGCACGCCTCAGTCGAGGCCGGAGGCCAACCTCCTGACTTGTTTGGATGGGGCCAGCACCTGAGGTCCTGCAGGCCGGTCCGGCGCGTCCGACGGGCCGCAAAACCCATGCAAGCCATTCCGAAAGAGGCAGCGAGATTATGAGCGAACCCGTCGGACCAACAAGAGCATGACACTGAGACGAGATTACCCGCCGGAGGGGAGGAATCGTGTTGTGAAGGCGGCCTCCACGTCGACTTGGTCGGGGAGGGCTCCATAGGCGACGAGAAAGTCGGCGAGGGCCCGCCACTGCTCGGTGGTCTGCCAACCGAGTCCATGCGTCTCGGTCACTTCGCTACGGGAATCCTCCAACTCGGACTCGAGCATGAACAGCTGGTGGGCACGGTCGGCGTCGGGGCCGGTGAACTCGAGAACAATCTCAACGGCCTCATCAGGATTCTGGCGGGCGTGCTCGATTCCTCTCAGGACGGCCCGCATGAAGGCAGCCAGCCTCTCCGGCTCGGCAGCGACCGTTTCCTCGGTGGCCACGTAGGTGAGTCCCAGGGTGGGGACGCCGAAGTCGGCCGCCTCCCAGCTCACGAGTTCGAAGCCCCATTCGGCCAGGGTGTTCGGTTCGTTCGACTTGAACACGGGGTAGACGTCCACTTGGCCCTCGGTCAGCACCCGCGGGTCGAAGCCGACGTTGACGAGGTCGACATCGCTCGACTCCAACCCGACGGCGTCGAGAATGGCGAACACGTCGGGCGGGGGTGTGCCCTTGAATCCGACCGAACGCCCCGCCCAATCGGCTGGGGTCGAGATGCCGCTGTCGGCCAGCGCCACGTACGCTTGCTGACCTCGCTGGCCGATGAGCCCGATCGAGACCAGGGGGATGCCCGGGTCGGCACGTCGTTGGAGGACCACGGCCGCGTCCTGGGTGGTTATGTCCACTTCGCCGGCCGCTAGTAGTTGCAGGTGCTCTCCACCGGAGGCGGAGTGCCTGATGTCGACGACCAGACCTTCGGATTCGAAGAACCCGAGTCGGTCGGCAACGTAGGCTCCCACGAACGGGAGGTTGGCCTGGGGGCTGAACCCAGCCATGAAGGTGAGCTCGTAGAGCTCATCGCCGGCTGGTTCCGCCGACCCGCAGGAGGCAGCCAACAGGACGAAGAGGGCGAGGTAGGTGGTTGGGCGCCGCACGAGTCAGGCCCAGCTCACGGCGCGTCGTTCCGCCACCACCACGGCGTGATACACGCCGGCACTCAGCACGGTGAGCACGAACACGGATGCGAAGAGCGAAGGCATGTCGAGATTGTTGTAGGCCAGCCACATCAGCCGCCCGAGGCCGGCCGAGGCCCCCATCCATTGGGCGATGACCGCTCCGATCATCGCCAGGGGCGCCGCCACTTTCAGCGCTGCAAAAAGAAACGGGCGCGCCGATGGCCAGCGGGCATGCACGAAGTGGTGACGGGGCGATGCGTCGATCGAGCGCATCCACTCCGAGATGGCCGGGTTGACGGCCCGGAATCCTTCCACCGAGTTGATGAGGACCGGAAAGAAGGTCAACAGAGCGGTCACCACCACCTTGGGCCCGTGACCGAAGCCCATCCACACCGTGAGGATCGGCGCCACGGCGATGATCGGGGTGGACTTGATCAGGATGGCCAGGGACAGGATGCCCTGCTCTAGCTGGCCCCAGAAGGTGATGGCGACAGCCAGTCCGACACCTACGGCGGTACCGATGGCGAGACCGGCCAAAGCTTCCACCAGTGTGATGGCAGCGGCCGGTGCCAGACCCGAGGAGCTGTTGATCAGGCTGGCGGCCACAGCGCTGGGAGCCGGCACCAGATAGACCGGCGTGTTGGACACGTGTACCCCTACCTCCCAGGCAGCGAGGAGCACCAGCACCAAGACCATCCCGGCCAGCCCGCGTGGTCGCTTCATCTGGCTGCTCCCAGCTGGGTAGCGACACGTCCCCCCTGCAGCAGATCTCGGATCTCTCGAACGACATCCTGGAACGGGAGGGCGGTGTCGTCGCGGGGTCGATTGAGACCGACGGGCACGGTGCCAGCCACTCGCCCGGGGCGGGGGGTGAGGACCACGACCTGGTCGGCGAGCCGAACTGCCTCGGGTATGTGGTGTGTAACCCACACGACGGTCGGCGCAAACCGGACCCGCATGTCGAGCAGGTCGTCCCCGAGAGACTGGCGGGTCAACTCGTCGAGAGAGGCGAAGGGCTCGTCCATGAGCCATACCGCCGCTCCGATGGCCAGTGTCCGGGCCAGTGCCGCACGCTGCTGCATGCCTCCGGAAAGGGTGCCGGGGAGGGCGCTCTCGAACTCGGCGAGCCCCACCAACTCGATGAGGTTGTCAGGGTCGGGGAGTGGGCGACCCGGGCGGATGTTGATCGTCTGGGCGAGCGACACATTCTCGGCGACGGTTCTCCACGGCAGCAATGCCGGGTGCTGGGCCATCCATCCGATGCCTTTGGAGCGCCGGATCTCGTCTGGTGACTGCTCCCCGATGCTGATTGCTCCGTCCGTGGGAGTGTCGAGGCCCCCGATGAGACGAAGCAGCGATGACTTGCCCGATCCGCTGGCTCCCACCACCGCCGTGATGGTGCCCGGCTCGGCAGTGAAGCAGACCTCTTCGAGCGCGCCCAGGGGCGGATCGCCGTAAGACTTGGCGACACGGTCGACGACGATTCTCGTCCCCCCGGTCACGAAGCGGTCCTCAGCTGGTCAGGCCCGAGGCCCTGGCGTCCGTGGATCCGTTCGGGGGTGATCCGTACCGCCGACCAGCCGGCGGGATCGGTCAATTCAGGGCGCTTGGTGGCTCCATGACCCAGATATCTGACCGCCAATCGTCGACGTAGCCCACCGATGCCTCCCTGTACGGCATCCTCGGGTACCTCGGCGGCCACGCCCGACAAAAAAGCCCTTCGCAGGGGTGGCCAGGGCTCATCGATCGTCACCGATACCCGGGGGTTCTCGGTGATGTGCGTTCGCCACGACGCCCCGGGCGAGGCTGGGATCCACATGGCCGCACCGTCCCACTCGTACCAGAGAGGCACTACGTGGGGGGTGCCGTCGGCGCGAACGCAAGCGAGCTGTGCGCCGAACACGCCGTTGAGAAACTCTGTTGTCTCCTCGACGGTCAGGTCGCGCATGGGACCGACACCTTTTGTCGACACCCACCCGTAGGGTTGATAGACCGGTGCGCCGAGATGATGAGACAGGCGCGCGGCCAGCTGTCTCAGCTGGCCGGTGATCGCGGACACCGCCTCGGCCCCGGCGCGATGGCGTGGGATCCCACCGAGGACGGCGGCCAAGGGTCGGATACCGTCTTCGCATACCGGGACTGCCACCTCGATATGCTCCTCGCCCTCGCTGAGTGCCCGACCCGTCCGACGAACCGCCTGCATTTGCGGTGAGTCTCCGGCGCCCCCCGCCGCCAGAACCAGAACGTCGGAAGAGCCCTCACGACGTGATCCGGTCTGGTAGACGACCCTGACGGGCCGGCTCGCCGGTGCTTGGGCGACGATGACCGCCCCCTGGCCGTCGGGCCATGACAAGGCGAAACTCTCTGACAGCGACAGGAGTTCCGTCTCGGATCGCCAGGCGTTCACGAGGGCGTCGAGGGCGGGAGGGCGAGCAGTCACGAGAAACGACATGGCCGGTCCCAGCCGGTGGCGACCGTCCTCGGAGACTACGTAATCCCGAGCTCGCAGAGTGTTCAACAGGGCATACAGGCCGCTTCTCGATCCGCCTGTCGCAGCGAGCAGTTCGGCGCTGGGGAGCCCATCTGGGTGAAAAACCAGGGTTTCGAGGAGGGTGAGGGTGCGATCGGCGGCAGGCACCTGTTGGGAATAGTCCTGTGCGGGCATCGTCGTCCAGCATAGCGGACATGAGTCCAGCATGAAGAACATCAGAGTGGGTGCTTTGGACGGCTACCCTCTTGCTCCATGCTGGCGGCCGAGACCACTGAAATCACGGAGGCCCCGTTGGTCGTGGTCGAGGAACCATCTCGCCCCCTGACCGAGATCTTGGTGGATCTCTTCGACCTCGATGCTGAAAGCTTCACGGCCGGGGTGCTCGGCCGAGTCATCGAGCCTTTGCTCCAGATCCTCATCATTGTGTCGTTGGCGTGGTTGGCGGTGATGCTGCTCCGGCGCCTCGCCCGGCGGCTGATGGAGCGCCTCAAGAGTCGCGACATGGTCGGAACCCTCGCAGTAGGTGCCTCGACGCGCCGCAACCAGAGGGTCGATGCGCTCGGGGCGGTAACTCACAGTGTCATCGGCGTCACCGTGTGGTCGGTAGCCCTGCTGACGATCCTCGGCGCCACCATCGGCCTCAACGTGGCCCCCCTGCTGGCGGGCGCCGGCATCTTGGGAGTGGCATTGGGGTTTGGGGCACAGAACGTCGTCCGGGATGTGTTGTCGGGGATGTTCATGCTCATCGAGGACCAGTACGGGGTGGGCGACGTGATCGACGTCGGTGAGGCGATGGGTGTCGTGGAGGGAGTGGGCCTGCGCACGACGCGACTGCGGGATGTCACCGGCACCTTGTGGCACGTGCCCAACGGAGAGATACGTCGGGTTGGGAACATGAGTCAAGAGTGGTCGCGGGCGTTGCTGGACATCGGGGTCGCCTACGGTTCCGACATCGACCGGGCGGCAGCCATCATCAAGGAGGTCGCCGACGGCATGGCAGGAGAGGAGATTTACGAGGCCATCTTCTTGGCGGATCCCGAGATCTGGGGGGTGGAATCCTTGGCCGACGACTCTGTCGTGATACGTCTCGTCGTCAAGACTCGACCCGGAGAGCAGTGGGCCATCTCCAGAGAGCTTCGCCGGCGCATCAAACTCTCCTTCGACCGAGAGCATATCGAGATCCCCTTCCAGCAACGGACGGTGTGGCTGCGGAGGGATTCCGAGCACGTGCCTGAGACTCGGACGATCGATCCGTCAGCACCCTCGGCCGCGACCGGTAAGGGGGCCGCCGAGGAAGGGGCTACGGCCACGGCAGACGGTCAGACCGGCTCTCCAGAAGACGGCGGCGAGAACCCACTTGAGGATTCGTGAGTCAGGCGTAGCGCATCTCGCGCCGGAACTTCTTCCAATCTGAGGCGTTGACGGACCAGAGAGCGTCGAGGACCACCATGGTGGTTCCGACGCCGGCCATTCCCCATGTGAACCACCACGGCATACCCGCAACGAGCGCAACGGGAATCAAGAGAAAAGGCATGGCCTTGGTGACCAGAGCGCCCGAAGCGTGCATCCATGCCCGCTGGCGGGGAGGTGTTCGCAAGTACGTGGCGTAATCGACCTTGATCCCCGGCTGGGGGCGACCGAAGGTCCCGACGAACCAGTGAGTGAAACGCATGCCCTGGAGACGCCCGATCACGAGGTGGCCCAGGCCGTGAGTGGCCACGATCAGCACCCCGGCGCCCACCGCGAAGAGCACCCAGTTCCAGGGGTCGGAGAGTAGGAAGCCGAGAACGATTCCAACCGACCCTGTCGCCACCGCAACCAGCGCCAGGGCCGTACCAACCCGAATGGGGATGACGAGTATCGCCCAGTTCTCAAAGGCCCGGCGGTCGATCATCGCGATCTGGTCGGCGAACTCGTCGATGTGCTCCGGCGACCCCTTGACGGCACCCACCGCCTTCCAAAAACCGGTTCCTTGCAGACCCATGCCCTCACGGGTCGCGGCGTCGGCGGCCTGTAGCGACTGGAGGATGTCTGTGCGGTCCATGCTCCGAACCATACGACAGCCGAGCGTCAACGGGAGATGATGGTCAGCCGGCAGGCGCCTCGCGACCCTCCAGGGTGCAAGGCTCAAGCGGCCGTCGCCGACGAAGTCCAGGATTGCGGCCGTGACGAGGTTGGCTGCTGTGGGTGTGGTGGGGGTTGTTAGCCTGGAGGGGTATTGGAGAGGTGGCCGAGTGGTCGAAGGCGCTCGCCTGCCGTGGGTGTGGCGGGGGTTGTTAGCCTTGAGATGGATTGGAGAGGTGGCCGAGTGGTCGAAGGCGCTCGCCTGCTAAGCGAGTAGGGGGTATTAAGCCTCCTCGAGGGTTCAAATCCCTCCCTCTCCGCCGCTTGTATTGTCGCTCTCACCATCATGGTGGGAGATACTCGTGCCACAAGAACCCGCGTTGCGGCTCGCTACAAACTCGCCGATCTACGGGACGCCGTGGATCGACACCGTGGCATCGGACCTGCCTCCACTGCCCTGCTGCAGGCCGATCTGCTCGAGGGCGACCCTCCATAGCAGACCACAGACAGGGTGAGTCGACTGTGCGGTCGGCGAAGTCAGATGGCAGCATTATCCTGTGCGTGTTGCGCCCGTAGCTCAATTGGATAGAGCGTCTGACTACGGATCAGGAGGTTGGGTGTTCGAGTCGCCCCGGGCGCGCAGACGAAATCCCTGCTCAGGCGGGGTTTCGGCGCGTCGGAGGTTGCGTCCATCGGGCCGACCTGATGCCGTGGAACCATCCTCGGGAGCCATTCTCCATCGGAGTGACGACGTCGTGGTGAGGTGAAGCCCATGCCCAAGGGGCTCCCGGACGAGACAGGGCAGGTCAACCTTCTGACGTTCGTCAGCGCGACTGGGTTGAAACCGATTCTGCGACTGGTTTGAAAGCATGGACCGCGATGTTGCGGCCATATTCGAAGAGCGACAAGACGGCTCCAAAGGCCACCCCCGGCCACTTCGCCTGCAAAGGTCGGCGACCTCGAAGCATTCAACCGTCCCGACCGCCTACGCATCGCCTCGCTCGCTGCCCGACGATGTCGCCTTCGTCAGCTCAACTTTGTCCCGGCGGCGAGCTTGACCGCGACAGGGAGTGTGATCGTGTCGATTGGGGCGCGGTGCTCATCGAGCTTCTGTTTCAGGGCATCACGGATTCGCAGGCGGGTCTCCTCAGACTGGCCGTGTAGCAGCGATGACATGCGGACCGTCCCCTCCTGCAAAGCCTGCCAGTACTCGTCGAACGTGGCGGTCTCGTAGTTGAAGGCGATCGGGGACACTTCCACATCTCGCAGCCCTGCTGTAGTGAGCAGCTCGGTGAAGGCGGCATCGTCGGCGAAGCGAAAGACGTCTGGGCCTGCCGGGAGGTCTGACGGTGGTGCGGCACCGACCTCGCTGAAAGCCTCTAGGAAGAATCCGAACAGGCGCGCCCTGGAAGGCACATCCCATGTCGCCAAGGCCAGCCGGCCGCCGGGAGCGAGCACCCTGACCAGTTCAGCCATGGCCCGCTCGGGCCGCGCCAGATGGGGGAGCAGGAAGTTGGCGGTGACCGCGTCAAACTCAGCATCTGCGAACGGCAGCTCTTCCGCATCCCCGCGGTGGAACTTCAACGTCGGATACAGCTCCCGTGCACGAGTGACCATGGCGTCGGCGACGTCAACACCAACCGGGACCGCTCCCCTTTCGGCGGCCCGGGCCGGCAGATGCCCTGGGCCGGTGGCGACATCGAGCAGGCGCGTGCCCGGCACCACTCGCACCGCATCCAGCAGCGGG
>JBGTLA010000008.1:0-6441 GCA_041744375.1 Acidimicrobiia bacterium | reverse complement strand
AGCGCGTGGTGCTGGCGGTGGACCCGGCGACGGTGAGTCGTCTGATGGGCGGGCCGGTTGCCGGGCTGCTGGCCCCGTGCCGTTCGGCTCCGGTGGCGGTGGTGTGGCTGGGGGTGACGACGCCGCTCCCCCAAGCCATGGGGATGCTGATCGGCCCCGACGAGGGTTTCGGCGCCCTGGGGTTCCTCTTCGAGTCGGCTTACGCGCCGTCCCGAGCACCGCACGGTAGAGGGCTGGTGAAGGCGATAGTCGGCGGTGCCTCCCGTGCCGAGGTGCTGAACAAGAGCGACGACGAACTGGCCGACCAGGTGGCCGGTGAATTGGGCCGGGCCCTCGGATCGTCACCGCAGGTGGTGATGACCCACGTCGTGCGCCACGTGCCCGGTATTCCCCAATACACGGCCGCACGGCTCCAGGCACGCGCCGCCGTGGTTGATGCCCTCCCGGACGGGGTGAGTGTGGCCGGCTGGGAGTACGACGGGGTTGGGTTGTCTCAACTCGCCCGGGCGGCCGGCACCCTCGCATCCCGCCTCGCTTCCTGAGGAGCCGGTCTCAGGCGTGGGCGCGGTAATAGCTGAGGATCTGCAACTCGGTCGAAAGGTCGACCTGGCGGATTTCTACTCCCTCACCCACCCTGATCCGGGTGGGGGCGAAGTTGAGGATGGAGCGTACCCCGGCGGCCGAGAGACGATCGGCGACCTCCTGGGCGACGTGGCCGGGAGTGGCCACGATCCCGATATCGATGCCTTCATCGTGACCATCTGGCACCAACTGATCGATGCCCCTCACCGGGACCTGGGCGACCTGGTCGCCCACCTTGGCAGGATCGACGTCGTAGAGCGCCACCACCCTAAAACCACGCCTCTCGAACCCGGCGTAGTTGGCGAGGGCCCTTCCCAGGTTTCCGGCACCCACCACTGCCACCCGCACGTCGGCGGTCAGCCCCAGCTCCTGTCGGATCAGAGTGCGGAGACGTTCGACGTCGTATCCGACCCCGCGCACGCCCGAGAAACCCAAGACGCTCAAGTCGCGCCGGACGATGGCGGCGGTAGTGTCCGCGGCTGCGGCCAGATCATCGGAGGCGATAGTGGCCCGGCCGTGGGCCACCTCGAGTGCTCGCAGGTATCGTGGGAGCCTGCGCACCGTGGCGCGTGGTGGGGGTGGACCTTCAGGCATCGGTGACACCTGTCGAGAGGCCGGGTTCGGGGACCTGCGCGGCCAGTTCAGGTACGGCCACGCCACAGTCGGCCCGGTCGAGGGTCGCGTGCTCCATGCTGGAACGGTACCCGCAACGGGCTCTACTTCTGTGACCCGTCTCGAATGTCCCCGGCCAGCTCGGCGAGGGCAGCCTCGAGGTCTCTCTCTCGGGAGTATCCGCGCGCAGTGATGAGACGAACCGCCTCGAGTGCCTCGGCCCAGGCGGTCGTGTCGGCCACCGCCCCGAGAGAGCGGAGGTCGTCGGCGTCGGCCGGCCGGTGACGATCGTCTCGTGCCAGGAGCTTCATGGCGATGAGGTGGCCGGTGGTGGCCACCGGTAGAACCAAACCCGACAGGATCTCCAACTCTTCGGCGGACCTGACGATCTCAGGCTCGATGCCGCACGAGGCAAACAGCAGGTCGGTGATGCTCCCCGGATCGTCGGCTCTGCACAGCCTGACCGTGGCAAGGCGCTCGGTTGCCTCGTTCTCGACGACGCTCTCGGGCGTGTATCCCATCTCAGTCAGCCGGTGGACGAAGGCCTCGGCGGCGGCATCGTCGGGGATCGAGATGGCGAAATCGACGTCACGGGTCAGGCGCGGCTCCGCTCGGACGGACACGGCGAGACCACCGACGAGGGCGTATCCGACGCCCAGCGAGGCGACATCTGCCACTCTCCGACGCAGGCTCGCTTCGAGCGAGTTGCTCAGCGGATGCTCTGCCATGTCGATGCTCTTCCCACCGCGTCGCCATCAGGCGCGATGGAGCGATCTGCCCACCAGGTCGCCACAACCGCACCGACCTCGTCCTCCGAGGCTTCGGGGTTTTCGCGTCGGTAGCGCTGCGCTCGCAGGCGAGCACCCAACTCTGTCAACTCCAATGCGATGCGGAGCCCGGTCTCCATGGGTCGATTCTACCTGGGAGCGTCGAGGTGGCTCTTTTGGGTCCATGAGCGATTGCCGGTCGCCGCGCGGCGCCCTATATCCTTTCCCAATGGCATCGCCCAACGTGTTGGTCGTAGGCGGCGGACCGGCAGGAGCCTCAGCCTCCTACTGGCTGGCCCGCGACGGGCACGACGTCACCCTCGTAGAGAAGAAGGAATTTCCCCGCGACAAGACCTGCGGCGACGGGCTCACACCCCGGGCGATTCTCCAGCTTCAGGACATGGGTTTCGATTTCGCCGTTGCCGAGTTCCACACCATCACCGGATTGCGCTCGTATGCCGGTGACGATCTGATGTTGGAGATGGCCTGGCCCGATCACAGTCGGTTCCCCAACTGGGGGGGCGTGATCAGGCGCCGAGACCTCGACGAGCAGGTTGCTCGACTCACCGAGAAACAGGGGGTTGCGGTCCGGCAGAAGACCGAAGCCAAGCCGGTGGTCGATGAAGGCCGCTTGGTTGCCGTCGACCTCGTCCACGGCGGCGAGACCGAACGGGTCGAGCCCGATATGGTGGTGATTGCCGACGGTTCGCTCGACCGATTCGGACGGGTGCTCGGGACGAGCCGTCGCAAGGACTATCCGATGGGCCTGGCCGCTAGAGGGTATTACTCGAGCCCGCGGTCGGGGGACACGTTTCTCGAGAGCCAGCTCGACATCCGCGACGACTCGGGCGCCTCCATGCCCGGATACGGCTGGGTTTTCCCGCTCGGAGACGGCACTGTCAACGTGGGGGTGGGCCTGCTCTCCACGTTCAAGCGGTGGAAGCACGTCAACACCACCCGGATGATGAACGACTACGTCGACCACAGCGCACCCGATTACTGGGATTTGGGGGATCACTCCAAGCTCAGCAATCCCGAGGGGGGCAAGTTGACCATGTCGTTCTCGAAAGGGCCACTGGTGGGCGCCAACTGGGTGGTCGTGGGCGACGCCGCCGGGGCGATCAACCCCTGGAATGGCGAGGGTATCTCCTACGGCTACGAAACGGGCCGTCTCGCGGCGGAGTACGTGACGCAGGCGCTCGGGGCCGGCGACCCCTCGCTCCTGCACCGCTACACGCAGCGTCTAGACGACGAGTACGGGCTCTACTACAAGATGGCCCGCATCTTCGTGAAGCTGATTGGCAACCCTCCCCTCATGCGGACCCTCGCGCACGTCGGCCTGCGCAATCGACCGTTGATGGAATGGACCCTCAAGGTGATGGCCAACCTTCTGGACGAAGACGACAAACACATGGGCGAAATCACCTACGCCGCCCTCGCCGCCGCCGTGCGACCCCTGCCGGTTCGCTAGCTCGCCCGGTCCCGAGGGCGCTCGCCTTCAGTGACGTTCGACACTGTCTCCCGATTCGGTGCCTGAGTGGTCGGGTCCAGCCCTGATTCGCCCCTCCCGAGGCTCTGGATGACGAGAGTCAGTGCCTCCTGCATCGACATCGCCTTCCCCCTCGCCAATGCCGCGGCGTAGGAGATGCCGGCCTGCTGGCGAAGGGATTGCTCGAGATCGTCGTAGAAGGCCTTCCACTGGGCAGGACGGGCTGTGCCGGTGATGCGCCGGAAACGGGCGGCCGCGGCGAGGAGCGCCACCGCCACATCCCGGCGGCTGACGTCTTGGGCGATCTGGGCTGCGGACTCCAGGAGTCCTGCCATCCACTCCGTCTGATGCTGGAGGGACCGGGCGGCCTGAGCCGTTCTAGCGACGAAAGAAGCGGCTGCCTCGACGTCTCCCCTTTCCAGTGCGATGTGAGCCGCTTGCCAGTCCGCTCTGGCGACCGCCTCCGTGTCGCCCAGCTCGGAGTTGAGCTGACGGGCGGCTCCCAACCAGGTGGCGCTTCCGTCGACGTCCCCTTCGTACAGGAGCACATTGGCGAGGCGCATCATGGCGTGGGCCTCCTCGCTCTGGTCGCCGAGCACACGGAACTCGCCGAGGGCACGTTCGAACCATATGCGAGCTGGTTCGGCTCGTTCCCGCTGGAACTCGGCCACACCGAGGTTGAGGGCCGTTGCCGCCATCCCCGGCGCATGAGCCTCCTCCTCGAATACCGCCCGCGCCCGGGAGTAGCTGTCCCACGCCGCCGCCAGGTCTCCTGAATCGAGCGCTACCACTCCGAGATTGTTGAGTGCCCTGGCCATCTGGAGGCGGTTGCCCAGGCGGGTGTACCTGTAGACGGCCTCTGCGAGCAGGTGTTCTGCGGCCATCTGGTCAGCCATGGCGTGAGCCAGCACGCCCTCTGCTTTGTAGGCGTCGGCGATGTGGGTCTCGGCGGCGCCGCTGGCCGCGTTGCGCATGGCATGGATACGGAGCCGACCTTCCTTAAGCCGTCGGCGGCCATGTACGGGAAGAGAGCCACCGCCGTCCTCAGCCCAGCGGGAGGGTCGGCCTCTTAGACCCGATCGAGGGCGATCCGCACCTCGTCGATGACGGCGTCGATCCGCTCGAACCAGGCCAGCTGGCCGGCACCGCCCCGTCCGAGCCCGGAGGTCGCCAGGTCGATGAAGTACCCAGTGTGGGTCGACTGGAGCTCAGCCCGTTCGGAGACGGGGACCCTTTGACCGGCCACCTGCCTGATCGGCGGCAACTGGCCGTAGGCGGCGCGCTTGCCCGAAACGTCGACTGTGATCAGCGAGCTGTTGGAGAGCCTCTGGAGAGAGTCGACAAGGCAGCCTCGATCCTTGTCGTGGCACACGGCTGCGATGGCCTCCTGGTCGACGGAGCCGGCGAACACGGCCATACGCTCGAAAACGTGACGGTCGGACGCGTGCAGCAACCTCAGGCTCCATTCCACCGTGTCGTCGAGGCTGCGATGTCGGCTGGGGCGACCGCGCTCGTCGCGGGTCGGCGTGTGCTCGGAGTCTGTAGTCAGCTCGTGGATGTCGTGGGGGGTGAGCACGTCGCTCAGGGCCGCTGTCAACTCAATGGCGAGGGGGAGACCGGCCAGGTGCCGACAGATGTCTGCGATGACGGCCGCGTTGCCGGAGTCGAGGGCGAAGTCCCGGCGGACTCGCTGTGCGGCCTCGACGAAGAACGCCACCGACTCCGTCTGCGCAATGTCCGGGGGAGGTGATCGCCTGTCGGGGAGCTCGAGGGGAGGCACGGTCCAGGTCATCTCGCCGTTCACGCCCAGAGGAGTGCGACTGGTGGCGAGAATGGAGAGCGCGGAGCACGATCGCAGCAGGTCCACCACCGTGTCGCCCACCGCATCGATCAGGTGCTCACAGTTGTCGATCACCAAGAGCATGTTGCGATTCCCGATGACCTCGGCAGGGGAACGGGTGGAAGGACGGGGTCCGTTGGAGACGGCGTCTCGGACGGCCAGGGGCACCAGGCTGGGGTCCTCCAGCGACTCCAGGCTGACGAAGCAGACGCCGTCGACGAACCTGTCGGCGGCCAGGTTCCCAGCTTCTACCGCCAACCGCGTCTTACCGACCCCACCCATGCCCACCAGCGTGATCAGTCGCTGCCCCGGGACCGCCTCCTCCAACTGACGAACGGTCTCGGTGCGTCCGCGGAAGGGAGTGGTGAATGAGGGAAGGTCGACCACGGAGAGCAGTGGAGGCTCCAGGGCAGAGTCGTGGGTCAGAACGTGTTCCTCGATCCTCCTCAGTTCCGGCCCGGGTTCCAGGCCGAGTTCCGTGGAGAGGATCTCTGAGGCTCGCTGGAAGGCGACCAGGCTCTCGGCCTGACGGCCGGAGCGGTAGTGGCCGGGGATCAGAAGTCGCCACGACCTCTCGTCCAGCGGGTATCTGTCCACGAGGCGTTCGATCTCCGACACGTCCGGGGACCACCCCGACATCTCCAGGCGGGCGACACCGAGCCCGATCAGCGCTTCATGGTGGAGCCTGTCGAGTTCGATGATCTCACCACGGAGTGAGTCGAGGTGCGCCAGATCGGGCAAACGCAGGCTCGTCCCACTCCGCCGACGCTTCGGTGAGCGCGGTCAGAGCCGACTTGTATCTGCCTGCTGCCAGGAATCCCAGGCCGTCGCGGACGTTGGCCTGGAACCGGTGTACGTCGATGGCCCCCTGGGAGACGTCCAGGCGGTATCCGCCGTCGAAGCTGACGAGTACCCCTGGAGGTGCGGGCGTTGGGTTACGCCGACGACGGTGGCGGTGACCTGTTCGACGACGACGACGCGTCGGTGTTCGAAGGTGACATCGACCGGTCGGGAACGGCGGGGGTGACCCGGGGTTGTAACCCGCCCACCAACAGCCGGTTCTGTCCTGACGATTTCGTGACTCGGGGTCAGATGGCGGCGTTTTTGGTGCGGGCGTTGGGTTATGTCGACGACGGTGGCGGTGACCTGTT
>JBGTLA010000007.1:0-9056 GCA_041744375.1 Acidimicrobiia bacterium | reverse complement strand
GATGTCGAGGGCCGACAGCAACTGCAGGAACTGGAGCGACGGTTCCAGCCGCAGGGCCGCCGAGGAGGCGATGGTGACGAGCGCCACCGCCCCGGTGGTCAACGCCACCAGGGATGCCCCAGAAGCGAACCACCGGGCCATTGGGCCGAGGTCGGTGAACCAGGGCGCATCCAGCAGGTGGCCGAGCGACATCGCCAGCACGAGACCGTAGAGGACCACCACCCCGAGCTGGGTCATCGCCGCGGTCATGGGGTTCGCCGGCACCGATGCCATCAAGAGCAGCGGGGTGATCAAGAGCGCCGGAACGAGCCAGCGGACTGCCCGCCGTAGGGCTGTTTCCAATCTCGGTTTGGTCACAGGAACTCGTGTTGATATTCGTCGCGGTACGTCTCCAGTAGCCGGAGCCACACCTCGCTGAGGATGGGGAACGCAGGTACGGCATGCCACAATGTGTCGAGCGGCACCTCGCCGACTATGGCAATGGTGGCGGCATGGAGCAATTCTCCAGTCATCGGCCCGATGAAGGTCGCTCCCACGATCACTCCCCGGTCGGCATCGATGACGAGTTTGCATGTGCCTTCGTAGCCCCGGCCAAAGGTTGCGGCCCCGGCAACGTTGCCGATGTCGTAGGAGACAACGTGTACCGAGAGGCCGGACTCGCGGGCCTCGGCTTCGGTCATTCCCACCGCTGCCACCTTGGGGTTCGTGAAGACCACTCGCGGAGTCGCTTTGGTGTCTCCCCACGCCCGGGTGGCAACCCCGGCAATGTGGGCGCCGGCGATTCGCGCCTGGTACTTGCCGGTGTGGGTGAGAAGTGAGCGACCGTTCACGTCGCCGACCGCGTAGAGCCAGTGCCCATCGACGCCGGCGGCACGAAGTTGGTCATCGACGTCGATGTAGCGGCCCGGCTCCAGGCCGACTGTCTCGAGGCCGATATCCTGAGTCAGCGGCCGCCGGCCGGTGGCGACGAGTACCTCGTCGGCTTCGATGGAGACCTGTGACCCGTCGTCGAGGGTGATTTCGGCCACGACGGGACCGTCCGGCGCCATCCGTGTGATCTTGTCGGTGCGGGCATCGGTGAACACGCTAATTCCGCTGTTCTCGAAGGCCTGGCGGAGCTCAGAGCCGGCCACGGGCTCTTCTCGGGCGAGGAGTCTGTCGAAAAGCTCGACTACGGTGACCTCGTCGCTACCCAGCGACCTCCATGCCTGGGCCATCTCCACACCCACCACACCGCCGCCGATCACGAGGAGCCGCCTCGGCACCTCTTTGGCCGCTGTCACGTCTCGGCTATCCCACACCCCAGCCTCTGTCAACCCCTCAATAGGCGGCATAGAAGCAGCCGTGCCCGTCGCCACGATCACTCCCTGCGACGCCTCGTACGTCGCCAGGCTGCCGTCGCTGGCCACAACCTCCACCGTCCTTTCACCTGCGAGGCGGCCATGTCCTCTGATGAGATGGACGCCCGCGCTCTCCAACCACGCCACCTGTCCGGCATCGTCCCAGTTCGCCGCCAGCGAGTTCCTCCTTGCCAGCGTCTCCTCCACATCGATGTGACCGCCGACGAACCCGGGGGTGCGTGTGGCGGCATCGAGCATGTCGCCGGGACGAAGCAGCGCCTTGGAAGGCATGCACGCCCAGTAAGAGCACTCACCCCCCACCAGTTCCCGCTCCACGACCGCCACCGCCAGACCGTGTTGGGCGGCCACTTCGGCAGCGTTCTCTCCGGCGGGTCCTCCCCCGAGCACGAGTACGTCGTATGTACTGTCAGTCATGGTCATCTCCAAGTTGGGCGAATCGAATGGTCCAACCCCGAAGCGGCCCTCGTCGCTTCGAGAATGGTCGGGGAGACGACAATCTCGTAGAACTCGGTCGGCAAGCCGACAATGCCACCGACCGTCTGGGGAGGGCGTGGTTCAACTTCTTACCGAGTTCAAGGAGAAGAAATGACGACACGAGCCATTTTGGACGGAGTAGTTCTCGCCGAGACGGACCGGGTGGTATCGCTCGAGGGAAATTCGTACTTCCCGCCCGACTCCATCAACTGGGAGCACCTCGTCGAGACCGATGTCACCTCTCGCTGCTTCTGGAAGGGGAAGGCCAGCTATTTCGACACCGTCATCGACGGACACACCCATGAGAGCGTCGGCTGGACCTACCACACACCGTCTCGCGCCGCCTCGGACATCGCCGAGCACGTGGCGTTCTGGAACGAAGTCCGCATCGAGTCCAGCCAGTGAGATGACGGCGCGCCGTGGTCGCCGACACCTTCTCGACTCAAGTCTCGACGGTGCACCGATGCTGACGCGGCCTTCAGCGGGAAGGCTGTTGGGAAGCCACAATCTGGAGCACGGTGATATCGAGCACCTTGATCATTCGGTATCCCGTCTCGATGGCTCCCCTGTCACGCAGTTCGCCCAGCGCCTCGTTCACAGACTGGCGGCTGACCCCGAGCAACGTGGCGATTGAAGCTTGTGACAGGCTTATCTCCGACCGGGTCTCGGCCTCCTCCGCCAGCAAGTCTGCCACCTGGGCGAGAACCGTCTTGTGCATGAGGTGGATGATCCGGCGCTGGGTACGCTCCAGTTGGTTGAGCCCCGACACCAGCCAGCGCAGGCAGATCGACGGATGTTTGGCCAGTTCGGGCAGAAGAGTGGAGCGCTCGAAACGGAAGGCCCGCACGGATCCCACAGCGCGAGCCGAGGACTTGTAGCCTCCTTCGCCGAACATGGCGATATCCCCGATGACGGAGCCCACGCCGACCCGCGACACCACCCGGGGCGAGCCCGAGTGGATGCGATAGATGTCGACCTCGCCTTCGCGGATGAGATAGGCTGCCTGTGCCGGTTCGCCCTGGCGGAACAGGTGCGACCCTCGATAGCGCTTGACCAGTTCAGCACAACTCGACAACACCTCGAGATCCTGGACTGTTAGGGGCAGGTAATCGGGTCGGCCGAAGCTGCGCGCCAGCCAGGCCAGATGCTGATCGGTCGCCAGGTCGGAGAGCTGTGCCATGGGTTCAGCTGCCAACGTAGCGCACCGGAAAGTCTTAGCCAGGTCCCGTTCGAGCCCCGAGGATCAGGACGCGAGCAGTTCGCGTCGGATCAGCTCCTCGAGGTCGCGGGCGAAGATGGCTCCGGCGTAGGTGGTCGCCACCTCGCCGCCGGCGTCGATGAAGACCGTCGTCGGCATGGCGATTCCCCCGAACTCAGTGAAGATCGATCCGTCAGGATCGCGCCCCAACAGATAGGTCACACCGGTCTGCTCGATGAGGTCTTGTGCCGCGGCCGGGTTGGTTTCTTGCATCTTCAGGCCGAGGAAAACAACTTCATCTCCGAACCCCTGGTGGACCTCTTCGAAGTCGGGCATCTCTGCCACACATGCCGGGCACCATGAGGCCCAGAAGTTGACGACCACCGGGGTCCCGACGAAGTCGGCCAGGTTACCTCCACTTCCGTCCAGGTACTCGAAGGGCACGTCTACGGAGCCGGCGGGGGGCTGTGGCGATGGGCTGGCCGGAGAGGAGGAGGTGGCAAGGACCACCACCACCGCAACGAGGGCTACTGCCGCGATCGTCGAAGCCGCCCAGACGAGCTTCGACCGTGCCATCATGCCTCGATCAGGTCGGTCTCGTGGGCGTACGTCGACCACGCGAACCAGAACGTGTCCAGGTGCGGGATGCGCTCCAAGGCCGAGCCCTCGAGTTCGCCTGCTGTCGCCCGACCGGCGATGTCCCATATCGAATTGGTCTGTTCGTCGACGAAGGTGTCGCCCTCAGCGACGAACGTCAGGTCCTGTCCATCGACGGTGGGTGAGAAGACGCCGACCGAACCCACGTCACGCCCTTCGTCGATGTCTCCGCTATCGAGCGCGCTGTTCTGGCCGGACTTCCAGAAGATCACCACCGGCACTTCTCCCACCTCCGAGTTGGTGGCGGCGGCCTCGCCATCGGAAATCGCCTCCAGCGTCCAAGCCCTAGCGGCCTCTTCGCTCCGCACACCGACTACTCGTTGCATGGCGGTGGAACGGGCGTCGACGTCGCCCCTGAAGAGGAATGGGAAACCTTCAGGGTTGTCATAGCCGCCGTAGGGATTGTTGCCATATGGGCGGCTGTGACCCGTCGTCTCCCGATCGAGGACCTGCCCCTCGGGGTGGGCCGCCTTGAAGTCGGCCCAGGCGAGCAGCGGCGAGGCGACAGGTTCGAGTTGGTGGCCGGTGAGGACTCCCACCACGGCTCGACCGTCGAAGTGGGTCCACAACGACTCGGTCGCCCGGTCGTACATGACTAACGCCGAGGCGAAAAGGCGACCCGATGTGCCGAAGGTGGTCTCGTGACCGTCGACCTCCCGAACGTAGGTCATTGCGCTGTTGCACAACGGGCAGTAGGTCACCGAAACAGGCACCCCGCTTACGGTGTCATTGACGATCTCATGCCACATCAGTATCTGAACCGGGTAGGCCCGGGCATCCCCATCGATGTCGAGCACCACCACCGGCTCGGCGTCTTTGAGCCATATGTCGGCAGTCTCGACGCCCACGAAACTGGGAGCGTCCAGGGGAGGAATTCCGTCCGGGGGAGGACCCCCCGAGATGATCTCTCCCGGAGGCACCAGAGGATCTGGGAACGAAGATGCCGTCATATCGTCGAGTGCCGACTCTCCCTCTGGGAAACCATCAGGGGAAGGGCCCAGACCACCTGGGTCCGACTCCTCGTCTGTCGGCGGGACAGTGGTGGTGGGCGTCGCAGTGGTGGGCGCCGCAGTGGTCGGCGTCGGATCTTCTCTGGAACTCTCGCCGCCGCAGGCGGCAAGCACCACGACAATCGCTGTCATGAAGGCAACTCTCGATCTCATAGACGGCTCAACACGTTGGCAGTCACACCGCGGCGACGATTGTCGGGGTTCCGACGATCGTTTCGGCGTCGTTGGCGGGCGGGTGTTGATCATGTTGAACCAGGAGCAAGGTAGTGAAAGGAGATCGGCGGGGTGGACATCCGAAACATTCTGCTTCCTACCACCAACGCCGGAGTGGGCCTTCAGCTCGTCGGAGTTGTTGCGGTTGGGGTGGTGGCGATGATCTGGCTCCGTCACAACTCCGACGCGAGGTTGGTGGCCGTCGGGGCCACGCTGTGCGCGCTCGGTCTCATCGGCGTACGGGCGTTGCATTGATGCACAAGTCTTCAGTCAGTCAGGGCGCAAAGACCCTGATCTCCACCGCGCCGGTGTTGCCCCCAGAGGAGGTGACGACCTCGAAGGTCAACACCTGACCTGTTACCGAGACGTGTGCCGTGGCGGTCTCGGCGGGGTTGCCTGCCGGAAACGGACCCAACGTTTCCCCTCCGTCGACGCGGAGCGCGAACGTGTCGGTGATCGCCGAACCGTCGGTCATCGACCGGGTAAGGAACTCCACGCCTCCGACCTCAACCGGTTCGCCCAAGTCGATGGTGATGAATGCCTCATCGCCGTCACCCGCCGTTGACCACTCAGTGCTCAGATCACCGTCGACGGCGTTGGCAGCGGCGAAAGCCGAACCGAACTCCGAGCTCACATCGGTGACTGAAGCCCCCAAGGCCAGATTGGGGCGGGTGTCAGAAGGAGGCGCGACAGACTCAAGTTCGGTGAGGGTGAACGTCGATACTTCAGACCGGTAGAGAGTCCCGTCGGCGGTGGTCCCCTGGACCACAAATGTGTACTCCACCCCGGGCTCGGCGCCGGGAAGGAGCACATCGTGCTGGACGATGCCGGTGCCGGCCATGTTCAAGGAGTTGTTGAAGTTGCCCAGCGAGGCGTCTTCGCCCCACACGATGGCACAGATCATGGGTTCGGTGGTCGTGACCCGAAACACTGCGCGGCTGGGATTGGTTGGGTCCGTCTCGAAAGAGAACTCAGAGGCCTGGACCTCGGCGAAGGGCCGCACCTCAGCCGCCAAACGGTCTTCGGAGGTACAGGCCATCAGGCCCAATCCGAATGCGATCAGCATCCACCGAAAGGTGCGCACCATGCCATGGGTAACCGACCCTTGGCCAAGCCCATTCCGGACTAACGCCACACGGTCCGCGATCTTGCGCGCAGCCGACGTCGCCCCCGCGCACTGGACCACGGTCTCCAGTGGAGCTAGCGGAAGGGCTCAGCCGAACATCCGGCGCCATCGCTCTGCCGACAGTGAATCGAGCGGCCAGAAGGTCTCCAGGCGCAGCTCGGCGAGGGTGAGATCGTGGGCGTCACCGATGACGGCGATGGTCGTGAACAGCGACACTTCCTCACCGTCGACCACATAGGTAGCCGGGACCAACAGGTCACCGATTTCTGCGCGAGGCAACGACCCAGACAGCGGTTCCACCCCCGGATAGCTCTTCACCTCATCGACGAGCTCCCGAAGACTGTCGTCGTGAGGATGCGAAGCAGCGTCGCGTTCTAGTCGTCGCAAGAGGGCGGATGCGGTCGCCTCCCAGCCCAGCATGTGACGCCGCATGCCGTCTGGATGGAAATTGACCCGCATCACGTTGAGGGGCGGCGTCCAGCTGACAGACTCCGGGAACAGCTTCGAGACAAAGGCGGTGGCGGCTCGGTTGGAGCGGAGGAGATTCCATTGGCGGTCGACCACGATGGAGATGTTGGGCTCATGCGCCTCGAGGATGAAGTCGAGCACACCGGTGATGTGCTCGAGGTCGTCGAGAGGGGTCTCGGCGAAGCTAGGGGCGTGACCGGCGGCCAGCAGTAGCAAGTTCTGCTCGCGCGGTGGCACGTCCAGCGCCTGGGCGAGGTGGATCACCATCTCACGGCTGGGGCGGGAGCGACCGGTTTCCAAGAAACTGATATGACGCTGGGAGACATCAGCACGGACGGCGAGGTCCAGCTGGCTCATTCCGCCGACACTGCGCCATTGACGAAGCTGAGCCCCGAAACCGATGCCACCCATGAATTGCACCCTACACCGGTGAGGGCCGCTCTCCATTACCTGTCACGTAGTTGTCAGCATGACCTCCAGGGGCAGAAGATGGGCAGTAGAAGATGGAGAAGCAGACGAAAGGAACTCGATGTCTCGGCACCTTCTCACCCGAAGCCTCGCCGCCAACGCCGGATTCAGCGCCGCCACCGGCGTCGTCCTCCTGGCGGCCTCCGCACCGCTTTCTCGCTGGCTCGAGATCCCCCGTTGGAGCACCATCGCAGTTGGCTTAGGGCTGCTGCCCTTTGCGGGGTGGGTGGCGGTGACGGCGCGTGAGCCCAGAAGAGAGATGGTGAGGCTGGTGATCTTTTCTGACTTGGCCTGGGTGAGCATCGCCATCATCGTCCTCACCCTCTACCAGGGGTTCATGTCGACCACTGGCCTGTGGGCACTGGTGGTGGTGACGGTCGTCGTCGCCGACTTTGCCATCCTCCAGACGATCGGACTCCGTCGCGCAGCACGGTCGGCGGGGCCTCGCTGACACGGGAGGCAGCCAAACCCTCAATTCTCGATCGCGTCCCGCGTCATGGTCTCGACCACCACATCCGAACCCGGGTACCGCTACGACAGCTTCCGTCTCTCCTACGTGTTGGCGGACTGCGCTTCCACCCCGACATACCCTCCAAGGGTGACCGCCTCCCCAGCTCGACCACCAGACCCTGGCGGCGAGCGGATCACGTTCGAGGATCTCGATCGCCCGCGCCGCCGACGTTTCTCGGTGATCTCCACCGTGAATTCGGCGACGAGATCCACTTCGTTCTGGTGCAGGTAGGCGAGGCTCACCGTAGCCATTCCACCAGCCGTGGTTTCGGATTGGAACCGCCGGGGCCGTCGGTTCTCGAGTGCCATTCGTTTCATTGACCGCTCGAGAGCGCGAAAGGCGGATGCATCGAGTGCCTCGGGCGGGATCGGCTCCAGCGCCCACATCGACGCGCAGCCCGAACAGCAGGGTGGGGGCAAATGGATGCTGTCACACCCGGTGGGCTGCCGGTGAGCACGACAGAGAGGAGTGGCTGGCCGAAGTGGTAGACGAGACGGTATGCGCCCGGCCGGAACGCGACCTCCACCCCCGAGGAGCGGACCCTGGGCGAAGACGACCAGGCTGTCCCCGCTGTCGAAGACTTGGCCGACGTCTCGGTGAAACCGACGAAGTGAGGCAACCGACGGACCGGTATTGACCCTGGGATGGCTGGTAGCACGCAAGGAACCACCGAGCCGGCCCGTCGCAAAGCTCATCCCGCACGACGAATCTCCGATCCAGCTCAAGCCGAAGCAGGGCGAGGGCGCCCGCCATCCCTCATGAAGCGGGACCACGACGCACTGCTCCGCCGGATCGATCCGTTCCAAGCCTTCGACTTCGAACCGGATCGCAGCGAGACGTCGGGCGATCCGTCCGAATCTGCGTTCCAGTTCGTGAACAAAGTGCCGATGGCCGACGACGAAGTCGCCGCCGCGGCCGTCCACGATCCGAGGACGACAGGGGCCTCGCCCTTCTGCTCGCAGCCGGTCGGGCCTGCCGTCAGCCGAGAAGCCAAGCCGGGGAGTGTCCACCTCCTCATCGACAACATGCCGCCGACTGGATTCCGATGGTTTCACCATGGGAAGCGACACCGGAACAGAACGGGAGCGACACCGGTTGACCTGAACATGCCAAATGACATCGAGTCGCTAGACGACTTCAAGAACTCATTCGCCTACGGCTCCCGGAACGACCTGTCGTTCAAGTTTCTGAAGAGACTCAATTCTGACGAGGCGGCGGAGTTCGTGCGTCTCGTGCTCCGCGAGGTGGGGGAATTGTTCGACGGGGCTCCGCCCGAGCGGCTCATCGATCTGGCATACGAATGGCAGGTGAAGGCGTACTGCCCGAGACCCGGAGAACAAAGGCCCCACACCTATGACGATCGGCCGTTCGCTCCACTCGACCGAGCGTTGGCCAACACCACGCTGGGCCTCGTCACGTCGTCCGGCCACTTCCCCGCCGACCAGGATCCGATGCCGTTCGGCGTCGCCAGAATGACCCAGGACGAGGCGATAGGGCGGATCGACGACTTTCTCCGTGCGACACCGGAGCTGATGGCGATCCCGCGCGAAACACCCGAGTCTTCGCTGCG
>JBGTLA010000006.1:0-45733 GCA_041744375.1 Acidimicrobiia bacterium | reverse complement strand
GGTGACGTTGGCGGCCTTGGCCATGGCGTCGGCGGCTTCTATCGCCGCCGTTACACCACGGGTCTCGATCATCCCGAGTGCGATCTGTTCTGCCATGAGGGCATGCTCTCCTTTCGAGCTGTCTTCCGGAAACTCAATTCGTACCGGCGGTTACCTCGTCGATGATGGCAACTGCCGTGGCGTCGGTAGCGGCACTCCGCGTTGGAGCGGTCTGGCGGGCCGCCGAGCCGGTGGCCACGAGCACGAGGTCGCCGTCGCCGGCGCCGATGGCGTCGATCACGATCTGGTGGGGGGTCACGATGTGGCCGTTGCCATCGACCAGGTCGACAACCAGCAGCTTGTGGCCGCTGAGGCTGGGATCCTTGGCGGTGCCGGTTGCCTTGCCGATGACTCGTCCCAGCTGCATCAGAAATTACCGAGATATCGGTCGACCTCGACGGGGGTCACCTGGGCGTTGACGAACTCGAGCTCTCGCTCGGCCTGGCTCAACCACACTCCCAGCAGCTCGGGGCCCAACAGGTCGGTCAACCACTCCGAGGAGCGGGCCACCTCGAGGGCGGTAGTCTGGTCGGTGGGGAGTGGAGCGGCCTGCTCGTTGACGTAGCCGTCGCCGAGCTCTGGATCGCCCGGGTCGGTGTTGTTCTCGATGCCATCCAGCCCAGCGGCGATCTGGGTGGCCATGAGGAGGTACGGGTTGGTGTCGGCGGACCCGTCGCGTTGTTCCACCCGGGTGGATCCGTCTTGTCCTTCGAGGACCCGCAACGCGATGGTGCGGTTGTCGTATCCCCAGGTGTCGTTGATGGGACAAAAGGAGTAGGCCTGGCGCCGCCGGTAGGCGTTGGGAGTGGAGGCGGCGCAGATCGAAGACTCGACGATACGCGACCGCATACCCCCCAGGTAGGCCCGGCCGATGTCGGACAGCTTTCCATTGGAGGCGAAGACGTTCTCGTCGCCTTTCCACAGGGAGTGGTGGACGTGGAACCCGTTTCCGGACAGCTCGAAGAAAGGTTTGGACATGAATGTGGCTCGGCACCCGTGGGCGATGGCGAGCTGTTTGACCATCCCGCGGAAGGCGACGACCCGGTCGGCGGTGTCCAGTGCCTCGCCGAAACGAATGTTCACTTCGACCTGGCCCGGGGCGTACTCGGGGTTGGACTGCTCGATGGGGATGCCGGCAGTGACGAGGTCGTTGCGTATCGGACCCAGCACCTGTTCGAGTTCCATTGCTCGTTCCAGCCCGTAGACCTGGATGCCGCTCTCCCGAGGCCGCAGCGTCACGGGGTCGAGAAGGTAAAACTCGAGTTCGGCGCCGATGCGTACCTCGTAACCCATCGAGGCGGCCCGTTCGGTGACTCTGGCAAGTACGTTGCGCGGATCGATGGGGATGGACTGGCCGTGCTCGTCCTCGGCGCGACCGAAGACGAACACCGCCCCCGGGTCCCACGGCATCGGGTGGGCGGTGCCGGTGAGAGGGTAGACCCGCAGGTCGGGATACCCGGTGCCCATGTTGGTGTAGAGGGTGTCCCAGATGTCACATGTCATGTCGAGGGCGAGGATGGCGTTCGACATTGCCATGCCCTCTTCGACGATGACGGGCCAGTGGGTGGCGGGGATGCGCTTGCCGCGCAGGAGCCCGTTCAGGTCGCCGATGCCCATGACGACAGTCTGAGTTCCTTCCGGTAGCTGGTTCATCCGCCCGTTCTCCTGCTGTTCCGTATGGGTTGCCGAACCATACCGTCAGTGAATACAGTATTCAACTATGCTACCCGTTCAACCATGAGTACCCGCTCTTCTCGCCGTTTCGCCGTTGTCGGCGCCGGCATCGTCGGCGTCATGACGGCCCTGGAGCTGCAACGGGCCGGCCACCGGGTGACCCTCTACGACGGTTGGGAGCCGGGTCATGCTCGGGCTGCGTCCTCCGGTACCCATCGTGTGATCCGCGCCGCGCACGGGTCTGACGAACTGTATACCCGCTGGGCCCGGGAGTCTCGTCTTCGTTGGCTGGAACTCGGTCAGGCATGGAACGTCGAACTCTATCGGGAAACGGGCGCCCTCGTCATGGCCGAGGAGGGACGATCTGACTGGGAGGAAGCATCCATCCCCACGCTTGGCGGGTTGGGCGTGCCCGTTCTCAAGCTGTCGCCGGCGGAACTGGCCACCCGTTACCCCCACATCGACTTCCAACGGGTGGCATTTGCCCTCTACGAGCCCGAGGCGGGGTTCGTGTGGTCACGTCGTGCCCTCGTTCGGGGGTTTCAACAGTTCCTGGCCGATGGGGGTGAGTTCGTGAGACGGCGGCCCACCACCACCCCCGACGAGCGGCTGGCCGTCGATGGTGTCGAGTTGGCGGCCGATCGGATCGTGGTGGCGACAGGGTCGTGGATGGGGACGATGTTCCGTCGCACGCTGGGACGAATGTTGAGGGTCGTGCGCCAGGATGTCATCTTCACGTCGCCCCCCGAAGGCAGCGACGTCTACGACTCTGAGCGTCACCCGGTGTGGATCGACCACGGGTATCCCGGCTATGGCATCCCCGCCGTGGAGGGTTACGGGTTCAAGGCGGTCATCGCCTGGCACGAATCCGACATCGACCTCGACTCCGACGATCGTGTGGTCGACCGCTCGGCCCTGGCCCGATCGCGCCAATACCTCGCCTACCGCTTCCCCGAACTGGTGGGTCAGCCGATCACCGACCAGAAGGTGTGTCACATCGTCATGACCCCCGACACCCACTTTCTCTTCGACACCCACCCCGATCACGAGGACATGGTGCTGGCCGGCGGGGGATCGGGGGGGATTCTCAAGCACGGCCCGGTGGTCGGCGAGTATGTCGCCGGCATCGCCCAGGGTTTGTGGGCGCCTGACGAGCGCTTCACGCTGGCCGATCGAACCTCTCTCAACCTCGCAACCTCTCCCACTGGCCGCTGATTCGAAACAACAGAGTGCCTTGGCGTCGCATCGGAACTGTGGTCCCCACGACGAAAGAGGGACGAGAACTCGCCGATTGGATGCTTCAGGCGTGCGGTTGGATGACGAGCACCGTGTTGTGGCCACCGAAGCCAAAGGAGTTCGATACCACCGGAGCCGGCTCCCACAATCTGGGTTCCCCCACGACGTCGTAGAGTGGGATCTCGGGGTCCTGTGACATCAACCCCACATTGGGAGGCAATTGAGACCGTTCGATGGCCATCACTCCCACCAGCGCTTCGATCGCACCCGACGCTCCGAGGGCATGGCCCGTGACCCCTTTGACCGAAGACACGGGAGGCTGGTCGTCGCCGAAGATCCGCCCGATCACCGCCCCTTCGGTACGGTCGTTGAGGTCGGTGCCGGTACCGTGGGCATTGACGTACCCCACGTCGGGCAGCGTCAGTCCGGCATCGGCGATCGCCAGTCGCACTGCTCGCTCGGCTCCGTCGCCCTCCGGGTGAGGTGCGGTTATGTGGTAGGCGTCGGCGGTAGAGGCACCGCCAGCCATCTCGGCGAGGATGGTCGCCCCGCGCTCCAAAGCGTGTTGGCGCTCCTCGAGGACCAGGATCCCCGCTCCCTCTCCAAGAACGAATCCGTCGCGATCGACATCGAAGGGTCGCGCCGTGAGCGTGGGCGACAGCGCCTTGGCGGAAGCGAATCCCTCGATGGTCGGGGGGCGGATGGCGCCTTCAGCGCCGCCGACGACGGCGGCGTCGGCGTAACCCCACTGGATCTGGCGGAGGCCGTCCAGGATCGCCTGAGCCCCGGCGGCACAGGCCACCACCGGGGTCGATGCCTGGCCCCCGAAGCCGTATCGAATGGAGATGGCGGCGGCGGCGGCGTTGCACATCATCATCGGGATCCACAGGGGGGAGGCGCGAGGTTCGTCTTCGTAGGAAGTTCCGATCAACGCCTCGAGCGAGGCGAGACCCCCGATACCGGTGGCAACGTTGACGGTTACGCGATTGGGGTCGGTGCCCAGGTCTCCGGCTTCGGCGAGTGCCTCTGCGGCCGCCACCAGCGCGAACTGAGCGAAGCGGTCGAGGCGCCGAGCTTCGCGTCGCGGGATGGTGGGCTCGGGATCCCAATCCGCAACACCATGTGGACCCGGTCCTGGATCTTTCGTCAGACCCTGCCAGAAATCGACCTGTCCCACGCCGGGAGCAGCCACCACTCCCAACCCCGTGATGACGACGCGTCTTAGTTCCATCGTCCACATTCTGCCCTACCTGAGTGCCCCCCGCCGCAAGTACGTGGGTGTTTCGACGGCCCGCGACGCCGCTTGCTTCGTCCTCGTCCTTGAATCACCGCCCCGGGGTCGCACGCCCTCGCCTCATTCGTCGAGAATTGTCTTGGATGAGTCGTCGAAGATGGTGTCGGGCGCCAGCTCGGTCCCGGCTCGGAAGGTGGCGCGTCCCACCAGATGGGCTCCCACCGGGGCCGTGATGAACTGGAGGAGGATCACCAACATCAGTTTGGCGATCGGCCCCGGCCCCGGCAGCAGGAGTATCACGCCGGTGAGCATCATCACCAGTCCCAGCGTGGCGGGTTTGGTGGCGGCGTGCATGCGGGCGAAGACATCGGCGAACCGGTGCAGTCCCACCGCTGCTATCACCGCCAGTACCCCACCGGTGACGAGGAACAGGGCCGCGATCCACTCCATCATCTGGCACCTCTCCGTTCGATGTACTTCGCCACGAGGGAGGTGCCGGTGAAGCCGAGAAGGGCCGCCACCACCATGGCGTCGAGGTAAGTGTCCTCGCCCGTGCGGGCCGCCTGCACGCCGAGACCGCTCACCACGATCACCAGGAGGGTGTCGAGAGCAACGATGCGTTCTGCTACCGAGCCGCCGCGCAGCAGCCTGGCCAGGGCGGCCAGGGCGGCCACTGATAGCAGGACCAGCGAGATGGTGGCTGCGGTCTCGATCATGGCGTGACCTTCCGATCGACAGCCCGGCGCCGGCCCAGTTCGGGAAAGGCGCGCAAGCACAAACGCTCCAACTGATGGACCGATGCCCTCTCTGCCTCGAAGCTCTTGAGGTGCAGGACATGAATGAAGAGAGTGAGCGGATCCTCTCGGGCCTCCAACGTGAGGGTTCCGGGCGTCAGCGACACCATGTTGGCGACCATGGTGGCAATGGCGTGCGATTCGGTGGCAAGGGGCACCGCCACGATGGCGGCGTTGATCTTGTTTCGTGGTGTTACCACCTCCCAGGCCAGGCGCGCCGACGCCTCCACCAACTTCCAACTGAAGAAGATGAGGAGCCAAACCGCGGCCACTGGCCGGAACCCCAGGACGGGACCGGGCTGGCGGGGGGGAAGCATCAACAGGATGACGATCGCCGCCCCCACCCCGCCCACGACATTGGCAACTGTGAACTCCTCCCACAGTGCCACCCACACCGTGGTGAGCCAGGCCACGATCACCACATGGCGAAAGACTCGACGGGTCATGGTGCCATCACCGCCCTCACGTACGTCGAGGTGTCGACGAGGTTGGCGGCGGCGATTTCGCTCAGCTCATAGAGGGGGGCTGCCGCCACGACGAACGCCAAGCCCGCCACGACCAGCAACGTCGTGGGTGCGACCATCAAGACGGGCCCGATGGGGTGGTCAGCGGCAAGGCCCTCGGGGATGGGGGGATTTTCGTTGGGTTCTCCCCAAAACGCCCCGGCCCATATCTTGATCATCGAGAACAGGGTGAGGATGCTGACCGCCAGCGATAGCGCCACGATCAGGTTCTGGCCGATCTCCAATCCGGCCTGGACGAGCGCCAGCTTCGCCACGAAACCCGAAGACGGCGGGATTCCCGCCAGGCTCAAGGCCGGGATGAGAAACAGGGCTGCCAGGATAGGGCTGGCGTGGATCATCCCCCCGAGCTTGCGCAGGGCAGCTGTGCCTGTCTTCTCCTCGATGAGGCCCCCGACCAGGAACAGGGTGGTCTTGATGAGGATCTGATGGACTACGAAGAGGACGGTGGCAGCCAGACCAGCCACTGTGAAGAGACCCAACCCGAAGATCATGTAGCCGATCTGGCTCACGATGTGGAAACTGAGGATGCGCTTGATGTCGTCCTGGGCGATTGCCCCGAAGATTCCGACCACCATGGTCAACCCGGCCACAACCAGCAGCAGGGTCGAAGGGCCGCCGTCGCCGAAGAGGAGGGTTTGAGTGCGGATGATCGTGTACACGCCGATCTTGGTGAGCAACCCGGCGAAAATGGCCGTAACCGGGGCTGCGGCGGCCGGGTAGGCGTCGGGCAGCCAGAAGAAGAGCGGGAAGATGGCTGCCTTGATCCCGAACACGATCAAGAAGAGGACGCCCAGGCCGGCCCGGAGAGCAGGATCGATCTCGGTCAGCTTGCCGGCGAGGTCGGCCATGTTCACCGTGCCGGTGGCGGCGTACATCAGGCCAACGGCGGTGATGAACAACGTCGAGGCCATCAGGTTGATGACCACGTAACTCATGCCGTGGCGGACTTGGAGGCGCGACCCTCCAAACGTGATGAGCACATAACTGGCGGTGAGGGTGATCTCGAAGGCTACGAAGAGGTTGAAGAGGTCGCCCGTGAGGAAAGAGGCGGATACTCCGGCGGCGAGGATCAGATAGACGGGGTGGAAGAACGAGTAGGTGTCGTCGGTCTTGGGGCTGCCGATGGCATACACGAGGACCGCCAACAGCATCAGGGCCGAGACGCACATCATGAAAGCGGCGAATGTGTCCACCACCAGGGTTATGCCGATCGGCGCCTGCCACGCTCCCAGCGTCACCGCCACGATCGACCCGTCCGAGACCTGGGCGAGCAGGACGACCGAAGCCGCCAGGGTGCCGACCAGCACCGCCACCCCGAGGACTCGGCGGGCGGCGTGCCAGCGCCCGAGCGCCATCGAGATGGCTGCCCCGGCGAGGGGCAGGACGATAGGGAGGGCGGCGGGGACGTTCACGTCGGCCGATCCTCGAGGTCCTCGGTCGACTCGGGAACCTCGTCTTCGCGGGCGGTGCGGGCGGCGGCCATCTCGGCGATGCGTCGGTCCTCGACATCGTCCTCCACCTCGTCGGTGTGAATGAGCAGCCAACTGCGATAAGCGAGGGTCAGGAGGTAGGCGCTCACACCAAAGGTGATGACGACGGCCGTGAGCGCCAAGGCCTGGGGGAGAGGGTCGGATGTCGGCCCCACTCCCTCCCCGACGAAGGGGGCCCTTCCCGCCCGCCCTCCCGCCATGAGCAAGAGCAGGTTGGCACCGTGCCCGAAGAAGGCCAGCCCGATCACGATTCGGCTCAGGTTGCGTTGGAGCATGAGGAACGCACCTACCCCGTACAGCACCGCAACCGTGATCGCCAGGATGATGATCACGACGCGTCCTCTCCGCCCAGGCTGAGGAGGAGGGCGGCGGTCAGCCCCACCACCACCACGTAGACACCGATGTCGAAGGGGAGGGCGGAGGTGGCTTTGACCACGCCCAGGAGAGGAACGGCGATTTCGAGTTTGGCGCTCTCGAGGAACGTCGAACCCCACACCCACCCCAGTGTCCCGGTGAACAAGGACAGGGCGAGGCCGATGCCCATCAAGACCTCAGGCGGTCCCCACAGAATGTCCTTGAGCCGCCCTCGTCCACCCGCCACGAACTGCAGAATGAGGGTGATGCCCGCCACCAACCCACCGACGAATCCCCCTCCCGGGGCGTTGTGTCCAGCGAAGAGCAAGAAGAGTGAGAAGATGAGCGCCGTACGCACGATGAGGTCGACGAGGCCATCGAGGATGATGGAGCGGTCGATCATTGGTCGTCCTTCGAAGCAGACCCCCGGAAAAGCGACGCCCCCACCAGGGTCATGATCCCCAGGGCGGCGACGGTGAGGACCGTGATCTCGCCCAGGGTGTCGAGGGCTCGGAAGTCGGTCAGGATCACGTTGACCACATTGCGGCCGCCCCCTTCCGGCTCGGCCCGCACCACGTATTCGTCGGCCAGCGAAGGTGCCACGCGCCCTGCCGCTGCCCACAGGGCGAAAGCCCCGGCCATGAGACCGGTGCCGACTGCCACCGTCAGGCGGGCCACGCCTCGTATGCGCGACTGACGCAACTCGAAGCGCGACGGGAGCCGACTCAGGACCAAGATGAACAATGCCAGCGCCAACGTTTCGATCAACAGCTGGGTCAAAGCGAGGTCGGGGGCACCCTGGATGACGAAGAGGACCGCCACGCCGTAACCGGCCGCGCCTAGGAGTAGGACGGCGCCCAACCTCCTCTGGGCCGCCGCCGCTCCCAGCGCTGCCGCCATGACCACGCCGGCGGCTGTGGCCTGGATCGGAGATTCGGCGAAGACGGGGTCGGCCGGAAGGGCGAAGTTGCGAACCAGGAAGTATCCGGGAACGACGACCGTGGTGGTGAGGATCACGCTCAGGTACACCGGTAGCGAGCCGCTCTGTACGACGGTCGTGATCCGGTCGGCCCAGCGGTTCAGCCCGGTCACCGACGCCGCGTACACCTTGGTGGCTTCGGGGGTGCGGCCGGTCCATCTCCGCACGGCTGCCAGCGGGCTCCGCCACAGCAGCCAGCCTCCGGCGAAGGCGACTACCGAGAGGGCCAGGGCGAGAGTGAAACCGTGCCACAGGAGGAGGTGGTATTCGGAGGCCCCGGAGTCCAGCGAGACGGCCGCCGCCACTACCAGACCGTCCACCAGACCGGGTGCGATACCGGCTGCGACGGTGATGGCTACCAACACGACGGGCGGAAGCAGGAACATCGCCGTCGGAGCAGGGGCGTCGTGTCCGGCCGGGTCCGTGACGAGATCGGGTGGCTTGGTGACGAAGCCGCTCCACAGGAACCTGAGGCCATAGGCGACTGTGAGCGTCGAGCCGATCACCACCCCGGCCGTCATCCACAGCGCACCGTCGTGAAGCAGCCCCTCCAGCGCCGCTTCCTTGCTCACGAAGCCGAGCAATGGGGGAATGCCGGCCATGGAGGCCGTGGCCGCCATTGCCACGGCGGCAGTCGCCGGCATGGCACGGCCGACGCCGGTGAGGCGGCGAATGTCGCGTGTGTGGGCCTGATGATCGACAATACCGGCCACCATGAAGAGTGCCGCCTTGAAGAGGGCATGGGCGAGGATCATGGCCACCCCGGCGAAAGTGAGCTCTGGAATCCCGATTCCGACGAGCACTACGATGAACCCCAGCTGGGAGACGGTGCCCTGGGCGAGCAGAAGCTTGAGATCGTTCTGAGCCAGGGCACGCCAGCCTCCCAGCAGCATGGTGGCGAGACCGACCCCAACAACCAGTGGCGACCACCAGACGAAGAGGGGGGCAAAAACAGGGGCGAGGCGGGCGATGAGGTAGATGCCGGCCTTCACCATCGTGGCCGAGTGGAGGTACGCACTGACCGGGGTGGGCGCCGACATCGCTCCCGGCAGCCAGAAGTGGAAGGGGGCTTGGGCCGACTTGCTGAAGGCGCCCACCAGGATGAGCCCCAGACCGGCCGCTGCTCGGCCGGTGGCGGGTGGGTCGGTCAGGATTCTCGAGAGGAGATAGGTTCCCCCTTCCTGGGCGACGACGACGATGCCAGCGAGCATGGCCAGGCCGCCGGCCCCCGTGACCAACAAGGCCTGGAGTGCGGCTGCTCGGGCGGCGGCGCTCTTGTCCTCGAACCCGATGAGCAAATACGAGGTGATCGACGTCAACTCCCAGAAGAGGAACAAGAGGAGCAGGTTGTCCGCCGTTACCAGGCCGAACATCGACCCGGCGAACACCACCAGGTGCGCGGCGAAGCGGCCCAGGCCTTCGCGTTCGCCGAAGTAGCGCCAGGCGTATACGAACACCAGCACCCCGATGCCCCCGATGAGGCCGACCATCAAGGCCGCGAAAGCGTCGAGGCGGAAGTCGATGTTCAACCCCAGCGCCGCAACCCACGACACCTGTTCGGTCACCGCCCCGCCCCCGGTGGTGACCGACAGCGCTGTCACCACCCACACCAACGAGGCACCGGGAGCCAGCGCCCCCACCAGCATCACGCGTCGTCCCAAACGGGCGCCGAGCATCACCGCTGCGACGGCGACGGCGATATGGGCGACCAGAACCAGAATCATGCGTCGGTCACCGTTTCCTCAGGCATGGAGCCCCTCGTGTCGGCCCACCGGCTGAGCCATCTCCGTGCGGGACAGAGGAAACCAGATCGCAACGTGGCGCCAGGGCCACCGGTGGCTGCGGGTCGCGTGGTGATTTCGGGTGTTTCAAGACAGCTCCAACCTGGGACAGCGCCGACCAGGCTTCCCGGCACACCACGTGATGACGCCGAGGATGGTAATCGTCGGCTATCGACCGCCCGAACGGAGCTCATGGCTTGCGAGCTCGAGACCGGAAGACACCCACGAAAGTGCGAGCACGCCCAGACACTGTGTGGCGGCCTCACCGAGGAGGGCCCCCTTTCACCCCGGCCACGGATCTCTTTCATCGCGCGCGTCCGGTTGGAGTCAGTTCCGCCGTTCTCTCAGAATATGCGTCCGGGAGGGAGCTTGGCTCCCTCCCGGCGTGCGACCCGGCGGCACTCTGTAGCCGCCACCGGAGAGATGTCCGCCCCCGAGCCGTTCTGACAGCTCATCGCGTCTACGTTTGAGTCGTCAGAATTCGCCGCTCCCGGACATCTCACCCGAGAAGGACATGGGAACCGAGGCTCGCGTGGTGAACGATCGAACACCCAGGAGAGAAGAGGGCAAGGAGGTGGCGTTCGAGCACCTCTACGCAGCTCATCACCGTGCGGTGCTCGCCTACTGCGCCCGGCGAGCACTGAAGTGGGACGCATGGGATGCGGCCGCCGAGGTGTTTCTGGTGGCGTGGAGGCGGATGGACGACGTCCCGGCAGGAGACCAGGCCCGAGCGTGGCTGTACGGCGTTGCCTACCGAACGCTGGCGAATCAGCGGCGCACCGCTCGCCGCAAGCATCGGCTCGCGGAGCGGGCCGCCGGAACTCGGGATATCGCTGTCCCGACCCCCGACGAGGTGGTGGTGCGCAACGAGGAGGCGGTGGAGGTAGTCGATGCGCTCGCCAGGTTGAAACCAGCCGAGCGCGAGATCCTCCGGCTGTACCAGTGGGAGGAGCTGGCGCCACCGGACATCGCCACGGTGTTGGGTATCTCCCGCGCCGCCGTCGACCAACGCTACGCCCGGGCGAAGCGCCGGCTCGCTCGCGAGCTGACCGGCCACCATGTCGTTTCACGTCGTGCGACCCGAATCACGACCGGGAAGGGAGGAGTGACATGAGCAGTGACGTCGAAGCACGCCTGAGACGAGCCAACCTGCTCACTCACGACGTACAGCTCGAGCAGCTGTTCGGCGAGGACGTCTCCTCTCGCCTTCGCGGTCACATACGCGCCCTCGAGGAGGATCGCATGACCGAAACCACATCACCCCATGGGCCCCCGACCACGGAAGGAGGGGCCGACCGGCGGCCCGATGTCGACATCCCGTCGCCGAACGGTTCGGAAGATCGGCGACAGCCGACAGTGAGGCGGGTGGTGCCCGCCCTGGGCTTCGCCGTCCTCGTGCTGGCGGTGGGCTTCACCGCTCTGCTTTCCATGACCGACGGAGACGTGGTCGCCGGCGGCGACGCCACCCCGGTGGAGATCGCCCAGGCCTACCTCGATGCCCGCAACGACTTCGATGTCGAGCGGGCGAAGGCGCTGGTGTCGGACACGTTCGTCACAAGTGAGCCGCCGGACGGCCACCTCGGCGCGGCGACAATGGACCTCGCCTTCGCCCAGCACGAGGCATATGGGTTCCACTACGCAAATGTCGATTGCGCCATCGATCAAGAGACCGCCGACGACGTATGGGTCGACTGCGACTACCTGTGGACCACCGCCGTGCATACGGCCGGCGATTTCCCCCCCACCACGGAAACGCTCACGTTCGTCATCTCAGACGGGCGCATCGACCGGATCTACCGGGGCCCCTCTGGTGGCGGGGACTGGTGGGGACCGTGGGTGGAGTTCCTGGATGCCGAGCATCCAGAGTTCGCGGGAGTGGTCGAGCGGGCAATGCTCCTCGACGAGGAGGCACACCAGCAAATGATGGTGCAGTTGCCGCACTACCTCGACCTCTACGAGGAGTGGGCAGCCAGCGGCCAAGGCTAGCCCGATCCTTCGACTCGGTCGGGCCCGACGTCGGATTGGCGTCGGGCCCCTCCGGGATCGATCCGCAGCTCGGGACCGCCCTTGGGCCATACCGTGTCGATCCGAAGGCCAGGGATGCTTCTTGCGGGGGCACGGCGGCATGATGGCTCCTACCACCTGGTCCGTCGACGGGTTCTGGAGCGGTTCTTTCTAGATTGTCGGAGATGTCACGGCCCGACCACACCTCGATGTATCCCTTGGGAGCGGCGGTGACGCCAGTGCAGCTCGAAGGAAACCCCCATCCGCTGTTGGCCGAACTTCGCGAGCGCGAGCCGGTGTCTTGGGTGCCGGCCCTGAGCGGGTGGCTGGTCACAGGTCGGCTCGAGGCGATAGCAGCCATGCGCGACGCCGAGACCTTCACCGTCGACGATCCCCGCTTCTCGACCGCCCAGGTGGTGGGCCCCAGCATGTTGTCGTTGGACGGTGCCGAGCATCGACGCCACCGAGATCCGTTCGTGGAGCCGTTCCACCATCGCCAGGTGCACGACCGTCTTGCCGACAAGACCCGGGCACGGGCGCGCCACCTGGTGGCGGCGATGGCTCCCGGTGGCGGGGGCGATCTTCGTGCGGGGCTGGCGGCGCCGCTCGCCGTAGAAGTCATGGCCGAGGTGCTCGGGTTCGAGGGTGCGGACACCGCTGAGGTGCTCGGTTGGTACGAGGCCATCGTGTCGGCGGTCGAGGGGGTCACAGCCGGTGACCCTGTGAGCGAAGGTGGTGTGTTGGCCTTCCGCCACCTCACCGCTGCGGTCGAGTCCATCCTGGAGGAGAGCTCCGAGGCGTTGCTGTCGATCGTCCATGCCCAGGGGGATCTATCGCCCGCCGAGGTCGTGTCCAATGCCGCCGTGCTGATGTTCGGTGGCATCGTCACCTCCGACGGCTCGACAGCCAGTGCCTTCCATCTCCTGCTGTCTCATCCCGATCAGCTCGAGCTGGTTTTGGAGGACCGCTCGCTGGTGGCCAACGCCGTCGAGGAGGCGTTCCGGCTCGAGCCGGCCGCAGCCGTGGTCGACCGCTACGCCACCCGCGACTCGAGCCTCGGTGGGGTATCGATCCGGGCGGGGGAGCTCGTGATGGTCTCTTTGGCGGCCGCCAACCGGGACCCTGCGGTCTTTGCGGAGCCCGATCGCTTCGACGTTCGCCGGGAGAATCTGAGCCAGCATCTGGCCTTCGCCCGCGGCCCGCATGCCTGCCTCGGCATCCATCTCGCCCGCCTCGAGTGTCAAGCCGCCGTGGCCGCCGCGCTCGACGGGTTGGAGGGGTTAGCGGGAGCTGTCCTCGACGCCCCCCGTGGATTGATCTTTCGGGCGCCATCGACCGTGAGGGCGACCTGGCGCTGAACGAACCATTGGATACCTCGCCTGCGAGCTACGAGCCTCGTGAAGGGCATCTCCGTTGCCTTTGGCGGCATCGATCGCCTCACCCGTCCTCAGACTATTGGGGTCTGTTGCATCTCTCGGAGCTGGTCGATGGGGATGTGGCATCGGATGAAGTACCCGGGCTCGGCTTCGGCCAGCTCCGGCTCGACCGTCTCGCAGATGTCCCCGATCTTGCGCGGGCACCGGGTCTGGAACACGCACCCGGACGGGGGGTTGGAGGCAGCGGGGATCTCGCCGGCCAGGCGGATCCTGACGTCCTCCGCCATCTCTGGAGAGGCGGAGACGAGAGCCTCCGTGTACGGGTGATGGGGCCCCTCGAAGACCCGATCTGAGGGGCCGACCTCCATGAGCCGGCCCAGGTACATCACCGCCACCCGGTCGGCGATGTACCTGACGACGTTGAGGTCGTGGGAGATGAAGAGGTAGGCCACGTTCTCGGCGGCCTGCAGGTCGGAGAGGAGGTTGATGATGGCCGCCTGCACCGAAACGTCGAGGGCCGAGGTCGGTTCGTCGCACACCACGAGTGCGGGCGAACCGGCAAAGGCGCGGGCGATGGCCACACGTTGCTTGAGACCACCCGAGAGCTGGCGCGGTTTGGCGTTGTAGTGCTGGATGCCCATCCTCACCTCAGCCAGGAGGTCCTTCGTGCGCGCCTCGGACTCCTTGCGTCCCCCCTTCCATAACAGGCTCACCGCCCGACCGATGATGCGGCTCACGGCGTGTCGTCGGTTGAGGGCGCTGTCGGGATTCTGGAAGACCATCTGGACGGCACCGATGTGCTCGTGTCCTCTGCTTTCCAGCTCGGCGGCCAGTTCGTCGCCGCTGAGGGTGATGACCGTGCCTTCGTCGGGGGCGTGGATTCCGAGTATCACCTTGGCCAGCGTGGACTTGCCCGACCCCGACTCTCCCACCAGTCCGACCGTTTCACCGACTCGAATCTGCAGGTCGATGTCCTTCAGGGCATACACGGAATGGCCGTCTTGGACGAACGTCTTCGAGGCCTTGGTTATGTCCACGAGCGTCTCGGTGCTCAGTCGTCGAGGGGTCACCTCGTTGGCGACCGCCCTGGGCAGGTCGGGAGCACGCTCGGGGAAGTGGCAGCGGCTGACCCTGTCCCCGGCGAGTTCGTTGAGATCTGGCTCCACCTGGCGGCAGATGTCTTCGGACAGGGCACAACGTGGCTCGAAGACGCACCCCTCCATTTCGGCGCCGAGCGGCGGCAGGAAGCCAGGGATGGTGTCGAGGACGATCTCGTCGCGCCGGCCCGTTTCGCTGGTGGGGAGACAGCGCAACAATCCGACCGTGTAGGGGTGGCGCGGGGCGGTGAAGATGCTCTCCGTTGGTCCCTCGGCCATCATGCGGCCGGCGTAGAGGATGGCGGTGCGGTCGCACATCTTGCGGATCACGGCGAGGCTGTGGCTGATGAAGAGCACGGACGTCCCGATCTCGTCGCGGAGGTTCCTCACCAGGTCGAGGACTTCTGCTTCCACGGTGGCGTCCAACCCCGTGGTGGGCTCGTCGAGGACGAGCAGGGCGGGTTCGGAGGCAATGGCCATGGCAATGATCACCCGTTGGAGCATCCCGCCAGAGAGCTGGTGGGGATAGCGCCGGGCCACTCGGACCGGATCGGCGATCTGCACTTTCTCCAGGATCTCGACGACGCGCCGTTGCTGCTGGTCCTTGGGAACACCGAGAAGGTCGAAGACATCTGCCACCTGCCGGCCGATGCGAATGGAAGGGTTGAGTGCCGAGCCAGGATCCTGGTACACCATCGATATCTGATTGACCCGGATGTCGCGCAGCTCTCGGCCGCTGGCCTCGGTCATGTCTCTTCCCCCCAGCGAAATGGAGCCGGCGCTCACCCGTCCGTTGTTGGGGAGATAGCGCATGATCGCCATCGCAACCGTTGTCTTGCCGCATCCGGACTCACCCACCAGGCCGAAAGACTGGCCGCGGTCGATGGTGAAAGAGATGTCGCGTACGGCCGTCTTCCAGGCCGGGCCCACCTTGTAGTCGATGGCCAGGTTTTCGACTGCCAGCACCGGCGATGTCGTCACGCCACCCTCCTCACTCGGCTGCCTGGCTCACGGCATCGGCCAGCAGGTTGACGCCGACCACGAGGGAGGCGATAGCGGCGGCAGGGAAGAGCACCGGCCACCAGACGTTGCCGGTCAGGAAGGCATAGTGCTGGGAGATCGCCAACCCCCAGTCGGGGACGGAAGGCTCCACCCCGAAACCGAGGAAGGAGAGGGCCAGCACCGTGAATATGGCGTATCCGAGCCGAACGGTGAACTCGACGACGACGATGCTGACGACATTGGGGAGGATCTCGACGAAGAGGATGTAGACGACATTCTCCTTCCGCAATTGGGCGGCGGTCACGTAGTCCAACCGACGTTCTGCCAATACGGCCGCCCGTACCGTCTTGGCGATGATCGGTGAAAACACCAGACCGATCACCACGATCACTCCCACTGTGGTCGGCCCGAGAGCCGCCAGGGCGAGCATGCCCGTGATCACGAGCGGGATGGAGAGAACGGCGTCGAGTATGCGACTGATGATGTCGTCGACCAACCCACCGAAGTACCCAATGATGAGGCCCAACGCAGTGCCCACAACGGTGCCCAGAATGGTGGCGGCGAGTGCCACCGTCATGACTTGGCGAGCCCCGGCCAGGACACGGGACAGAACGTCTCTCCCGAGGGAATCGGTGCCGAACCAATGCTCGGCCGAGGGCGGCTGCAGCCGGTTGAGGACATCTTGGGGGGTGCCGAGTGGGTCGTAAGGCGTGACGATGTCCCCGAACACGGCAAAGACGATCCACATGAGGGTGATCGACGCCCCGACCCAGAATGTGGGGGAACCCCGCAGGACGGCCCAACGATGCGAGCGCGAGGCCACCGGGACGCTCACTCCGACCCCCCGAGGCGAATGCGGGGATTGAGCCATCCGTAGATGATGTCGGCGAGCAGCATTGCCACCTGGAAGGCCACCGCCACCACCAGCACCCCACCGGCGAGGAGCGGAAAGTCGGCTTTCTGGGCGGCGTCGAAGAGCAGCCTTCCTATCCCCTGATAGTTGAACAGCACCTCGACCACCACCAGGCCGCCGATCAGATAGCCGACCTGGGAGGCGACCACGGCGATCGTGGGCAGCAGAGCGTTGCGCAGCACCTCTTGGCGGATCACCGTGGATCGTGGCAGTCCCTTGAGGATGGCCGTCCGCGTGTAGTCAGCATCGAGCGCCTCGATAACCCCGGCCCTCGTGATCTTGGCGATGTACCCGAACAAGACGAGCACCAAGGGTATGGCAGGCAGGATCAGATGTCGGAGCTGGGTGAGGAAGCCGGCACCGGCGGGAGCCGTCGCCGTGCCCGGGAGCCAGTTCAGCCAGATGGCGAACACCAGGATGAGCACGATTCCCGAGACGAACTCCGGAATGACGGTGGCCGACAGTCCTCCCACGGTGATGAGTCGATCGGTGAGCTTGTTGCGGCGCAAAGCCGCAACCACTCCGCCCAGGATCGACAACGGCACGACGATGACGAAGGCCACCACCGCCAGCTTGGCCGAGTTCCCCAGGGCCCGACCCAGCAGCTCGGTCACGGGTCTGGAGAACGAGATCGAGAAACCGAGGTCGCCCGTCACGGCACTGCTGATCCAGTCCCAGTATTGGACCGGGATGGGCCGGTCGGTTCCCAACCTCACGTTGAGGGCGTCGACGGCCGCCTGGGTGGCGAAGGGGCCGAGTACCCGCCTCGCCACGTCCCCCGGCAAGAGTTGCGTCCCGGCGAAGATCAGGATGCTGATCAAGACGAGGGTGATGAGGGCCAACGCCACCCGGCGAGCGATGAACGACGACATCAGGCGGTGTTTCTCTTGACCGCCGCGGCGCGGTTCGGGGCTCCCGCGTCGCGGGAGCCCCGAACAGCTGGGCGTCGTTCGAGCAGGGTCAGTCGGTGAACCCCGCGTCGATGATCCGGAAGTGGCCCATCCCGGTCACTTCGAGACCTTCGAAGTTGGGAGCCGTCACCGAAATGAAGTCGATGAAGTAGGGAACGATGAACGGCACCTCTTCCCACAGCAACGACTGGATCTCACCGGCGACCTGGGTCTGGGTGTCCAGGTCGGGAGCACCCGTGAAGTCGGCGAACATCTGGTCGTAGTCGGTGTTGACCCAATGCGATGCGTTCCACTGCCCGTCGCTCAGGAGCGGTGCGCCCAGATACACATCGGGCACCCCACGGTGGCCATAGTTCACGATCCCCATCGACTCGTTGCCACCCGGCTGGCACGATCCCTCGTAGGGGAAAGCGCACCAGTAGTCCTGGTAGTAGGTACCCGAGTCGTGGACCCTGACCTCGAGCTGGACCCCGATCTGGGCGGCCGAGGCCTGCACCAACTGGGCGAGGTCGGAGATCTCGGCGAAGTCCAGCGTGTCGAGGGCTGCGCTGAACCCGTCGGGATACCCGGCCTCTGCCAGCAACGCCCGGGCGGCGTCGAGGTCTTCGGAGCGCTGAGATACGGCACCATCGTCGTACATGGGATAGAACTCCCAGATGGGATGGTCGTTGCCGATCACCCCGAAGCCGCCGAGGAGGCCTTCGACGAGCAGGGGCCGGTCCAGCATCAGTGCCATGGCTTGTCGTACCCGCACGTCGTCGAACGGAGGAGCCGACGCGTCCATGTAGAGCTGTCGGTGCTGGGCAGTGGGCACGCTCGACACCGCCGCTCCGCCCGCCTCGAGAGTCTGGGCGTTGGTGAAGGAAACGCGATAGAGGACATCGAGTCGCCGGTCCTGGAAGGCGGTGATCATGGCGGCTTCGTCCCCGAAGAACGTGACCTCCATGCGATCCGGCTGGTTGGCGTTGTCGCCCCAATAGTTTTCGTTCTTGATGTACACGGCTCCGACGCCCGGGTCGTAGCTCTCGTTGATCCACGGCCCGGATCCGATGAAGCTCTGTTCGTAGCTGCCCTCGCCGTACGACTCCCAGAACGAAGCGGGGAGGATGACGGCGTTGTAGTTGTCCGAGCTGACGAAGAAGGGGAACGCCCCGTTGGGCCGGGACAGGTTGAACTGCACGGTCCGCTCGTCCACCACCTCGGCGGCACCCGCCTCCATCCCATATGTCTCATAAGCCGACCCGGCGTTGCCTGTGGCGATGGGGCCGTTGAAGGTGGCTGCCACGTCTTCGGCCGTGACGGGAGTGCCGTCGTGGAAGGTGGCGCCCTGGCGCAGTGTGAAGGTCCACACGTCGAGGGTGTCGTTGGGTTCCCAGCTCTCGGCCAGCACCGGGATCAGGTTGAGCTCGGAGTCCGAGAAGGTCAGGTACTCGCCGGTCTGGCCGAGCAGGGAAAGGCCGGCCTCGTCGTTGATCAGCACCGGGTCGATGCCGACCGCCGGCGGGGGCGCCAAGCCGACCCTAACCGTGACCGGGCCTTCGTCGGGTGGCGAAGTGGTGTCGGGCTCGTCGGGCTCGTCGGGCGTGGTGTCGGGTTCCGGCGCACTGGTCTCCGGAGGTGTGCCGGGGTCGGCGGTGGTGGTGGTGTCTGCCACCTCTGAGGTGCATGACGCGGCGATGAGGCTCAGGACGACCAGCGAGATCCACAGAATGGAGCGGCGGCCAACGCTGTGGTTCTCGAACCTCGAGGATCTCGTCTTCGTTCTGGGTTGGGGCACTTCGCCGCCCATCTTCTTGACCCTTCTCATTAGTCATAGCCTCCTAAGTCATTCCGTGTTGGGCGCCTACGCGAGGCAGCCTGGACGCAGAACCTTACAGAGGTGACGCCGCGGTGTGTCGAGGGAAGTGGGTGACCTGATCGAGGATGCCTGAGCGGCCTCCGACCCGTGAGGTGCCGGCGAGGGGCTACCGTCTCAGAATGGAACAGGGCCCAATGTGTTGGCGCGATGCGCCTTTCGATACTGTGAGGTGACATGACCGGCGCGACCCCCTTTGTCCTGCCGTGCTTGCTGGCCGACCCTCCACCTTCCTCCGGGTCGACGGTGCTCACCAACGCTCGCCTCTTCGATGCCACGGGCGGACCGGTCAAAGAAGGTGCCACGGTCGTCATCGAAGATGGGGTTATCGCCGCAGTGGATGATTCGCCCCGCTCCACCGGAAGCCGAGTTATCGACCTGGGGGGCAAGTTCTTGATGCCAGGGATGATCGACTGTCACGCCCATCTCACGACAGAGTCCGGACCGGAGCTTCCCTCCGGTGTGGAGAAGCTTCGACCGGGAGTGGTCGGGCATCGTGCGGCTTCGGCACTTCAAAAGGCGCTGCGGATGGGAATCACCACGATCCGAGAGGTCGGTGCCTATGGCGACACGATCCTCGAGGTACGCCAGGCGATGCGCCTGGGCGCCTTCCGAGGGTCTCGACTGCTCACGTGTGGCCGCATCGTCTCGGCGACGTCGCCGGGAGGACGTCACTTCCCGGACATGTATCGCGAAGCCGATGGCCCCGACGCCATGCGCCGAGCGGCTCGGGAGCAGATACGGGCAGGTGCGGACTTCGTCAAGATCATGACCACCGGGGCACGGTCGGTGGAGTTGGAGAACCCGGATCCGGCGCAGGTGACTCGCGCCGAGATCGCTGCTTTGGTGGAGGAGGTGCATCGCCAGGGCTATCGAGTCGCCGCCCACTGCGAGGGCCTGGAAGGAACACAACTGGCTGTCGAAGAGGGCGTCGACACCATCGAGCACGGCTTCCAATTGCATCGCCGACCCGACCTTCTGGCACAGATGGCCGCTCAGGGTGGCGTACTGGTTCCGACGCTGTCCTTCCTGGTCGATGTCGCCGATCGTCGGGCGGCCCACTGGTCGCCCCACTTGGTGGAGCGTGGCGGCTTCAACGTGGCCGAGGCCCGCCACACGCTCCAGGCGGCACTGGCTGCCGGTGTCGGAATCGCCATGGGTTTCGATTCGAGCCCCGAAGAGCTGGCGGCCTCCGAGCTCGGTTTGATGGTCGAGGCGGGAATGTCGACAGACGATGCATTGAGGGCCGCCACCTCGGTAGGCGCCCAGGCGGTGGGTCTCGATCACCTGATCGGGACGGTCGAGGTCGGCAAGCTGGCGGATCTCGTCGTCGTCGACGGCAATCCTCTCGATGACATCACCGTACTGGTCGATCCCGCAGGCATATATCTCGTTTTCCAGATCGGCGAACCGGTCGCCGGAAAGGCTCTCGACCCCCAGCCGCTGTGATTGCCGGCGCGTTTCGTCGCGTTCAGGAGGACGGCATCGCCGCTACCGTCGGCGGGTGCAGCCGACCCCTCAACCACAGCCGGAGGACCAGGGCCCAGCTCGCGGACGGCGTCGTCGGGCCCGTCGAGAGCGCGAGGCTGGTGGCGTTGGCGTCAATCGGCGATATCGGCGCCTGGAGAACCCGTTCGCTTGGATGGAGGTGATGACCGACGAGGAGGTGGTCGGCATCCACGACTCGGCGTTGGAGGTGTTGGCCGACAGCGGGATCCGCGTCCTTCTACCAGATGCTCGGAAGCGCTTGGCAGCGGGTGGCGGGGAGGTCGATGAGTCCGACCAGATGGTCCGCCTAGATCCCGACCTAGTCTCTGCGGCCATCGTCTCGGCACCGAGCGAGTTCGATGTCGTGCCTCGAAACCCCGAGAGGCGGATCACCTTCGGCGGGCGGCATGTCGTCATGACGCCAGTCGGCGGCCCACCCCATGCCACCGACCTCGATCGCGGACGGCGGGCCGGAACGATGGACGACTTCTGCGATCTGGTGCGCATGTCGCAGACCTTCGATGTGCTCCACACGACCAGCCCCATGGTTGAGCCCCAGGACGTACCCCTTGCCGAACGTCACCTCGCCATGACCAAGGCGCTTCTCGAGCTGTCCGACAAGGTCCCGTTCGTCTACTCCCGCGGTCGAGGTCAGGTGACCGATTGCCTCGAGATGCTGCGTATCGCCCACCGTCAGAGCCCAGCGGAGTTCCTCGACGGCCACCACTGCTACACCATCATCAACACCAACTCGCCGCGCCAGCTCGACATCCCGATGTGCCTCGGGCTCATCCAGTTCGCTGAGATGAACGAGGTTGCCGTCATCACCCCCTTCACTCTCGCCGGTGCCATGGCGCCGGTGTCGCTGGCCGGCGCCCTCGTCCTCCAACATGCCGAGGCGCTGGCAGGGATCACGCTCAGCCAGATCGTCCGCCCGGGAGCTCCGGTCGTCTACGGAGCGTTTACGTCGAATGTAGATATGCGCTCCGGTGCCCCAGCCTTCGGAACGCCTGAGGCGGTGAAGGCGGCTTTCGCCAGCGGTCAGCTGGCCCGCCACGTCGGGTTGCCGTGGCGGTCGTCGGCCGTGAGCACCTCGAACACACCCGACGCCCAAGCTGGGTACGAGTCGATGATGAACATGTTGGGGGCGGCGTTCGGGGGAGCGAACATGATCGTTCACGCGGCGGGATGGCTGGAGTCGGGACTTACGGCGTCATACGAGAAGTTCATTCTCGATCTGGAGATGGTCCAGATGTTCGCCGAGCTGTTCCAGCCGGTCGATGCCACCACCTCCGAGTTGGCTCTCGACGCCATCAGGTCGGTGCCTCCAGGCGGGCATTTCTTCGGCTCCGCCCATACCCTGGAGCGATATGAAAGCGCCTTCTACGAGCCCCTCGTTTTCAGCCGCCAGAACTACGGTCAATGGACCGAAGAGGGGTCCCTCACCGCCGCAGATCGCGCCAACGTCGTCTGGAAGCAGGTCCTGGCGGACTCCCAAGCCCCACCTCTCGACGACGCCGTGAGTGAGGAGATGGCCGCCTTCGTGTCCCGCCGCACGGCCGAAGGTGGCGCCCTCCCCGAATCCTGACCCACCCGACGGTTGGGGGTGTTTGGTTGTCGCGTGGTAAACAGGGCGGATGAGATTCGGCCTCGATGTCGCCCAGCAACGAATGTCCTGGCAGGAGAATGTCGGGCGCGTGCAGTTCGCCGAGGAGCTCGGTTTCGACGGCGTATGGGGGTTCGATCACTTCCAGCCCATGTACGGTGAAGGGCCGGGCGAGTGTTTCGAAGGCAGCACCACTCTGGCGGCGTGGAGCGGTGTGACCGAGCGGATCCGGCTCGGCCTTCTCGTTGCCGGCCTCACCTATCGCCACCCGGCCGTCTACGCCGCCGAGGCGATCACCATCGACCATGCCTCGGCCGGTCGCCTCGAGCTGAGCTATGGCGCCGCCTGGTTCGACGAGGAGCACCGCCGTCTCGGAATCCCCTTTCCTGCCCTGAAGGAGCGAGTAGACGCCTTCGAAGAGGCCGTGCAGATCCTGAGAGGGCTATTGACCACCGACGGCTTCACCTTCGAAGGAGAGCACTACTCGGTCGGCGATGCCACCTTGCATCCACGCCCGGTGCAAAGACCCCATCCACCCATCTGGATCGGGGCCAAGGGCGAGAAGCGGATGATGCCGATCGCCGCCCGCTACGCCGACGTATGGCATGCCAACGGCCCCTTCGAGGTGATCGCCGCGAAGTCACACCGCATCAGTGCGCATGCCGAGCAGTACGGCCGGGACCCGGCCACCATCGCCCGGGCCGGTTCCTTGTCACTCGAGGACAATCTGGACGACATTGCCGCCACGATCGAAGCCTGGGAAGACGCCGGGTTCGAGTACCTCGTCTGTGGGTGGCCGTCGGGAGGGCGCCAAATCGTGGAACCCTTCGCCCGCCGCTTCGTCACAGACGATTGAGACGGTTTCAGGTCCCGAAGGTGCGGGCCTGGAGTTTGCGCATGCCTGCCAGCCAGCGGTCGTAGTCGTTGGCCTTGTTCTGGAAGTAGCCCTCCACCTCGGGATGGGGGAGGATGAGGAACCGCTCGGCGGCCAAGCCTTCCACCACTGCCTCGGCCACTTCGGAAGGCTCCAGGGCAACGGGCTCGAGAAGAGTCCGGAACTCGTCGGCGGCGTCGAGAAGGCGGGTGCGAACCCCCTGGGGGCACAGGGCCGAGACCTTTACCCCTTCGTCGCCGTAGGTGATCGACAACCACTCGGCGAAGGCCAGCGCCCCGTGCTTGGTGACGGAATACTGGGCGGCCTTGAGGTTCGTCAAAAGCCCGGCAGCCGAGGCAGTAGCCAAGAAGTATCCCTCACCGCGAGCGCGCCATTCGGGAACGAGGCGGCGGGCGGCATGGACATGGGACATGACGTTGACCTGCCACAGCCGGTGCCAATCCTCGTCGTCGGTCTGCTCGTCTCCGGCGATCCCTATTCCGGCGTTGGCGCAGAATAGATCGACGGGGCCGTGCCGTTCCTCGGCGGCGTCGATGAGGGCCATGGTGTCGGCTTCGACCGAGACGTCCCCGGCAATCGCCGTGGCGCCGATGTCGGCCGCCACCACCTCGAGGGTGGCGTCGTCGACGTCCGCCACCACCAATCCGGCGGGCGACTCCTGGGCGAAGCGCCGAGCCATGGCCTCGCCGATCCCTCTCGCGGCGCCTGTCACGACGACGACCTTGCCCTGGAGCTTCATGGGACGATCGTATCCGCATCGGGGGGCGGCCCGCAGTCCGAGAGGCAGAAGGACCCCCAGAGCTCTTCGGCGGCGAGGGCCCATAAACGGCCCACCACGAAAAGGCTGTCAGCCCGCCAGGGTGGCGTCGTCGATGGAATAGAGGAGCTCGCGGTCGGCCTCGACGGACTCGATGAGCCCGAACACAGACGGCAGTAGCTGTTCGCCGTAGAAGCGGGCCGTTGCCACCTTGGCCCCGAGAAAGGCAGGGTTGCCCTCCCCGGCGTTGAGCTGCGCCGTAGCGGCCAACGCGGCTTTACCCATGAGCCATCCCCCCACGACCGTGCCAAAGAGACGCAGGAAGGGGGTGGCCCCGGCCAGGGCATCATCGGGTGTGGTCTCGAGACGACCCAACAGGATCGAGGCGGCTTCCTCGACCGCCTCTGCGCCGTCGACGAGGTGCACGCCGAAGCGGTCCAAATCAGAGATCTCCGAGAGCTGGGCCGCCACTGAGCGAGTCTCCTCTATGAAACGAGCAATGACCCTCCCGCCCCCCAGGGGCAGCTTGCGCATGACGAGATCGATGGCCTGGATGCCGTTGGTCCCTTCATAGATGGGGGCGATCCGGGCGTCACGGTAAAACTGCGCAGCCCCGGTCTCCTCTACGAAACCCATGCCGCCGTGTATCTGGATCCCGAGCGAAGCCATCTCTACGCCCACGTCGGTCGACCACCCCTTGGCAACCGGTGTCAACAGCGCCACCGTCTCGCCGGCCGTCTGGCGCGCCTCAGCCGAGTCGGCATGTCGTTCCTCGTCGACGTAGCGGGCGGTTACGTACAGCAACGCCCGCAAAGCCTCGCGATAGGCGCGCATCGTCATCAGCATCCGTCGAATGTCGGGGTGACGGACGATAGGGCTCGTGGAGGTGGCGGAGGCGCCCAGTTCGCGACCCTGATGTCGTTCCAGCGCGTAGCCCGCCGCCTGCTGATAAGCACCTTCGGTGATGGCAAGCCCCTCCACACCCACCCCGATTCGGGCAGTGTTCATCATGGTGAACATGTAGCGCATTCCGGACTGCTCCTCACCGATGAGGTACCCGATCGCCCCTTCGCCGGAGTCGCCGAACGAGACCACACAGGTCGGCGAGGCGTGTATGCCCAGTTTGTGCTCGAGGGACACGATCTTGATGTCGTTGCGATCGCCGGGCCGGCCGTCGTGGGTGAGGACGAACTTGGGAACTATGAACATCGAGATCCCTCTTGTGCCGGGTGGGGCGTCGGGGGTCCGCGCCAGCACCAGGTGGATGATGTTCTCGGTGAGGTCGTGCTCACCCCACGTGATGAAGATCTTCGTTCCGCTGATCCGATAAGTCCCGTCGTCCTGGGCGACGGCGCGTGTTGTCAAAGCTCCCACATCGGACCCGGCGTGAGGTTCGGTGAGGCACATCGTTCCCGACCATTCCCCGCGCACCAGCTTTTCGAGGTATTCGGCCCGCTGGTCGTCGGTACCGTGCTCGATGAGCGCTTCGATGGCGGCTTGTGTGAGGAGCGGGCACAGAGAGAAGGCCATGTTGGCGGTCTTGAACATCTCCTGGATGACGATCCCGACGGTGTAGGGCAGACCTCCGCCTCCATGTTCCTCGGGGATGTGGGCGCCGCCCCAGCCGGCCTCGACGTACTTGTCGTAGGCGTCGCGAAAGCCGTCGGGGGTCTTGACCGACCCGTCGGACTGGAGGGTGCTGCCTTGCTGGTCGCCGATCCGATTGAGGGGAGCCACCACCTCGGCGAAGAACCTTCCCGCTTCCGAGAGGACACCCTCGGTCGTAGCCGTGTCCAGGTGCCCGAACCCGTTGAGTTTCGCCACCGACCTGAGGTCGGCGACGTGCTCGAGGTTGAAGAGTATGTCTTCGAGCGGAGGGCGGTAGTCGACCATATCACCGACAGCCTACCGACAGGGTGGGGACAAGGGACAGGGGAACTACCCCGTAGCCGGGTGCGAGCCCAGCTCTACCAACAGGACACCGCCGATGATGAGGACGATCCCCAGGCCCATCACCGGGGTGAGCGGGTCGTTCCAAATGAGCCTGCCCGCCACGGCAGTGAGGGCCACGCCGCAGGCGGCCCAGATCCCGTAGGCGATTCCCACCGGCATGCCCAGTTTCAGCACCTGAGCCAGCAACGTGAACGAGATCAGGTAGCCGATCAATGTCACTGCCAGCCAGCCCATTCGAGTGAAGCCCTCCGAGGCCCGCATGGCCAACGTTCCCGAAACTTCGCTTAGGATGGCGGTTCCGAGGATCAGCCAGATCATGTGGTGTCGCTTTCGGCTGCAGCCAGTTGCTGCATTCGGTCGACCAAGGCCCCCAGGCGCTCGTCGGTGAGGTCGTAGATATCCAGAGTTCGCGCCAGCCACAGACCGTCGGCAGCGAGCCGCACCAAGAGGAGGTCGATGAGGCGATCGGGGTCGGCCAGTGGGGTGGCGTCGGCGGCCGTCCATTCGGCTGCCGTCTCTCGCCACAGATCTGCGGTGGTCGGCTCCAGGGCGGTGGCGGCCAGAAGCGCCGTCTCTCGGATCGGGTCGTGGTCGGGAGCGGCGACGGCGGCCACGTAGGCGCGGGCGGCGGCGCCGGCCGGGTCGGGGTCACGGTCGATCCGCTCCGAGAGATCGGCGCTCCATCGGTCGAGGCAGTCGCGAACGAGGCCGTACAAGAGGGCCTCCTTGGTGGCGAAGTGGTAGAGAAGACCTCCTTTGCTCACATCGGATTCGGCTGCCACCGCCTCGAGGGTGAGGGCCCCTACCCCATCGCGAGCGGCCACGGTCATCGCTCCCTCGGTGATGCGGCTGCGAGCACTCATCGGATGAACTCTACCGTCTGGACGGTACACCACAAGGAGTTTCGCCCTCTTGGTCCTACGCTCGGGTCGTCATGCCGATCAGACCTCTCGTTCTCGGGCTCTTGCTGGTGTCGTTGTCAGCCTGCGCAGAGGGATCTTCCCCGTCGACGACCGAGACCTCCGTATCCATCGATACGACGACCTCGCTGGTCGCGGCTGAGGGGCCGCCCCCGACAACTCCGTCGTTCGGGCCGGTGAGCGTGGAGCTGTCGGAGGACGGCCGGTACCTGGTCGACTCCGGCGGGCGGGCTCTCTACCTGTTCGTTCTCGACGATCAGCGGGTGTCGACGTGCCAGGGCGTGTGCGCCGAGGTGTGGCCACCGTTCATGGGCACGCCGGTGGCTGGTCAGGGGGTCGACGGCACCCATTTGGGCAGTGCCGAACGCCGTGGTGGGGGTATTCAGGTGACGTATGCAGGTCAGCCTCTCTACTTCTACGCAGAGGACTCCGCTGGTGAGACGACCGGCCACGGATTCAACGACTTCTGGTTCCTGGTAGACCCCGCCGGTGGCCCGCTCAGCGGTTGAACGGCTTGATCCTCAGCTCGCTGGTGACGCTCCTGTTCAACAGCTCGAATCCCAGGTTGCGGTACAGACCCGATGCCCCCGTGGGGTTGTCTTGATCGACAGCGATCATGGCATGGGTGAACCCCGCCGCTTTGAAGGCCTCCAGCGAGGCGGCTATGAGGGCCGACGCCAGCCCCTTTCTCCGCCATCGCGGTACCACCCCCAGGAGGTCGATCCACCCGTCGACGCGACCCGTCACCGCGACATCATCTACGAAGTGAGAGTTCAGGCAGAGGGCCACGACTTCACCCCCCGATGTCGCCGCCAACGACAGGTCACGGCGAACCGAGCTCGCGTCGACTACGTGCGTCCACGCCTCGGTGCTGCGTGGTGTGGACCCCCAGTGATCGGAGAACGAGTCGTTGCTCACTTGGCGGAGGGCCTCGGCAGGGGCGTCGTCCCACGGGACTATGTCGATGCCGGATGGAACGACGGGCGACGGGAGGTCGTCGAGAGGGCGCACCAAGTCCTCGAACCAGCGTACGGCTTCGAGTCCAAGACGACGGTGGAGCCGGTGCGTGTCCTCGATCCACTCCCACTCGTAGGCGCGGATGTACCAGGGTATGACAGGGTCACACTGGCGTAGACGTTCGGCGGCACGTTCGATCTGCCAGGCGAGAAGCCTTCGACCCAGCCCGATGCCCCGAGTCAGAGGGTCCACCCGCCCGGTGACGATGGCCCGTTCCAGCCGGATCCCGCTTTCGATGTGGCTCACCGAGCCCATCGCCAGAAGGCGATCCCCCGACCACACACCCCTGCTGTCCAGCTCCGGCACAAAGCCGGGTGATTCGAAATCCTCGACGATCTCCGAGCGGGGAGTCACCAGAGGAACGTTCCAATGGATCTCCCACCGTCGCACCAGGTCGTGCACGGCGTCGATGTCGTCGTGTCCTAGCGGCGTCAGCTCTGCGTCCACCGCCGTGACGCTACCGCCACCGCCTCGCATGGGCGCTCCGATTGATGGTTCAGTGGTGGGCGAGAGCCGCCAAGAGCGGCGGGAGAAGTTCGCCGGCAGCGCCCTCCAGGCGGACGGTGGCCACGAAATCTGCCTCGGTGGGACCCTGGTTGACGATGACGAGCGGTTTGCCGTCCGATGCCATGGTCATGGGAATGGACGCCGCCGGGTACACGCCGACGGTGGAACCGACAACCACCACGGCTCCGGCCATCTCGGCGAACTCCCACGCTTTCTGGAACTCGAATTCGGGTAGCACCTCCCCAAACATGACCGTGGAGGTCTTGAGCATCCCGCCACAGTCGAGGCAGGGCGGATCGTCTTCACCGGCATCGACTCTCTGCAGGATGGACTCGATCTCTGAGACTGCGCCACACCCGAGGCACACCACCGTGCGAACATTGCCGTGGACCTCCGCCACCGTGGAAGGGTCTAGTCCGGCGACCTGGTGGAGCCCATCGATGTTCTGTGTCACACAGCCGGCGAGTTTTCCGGCTCGCTGAAGGTCCACCACGGCCAGGTGAGCTCGGTTGGGTGCCACCCCAGAACGGGCTCCCCACAGCTCACCCTCGGCGTGCATGCGCCAGTTGCGGACCCGGAGCTCGCGATTGCGGACGTATCGCTCGATGGTGAAGTCGTCGGGATCGACCTTCGTCCACAAGCCACCGGGACCCCGAAAATCGGGTATCCCCGACTCGGTCGAGATTCCGGCCCCGGTGAACACGAGAACGCGCTCGAACTCAACGAGGACGTCTACGGCTCGGCTGAGGTCGATCACGTCCACCACCCTATGTAGCTGTGAGACCATTGCGCTCGAACAGATGGGAGCAGAATGAGAGCAAGCAGCCACGGGCCCGCCTCGGGGGAGGACCCGTCGATGACAGAAGCGGCGCGTCGGCAGATAGCTCGAGCCGCCGACGTATGCAACGCACGGTCGCTGCTGGGCCAAGTGGGATCGGGAGGAGCGGCCCGATGGTGATCGTCGAGTTGAGCCATGTCCTCGGCGATGGAACGGCGACCTATCCGGGCCTTCCGTCCCCCAGGATCACCCACCACATGACCTTCGAGGAGTCGAGAGCACACTACGACGAAGGCACCGAGTTCCAGATCGCCTCGGTCCGCATGGTGGCCAACACCGGGACGTACCTCGACAGTCCTGCCCACAGATACCGCAACGGTGTCGATCTGGCGGAACTTCCGCTCGAACGGTGCGTTGACGTCCCTGGCGTGGTCGTGCCATCTTCCCCCGCGGGGGAGATCGGTGCGGGCACACTGCGGGGAGTTGACCTAGCCGACCGGGCCGTGCTGTTTCGCACCGGCCACGACGTTCATTGGGGATCGGATCGCTATTTCCACGAGCACCCGTATCTCTCCACAGAGGCCGTCGATCGTCTGGTGGAAGGCGGTGCGACCCTGGTCGGTATCGACTCGCTCAACATAGACGACACCAGCGGTGGCGACCGCTACGCCCACAGCACCCTGTTGGCGGCCGGGATCCCCATCGTCGAGCACCTGACCGGTCTCGAGCTACTTCCGATCGAGGGGTTCCGGTTCAGCGCCGCGCCGGTGAGGTGGTCGGGTGTGGCGACATTCCCCGTTCGCGCCTATGCGGTGGTTTCGTGACGACGTCGAGCGACGACCCGGGCGAGGTGACACGAGACGACATAGACGCGGCGGCAGAGCGGATCGTGGGTCACGTCCGACGTACCCCGATTCTCGAGGTAGGCGCCGGCCCCGGTGGATGCCGGCTCTCCCTGAAGCTCGACCTGCTCCAACCTACCGGCTCGTTCAAGATTCGCGGGGCGACTTCCCTCCTCACCGCTCACCCAGACACCCGCCGGGTCGTGACCGCCTCAGGTGGCAATTTCGGTCTGGCCATTGCCCACGCTGCCTCCCGACTGGGAGTGACCGCCGACATCTTCGTTCCGGCGACCTCGCCGCCGCTGAAGGCAGCCCGTATCAGGGCCACGGGAGCGACCGTGCATCTCATCGAGGGTCACTACGCCGAGGCTCTGGCAGCAGCCGAGCAGTTCCAGGCGACAGGTGATGCCCTCTTCGCCCATGCCTACGACCAGGAGGAGGTGGTGGCAGGCCAGGGAACATGTGGCCGAGAGATCGCCGCCCAGGATCCCGCCGTCGAGACGGTGGTGGTGGCTGTGGGCGGTGCCGGGCTCATCGGTGGGATTGCCTCCTGGCTCCGCGAAGGCGCCCGGGTGGTGGCCGCCGAGACCTACGACACGGCCTCTCTCCATGCCGCGTTGGAGGCAGGTCGTCCCGTCTGGGTGCCGGTCGGCGGCGTGGCAGCCGATTCCCTCGGCGCATCCTCGGTGGGTCGCCTGGGATTCGCGGCGGCGAAGCGGTGGGTTGACGAGTCGTGTCTCGTGTCCGACGACGACGTTCGCTTCGCCCAACGCTGGCTGTGGTCCGAGGCCAGGCTAGTTGTCGAACCGGGAGGGGCCACGGCTCTGGCTGCGGTGCTGTCCGGCGCCTACCGGGCGGAACCCAACGAACGGGTGTGCGTCCTCGTGTGCGGGGCGAACACCGACCCGTTGGCGGTGCCGGGCATCGAAGCCCACGAGGGCAGTGTCAGCTCGAACCGACACCATCCGTCCTCGTAACGATACGACAGTTCGCCGCCCATCGCCTGAGCCAAGGTGCGAGAGATGTGCAGACCGAGGCCGATCGAACCTCGCCGACCCGGCTCTCCGCGTCCCATGGCGTAAGGCTCGAAGAGCATTGCTTCCACATCGTCGGGTATGGGTGGCCCGTCGTTGCTTGTCACCAATGAAACAGTTTCCCCCTCCACGTAGTCGACTGCCACACACGTGGCGCCGTAACGAGATGCGTTCACCATCAGGTTGCGGATGATCTGACGGACCCGGAGCGGATCACCCGCCACGATCGGACCTGCGTCGGGAAGGCCGATGTCGAGGTTGAGAGGTGTTACCAGCCGAGCTGCCACCCGGTTGACCTGTTCAGCCAGGTCGACACGGTCACGCGAGTAGTGGATGGTTTCAGACTCCAGCCGGCCTGCCGTCAGCAGGTCCTCAACCAGATCGGACAGGTCGCTCGCCTCGCAGTGGGCGACACGCAAGAACTCCTCGACCTCACCCTTGGGCATGTTGGACCAACCGTCAGCCAGCATGGCGGTCATGCCCAATACGCTTGTCAGGGGCGTGCGCAGCTCGTGGGCAACGGAAGCCAAGAACTTGTCCTTCTCCCGGCTGGTACGGCGGAGATGACCCAGTTCCTCGTCGCGTTGGCGTGACGCTCCCCTCATGGCAGTGAGGACGGAAGCCAGCACTCCGATGACGGCGATGGCGGTCGGAATCCCGAACACGGCTGCCACATCGACAACCGCACCGTCGGTGGACACTTCGACCAGCCACTGGCGGCTGCCGGCCTCGGCGATCCCGACCCAGCGATGGGGGCGCTCCATAGGCGCCGGGGCTTGCTCATTCCCGGCTTCGAAGATCCGCACCCCCGTGCCGGGTCGTGTCATTTGCGGTATGGCGTATTCGGTCAACTGGTCGATCTGGAGGGTGGCAAAGACGATTCCGATGGGCTCACCGGTGGATTCCAGGATCGGGGCGTAGATCTCGATTGCGTGTGCGCCGCTGTCCCCGAGGACGCCGACGAACCCCGTCACATATGGCGACGAGTTGCCCAGCGCCTCGGCGATGGCACTCCGCCGGTTCACGTCGGACGCCAGGTCGACTCCCAAGATGGCAGGAAGCATTACGTGTTGATGGCTGAACCACACGGGAACGTGTGTCCAGTCGGCGGTCGCCTCGAGCGGCTGACGGTCCATGCCGACCACCCGATAGAACGAACGCTCCTGGGTGGCGGTCAGCTTGAACTCCGCCAGATCCTTGGGGGCAACGATGGGGGCGTATCCCAGGGCGACCATGCCCGGCGACGGTCCCTGGCGGATGGCGAAGCGCGAGAACTCGAGGCGGGTGACCTCGTCGGACGCCTCGAAGAATGCCTGAAGGGAGCGGAGATGGGCGACCCCAAGACCGATCGTCTCCGACATCATGTTGATCACGATGGCCCCCTCACGAGCTAGGTGGTTGGCGGAGCGGGTCTCTGCTTGTTGCCAGAGGCCAATCGACACCAGCGTCGCCAACACGAAGCCGACCAACAGCACCACAACTGATGCTCGGCGCCGAAAGAGAATCCCGGGTGAAGGCTTCCTCACGACTCCTCATCGGCACCCGGTGTGCCCCCCTTGATTTGGCTGTCGTGAACGAGGACGGTGTTGAATAGCAATGGAAGCCCGACCCACAGCTCGGCAAAGTTCCTGCTAGGAGGACTGGAGTCGATGGCTGGAACGGATCTTTCAACGCCGTCCAGGGCTCCACCGGGCATACTGTGGGCGTGCAGGAACACGAAGGGAAACCCCGTCGCAGTGCCGACGACGATCTCGTTCGCCGGCTCGACGCCTTGAGTCGACACGATGCCGAAAGGGTCTTGGAACGGGCCTTCCGGCTCCAATCGGAGAAGCACGACGTGAGCTCAGTGACACGTGAGCAGCTCGACCAGATCGCCTCCGAGCTCGGGGTGGACCCGGCCGTTGTGGACCGGGCCATCGGCGAGGAGATGCGTGCGACCCCGCCCGGAGAGGAACCGGTGCGCTGGTCCTGGCTGGGGCCGGCCCGGGTAGTCGACCGCACCGAGGTGTCAGGTGACGAGGCGGAGGTGGCCGAGCACGTGATGCAATGGATGGAGGGCGAGGAAGGGCTTCGTCCTTTGGCTCGTACCGGTGACGGTATCCGATGGGTCCCAGATACCCACTGGACGACGGCCACGCGTCTGGCCTTCGGGTCGGCAGGCACCAAAGCCCTGCGAGGCATGACCGAGGTGGTGCATCGTCAGATCGCCCTCGGAAGAGATCGACAAGTGGTCGAGCTCGAGGTAGCCACCGGCAAGATCCGCATTGCCTCGGCGGCGGTGGGCGCCTCGATTGCCGGAGCCGGGGTCTTGGTGGGCGGAGTAGTGGCGGCGGCGATCCCAGGAGGTAACGACCTGATCCAGTTCCTCCTCGGAGCGGTGCCGGGGGCGGCCCTGGGGGTCGGAACCGCAGCGACGACGGGGCGGGTCTGGGGGGACTCGATTCGCAAAGGGGTGTCTCGCGCCCTGGACGGCATTGCCCATCCTGAGCTGTACCGTCGTGGGCGGCGTCGGCGCCGACGGCGGAGCAGCTCCGAGGGCCAATCGCGGTCAACCTTTCAGGGCCTGGTGGACGACGTCTCCGATGTCCTCGACCACCTGTTCCGCTGACGCCCTAGCGCGCTCCAGCGGCTTCACGGTCGAGCGGTGAGCTCACGGCCCTCCGGCGATTGGCTCTCCCGTGATGCGTTCCACGAAGTCGACGTAGGCGTCTATGTCCTTCTTGCGGCGCAGACCGGAGGAGGTCATGGTCCGTACCTTGCCGAACACATCGCGCTCGGGCCATGCCCGGTCGTGGAGTCCGAAGCACCAGCCGACTCCCGCGTACGAGTTGGGATCGCGACCGTCGAGCAGGTAGCGGTTGTTGAAGTGCAACGCCGTGTCGTAAGCCTCCTCGGGGGACTTCATCCAAGCCAGGATCTGCTTTCCCCAGTACATGCGCATGTGGTTGTGGAGGTAGCCAGTGTGTCGCATTTCGGCCATGGCGGCGTTCCAATAGCGGTCGTGGGTCTGGCCCCCCTCCAGTTCGGATCTCGAATACGTGTCGTGGCGGGGGTCGTCGGCGTGTTCGGCGAGAGTCTTTCGGGCCCACTCCGGCAAGGCCGCAAACGAGTCATAGTTCGGTTCGAACCAGACGTAGTTGTGGGACAACTCGCGCCTCACCACCAGTTCTTCCACGAAGGTGTCGTAGGCCGCCCCGGAGACGCCCGTATCGGCTGCAGCCAGGACCGCCGTTACGGGTGAAATATGGCCGAAGTGTAGGTACGGCGAAAGGCCCGAGGTCATCTCGACAGAAGGTTCGCCCCGTTTGTCGGCGTATCCGCTGAAGCGGCTTTCGAGGAAGAGGTCCAGTCGGGTCCGGGCACTTTCCTGGCCACCGCTGAAACGGGTTGTCGTGTCGACGCCGTGGTCGATGTCGAGTCCGCTCGTCAGTCCGGACGGATCACTGAGGTCGACACCGCCGGAGAGCGATCGCCCATCATGGTGGAGGGCAACGGTCGGCACTTCGGTGAGCATCTCGTCGAGATGGCGGTGGATCTTGGGTCGCAGCGTGCGGGCGGCGTACTCGCGTTTGGTTGAAGCCATCTCCACCGGGACGACCATGTTGGTCTCCACCTCGACGAGGCGTCGGCCTGCTCGGGCCGCGACATCCTGGCGCCACTGGCGCTGATGACGCAGGTACCCGCGGTCCGTCACCACCGCAGCAGCCCTCGTGCTCAGGTCGAGAGCCACCTCGTTCGGCGCTCCGACCTCGACCCGGAATCCGATCTTGCGGCGCTCGAGGTCGGGCTGGACCTCGGCCAGGCCCTCGATCAGGAAACGATGATGGCGAGCCGAGGACTCGGGATAATGCTGATCGACACCGAACCCCACCACCAGTGGGAGATCGAGGCGGTTAGCCTCCGTCGCCCCCCACTCGAGGGCGTGGTTGTCGTGGGTGCGAACGGCGGACTGCATCCAATACAACACGTACTGCCCGTCACCGACCGCCAGGTCGGCGAGCACGGTCTCTCTCTCCGAGTGGGTCGACTCGGCGGGTGGTGCCAATGTCTATCCCGCCTCGGCGCGGGCCGCGATGGAACGAGCCATACGCCCAAAGATGAGGGCGTGGAACGGGAGCACGGCCACCCAATACAGCCGCCCCCACAGGCCACGGGGTGCGAAATAGGCGGTCTGTCTCAGCCTCGACCCTGTCTCAGTTCCTGATATCTCAAAGCGGAGCCATGCTCGACCCGGCAGTCGCATCTCTGCCTCCAACTCGAGCAGATGTCCCGGTTCGATTCTGAGCACACGCCAGAAGTCGAGCGACTCCCCCGGTCGCAGGTCGGTGGGATGGCGCCGACCCCGGCGCAGCCCGGGGCCACCTACCACCCGGTCGATAAAGCCGCGCACACTCCAGGCCCAGCCCAAAGCGTAGTAACCGACCTCACCGCCAATCCTCGCCACCGCCTCGTAGAGCGCCTCGGTGGGGGCGGTGGACTCGAGGACACGGTCATCTTCGAATACCGTCCCTCCCGCCCACTCGGGATCTCCGGGGATAACAGTGGCCGGAGAATGCCCGGCATCCGACCAGCGGGTGGTGACCTCCCCTAAGTCGACGCGTTCCAGGGCGCGCCGTACGGCCTGGCGATATCCCATCGGCTCATGGCCGAAGCGGGCCGCTTCCTCGGGATGACGGACGATCACCTCGTGGCGGAGTGAGTCGATGAGGGGTCGTGCCACCGACGGTGGGAGGGGAGTCACGAGGCCGACCCATAGTGACGAGAGGCCCGGCGACAAGACCGGGACGGGGATGATCCTGCGCCGGCGCAGACCCGCCTCCTCCGCATAGATCTGCATCATCTCCTGATAACTGAGGACGTCGGCGCCCCCCAACTCCACGATCCGTGAGGAACCCGACTCATCGTCGAGGGCGGCCACGAGGTACTCGAGCACGTCGCGGATGGCTATCGGCTGACAACGCGTTCTCACCCACGTCGGCGTCGTCATCACCGGTAGGACCTCGGTCAGATACCTGAGCATCTCGAAAGAGATCGAACCCGAACCAATTATCACTGCCGCCCGCATCTCCGTCACCGGCACCGGGCCCTGAGCGAGGATCTCGCCCACCTTCTTGCGGCTGGACAGGTGGGTGGAGAGACCCTCGCCGTGGACGATTCCCCCCAGATAGATGATTCGATCGACGCCGGCCTCAGCGGCGGTGTCTCGGAACGTGGTTGCGCCTCGGGCCTCGTCGGCAGAAAAGTGACGAGAGCTGCCCATCGAGTGAACGAGGTAGTAGGCGGCTTCGCAGCCCTCGAGCGCCGCTGCCAGCGAGGCGGCGTCGGTCACATCCCCGGTGAAAATCTCGACGCGGTCCGACCACGGGTGGCGCAAAGCCTTGGACTCGTTTCGGACCAGGCAACGAACCTCGTGGTCATCTTCGAGAAGGCGGCTGACGAGCCGGCCTCCCACGTATCCGGTGGCCCCGGTTACCAGGACTCTCACACTGACACTGACATCGAGGACTCCACGTTGGGTTATCCGGAGCGAACGAGGGTACTGGATGGCAACACGGTCTCGGCTGCTAGCTTCTCGGGATGGGCCAAAGCTACTCGCTCACCGACCATATGGGTCCGATGGAGGCGGTCAACTACTCGTTCGAACGGGCAGCCGACATCTGTGGAACACCCGAACCGACCCGGGCCGTGCTGCGCATGCCGATGGCCGAGCTGCGAGTCGAGGTCCCGCTCCGACGCGACAACGGCGAGCTTGAGGTCCACGTCGGTTATCGGGTTCAGCACAACTCGGCGCGTGGTCCGTTCAAGGGCGGAATCCGTTACCACCCTTTGGCCGACATCGAAGAGGTGCGCGCCCTCGCCTCGCTCATGACGTGGAAGACGGCGGTGGTCGATGTCCCGTTTGGGGGCGCCAAGGGCGGCATCCTGGTCGATCCCACCGACATGAGCACCGCCGAAAAGGAGCGGATGACGAGAACCTACACCCGGGCCATATCCGCCATCATCGGCGACCATCGCGACATTCCGGCTCCCGATGTCAACACCAACGCCCACACCATGGGCTGGATCGTAGACGAGTACGCCCAAATGAACGGCTGGAGCCCCGGCGTTGTGACCGGCAAGCCGGTTCCTCTCGGAGGCTCATACGGGCGGGAGGCGGCCACCGGTCGGGGGTGCGTCATCGTCACCGAACAGGCCCTCGCCGCCGCCGAGAGGTCACCGGAGGGGATGACCATGGCAATCCAAGGATTCGGGAACGTCGGCTCGTGGACCGCTCGAATCGCCCACGAAAGAGGGTTCGCGGTGGTGGCCGTCGGCGACGAGCACGGCACGATCTACGCCGGCGACGGCATCGATATCCCGGCCCTCGTGGAGCACCGTCGGAAGGTGGGAACCATCCACGGATTCGACGGCGTCGAGGCGCTCGACGTCGCGGCCGTGTTGAGTCTTCCCGTCGACGTCCTGATTCCGGCGGCGATTGGTGATGTCATCGACGGAGACAACGTCGACGATGTCGAAGCCGCAATCATCGTCGAGGGTGCCAACCATCCGGTGACGCCCTGGGCAGACGCCCAGCTGGCCGAGCGAGGGGTGACCATCGTGCCCGACATCTTGGCCAACGCCGGCGGGGTGCTGACCAGCTACTTCGAATGGGTCCAGAACCTCCAGCAGGTCCGTTGGGAGGAGTCGGAGGTCGTGGAGCGCATGTCGAGACGGATGGTGTCCGCTTTCGCCGAAGTGAGCGAGGTGGCGGACGACCACGACATCGGGCTTCGAGACGCCGCCTACGTCTTGGCCGTGGCCAAGGTCGCCGAGGCCGCAGCCCTGCGCGGTTCTGTCTGAGCCGGCCACGCGGTCGTCGGAGAACGTTCGGTCAGGGCCAGGGATCGCCCCAGCGGGCGTTGCGCCCTGCTCGGTAGAGGGGTCCTTGGCGCTTCGAAATGGTGACGGTGGCGGCGGCGCCGTCGGCGGCGCACACCTCGAGCATGACGAGTCCGGCTCGTTTCTGGGGGTGGCGAATGATGCGACCGGCGGCGGGTGAGGTCTCGGTGCGGGCGCCCACGACATATGAGAACTTCTCGTCCTCGTAGCCGTGCTGTGCCTGTTTGACACGCCTCAACCTGGGAGGGCGCGAGAAGCGGGTGGCGAAGTGGCACCAGTCGTCGCCGGCGAGCGGGCAGGTCGTCTCGTGTGGGCACGGTGCGGCCACCGACCACCCGGAGGCGACCAGTGAGTCTCTGACACCGAGTATTCGTCGATAGCCGGCCGGCGTGCCCGGCTCCACGAAGACTGCGACGTCGGCAATGTCGAGCGCCGAAGTCACGGTGGCCTGAAGTTCGGGGGGGTCCAGCTCACCCAGGAGATAGGCCACCACCACCAGATCGGCCCCGGGCAGAGTCGCCCAGGTCGTCGTCTCGATCCATGCTGCCGAAGCCACCGCAGGTGGCCCCTCATGGGCGAGGGTGCGCCCCAGCTCGAGGGCGGGACGTGATGTGTCCACGAGGGTCATGGCCTCGACGTCGGGCCAGGTGGCGGCGGCCGCCCAGGCCGCCGCACCGGTGCCGGTGCCGAGATCGACGATCGACCGTGGAGCGACGCCGGGGATCGTCGCGACGAGCCTGGTCAAGACGGACCGTACCGCCGCGTAGGTGCCCGGCATCCGGTAGAGGGCGTAAGCGGCAGCGGCGAGATCCGTGTCGAGGGGGTGATGTGTGACACCTCCGCCGGCGCGATACCGTTTCACGAGATCGCTCACCTGGCGATCGATGTCGGGCGTCGGAAACCGCTCCACGGTCGTATCGATGGCCTGAGCGAGAGGCACGGGAAGGTCGAACATGCGACCGTCAGCTTGGCAGCTCTCGGGCAACCGGCCAGAGTTCCAACCAGTACGCCATGGATGAAGCCGCCATGACCGACAAGTCCCAGTTTCCGCAGGGTTTCAAGTGGGGGGTTTCTGCCGCCGCCTACCAAATCGAGGGAGCTGTCGACGAAGGGGGCCGTGGTCCCTCCATCTGGGATACGTTCTCGCACACCCCCGGCAAGATCCAGGGCGGCGACACGGGCGACGTGGCCACCGATCACTATCACCGGTTTGCCGAGGACATCGATCTGATGGTGGAACTCGGCGTCGGCGCCTACCGCTTCTCGATCTCGTGGTCTCGGATCATCCCGGCTGGGGTTGGGAAGGTGAACGACGAGGGTGTGGCCTTCTACCGGCGGCTCTGCACGGCTCTGTGCGAACGCGGAATCACCCCCGTTGCCACCCTCTACCACTGGGACCTCCCCCAAGCGCTGCAAGATTCGGGGGGTTGGCTCGACGCCAGGTCGGCCGACTGGTTCGTCGAGTACGCCCGAGTGGCCAAAGAGCAGCTGGGAGACCTGATTCGAGTGTGGTCGACTCTCAACGAGCCCTGGTGCGCAGCCTTTCTCGGTCACAGCGACGGAGTCCATGCCCCTGGCCTCACCGACCCGGGAAGTGCCTACGTGGCCGCCCACCACTTGATGCTCGCCCATCACCGAGCTGTGGCGGCCCTCCGCCGCACCAATGCGCACGACGATGACGAGCTGGGGATCGTCCTCAACCTCATTCCGGCGTGGCCGGCCAGCGAATCGCCCGCCGACGCCGTAGTGGCCGACACGGCCGATGCCATCCAGAACCGTCTCTTCGCCGATGCGGTCTTCACAGGCACGTATCCCGACGAGATCCGCGAGCATCATGTGCGTTTTGGGGTGGCCGACAGGATCGAACCTGACATCCTGGCCGGGGAACGTCAGGACATCGACTACCTGGGGGTCAACTACTACAACATCAACCGGTTCGCCTACCGCCCGGGTGCTCCGCTCCTCGGTTCATGGCCCGGGGCGGAAGGCGGAGTCCTTGTCGAACCACCGGGTCCCCTCACGGAGATGGGATGGGGAGTGGAGCCGCACGGGCTGACGTGGATGCTCGAGCGGGTCGCTTCCGAGTATCCCGCCATCCCCATCCTCATCTGCGAGAACGGAGCCGCCTACCGCGACGTCGTCGCGGCCGACGGGTCGGTGGAAGATGTCGAACGGCTCGCCTACCTAGATGGTCACATCGCCGCCACGGCAGATGCGATCAAGGCGGGGGTCGATGTGCGCGGATATTTCGTCTGGTCGATTCTCGACAACTTCGAGTGGTCCTTTGGCTACGACAGGAGGTTCGGGATCGTCCGGGTCGACTACGAGACACTGGAGCGAACCGTAAAAGCCAGCGGCCATTGGTATCGCAAATTCATCGCCTCCCAGCGCCGCTGAACCGACTCACCACGGAGCGGTCTTCCATATCTCGGGTTCCAGGCCTCCGGTGCCCACCTCGGCGAACAGCTCCACTGCCCTGGTCACCTCGCGACGGGCGGCCTCCTCGTCGCCTTCGAGATGGAACAGGTCGGCCAACAGATCGTGGAGAGCGGCCTGTCGGTGTCGGTCCCCCAGCACTTCGACGAGCCCGAGAGCGGCCTGGACTCTCTCAATTGCCTCGTCCGGCCTCCCTTCCCGCTGGGCGAGGCGGGCCAGCGCCGTCAGCCCCGCCGCCTCGGCGCCGGGCTCTCCGTTCTGGCGGGCCAGGGCGAGCCCGCTGAGCACGTAGGAATGGGCGTCGCCGCTGTCGCTGCTGAATACCCCCTGCATGATGAGAGTGGCCGCCGGAGGTGAATCACCGGCAGCAGCAGCCACCGCCAGGGCCTGCTCGACGCGGCGGCGGGCTCGGTCGTGGTCGCCCTGACGGTGGGCGACACGGGCCCAGTCGGTGTAGAGAGCGATCAGCTGGGAAGGATCGGAAGAGCGTTCGGCCTCGGTGAAGTGCTCCTCGGCGATCTCCCAGCGACCGAGTCGACCGTGGATGTCGGCCAGCCGATGCTCGACTGCGCCGAGCTCGGCACCCTCGGCGCGTGATGCCGCCGTTCGGTAGGCCTCGAGAGCCCGCGCGTAATCCCCGGAGAGAGTGTGGATATCCCCGATGCTGCGATGCATGCGGCTCGGATCGGGGTGACCCAGGCCGAGAGCGGTCTCATAGTGGCTCAGAGCCTCATGGTGAGCGAAGACGGAGCGGGCGTAGTCACCGGCGCGGGCTCGTAGTTCTCCGGCTTCTTCGAGACGCCCGGCCTCTTCGAGGTGGTGTGCCAACCTGCCGGCTACCGGTCCCAGCTGCCTGCGGTGGTTGTGCAGTAAGTGATCGGCCAGGCGGCCGTTGAGGACTCGGACCCGCAGCGCCGAAACGTCTGAGCGGGTGTGATGGCGGATCAGATCGTGGCTGAAGTCGAGACGTTCCACCTCGGTATGGAGGAGGAGGCGTGCGCCGATTAGCTCGTCGAGACCGAGGGCCAACTCGTCGTCGCTGCGCCCACTCACGGCTTGGATCTCGCCCAGCTCGAAGGATCGTCCGATTACCGCCGCCGCCGACAGAATCTGTCTTGCCAGAGCACTGATGCCCCGAAGGCGCGCCTCTGCGACATCGGCGAAGCCGGCCGATTGGTCGAGGCGACCGGTGTCGGGATCTACCAGGCTCAAATACTGGAGCGTCACGAGCGGGATGCCGTCGCTTCCCCCCACGACGACTCCGGCGGTGGCGTCATCGAGGCCGGGAACCACGCTGGTCACCAGCTCCAGTACCTCAGCGTCCTCGAGTGGCGAAAGTCGGATCTCGGTGAGGAGGTTTTCGGCTGCCAACTCGGCTACGACCGGCTGCAAGGTGTGTTCACCCCCGGGCGGAGAGGTTCGCCAGACCAGGAGCGGCGACATGGCGAAGCGGTCGCCCCGTCGGAGCAGGTAGGCGAGAAGATCCAGAGAAGCCGAATCGGCCCACTGGAGATCGTCGAGGATGAGCAACCCGTCGTCGCCTACCAGCGTCGTCAGAGTCGTACACACGGCCTCGGTGAATCGTCCTGATCCTCCCGGGTCGAGAGGGGAGTCGATGGGGTCGGGCGCGTGCGCCGGACGGAGGGAGGGCAAGAGACGGGAGGCTTCGACCGCCACCCTTGCATCCAGCGGCGGTGACTGGTCCCACGTTTCGAGAGCCGTTCTGAGCGCCTCGCCGATGATGAGAAAACCCAGCGACTCCTCACCCGAGTACGCCCGGGCACGAACGACCCGTCCCCCCCGGGCGGCGAATCTTTCGGCGACCTCATCGGCCAGCCTCGTCTTGCCTACGCCGGGTGCACCCGTGATGACGGTGGCCCGGTGTCCCCGACCGTCGATCAGACCTGCAAGCCGGGACAACTCGGAGTGTCTGCCCACCAACGGCCAGCCCCCGTCAGAATGGCCGGGGGAGGCAACAATCGGGGCCTGGGCAGGAGGAGTGGTGGGTGGTGGTGGAATGTCGTCGCACAAGATGCGCTCTTCCAATGCGGAGGTCTCCGGAAGCGGGGGCACGCCCAGTTCCTCGTCCAGGATCCGAACGCAGTCCCGATACTGGCGGAGGGCGGTGGCCCGGTCCCCGGCCCAGACGGCCATGCGCATCACCTGGCGGTGGGCGTCCTCGTCGAGGGGAGCCAACACGAGGCGTTGTCGTGCCACTTCGACAGCCCGCTGATACTCACCCGCCCCCGCCAGGCATTCGGACAGCTTCTCGAGGGTCCTCCCCTGTCGGTGCCTCAGGATGTCGGCCTGACGGAGTTGCCAGTCCTCGAACTCGGGGCTGTGGCGGAGCGAGAAGCCGGCCATGAAGTCGCCCCGATACAGTCCCGCCGCTTGCTCCAGGGGGCGGCGGCACAGGTGACACGTCGAAGTGGTGGGATGAGGGTGAGTATCGATCGAGGACACGAGCCGTTCGGCATCGGTGACGTCCACCCACAGGTCGCTACGGTCCATGAGTCGGATCCGGTCACCCTCCACGTCGACCCAGCGATCGCCGAGGGCCTGACGCAGCACCGACAGCGTGCGCCGCAGGGCACCGCGTGCTCTCTCGGGGTGGGCGTCTGACCAGAGCATGGCGCTGAGTTGGTCGCGTGAGGCCGACGTCTGTGTGACGGCGAGGTAGGCGAGGAGGGCCACCGCTTTGCGGGTATCGACCCGCATGGGGTGCCCGTCGACCATGACGGCGGCTTCTCCCAGCAGCATCAGCCTCAACCCGGTCCGTATCGACTCCGGCGTGTGCGTCACGATGTGCCCATTCCACCACATTACGTAACGTCGTCCGATCGTAACGCTGTCGGAACGTGTGGTGCGTTAAGACATACAGTGTGAGTGCGGCACCCTTTCAGAAGTCATCCACCTCACGAGGCGCCCTCGGTGTGACGCGTATCGTGGCCGCCCTCTACACGGCCACATTCGTGGCTGGAACGGTGACGTCGCTCAGGCGAGGTCTGATTGCCGAGCCCCTCGGGATCCGGACGCCTTTGACCCCCTCCATGCACGCTCTCGCCGGTGGGGGTGGCGCCTTGGCCGCACCGTGGCCGTTGATCTGGGTGTTGTGGCGCTCGATGAGACGGGCCGCCAACGAAGGTCCGGACGGGAGAGGGGCCCGCCGGCACCTGGTCCTTTTGGCGGCACTCTTCTTGGCGGGGGCCGCGAGCGAGCCGGTTTCGCACCGCCCCCTATCGAGAAAACCGCCGAACGACGTCGCAGTCGAGGCCATTCTCAACATCTTTCTGCCGGCGGTGATGCTGGTCGCTTCACCGAAGGCAATGAACGAAGGTTTGACGGCCGCCGACGAGGGAACGAGCAGACAGGCATGATCGGGCGAGTGCTCATGGCCGCGGGCGACGAAGACGCCAAGACCGCCATCGCCCTGGCGCGTGTCCTCTGGGTAGTCGCGATCGCTTCGGTGATTGCGGCCCTGGCTCTGGCTGTGGCCAACGGCTGGAACGTAGGCGTGGACCCGGAGGGGACGCTCTTGGTCTCGGCCGTCCTGATCGGATCACTCGGCACCCTGGTGGTTGGCCGACGCCCATCGAGCGTCATCGGGTGGATGATGGTGGTGATCGGGGTGCTCGACGGCTTGGCGATCTTCGGGCTTCAGTACGGCCTCTACGGGGTCGTGACCCGACCGGGCAGCCTCCCGGCGGCGGAGGCAATCGGCACCATCCCCTACGGCGCAGCGATCGGGATCTCCTTCGGGCTCCTGATCACCTTCTTCCTCCTCCTCTTCCCCGACGGCAAGCTCCCTTCACGACGATGGCGCCCGGTGGCATGGATTGGCGCCATCGGCATCGTGTTGATGGTGGTCGGCTTGACGCTCATTGCCGTCGACTTCGGGGTCGAAGGCATCTATTCGGAAGGGACCCTGGCATTCGACGCCAGCCGGGCGGAGGGTTTGCCAAGAGTGCTCAACGAGGCAGGGCACGCCCTCGTCTTCCTCGTGTTTCCGCTGGCGGTGCTATCTCTGTTCGTCAGACGACGCCGGGCAGGTCCCACGGAGCGACACCAGCTCCGGTGGTTCGCCTACGGGGCTGTCGTCTTCCTGGTTTCCATCTTCGCTCCCCTGCCCGACCCACTCGGGTTGTGGTTCGAGGTGGCCGCCACCGGGTTCTTGTTTGTCGCCATCGCCGTGGCGATTCTCCGATATCGCCTCTACGACATCGACCGGATCGTCTCGAGAACGGTGTCGTACGCCTTGGTTTCGGGCCTGTTGGTGGCGTTGTTCCTGGGAATCGTGTTCGTGTTCGGCTCGGTGTTGCCTTTCGAGGGCGACCTGGCCGTGGCGGCTTCGACCCTGGCGGTGGCGGCGTCGTTCAACCCGCTGCGACGGCGTGTGCAGAGTGGAGTCGATCGGCGTTTCAACCGCTCCCGCTACGACGCTCTCCACACGGTCGACCTCTTCGCCCAGCGCCTCCGGGAGGAGGTCGACCTGGAGGATCTGCGAGTCGAGCTGTCCGCAGTCACGACGATGACGATGCAACCGGAGCATCTGTCGCTGTGGTTGCGAGATGAGTCGAGTTCGGTCTCATGATGGGGCGTATGGCGCGGACGATGTGGGCGCCGTGGACTGTGGCGGGAGTGGCTATTTGCCTGCTCCTCGGCACGGTGGTTCTGGCTCTGGTGGGCAGAGCCGCCGACTGGCAAGGCCAGATCGTGGCGGCCCTGTTGTTTCTTCCGGTACCGGTGGTTGGTCTACTGATCGCTCGGCGGTTCCCGGACAATCCATACGGGTGGGTCTGGCTGATTCTGGCGGTGGCGAGTGGAGTTTCCCAGTGGTCCGGCGCTTATGTCGATTTCGGCCTCGAGCATCCCGGCGTGCCGCTTGTGGCTGTCGCTGGGCTGTTGAGCGGACCGTCCTGGGTGTTCACTTTCTGGATGTTCCCGTTCGTGATGTTGCTCTTTCCGAACGGGCGACTGCCGTCACCGCGGTGGCGACCTCTGGCGAAACTCGTGATTGGGACAGGCGTGGTGGTCCTGCTCACGGGCTGGGCGGTCCCCGGCGAGTTGGGGACTGTTCCGCTCGACAATCCGCTCGGCGTCGAGGGCGTGGTCGGCCTGATTTCTCAGGGCCTCCTGATCACCGGAGTGATGGCCATCTTTGTCGCCGTCATTCCCGCCGGCATCTCCCTCTTCGTTCGCTACCGATCGGCTACGGGCGTCGAACGCAGGCAGCTCAAGTGGTTCGCCTGGGCCGCCGGCTTCTTTGTGAGCGTCTACGCCCTGGATTGGGTGTGGGAGGCACCGGGAGCCTGGAGCAGGTGGTGCGATTGTTGCACGAGTTTTACACCGCAAACCATC
>JBGTLA010000005.1:0-8288 GCA_041744375.1 Acidimicrobiia bacterium | reverse complement strand
AGCCGCCAGATTGCCGACAACCGGGGGTGGGTCGATGATTCGGTATGGGAAAAGGCGTTGGCGACGGGGTGGGCAGCCGAAGAGCTCCTCGACGCCTACGCCGAGGTGGTGCGGACGATCCTCACTAACTATTTCAACCATCTGGTGGGGACAGAGCTCGACATTCGAGCTGCACCTACCCTCCCGATCTGACCTTCGACTGGGCTACTCGTGACGGCGGCACGCTCCGAAAGCCAGGCGCTGGTGGGTAGCCTGAGGAGACGGGCGGATAGGGACGGCTCCAGCAACCGGAGCCTCTCTACCACGGCGCTCCCTGGTTTGGCTGGCCGTCTATCCGCCCGTCCTCTGAAACGAGCCGACGACGACCGAGGCGCCAGGGAATGGGGGCACATCTCGTGAGCGACACACCCATCTCTGAATACGCCCTCCTCTCGGACTGCCACTCGGCGGCGTTGTTGACCTCGAAGGGTTCCATCGACTGGTGGTGCGTCCCGCGCTTCGACAGCCCTTCCCTCTTCGGGCGGATCCTCGGCGCAGGGGCGGGACACTTCTCGTTGGGCCCCGTCGCCGGCGGCGAAACCGACCGACGGTACCTGGACGACACTCTGACGGTAGAGACCGTCACCCGCAACGAGCACGGGGTCCTCGTCACTATGGATGCTCTCGGTATGGCGGAAGCAACGAGAGGTCACGACCTCGGCAAGAACTCGCCCCATCGGCTGCTCCGGAAGGTGACGTGCGTTTCCGGGCAGGTTGAGTTGGAGATCCACTATGTGCCGCGCCCCGAGTACGGCTTGACAATACCCATCATGAAACACGTCGATGGGGGGGTGGTGGCCGCCGGGGGGCCGGTCACCAGCGTTCTCTCGACCTCGGTCACTCTCAGCATCGACAACGGCTGCGCCACCGGGACGGTTGTTCTCGACGCCGGAGACTGCGTTGGTTTCGCCGTCGAGTATCGATCGAGCTGGCAGCCTCGCCCGGCAGTGCTGTCGTCAGAGCAGGTGGTCGCTCAACTCGAAGACACCAACGAGGCATGGCGGTCGTGGGCGGCCGTGCATCATCGCTATGACGGCCCTTTCGCAGAGGCGGTCAACCTGAGCGGCCGAGTGCTCCAAGCGCTGACATATGTTCCCACCGGCGCCATCGTCGCCGCTCCCACCACCTCGCTGCCCGAGACAGTCGGTGGCGTCCGCAACTGGGACTACCGGTACGCGTGGGTGCGTGACGCCAGCTTCACCCTCGACGCCCTGTGGGTGGCGGCCTGTCCGGACGAAGAGCGAGATTTCCTGAGGTTCCTCACGAAAGCCGCCAGTACTGTTCATCACCGCGACCAGGTCCAGATCATGTTCGGCATTGAGGGCGAGCGCGACCTCACCGAACGGGAGCTGGCATGGTTGGAAGGGTGGCGCGACAGTCGACCCGTTCGGGTTGGGAATGGTGCCTGGGATCAGCGCCAAAACGATGTGTACGGCGAGCTGCTGGCGGCTGCCTACACACTGCGTGACCAGATCGACTGGAGCGACGAAGCCCTGCGGGCGCTCCTGATCACTCTGGCCGACCTCGCAAGTGCGGTCTGGGAAGAGCCCGATCAAGGCATCTGGGAGATGCGCGACGAGCCTCGCCATCACCTCTACTCGAAGTTGATGTGTTGGGTGGCGTTGGACAGGGCGGTCGCCATGGCGGACGTTCTGCAGGCTGAGGATCGGACCGGGGTGTGGAAGCAAGTCCGAGAAGAAATCCGTCAGGCGATCTTGACGCAAGGCTGGAACTCAACCCTTGGGGCCTTCACCCAGTCGTTCGGCTCGACGGCTCTCGACGCCTCGGCACTCGTGCTCCCGATCGTGGGGTTCCTCCCTTCCTCCGACCCCCGGGTGATCTCCACCATCGAGGCGATCGAGTCGGAACTGTTGGATGAGTGTGGATTGCTTCTGCGCTACCGAAGCTCCGACGGTCTCGAGGGCGAGGAAGGGGGCTTTCTGCTGTGCACGTTCTGGCTGGCTCAAGCCCATGCCCTCGGCGGAAGGTTGGAGAGAGCGCGCCAGATATTCGAGCGGGCTGTCTCCTTCTCCAGCGACCTCGGTCTCCTTTCAGAGGAAGTCGAGTTGGGGACCGGCGCCTTGATCGGCAACTACCCACAGGCGTTCAGTCACGTGGGACTGATCAACGCAGCCTGGGCGATCCGCCAGGCCGAACGTGTGCCTCCGGAACCCTTTGTGGATGCTGGGTAGCAGCATGCTTTCGGAGAGGCGTCCCCGGTCGCTGGTTCGTCACCCGGACCGTTGGCGCCGGTGGCGCTCTTCGGGACGGTGGTGGGCGTGGTTGATCGGCACGTGTCTGGTGGTATCGGCCTGTGGGGCGTTCGACGAGTTGGATCCTCGTCTGCACTTTGGAACCCCTCCACTGTTGCCGCCTGGAGTAGCCGTTGCCCAGGACTTCGAGCGCGGCGCCGACGGGTTCGCCACCGACATACCCGGTGCCATCGAGCGCTTCTATGTGTGTCTGGAGGATGTTCGGGTGTCGCTGGCGGACGCGAATCTGGCTCACACCTATACAGCCGACCGGGAGATGTACGTAATGCTTTGCAGTGAGGCAGCCGGAAACGGGTGGTCGCCTGGCAACCGGCCCGACGAGGTGCGGCTGTTGAACGAGCAGGCGATCAACACAACCAGGTGCATTCGGGATCGCGGCTGGAACTACCCGGACCCGGTTCCTGAGTCCATGGGTCGGTTTCTCGAGGTTCACGATCCCATGGCGCCCGGCATCGTCACCGAGAACGAGGCCGAAGCAGTTGCATTGAACCAAGACGTCGCCGACTGTGCCGACGAACACGTCATCGTCTGGAGTGAGTGGATCATCGCCAACCCACGCAGCTGAGACACCTGAAGACTGCGTGTCGCCCCCTCTGCGATTTCGATCAATCACTTTTGGAGGCTCCCGCCGTAAGAGCGCTCCTTCGGGGGGAACAAACGACCGGCGAAGATGAACCCTGCCAGCCCGCCCAGCACAGCCGCCACAGTCGACTCGAACAGCGCCCCGCCAACCGGCAGCAACGAGGGGCCGCCCAGGTGCCCCAGCGTTGCCAGGACGAGCGACACGCCTACCGCCAGGCAGGTGCCGACGGGGGCCCAGAAGAGGCGCCTGTGTCTTGTTCCGATAGCGGGTACGGCGGCGACTATGAGCGGTCCCAGGTGGAAGGTGCTTTCGGGGACGATGACTGCGCCCGCCGCCCACAAGGAAGCGAATCCGACGACCGGGAACCAGCGAGATGAAGAGCGCATGAGTGCGTCAACAGCCGGTCCACCTCTCTGATGTCGACACTGTCGGAATCCTGCCCATCCACGCCCTCGTCGGGCTCCGACATACTCCTCACTGGAGGAAGCGTCCACCGATGCGCAGAGCGGCTCGGTTCGCTATAACGAGCGTGAATGTGCTCTTCAGTTCATGCTCCCGACGGCGCGACAGGCTCTGGTGCCGGCGGGCAGCCGGCCAAGCGCAAGCTGTACGAGGCGGAGCACCCGTGACGGTCTCATCTTTTCTGACCCTGTTCGGTGTCAAGGTCCCGGCTATCACCTCCGAGCAAATGCGCCGTGTCGACCGGATCGCCATCGAGGAAACGGGCCCCAATCTCTATCAGATGATGGAGAACGCCGGTCGCTCCCTGGCGCTGGCGGTGATCGATCAGTTGGGCGACGACTGGAGATCGTCTCCCATCGTGGTCCTGGCGGGAACGAGTGGAAACGGCGGCGGTGGGATCTGCGCAGCCCGCCATCTCGCCAATCGGGGCGCCGACGTGACCGTGGTCGTCACCGATGAAGACCGCCTGGGAACGGTTCCCGCGGCTCAACTCGATGTGTATCGGGGCACACCAGGCCGGATCGTCGCCCCGAACTCCCTCGGGAGACTCGACCCGGCACTCATAGTGGATGCTTTGATCGGGTACAGCCTGGGCGGCAGCCCCCGAGGGGCGGCAGCGGCCATGATCGAATGGACGTCTGACCGGTCAACACCGGTGGTGTCGCTCGATGTTCCCTCCGGAGTAGACGCCACGACCGGCGCCACGCCGGGTCAGCATGTCCGGGCTGAGGTCACCTTGACTCTGGCGCTTCCCAAGACGGGACTCGACGAGGACGCCATCGGCGAGCTGTGGCTGGCCGACATCGGCATTCCCGAGATCGTGTACCGGCGCCTCGGGCTGGCCGTTCCCGCCATGTTCGGCTCGGCCTATCGGATTCGATTGTCATGAGAGCCCGCTCTCGATCTGTCGTCACGGTCTCCTCGATGGGCTCAGCCTGGAATCGTCGGAATTCCGACAAGGGAACATCGACGGCTCAGAAAGACCTGTTAGTGAAGGTATGACGACGATTCTGATCGCAGCCTTCGCCGCCGGGATGGTCTCCACGTTCAATCCATGTGGATTCGCCATGCTGCCCGCCTATCTGGGGTTCTTTCTGGGCGAGGGAACTCGGCGTCGTTCCCTTCGGGTGGGAACGGTGGCGCTCTCGGTGGCGGCGGGGTTCCTCGTCGTGTTCTCCGTGGCAGGAGTTCTCATCGGTATGGGCATCCGGGCCGTTGTCGGCGCGTTGCCCTGGATGGCCTTGGTGGTGGGCATCGGCCTGATCTTCTTCGGGATCAGCCAACTGCTGGGTAAGCGCCTTTTGCCGTATCTGCGTGGTCCGGGACGAGTGCGCAAGAGCGGATCCCCCGGCGGCATGTTCGTGTTCGGAGTGTCCTATGCGGTGGCATCCCTCTCGTGCACACTCCCCATCTTCTTGACTCTGGTCACCGGCGCCGTAGCGTCAGGTTCGCTCGCTCAGGCCGTCCTCACCTTCGTTGCCTACGGTGCGGGGATGGCCGTGGTGGTGGTAGGGCTCACGCTGGCGGTCGCAGGTGGACGCCGCACCATCATCGATCGGATGCGGCCCCTGGCCGCCAGGCTCGACAAGATATCGGGATGGATCATGCTTGTGGCCGGGCTCTTCATCGTCTGGTACTGGGCCACGATCCTGTCCGTCGGTGCTGTTGCCCTTGGAACGAACCGACTGGTGAGAGCAGTCGACGAGTGGTCATCGTCGGTCACCCGCTTCATCGCCGATCGTCCCCTCACAATTGCTTTGTTGGTGGTGGTGGCTCTGGCATGGACCGGCATCCGGTCCAGAGCCCGCAAGGGCGGGGAGCAAAACGCCGTCGCCGACGACTCCGTACTCCCGACAGAGGACTCCCGACGCTGAAGGCGATGACGGACTTTGCCAGCTGTCAAGTTGTCACAAGGGTCACCGAGCGAGCGCAGACTCCAGCATCTCGATCGTCGGAGCCTCCTTAGCCCAGCCGAGTGTGCCGCCGAGGACATCCGCACAATCCTGTCGATAATTGGGGGGCGGCGATGGAGCCCTCCTCGACCGCGAGCCGGGCACCAGGTGGAATCCCTTCAGGAGCATCGGCCTCATCGGGCCGCCCGTCTGGCGAACGCCCTCGGGCTTCTTCCCGGCTTCACGAGGCATCGATCTGTTAGGAGTAGCGGCGTGAGCGTTATTGATCTATATGAGATGGTCCTTGCATCCCGCGGCTGCAAAGCGGCGGGATGGAGCCGACGGACGTCGACCGGTCGCTACAGGTCGGTCTGGTCGATGCGGCAGAGCAGCAGGTACCTGAGCACGAAGTGGAGGTTGCCGGCCAGCAGTGAGACGTTCTCCTCGGATGGTGCGGCACCATCGTGGATAAGCTGCGAGCGGGTCGTGTAGCAGCGACCGAGAAACTGCGTTAGGTCGCCTTGGTGGTAGCCGTCAATGGCGTCGGCATCGACCCCGGTAGCGAGATCTTTGACTGATTGGGTGATCGATCGGTTCCTGAGCCGCGCGAGCGAAGTTCGCAGCGAATCGGCCTCGGTTATGTCCATTTCGGTTCGTCGAGCGTCCAACTCGGCGAGGGCTGATTCGATCACTGCCAAACCGGAGGCGGTTCTGGGTCGCTCGTCGGCGAGTATCTCGAGCACGGTCACGAAGTCGAGGAGTCGCGCCCGTGGGGTGTGTTCCGTGGCAGCCGCCATGAAGATTTCGAGTGCAAGACCCAGCTTGTCGTCGATGGCGAATTCCGGATGATCCTGTTCGAGCGCGGCTGTGAGCTGGTCCAGAAACGTCTCGATTGGTGTCCCCACGCGCCCTTCCGCCTCCACCCGAATAGTGTTAGTAGGCCCCTTGGATTGGTCGATGATTTCGATGCCGTGTACCTCCGGACGGATCGTGACCCCGGTCTTGGCACGCACTCGGTCGATCACAGACGGAGAGAAGCGAGTCTTGCTGGTGTTGTCACCGAACAGCATGGGAACGCTGGTGACAAGCCCTGCCTTCATCAGAGCACGCTTCACTGACTCGGCGCGCCGGAGCGTCTCGCGTGCGGTCGGGATGTTGCTGCTGGTCAAAATCAGCCTGTCCGGGTGGCCACCGGACCCTTGCTCTATGTGGAGTTCGATGGCGCTTTCAGGTCGGCTGAGCTCGTGAGGGTGGTCATGCGGCGTGGGTGGGAGCCGATCCTTAGGAACCAAGAACTGCAAACGGTACGCAAATGGCGGCATGTCGCTCCGATCCAAACGAAGGCAACACCCGATTCTGGCACACCGGCCGGAGAGTTCTCAGAGTAGTGGCAGGCCCTCACGCGACCGACTGCTGTGATCGCGAGGAGGTCGGATCAGAAACGCCTCCCCCTTCGTTTCGCCTTGCCGACGCCAGGAACGGGTCTGAGTCAACTTGAGCGACCTCACGCGTCTAGTTCCCTGACGGTGGAGTCCAGCCCGTCGGAGGCGAGTTCCTGTACGCCATCGAGCTCAAGCTGCAACCTGGTTCCTTCAACGCCGAGGTCGGAATCTCAACGTACGTGGCCTCCCAAGCCTGAACTCCATCGGCCCGGGCACGAGCCAGGGCCTCCCGGGTCCGCTCTCCGATACGCTCGTCATCGATCGGCTGGGCGATTCACTCGTGTGCGTGCTGACCGGGCGAATGCTTTCCAAGTGTCGTAGTCATATTGAGCATGGGGTGATCCGCCGGCTCTATGACCGTCCTCGTCGACGTCGCCGCCTGCACGTCACAAGCACTGATGTGTCCTGCCGCTACTCCCGCCATGAACGGCGCCCCGAGTGCAGTCGCCTCCGGGCAGGGTCCAAGAGGGCGACGGGAATATCCCATACGTCGCCTGCCGCTGAATTAGATGCCGGGATTGGCTTAAGCCCCCGTCGACCGAAAGCGACTCAGGTTCTCGGGAAGGCCGGTCTGCCGATAGGCCTCGCCGATATTAGCGACCCGAAATGCGATCGCATCGCGAAAGCCTTTGAGCAAGTCGTCCGGCGTGGTGAACGAGGTGACACCGGCGATCGCCGCAGTGGTGTCTCGGTCCCAATGCGGTGCCGATCGAAGGCTGGGAGCTGATGACAGCAGACGTCGATGGGGTGGTGGCGCCCCCTATACAACGAACTCTCTGAACCTGGCCCGAGACCACACACCCGAACCTTCGGTTCCCGATGGCGTACTCCACGTCGATGGGGTCCCACCTTGCAGTGGTGTCAGGCCCCTTCCTGCTGTCCGAGCTGGGCTGGGATCCGTTGCCGACCCTGCCGGCAAAGGCAGCGGTCCGTGTCCGTTGGTACCTAAGGTCAGCTGGTAAGTTCCCTCGGGCCATCCACGCCCCTGCACCTCGAGCTTCAGTCGTCGTTCGACCGGCTGACCAACTCTTCCATGGCGATGCACCACCGGCAGACAGCGCAAGATAATGGAACGTTCCTGGGAGCATTCCTGGGAAAATCGACGGGGAAGCGGCGCAGACACCGTGGTCAAAACCATTTCGCCGCTTTTCACCCCCTGCTTGCAAAGCAGGTGCTCTGCCAACCTGAGCTACAGCCCCGTGACCTGCGGTTTTATCCGCCGAGCCTCACCGCATGTTAGTGGACGGCCCGCGTTCAACGATCCCTAGCGTGTGATTGCGTCTCGCCGTATCTCACGAATTACTGGGGAAGAAGCAGGTGTTCACCGGCAACAAATGAGCGCCGCGGATCCATGGAGCCGCTCTCCACACATAGCGCGGCGGGCGCCCAGTCAACGTTTCACCCAGGGGGGTGCGAGATGGGACGGTCGGGTAGCTATGGTCCGGCACCATGGCTTGCAAGGCACGCGAAGAGCTGGCCGAGGTCCTGCGGAATCTGCGTAGCGGCGGGTCGTTCAGCACTCGGCGGACCGCTCCGGCCAGCGATCTCGCCATTGACATTCGGGGAGTGGGACCGCTGCGGCTGCCGGTGACGGCAA
>JBGTLA010000004.1:0-6469 GCA_041744375.1 Acidimicrobiia bacterium | reverse complement strand
CGTCGGTCAGCTGGCGTGTGACGCTTCGGTCAGTCGGATCGTGTTCGGTTCCCGCTCCGAGGTCCTCGATGTGGGCCGCAAGACCCGGGTCGTTCCCGCCGGTCTGCGTCGGGCGGTGATAGCCCGCGATCGTCACTGTGTCGCGCCTGGCTGTGGGCGCTCGGCGAGTTGGTGTGATGTCCATCATGTCGTTCCCTGGGCTGAGGGCGGCGACACCGTCATCGACAACCTCGTCTTGTTGTGCCGTTTCCACCACACCCAGGTCCACCTGGACCTGCTCGACCTCGACGAGCGGGCGGAGCCGTCCCTGGTCGGGGCCGGCAGCACACGAAGTACCTAGGGCCAGCCGGCCCCATCAGCCCCACCGATACCGAGTAGCCCCCGGAGGACCGGATGAGATGTCGCTGGTAGTAGCGACCTTCAACGATGACTTGGCGATCTATCGGTTCGGCAACCCTCGCCAGCGAGCATTCGAGGTTGAGCGCTGAGCGAGGCCGCACGTCTGGCGGGAGTAGGCCTGCGTCACGAGGTGAGGAAGGTCACCTCCGTGGAGTGATCGGCCGTGTGGTCGAGGAGAGGACGCCGCTGAGATTGGGCGGCGAGGTCGCCAGCTAACGTCCCGGCATGTCGAGTTTTCCTCTTTCTGGTGTGGTCATCGCCGACTTCTCGCGGGTCCTGGCCGGACCTCTGGCCACCATGGTGCTGGCCGACCTGGGAGCCGACGTCATCAAGGTGGAACGTCCCACCACCGGTGACGACACTCGTGCCTGGGGCCCGCCGTTCGCCGGCGACGACGCCGCCTATTACCTGAGTGTCAACCGCAACAAGCGGTCGGTGGCGCTCGATCTCGCCGACCGGGCTGATCGTGAGCTGGCTCGGGCGCTGGCGGCGGAAGCCGACGTGTTGGTCGAGAACTTTCGCCCCGGGATCATGGAACGCTTCGGCCTCGGCTACGAGGACGTCGAGCAGCTCAACCCTCGCCTCGTGTACGCCTCGATCCCCGCCTTCTCTCACGACTCGCAGCGGGAAACCGCCGGCTACGACCTGTTCATGCAGGCCCTGGCCGGCTACATGTCGTTCACCGGAGAAGCCGGGGGAGAGCCCGTCAAGATGGGAGTGGCTTTGCTGGACGTGATGGCCGGCCTCCATGCCGCCATCGGCATTCTGGCGGCCCTCCGTAGCCGCGATGCCGACGGTGCCGGACGACACATCACAGTCGGCCTGTTCGAAGCGTCTGTCGCCGGTCTCGTCAACCAGGCTGCCAACCATCTCGTCGGGGGCCTGGTCCCTTCCGCCGCCGGGAGTGCCCACCCCAGCATCGTTCCCTACCAGCTGTTTGCGGCTCGCGACGGGCACTTCGTGCTCGCCGCTGGCAACGACAAGCTGTACCGTGCGACATGTGACGTGGTGGGTCGCCCCGACCTGGCCGCCGACCCGCGTTTCGGGACGAACGGTGGCCGGGTCACCCACCGAGAGGAGCTGGTCTCCCAGCTGGAAGGGGAGTTTGTCATGCGTTCGGCCGTCGGGTGGATAGAGGACCTGACGGCGGCCGGCGTCCCGGCCGCTCCGGTGCGTTCGCTCGATGACGTGTTCGCCTCCCCGGAGGGCCGGGCCATGGTCACCGAAGTGGCCGACGCGCGGCGAGGCCTCTTGCACATGGTCCGCAGCCCGCTGGAGGGAATCGGCCTCGAGCCAGCCGACTATCGACCACCGCCGACCCTTGGTCAACACGATGCCGAGATCAGGGCCCGATTGACCGAGAGAGCGCAGCCGCCCACCTAGAAATGGCCGACGGCGCCGACACGTCACGAAGCAGGTGTGGATCCGACCTCGAGCAACCTCACGTTGATATGGTCGCACGACAGCACAGCAGCCAGGAGGATGGATGGCACGATACGACGCGGTGATCGTCGGGGGTGGGCACAACGGGCTGGCGGCGGCCGTGATGCTGGCCGACGCCGGATGGAGCGTGGTGGTGCTGGAACGCAACCCCGAGCCCGGGGGAGCGGTGAGGACCAGCGAGGTGACGCTCCCCGGATTCCGCCACGACCTGATGGCCATGAACCTCAACCTCTTCGCCGGGTCGCCCTTCTTCTCTGAGTACGGAGATCGGCTCGCCACCCACGGCCTCGAGTTCGCTCATTCGCCCCACCCGGTCTGTTCCCTCTTTCCCGACGGGACGCACGTCGGCATCTCCACCGACCTCGAAGAGACGCTGGACTCGATCCGCCCTCTGAACGGAGGCGACGCCGACGAGTACCGTCGGCTCTTCGACGAGTTCGGACGGGTCGCCCCCCACCTTTTCCCCCTCCTCGGTGTCCCCCTGCCCTCGGCGGCTGCCGTGCGCGGCCTGTGGTCGGGAGCCCGGGACCTGGGGCGCCAGTGGCCTTTCGAACTGGCCCGCCTCGTTTTCCAGTCCTCGCGCGAGTTCGTGAGCGAGCACTTCGAGACCCCCCAGGTGAGGGCGTTGATGGCCGCCTGGGGGATGCATCTCGATTTTCCCCCCGACATGGCCGGTGGTGCCCTCTTTCCCTATCTCGAGACCATGGCCGCTCAGGCCAACGGGATGGTGATCGGCAAGGGCGGGGCCGGCATCATGATCGACTCACTGGTGAGGCTGCTCGAGTCGCTCGGGGGCGAGGTTCGTTGCGGTGTCGACGTGGAGCGGATCATCGTCGAGAACGGAGCCGCCACGGGAGTGGTCGCCGGGGGCGAACGCATCGAGGCCGCCCGAGCCGTGATCGCCAACCTCACCCCGACCGTGCTGTTCGGATACCTCGTCGACGTGGCCGACCTTCCCTCGGGGTTCATGAGCAAGGTGCGGGGATACCGCTACGCCCCCGGCACGGTGATGGTTCACCTCGCCCTCTCCGACCTCCCCGACTGGCGGGCGGCGCCGGCGGCGCGCCGCAACGCCTACGTCCACATCGCCGGCTACCTCGACGACATGGCGGCCACCTACCAGCAGGCCGTCGCCGGCCTGCTTCCAACCCGTCCCACGCTGGTGGTGGGTCAACCCAGCGCCGTCGATCCCGGTCGGGCCCCCGACGACAACCACGTGTTGTGGGTGCAGGTCCGCATGGTCCCGTCCCGCATCGTGGGCGACGCCGCCGGCGAGATCGAGGCGTCGACCTGGCCGGAGGCGGCGGCGCCTTTTGCCGACCGGGTGGTGTCGATGATGGAGGAGTACGCTCCCGGGCTCGGGTCACTCGTGCTCGGTCGTCACGTCATGACCCCTGCCGACCTCGAAACCATCAACCCCAACCTGGTTGGGGGCGACCAGCTGGGCGGGAGCCACCACCTCATGCAGCACTTCGTCCTGCGACCGTTCCCCGGCTGGACCCGCTACAAGACCCCCATCGAGCGGCTCCACATGTGTGGGGCGGCGACCTGGCCGGGGGCCGGGGTGGGGGCCGGCTCGGGCTATCTGCTGGGTCGTGCCCTCACCGCCGGTGGAATACGGACCCGGCTCCGGCGCTGACGAGACGATGTTCTCAGCCGGGGGTGTCCGGGTCGGACATGCGCGCCCGCACCGACTTGTGGGCACGGCGGTGGAAGAACGGCCAGGCCAGTTCTCGGCTGCCGGTGAGGCCGGTGGGACGTAGCGCCAGCATCGCCAGCATGAGGACCCCCATCGCCACGAGACGGGTGCTACCGGGGACCTGGAACTCGACTCCGACCAGGTTCATGCCCCGCTCTGCCTCGGCGAGGAACGAGTTGAGGGTCGAGATCACCACCGCTCCCACGACGGCACCCCACAGACTGCCGATTCCGCCGATCACCAACATGGCGAGAGTGAGGAAGGTTAGATCCAAGAAGACCTGCTGGGTGTTGATGCTCCCCAACAGATGAGCCAGCAAACCCCCGCCGAAACCGGCCAGGGTGCCGCTCAGGGTGAAGGCCAACAGCCGCTGTCGCTGGATGTCGATGCCTACGGCCCGGGAGGCCGACGGGTCCTCGCGAGCCGCCCGCAGCATCCGTCCGAATCGGCTGCGCTGGTAGAGGTAGGCCACGACCACCACCAGCCACGCCCCCAACGTCGCCTGCAGGAAACCGGTCGTGGTGGGAATGAGCGAGAGGGTCTTCGCCCCGGGCCCGATCAGCTCCCAGTTGCGCAACACGTTGTTGGTGATGATCAGGACGGCGAAGGTGGCGATTCCCGCCGAGAGGCCCGACAGGCGCACGATGGGTACTCCCACCAGGAAGGCGAAAAGCCCGCCTATCAGCGCCGCCAGTACCAGCGAAGGAATGTTGCCGAGCTGGAGCTGCACCAAGAACGGGTGCAGCTCGGGGAAGGTGGTCGGCTTGACCGCGGCCGGGGCGGTGGCCAGCCCGGCGGCGAAGGCTCCCAGGGCCACGAAGCTGATATGCCCGAAGGACAGGACCCCCGAGTTGCCGATGAACAGATACATGGCGACCACGACTGCAGTCGTCACCAGGATGGACCGGGCCTGCAGCTGGAGGGCCCTCGACATCGTCGATCCGGCTACCGCCACCGCCAAGATGAGCAGCATGGGCCCGCCCAGCTCCCACAGCGATCGCCTGTTCATACCCGCTCGAACCCTTTCGTGTGGCGGACGAAGAGGCCGTTGGGCTTCACGAGGAGGACCACGATCACCACCGCGAACAGGGCCGAGTTGAGGAACACGCGCGCATCGGGAGGCAGGAACTGGCCCAACAGGACTGTGGCGAAGCCGACGAAAAACCCACCCATCGTTCCGGCCACGAGCCGGTCCAGGCCGCCCACCACCACCCCCACCAGGGCCGGCACCAGGACGTTGAACCCGTAAGAGGGCGTCACCAGTGGCCTCTGCACCGCCAAGGCAAGCGTGACCGCACCGGCCAGGAAACCGGTGGCGAGGAATGCCACCGCGATGACCCGGTTGCTCCGCACCCCGAGGATGCGCGCCATGGTGAAGTCGGCGGCGGCCGCTCGCATCTGCAGCCCGATGTCGGTGCGGCGCAATATCAGAGCCATGGCGCCCACCAACACCACCCCCATCAGGAGCGACGCCAGCGTGATCCAGCGGATGCGAACCTCGCCGATCGTGAACGCCTGGTTCAAGGCGGGCAGGAACTCCATGGCCGCTCCCTGCGTGCCGAACCACAGGATCGCCAGGTTCTGGAGGAGGAAGCTCAAGGCGAAGGTGGCGATGAGCGCCGTGGGCGGAGGCACCGTGCGGAAGGGCCGCAAGACGAGGTTGATGAGGGCGGCCATGACGATGGTCACGGTCAGCGTCACGGTGATGCGGGCAGGGGTGGCCATGCCTTTGGTGAGCAGCAGGGCGTACGCCCCGGCCGTGATGATCTCACCGTAGGCGAAGTTGACGAGGCGCATCACCCCGAACAAGAGACTGACCCCCATCGCCACGAGGGCGAAGAGGGCGCCCAGGGCCAGGGCATCGATGAGCGTCTGGGCGAACCTCATGTTCCGAAATAGGCCGAGGTGAGAAGGTCGACGTCGCCGGCGTCGTCGGGTGCGAGAGTGAGGACGATGCGGCCGTCTCGCATGACGTAGGTGCGGTCGGCGAACGCCACCGTCAGTTGGGCCCTCTGTTCGACCAGGAGGATGGTCATGCCCCGGCGTCGAATCTCGGCCAATGCTCCCATCATCGTCGCGACCACCTGGGGGGCTAGCCCCAGGGAAGGCTCGTCCAACAAGAGGACATCGGGACCACTCACGAGAGCACGGGCTATCGCCAATTGTTGCTGCTGGCCGCCCGACAGCTCACCGGCCGTGCGGTGACGGAACTCGCGCGTGACCGGGAAGAGCTCGAAGACCGACTCCAACGCCTCGTCGGTTCCGGCACGGTCTCGCCGTCCCAACAGCCCGAGGCGCAGGTTCTCATCGACCGAGAACTCCGGGAAGATGTGCCGGCCTTCGGGGACCAGCGCCAGGCCCAACGAGGCCATCGCCTCGGTGGGCGCGTCGGTGATCGACGTTCCGCCCAAGCGGATGTCTCCCCGGCTGGGTGCCACCAATCCCATGACCGCCGCCAACGTGCTCGACTTGCCCGCCCCGTTGGGACCGATCAGGCCCACCACCTCGCCCTGTCGGCAGGTGAGGTCGATGCCGTGCACGGCCGGCACGGCGCCGTAGCGCACCTCGACGTCTTCCAGTTCCAGGGCAGACGGGGCCGTCTCAGGCACCGGTGCTTCCCAGGTAGGCGGTGGCGACCGCTGGGTCGCGGGCGATCTCTGCGGGCGTGCCCTCGGCGATCGTCTGGCCCTGATCGAGTACGTGGATGCGGTCGCACACCGACATGATGAGCGAGACGTTGTGGTCGATGAGAAGCACGCCCACCTCGTGGTCGTCGCGCACCGAGCGGATCACGTCGGCGAAGTCGGGGACCTCCGCCTCGTTCAGTCCTGCCGCCGGCTCGTCGAGGAGAACAAAGCGCGGCTCGGTCGCCAGGGCGCGGGCCACGCCCAGCTTCCGCTCGGCGCCGTGGGGGAGGACGGCGGCGGG
>JBGTLA010000003.1:0-3603 GCA_041744375.1 Acidimicrobiia bacterium | reverse complement strand
GCCGGGGTCATGGCCGAGGCCGGCGGGGTCACCCTCGGTGAGGTCGTCTCCATTGAACAGTCGGTGCGGAGCGGACCCGGTCCGCTCCGTTTCAAGACGGCCCTGGCCGAGGCGCACGACGTGCCGGTCGCGCCCGGCACCGAGACGGCCACGGTCGAGGTCCGGCTCACGGTGGCTCTGTCGTGACCCGGTTCAACGTCGTCGACCTCATCGAACGAAAGCGCGACGGGGGCCGTCTCCGAGACGACGAGATCGGCTGGCTCATCGCCTCGTACACCAGCGGTGAGGTGACCGACTACCAGATGGCGGCCATGACCATGGCCGTGTTCATCCGCGGCCTCGACCCCGACGAGCTGGCCGACTGGACCGGGGCGATGCTGCACTCGGGCGAGGTGTTGGACCTGGCGGGCATCCCCCTGCCCAAGATCGACAAGCACTCCACCGGCGGGGTGGGCGACAAGGTGTCGATACCCCTCGCTCCCATCGTGGCGGCCTGCGGGGTGGCGGTCCCCATGATGTCGGGGCGGGGTCTGGGTCACACCGGCGGCACGCTCGACAAGCTGGAGACCATCCCCGGGTACACCACCCAGCTCGACCCGGACCGCTTCGGTTCCGTCCTGGCCGAGTGCGGACTGGTGCTGGCCGGCCAGTCCGAGACGCTGGTCCCCGCCGACCGCAAGTTGTACGCGTTGCGAGACGCCAGCGGCACGGTGCCCTCCATACCCCTCATCGCCTCGTCCATCATGTCCAAGAAGCTGGCCGAGGACCTCGACGGTCTCGTCCTCGACGTCAAGGTCGGCAGCGGCGCCTTCATGGCGGACCTGGCCGGGGCCCGCACCCTGGCCGAGACGATGGTCGGCATCGGCCAGTCCCACCAGGTGCCCATCACCGCCCTCATCACCGACATGGACCAGCCGCTGGGCCGGATGGTGGGCAACGCCAACGAGATTGCCGAGTCGATTGAGGTGCTGTCGGGGGGCGGGCCCTCCGACCTCGTTGAGATCACCATGGCGCTGGCCGCAGAGATGCTGACCCTGGCCGGCATCGACGACGCCGAGGCACGCAGCGCCGAAGCTCTCTCGTCGGGCCGGGCCCTCCAGTACTTGGGGAGGGTCATCGAAGCGCAAGGGGGCGACCCCCGGGTGACCGAGGACCTGTCGCTGCTCCCCCAGCCTCCCGAGACGTTCGAGCTATCAGCCCCCCGGAGTGGCCATGTCCACTGCTGCGATGCCCGCACCATCGGGGTCACCGCCATGCGCCTGGGGGCGGGGCGCACCCGCAAGGAAGACGAAATCGACCCGGCGGTGGGGATCGAGATCCACGCCAAGGTGGGCGACGTGGTGGAAGAAGGCCAGCCGCTGGCGACGGTGGCGGCCCGCACCTCCCGCCAGTGGGAGGAGCACCGCCCCGACCTGCTCGGGGCGTGGACCATCGCCGACCAGCCGGCCGAGCAACGCACCCTGATCCACGAGCGAATCGGCTGAACTTCGCCGTTGGTTCTCTCAGCCAGATCAGTCGGGTCCGCCGCCCAGGCGACGCAGCGAGACCAGGGCCAAGAAGATCCCGGCCACGACGTTGCCGAGTATCTCAAGGCGAATGTCCTCGGCAGCCAGCCCGAAGCGGACCAACAGGTCGGAACGGGGGCGGACCTGGGGCGCCCGGCCCGTCATTGCGGGGGTGATCTCGGTCACCACCCCCGAGAACTCCCGGGCGGGGAGGGAGGCAGTCGAATCGTCGTCGGCGGGAGGGTCGGGCCGGGAGGGGGCCAGAGCGGTCTCCTCTTCCGGTGGTGGCCTCGTGGTGGAAGTGGTCGGGGCCGGCTCGTCGGGGATGGGGGGCGGTGTCCTCTCGGCGTTGCGCCCTGCGGTGGTGGTGGTCGAGGCGACGGTGGTGGTGGGTTCGGCGGTGCGCAACGTGGTGGTGGTGGTGGAGTTCGTGGTCGGCTTGGTGGTCGTCGTCGGCTTGGTGGTAGTCGTCGTGGGCTTGGTGGTCGTGGTGGTGGTCACCGGCTCGGGCCGCATGAGCTTCACGAAGACGTCGTCGATCCCGACGGTGGCGCCCACCGACAGTCCCGAGGTGACGAAGCGGATGGTGGCCCTGTTCCCGAGGGGCAGGTCGGCCGTGAACACACCGCGGGTGCCGGGCCCGTGGGTGTGGAGCCGGATCCAGGCCCCGCCGTCGATCGAGACCTCCGACAGCACCGACCCCGAGATGAGGACCCCACCCGGGAAGTCCACGTGATACATGAGGTGAGCGGCGGTGGCGTCGCCCTGGTCGACCGCCCGGCGAGCGCCCTTGTCCCCCACCCCACCCAACAGGCTCTCGATCCTCAAGCAGGGGCCGGCGGCACAGGTGGCGGCCTTCGAGACGGTGACAGATCCCGCCCCCGGCCCGTCGGATTCGCCCATCTCGATCCAGTCGGTGGCCCAGGGGATGGTTCCGGTGGACCCGTTGAAGCCCCCCGAGGAGAAATCGTCGGCCGCCTTGTCGATGCTGGCCTGCGCCACGCCGGCCATGGTCAGCACCAAGATGACGACCGTGGCGACGGCGGCCGCACGGCGGGCCCTCATTGCCCCACCGCAGCCAGAGGGGCTTCCGCCGGCGCCGGGGCGACCTCGGGCACCGGAAGGGTGACCGTGAACACGGTGATGGCCTCTCGGCGCTCATAGCTCACGTCTCCGTCCATTCTGCGGACCAGCTCGCGGCACACCCACGTTCCCAACCCGAGACTGCCTTCGGTGAGAGCGGCGGTGCTCTCGTGGACGAACCGCTTGAACAGGCGTTCCTCCATGCCGGCGGGCACCCCGTGGCCGTCGTCCATGACACGGCAACGGGCGGTGTCGCCCTGGGCGTCCACCGCGATGAGGATGTGGGGGCCGCCGTGACGGAAGGCGTTGGCCACCAGATTGGTGAGGGCCTGGGTGAACCGGCCCCGGTCGCAGAGGCCGACCACCTCCCCGCCGCTCACCTCCACTTCGACTCCCCGGCGTCGGAAGCGTTCGGCCACCGCCCGGGAAACCGAGCCGAGGTCGACCGGTTCGAGGGTCACTTCGATCCCGGGGCCGTCCACCCGGGACACGGCAATGAAATCGTCCACCATCCGGCTCAGATCGTCGGCCTCCTGGTGGATGACGGCGATCAGGTCACGGTCGAGCGTGGCTTCGGGCGGCGACTCCAACAGCACCTGGGAGAAACCGTAGATACCGGTGAGGGGGGTCCGGATCTCGTGGGACATGCCCGCCACAAACTCGTCCTTGGCCCGGGCGATCTCTTTGGCCGCCGCCACCTGCGCCTCCATCTTCACTTCGGCGGCACGCAACTGGTCGGCTGCTCGCTTGCGGTAGACCAAGATGGCGACGACCGGCAGGACGAGAGTGACCATGAGACGGATCACCGCCGATACCCGTTCGGCCATCCGCTCGCTCGTCTCGATGGCGGCTTCGAGCCCGGTGATGCGCTCGGTGAGCACACCGACCAACCGTCCGTAACGCTCGTCAACCACCCCGAAGTCGAGAGGATCGGCGGAGAGCACCGCCACCATTTCCTCCAGGTCGGTGGCGACGGGCCCCGATCCTTCGGCCGCCAGGTCCGCCAGGGCGGCGG
>JBGTLA010000002.1:0-14864 GCA_041744375.1 Acidimicrobiia bacterium | reverse complement strand
CTGGGCGGCCGGGGCCACCGCACTCGGTCTGCGTATGCTGGCCGGGCGATTGGCCGGGTGGGCCGGCGGACTGTTCATCGTGGCGATATGCCTGTGGTCAGTGTGGGCCTACCTGAACGCCGTGGGGTTCACACCAGCCGGAGGCTGGCTGGTAAACGCCCGTGCCATGTGGACCTACATCCTGCCTTACGACATGGCCGCCGCGGCCATCGCCATAACCGCGATGGTCTTGGGCAGCCGCCGCGCAGCACGCCGGGACAGGTCCGCCACTCAGCCGATCGCGCAGCCCAGTCGCCAGTCGTAGGACCCGAAAGTCACGGTTGGGTTGGTGTGCGCCACCCACGAAGTGACATCGGCTGGCAGCCACTGCGTGAGGGCCGAGACCACCGACTGTCTCCGAGCTGGCAGCAGCGTGGGCATGCGGTCCGGGCGCACGAAGTCCCGGCCGAACCAAGAGAAGATGGATGAGATCACCACCCGGCCGGCCGACTCGTCGGCAACGAAGGCACCCTCGGCCAGGAAGCGCCGCATCTGATCGTCGAGCTGGCCTTCCACATCACCGCCGAACGGTTGGCGGCGCAGGGTGGGACAAGAAACGGACCCGCACACCAGCCCAGCGTGGACCCGTGGGTCCCTGAATCGGCGGATCTTGGCGTGCTCGACGGCGTCGAGCGATAGTGCTTCACCGGCTACCGACACGACCGGTTTCGTGAACGCACCCGGTATACCCAAGACCGTCTCGATTCCAGAGCGGGCGGTCTCGGCTCCCAGGCGCAGAGCGGCGGCGTTGTAGACGTTCATCCAAAAGGCCAGGGCTTGTGGCCGGGCCAGGTCGTCGGGTACGACCTGTTCCATGTCCTTCAGATACGAAGCCAACGCACCGTCAATGGCCGGCAGCCGGCGGGCGACATCCCCGTCTAGGTCGGCGAGGAGTCGACCGAACAGGGAATGGTCGACGCTTCCGGTTCCCGACGGGCGCGGTGACCTCACGGTGATGAGAGCGCGCACGATCGACCAAGCAACGGCGAGGTCCTTCGGTTGTGGCGTAGAAGTGGAGGTCATGATTGGACAACTCCGAGACCGGAGCCGATCTCCCACAGATTGTCGTCGCTTCGACAAAGAGTTGCGCTGCATACCGCGTTCGCGGGCGTCGACGACGCGGGAGGGATGGTCGTGATGCCGACAAAGAGGGAGGGAGGGGTGGCGGGCGCAGGTTGAGGTCGAGAACAAGCGAAGGAGGAGACGTGACATTCGAAGTTGTCCCGGGCCTGGCGGCGGGTCTGGTGGGCACCGTGGTGATGACGGCGATGATGAGCCTCGCCGGCCGGATGGGCATGACTGAGATGCCTCCCATGACGCTGGTGATGGGAAGCATGATGAGCGGCGACCCTGACCGGGCGCGCCTTCTGGGAACGGTGGCTCACTACCTCCTGATGGGAACCGTGGTCTTCGGACTCGGCTACGCAGCCCTCTTCGCTGCCTTCGGTTCGGCTTCCTTACTCACCGGCATCGCCATTGGAGCGGTCCATGGAGTCCTCGTCGGAGCGATGGCGATGCCGATCATGCCGGCCATACACCCACGGATGACCCGTACCCCCGGGAGCGGAGGTGCCGTGGTGGACACCGCGGGGGGAGCGGTTGTGCTGGCAGCGCCCGGTGTCTTCGGGTCGCAGTGGGGATCGATGACTCCGGTCGGTTTCGTGATGGGACACGTGGTGTTCGGGCTGGTGGCGGCGCTCGTGTACGGCGTCTTGGTCTGAGCAGTGGACGGCGCAACCGACCAAGGAGGAAGAACCGTGCCAAGAGTTCCCATTCACGATCTCGACTCCGCCCCGGTCGCCAGTCGAGGCCTCTCACACCGGTCGGAACGGGTGGGAAATGTCACCAACATCCTCGGTGCTATGGCCAACTCGCCGGCGCTCATCGAGATGTACCACCTGGTGGAGACGCATCTCGCCAAGAACTCGACACTCGACGACGCCACCCGCTAGGCGGTCCACCTCACCGTGGCAGCCGTGAACGACTGCACGTACTGCCAAGCCGCATACACCGGGACCGCACGGGCGGCCGGTTTCGAGACTGACGAGACCGTTTAGATTCGGCGGGGAGCCGTTGCGGACCACCCCAAGCTCAACGCACTGCTCGCCCTCAGCCGCCAGATTGCCGACAACCGGGGGTGGGTCGATGATTCGGTATGGGAGAAGGCGTTGGCAGCGGAGTGGACAGCCGAAGAACTCCTCGACGCCTACGCCGAGGTGGTGCGGACGATCCTCACCAACTATTTCAACCATCTGGTGGGGACCGAACTCGACATTCAGGCTGCACCCGCCCTCCCCATCTGATCTTCGGACTGGCTACTCATGACGGCGGCATGCCCCGGAAGCGAGGCGCTGGTAGGTAGCCTGAGGAGTCGGGCAAGGCGCGAGGGAAGGGGAGCACATCTCGTGAGCGACACACCCATCTCTGATTACGCCCTCCTCTCGGACTGCCACTCGGCGGCGTTGTTGACCTCGAAGGGTTCCATCGACTGGTGGTGCGTCCCGCGCTTCGACAGCCCTTCCATCTTCGGGCGGATCCTCGGAGCCGGGGCAGGACACTTCTCGTTGGGCCCCGTCGTCAGCGGCGATGTCGAACGACGGTACCTGGACGACACCTTGACGGTAGAAACGGTCACCCGCACCGAGCACGGGGTCCTGGTTTCCATGGATGCTCTCGGTATGGCGGAAGCAACGAGAGGTCACGACCTCGGCAAGAACTCGCCCCATCGGCTGCTCCGGAAGGTCACTTGCGTTTCGGGTCAAGTTGAGTTGGAGATCCACTACGTGCCGCGTCCCGAGTACGGCTTGACGATTCCGATTATGAAAAAGATCAATGGGGGGGTGGTGGCCGCCGGCGGGCCGGTCACCAGCGTTCTCTCGACCTCGGTCACTCTCGGCATCGACAACGGCTGCGCCACCGGGACGGTTGTTCTCGACGCCGGTGACTCCGCGTGTTTCGCTGTCGAGTATCGATCGAGCTGGCAGCCTCTCCCGGCAGTGATTTCGTCTGAGCAGGTGGTCGCTCAAATCGAAGGCACCAACGAGGCATGGCGGTCGTGGGCGGCCGAGCATCATCGCTATGACGGCCCTTTCGCAGAGGCGGTCAACTTGAGCGGTCGAGTGCTCCAGGCGCTCACCTATGTTCCCACCGGTGCCATCATCGCCGCTCCCACCACGTCGCTGCCCGAGACGATCGGTGGCGTCCGCAACTGGGATTACCGGTACTCGTGGGTGCGTGACGCCAGCTTCACCCTGGACGCCCTATGGGTGGCGGCCTGCCCGGACGAAGAGCGTGGTTTCCTGAGATTCCTCACGAAAGCCGCCAGTACGGTTCATCACCGCGACCAGGTTCAGATCATGTTCGGTATCGAGGGTGAGCGCGACCTCACCGAACGGGAGCTGCCATGGTTGGAAGGGTGGCGGGACAGTCGACCCGTTCGGGTTGGGAATGGTGCCTGGGATCAGCGCCAGAACGATGTGTACGGCGAGCTGCTGGCGGCTGTCTACACACTGCGTGACCAGATCGACTGGAGCGACGAAGCCTTGCGGGCGCTCCTGATCACCCTGGCAGACCTGGCAAGGGCGGTCTGGGAGGAGCCGGATCAAGGCATCTGGGAGATGCGCGACGAGCCCCGCCATCACCTCTACTCGAAGTTGATGTGTTGGGTGGCGTTGGACAGGGCGGTCGCCATGGCGGATGTTCTGCAGGCCGAGGATCGACTCGAGGTGTGGAAGGGGGCCCGAGAAGAGATCCGTCAGGCGATACTGACGCAAGGCTGGAACTCGGCCCTTGGGGCCTTCACCCAGTCGTTCGGGTCGACGGCTCTCGACGCCTCGGCACTCGTTCTCCCGCTCGTGGGGTTCCTCCCGCCCTCCGACCCCCGGGTGATCGCCACCATCGAGGCAATCGAGTCGGAACTGATGGATGAGTGTGGGTTGCTGCTGCGCTACCGAAGCCTTGACGGCCTCGAGGGCGAGGAGGGGGGGTTTCTGCTGTGCACGTTCTGGCTTGCTCAGGCCCATGCCCTTGGCGGAAGGTTGGAGAGAGCCCGCCAGGTGTTCGAGCGGGCTGCCTCTTTTTGCAACGACCTCGGTCTCCTCTCAGAGGAAGTCGAGCTGGGAACCGGTGCCTTGATCGGCAACTACCCTCAGGCTTTCAGTCACGTCGGACTGATCAACGCCGCCTGGGCGATCCGCCAGGCCGAGCGCCTGGCTCCCGAACCCAGTGTGGATGCTGGGAGGTAGCAGATGCTGTCGGAGAGGCGTACCTGGTCGCTGGGTCGCCAGCCGGACCGTTGGGACAGATGGCGCTCTTCAGGGCGGTGGGGGGCCTGGTTGATCGGCACGTGTTTGGTGCTATCGGCCTGTGGGGCGTTCGACGAGTTGGACCCTCGGCTGCACTTTGGAACCCCTCCAGAGTTGCCACCTGGAGTAGCCGTTCCCCAGGACTTCGAGCGCGGCGGCGACGGGTTCGCCACCGATATTCCCGCAGCCTTCGAACGTTTCGATGCGTGCCTGGAGGATGTCCGGGTGGCGCTGGCGGACGCAAATCTCACGCACACCTATTCGGCCGACCGGGAAATGTACGCCATGCTCTGCAGTGAGGCAGCTGGAAACGGCTGGTCGCCTGGCAACAGGCCCGACGAGGTGCGGCTGTTGAACGAGCAGGCGATCAACACAACCAGGTGCTTACAAGATCGCGGCTGGGACTACCCGGACCCGGTGCCCGAGTCCCTGGGTAGGTTCCTCGAGGTCCACGATCCAATGGCGCCCGGCATCGTCACCGAAATCGAAGCGCAGGCAGTTGCTTTGATCCAAGATGTGGCCGACTGTGTCGACGAACACGCCATCGTCTGGAGTGAGTGGATCATCGCCAACCCGCGCAGCTGAGGCACGCCAGGACACCTCGTGTCGCCCTCGGCGATTTCTATCCCTCGTCTCCGGGGACTCCCTTACCGACCGAGCGGCCGCGCCGGGGGCGGCGGCGACTACGAGCGGTGCCAGGTGGAAGGTGCTTGGCCGGGGCTATGACTGCGTCCGCCACACCCACACGGTGGCCCCTCCAGGTGAAGGACCCTCCCCCTATTTCCACCACTTCACGGGACGCCTACGCTGGCAACAATCGAGGTGAAAAGCTTCCAGCCATCACGCTTGGTGTTGAGCAGGCGGGTTCCACTTCTGATGTCGTCACTGTCGGATTCCTGCCCTTCCAAGCCGGCTGGCTGGAACTCCGACAGGCTCCTCACTGCAGGGGAGGTTCCACCGCATGCGCCGAGCGGTACGGCTCGCTATAACGAGCGTCAATGTGGCCTGCAGTTCATGCTCCTGACGGCGCACCAGCCTCCGCTGCCAACGGGCCGGGAGCCAAGCGCAAGGTGGGCGAGGCGGAGCAACCGTGACCGTCTCTTCTTTCCTGACCCTATCCGGTCTCGAGGTCCCGGCTGTCACCACCGAGCAGATGCGCCGTGTCGACAGGATCGCCATCGAGCAGACAGGCCCCAATCTCTTTCAGATGATGGAAAACGCCGGTCGCTCTCTGGCGCTGGCGGTGATCGATCAGCTGAGCGATAGCTGGGTGTCGTCTCCCATCGTGGTCCTGGCGGGAACGGGGGGAAACGGCGGCGGTGGCATCTGCGCGGCTCGCCATCTCGCCAATCGCGGCGCCGACGTGACCGTGGTCGTCACCGATGCGGACGGCCTGGGGGAGGTCTCCTCGGCTCAGCTCGATGTGTATCGGGGCACACCCGGCCGGATCGTCGCCCCGAGCTCCGTCGAGAGACTCGACCCGGCGGTCATAGTCGATGCATTGATCGGTTACAGCCTGGGAGGCAGCCCCCGCGGGGCGGCGGCGGCGATGATCGAGTGGACGTCTGATCGTTCGACACCGGTGGTGTCGCTCGATGTTCCCTCCGGCGTAGACGCCACGACCGGCGCCACTCCGGGCAAGCATGTCCGGGCCGGGGTCACCATGACTCTGGCGCTTCCCAAGACGGGCTCGACGGGGAGGCGGTCGGCGAGTTGTGGCTGGCCGACATCGGCATTCCCGAGGTCGTGTTCAGGCGCCTCGGGCTGACCGTTCCCGCCATGTTCGGCTCGGCTTATCGGATTCGAATGTCATCAAAGCTGACCTTCGGCCTGCCGTCTTCGCCTCCTCGCTGATGGGGCCGCCCCGAGCTGGCACAAAGGCCTCGTCACCGCCGATGGTTGAAGATCTACGGTCGCAAGTGCCCAGCTCGGCTGCAATCGTCGGAATTCCGACAAAGGAACATCGACGGCTGAGAAAGCGCTGTTGGTAAGAGTATGACGACGGTTCTCATAGCTGCCTTCGCCGCCGGGATGGTCTCTACGTTCAATCCATGTGGATTTGCCATGTTGCCCGCCTACCTAGGGTTCTTTCTGGGCGAGGGAACCCAGCGTCGTTCCCTCCGGGTGGGAACGGTGGCGTTGTCGGTGGCGGCAGGGTTCCTCGTCGTCTTCTCGCTGGCAGGTGTTCTCATCGGCATGGGCATCCGGGCCGTTGTCGGCGCGTTGCCGTGGATGGCCCTGGTCGTGGGCATCGGCCTGATCTTCTTTGGGGTCAGCCAATTGCTCGGCAAGCGCCTTCTGCCGTATCTGCGTGGCCCGGGACGAGCACGCAAGAGTGGATCCCCCGGTGGCATGTTCGTGTTCGGGGTGTCCTATGCGGTGGCATCCCTGTCGTGCACACTCCCCATCTTCTTGACTCTGGTGACGGGAGCAGTAGCTTCAGGTTCGCTCGCTCAGGCCGTCCTCACCTTCGTTGCCTACGGTGCGGGGATGGCCGTGGTGGTGGTGGGGCTCACCCTGGCGGTCGCAGGCGGACGCCGCACCATCATCGATCGGATGCGGCCCCTGGCCTCCAGGCTCGACGTGATATCGGGGTGGATCATGCTGGTGGCCGGACTCTTCATCGTCTGGTACTGGGCCACGATCCTGTCCGTCGGTGCCGTTGCGCTGGGAACGAACCGACTGGTCAGAGCGGTCGACGAGTGGTCATCGTCAATCACCCGCTTCATCGCCGATCGTCCCCTCACAATTGCCGTGGTGGTGGTGGTGGTGGCACTGATCGGTACCGCCATCCGATCCAGAGCGCACGAGCGCGCCGGTGGGGACGATGAAGATGTCGCTGACGAATCCGTTCTCCCCACGGAGGACTCCTGGCGTTGAAGCGGACAACGGACTTGCGCGGCTGCTCAGGTGTCAGCAATGTCGCCGAGCGGGCGCGGACCTCAGCAGGCTCGATCGTCGGAGCTCCTCTTGGCCAGCCGAGTGCGCTGTCGGCCACCCAACAATTCGGAAGGCTGTCTGGTTGCGGCAGGTTGGGGTTGATGATATGCCCAACCACGCCATCACGCCCGATGCCGACGCATCGCCGTCGCTTGCACCTCTTCCTCCCGGCTTCGCGCAGGGGACATGCGCTCTCCACCAGCTCGCTTACTTCGCCGTGGCACCGAAACGCTACGCCGAGAGCGGCCGCCTGGGCTTGCGCCATTTCGGGTCCCGGTTCGGTACTCCCACCTTCGGTTCGGGCGAGGCTGTGTTCGTGGAGGGCGACCGCCTGGTCTACCACCAAGGCGGCTCGGAGGCCAGCTCAGCCGTTACCACCCTGCGCCAGGCCTGCACATTCCTCGGCATCCCCTACCGCGAGCGATGGTTCGACGGATTTCATGATCCACTCGTCCCCGTCGGGCCCGATACCGTTCTGGCGATCGACCCGTCCGTATCAGAATCCCTTGCCACCTGGCGCAGCTTTTCTCAGGGTGTGCTGGCTGAGACCCGCCAACTAGGTGGCCCCGATGAGGATGTCACCGAGCTTCAGCTGTGGCCCGAGCACTTCGACCAGGCGTTCGAGATGGGTCGGTCCGACCGGGGCCGGCGCGCCAGCTATGGAGCTTCGCCGGGTGACGCCGAACACCGTGAGCCCTACCTGTACGTTGCTCCCTGGCAGCGCTCCGAGCGCCCCGAACCGTACTGGAACGACCCAACGTTCCTCGGTGCCAGCCTCACCTACGCACAGCTCCTCGTGGCAGAGGACCCCGCTCAGTTGGCGTTGGAGTTCCTGGCCCGTGGCTACCGGCTTCTCGTCGGGCCCTGAGAAGGTGCGGCGTCGTACCACGCCGTCCTCACACCTTGGCGGCTTCTCCCACCTCGATCATGACCTCTGCGAGAGGTTTTCGCTGCAAATCCGGAACCGTGCAGTTCGGGGCGGCATGGCCGACGGGGAACAGGCAGAACGGCCGCTCGTTGGAAGGACGGCCCAACACCTGTGAGAGGAACGCCATCGGACTGGGGGTGTGGGTCAAGGTTGCCAGGCCCAGTGATGGATGGCGGCCACGAACAGCCCAGCGGCGATGCCCACGCTTTCTTTGACGTAGTAGTTGTGCCGAATGGATCCGTCGGGGTGGTAGCCGTGGCGCTCTTCGAAGAGGACCACGATCCAGGGCGCGACCTCGAGATAGGGCTTGTCCGAGTCGGTGCCAAGTGGCTCCACCGCCTCATGCCAGTGGAGGGGCATCCGCCCTTGATAGTTGATCCTCTCTTCTTCCTCGGCGGCATGGCGGATACGGCGCTTGACCTCGGGGTCTCCAGTCAGCACGAACCGCCAAGGTTGACGATGGGCGCCCGACGGGGCTGTCGATGCGGTCATAACCGCCAGCTCCAACAGTTCTCTGGGAACGGGTTCAGGCGAAAACGTCCTCACCGAGCGGCGCCCGTGCATCTCTCGGTACAGGTCACGGCCCCGCTGGCGCATCTCTTCCGCATTCCGAGGCGTGGTGGCATAGGGGACAGTGGGAATCGGCATCTCCAGAACGTAGCCGACCCGGATAGGAGAAGGGGTCGGGATCGTCAACCCACGGGCATGAGGTCGGCAGCACCGAATCCGACCGTGAATCGCCGGCACCAGATCACCACAGTGTCGTAGTGGTCCAAGTCGATGTCGTCGGCGATAGTGTAGTTCTGGTTGCCGATGTTGCCCGCGAGGACACCCAGGTTGACGAAGTCGGCGTCCAACTCGGGGTCTCCGTCCGCCGAGTCTGCCGCGGTGAGGTAGACGAAGAGGTCTGGACCGTTGGTGGACGAGAATTTCTCGAGCCGCAACAGACGCGATCCGTCTCCGCCCTGGTAGACGGTGGCGGTACCGGTGACCTTGTAGCGGCTGCGCGACTCGAACGTTCCTGATGAGAGCGCTACCGGACCGGTCGGTTCCGTGGGTTCCGGCGGACCCGTCGTATCCGTGGCCGGTTCATCGACCACCTCTTCCTCGGGCGCGTCATCATCTGCTGGCGTTGTCGCTAGCTCGGTGGTGGCAGACGCCTCGGCACTCAGGGGAGGAAATTCTTCGTCCACGACCCGGTCGAAAAACAAGGTCTGAGGCTGGAACCACACGGCCACCACCACCGCCCCAACGATGGCCGCTCCTGCCGCCGCAGCTGCCATCCACGGATGCCGGCGGATGCGCTCCTTCCAGGACGAACCGCGACCCTGTTTCGGCGATGTCATGTTGATCCTCTCGAAGGTGCCGGCCGCTCCGCCGCCAGTCGAGCGGAACAAGAGTCGTCGTAACACAAGACATGTTAAGGACAGGTAAAGAAGGGCTGGAACGTCAGTCGATGGGGTAGTGGATTCAGACGCCGACCCAACCATCGGACTGGGTCGACGTCAGATTCACGACCTCTAACGCTCACTCAGGTGTGTTGCCACTCAGCCGGCGAGACCGGCCCGCACGAGGAATGCCGCCATTTGTCCTCGGGTGACGATGTCGGTGGGGCAGAAGCGGGTGTTGTCGGGGGGATTGCACCCGAGGGTGATCCCGGCGGCGGCGAGAGCGGCGATGTCGTTGCCGAAGACGCTGGTAGTGGCGACGTCCTGGAACGTTGCCGTGCCGGCGGGAAGGTCCAGTGCCCGCACGAGGAACGCCGCCATCTGTTGGCGCTCCACGCCACCGTCGGGGCAGTAAAGAGTGTTCGTCGGCGGGTTGCAGCCAAGCGTTATGCTCGCCTCAGCCAGCGCTTCGATCTCGCGGTTGAACACATGGCCGCTCGGAACGTCGTCGAAACGAGATTCAGAAGGTGGAGGCGGTGGTGAGCTGCCTTCGAGGTCAGCGCATTGATCCTCGGCGTTGCCTCCCACCACGTTGTTGCCGCCGATGGGGGCAGGATCGTTGGCTTTGCACTGGAGGTTCCCACCGATGATGTTGTCGCGAATCTCCTTGGTCCCTCCATCGTTGTCGAAGAGTTGGACATCGCCGTCGACGTCACTCCCGAGCACGGCCAGGTTCCCGTCGTTGTCCTCGTACTGGACGTTGCCGCCCACCGTGGTGTTCGAGACCGTGGCCTCCGAGCTGTCGAACACCTGCACGTCTCCATCTATGGCGGAGTCGACCACGGTCACCTCGACGGCGTCGCCGTCGTCGGTCTGGACGTTGCCCTTCACTGTCACGTCCGTCGCCCTGAGCGTGGCACCCGGCTCTACCTTGATGTTTCCATCGATGTAGGTTCCCTGGAGCACGCAGGTGGCATCCTCTGGGACAATGAGGTCGTCGTCGATGGTGACGGCGCCGATGGTTCCTGTACACATCTGGTCGGCCTGAGCGACGTGGGGCGTTCCCACAAGGGCGACCGCCAGCACCAGCGCCGTCAACAGAGTCTTTTTCACGGGTCTTCTCCCAGTTCTGGTCATGGAGTCGATCATGACGCGAGCACATATGAACGAGGTGAGCACACGATGAGAAACCTCTCACAATGTCGGGCCGAGTTAGCCTGAGGATCAGATGGGTAACTCCGCCGAATCCGTGAGGAGTGCAGGGTTGGCGCTCGACGTCGAGATCGTGTCCTGAGACGGACATGTGGATCCACGTCGTCCCACCTGCTCACGCCGAGGGCCGCCTCGCCCGTATCTACGATCAACTCAGGACCCCCGAAGGACACATCGACAACGTCCTCCAGGTCCACTCGTTGCGGCCCCGCACGTTGGAAGGTCACCTCGCTTTGTACAAGGCGGTGCTCCACAACCCCGACATAAGCCTGTCGCCGCGCGAGCGAGAGCTGATTGGGGTGTATGTCTCGGCGCTCAACCTGTGCGGCTATTGCGTGGAACATCATCAGGCAGGTCTCGCCCGGATCCTGTCGGATGAGGCACTCGCCGCCCAGTTGGTGGCGGCCAGTGTCGGAGAGAGCGACATCGATCCTCGCACCGACAGGGAGAGGGCGATGTGCGGGTACGCCACCAAGCTCACCAAGACCCCGGGGGCGGTGGAAGAGAGCGACATAGAGGCCCTGCGGAGTGCGGGGCTCGACGACGGTGAAATCCTCGACCTCAATCAGGTCGTCGCCTACTTCGCCTACGTCAACCGGTCCGTGCTCGGTCTAGGCGTTCCGGTCGACGACGGTCCGCTGGGACTGTCACCCGACGACGACACCGAGTCTTATCGTCACGCATGAGTTTGGGCGGTACGGCCAACCCGTCCCCAACCTGCGTGACCTTCAAGCGCTGCGGAGACAAGGCGAAGCCGGATGGGCTCTTGGATCAGCCCACCCGGTTCCGGTGAGGTCAATCGCGCTCTAAGCGCTCTCTGATGGCTTCTTCGGATTCGCCGGTGCGCTCTTTGATGCGTCCGACCATTTCGTCGTACTTTCCCTCGGCGACGTCGAGGTCGTCGTCGGTGAGGCTGCCCCACTGCTGTTTGGCCTTGCCCTTGAGCTGGTCCCAGCGGCCCTCCCACTTGGTGCGGGTTCCGTCGTTCGTCATGATTCCTCCTTGGATCGACGATCCCCTCTGTTACCCGGCCGGGACGTCTCGAAACCTGTCCCCTTGAGCCCGGCCGCTAGGGCTCGTCAACGCCGAGCTCTGTCGGGGCTGCAGCTCCGCCGCTTGGACCGTCGATTGAGGCGGGGTGGCGGGGAAGGGTCGTTAGGTTGAGAGACGATGAGCTACCGGGCCGTTCCGAATCACCGCAAGCTGGCCCTCTTCGATCTTGCCCATTCGTGTCCCGCGGCCGGCAGCGGCACCAAAACGAAGCAACCAAAGGCGAGGCTCGATCGCTGGTCGGTACTCCGTGACCTTCTGGTGGATGCCTGGACCAATAGAACTCAACCATCCGGCGATCTCCTGGACCGGCATCTCGGGTCCCTCAGCCCCCTGGAGGCCGATCTGATAAGGCGGATGTATCTCAACGTCTGCCGCATGCTCCCCATCCCCGCGGACGCCGAGGTCGGCTCGGTCGGTCACAGCGTGTCTTTCGACGACGCCGACAACGGGATAACGGTGTCTGTGCATCTCACATTCACGATCACCCACGGCGATGGCTCCGTAGAACACCTGCGCCTCAAGACCGGACGCGCTCCGTCGACCTCCGAGGAGGCGGCCGTAGTCTGGGCCGGAGCCGAAGAGGGCGAGTCGTTCACGGACCTGATGGCCTGGCCGGGAGAATTGGAGCCGATCGAGGAGCCGTCGGACGCCGAAGATCGCCTCCGCCGACTCGTCGAGACCGCTCCCGTGCTCCATCAATCGGGCATCCGTCCGGGACGTCGGTGTGTGTGGTGCGAACGGAGCGCAGTGTGCGGCGCTTACCCCGCCGACCGCGTGGTACCTACCACGGCCCGCACGCTCAATCTCACCAAGACCGACATCGAAGGGTTGGGCCAATGTCACCGGCGGGTGGCGTGGCGGCGTGTGCACGCCATTCCCCGCGACGACGGCGACGCCACGGAGAACTCGACGGCGGGCTCACAGGGGAGGCTCTTCCACGACATGGTGCAGATGGCCGAAGGCGGCGACTCCCCCGACGCCGCAGCTCGTGACTACCTGCGGGGTGCGCCTACCTCTGAAGTCGCCGACTTGGAGTCGATGTGGGATACGCATCGCGCCATGCTCGAGGCTGAAGGGCTGACTGTCCGGGTCACCGAGTTCCCGGTGGGGTGGACGCTGCTGGAGGGACCGAACGCCGACCTGCGCGGCGTGACTCTCATCGCCTTCATCGACCTCACCGCCCGCGACGCCTTGGATCGGCCGGTGGCCGTGGAGCTCAAGACGGGGGCTCCGACAGACACCGCAGTGGAGGACGACCTCTACGCCGTCGGGATGCGGCGCTGGGTCGCCGGTGAGGGACCCCTCGTCATTCACCGCCACCAGGTGAGAACGGGCGCGTGTCAGGTGGTCACCGTATCGCGCAACGAAGTCGCCGAGGCTGCCGAGCGGCTTCGGCAACGAGTGGTCCCGGTCCACGATTGGGACTGGGAGGACCCGCTCGGACCGTCTTACACGCTGGGACCCTGGTGCGGTGTCTGTGAGTACCGGGGAACCTGTGAGGGATACCGCTGACGGCGGCGTGGCGTCAACCGACGGTGCGCATGCCTACCCTCATCGGTATGGATGAAGAACGCATCGCCGTGTTCTTGGACTACGAGAACCTGGCCATCGGCGCCCGCGATTCCCTGGGCGGTATGCAATTCGACTTTGGGCCGATCGCCGATGCTCTGGCAGAGCGGGGACGGGTCGTCTCGAGACGGGCATATGCGGATTGGTCGATGTTCGACGACGACCGCCGCGCTCTCACCCGCAACCACGTTGAACTGATCGAGATCCCTCAGCGGATGGGCATGACCCGCAAGAACGCAGCCGACATCAAGATGGCCGTCGACGCCATCGAGCAGGCCTTCGAAAGGACCTATGTGACCACTTTCGTGATCTGCACAGGTGATTCCGACTTCACCCCACTGGTGCACAAGCTGAGAGAGCTCAACAAGCGGGTCATCGGGGTCGGCGTGAAAGGCTCGACTTCGCAGATGCTTCCCCCTGCATGCGACGAGTTCCTGTTCTACGAGAACCTCCAGGGCGTTGAACCCAAGCGCCCCAACAAGTCGGGTGGCCGGCGACCGTCGGCCGAACCGGTATCCGAACTCGAAGGTTCCGACCCCGACGAGGGCATCGAGTCCATCATCACCCGTACTTTGGCGGGCCTGCAACGGAGCTCCGGCGACACTGTCTTGGCCTCTTCGCTCAAGCGGGCACTCCTGCGCAAAGACTCGACCTTTTCGGAAGCCGACCACGGTTATCGCGGATTCGGCGAGCTGCTTGCCGACCTGGCCGAGCAAGGAGTCATCGAGCTCTCAGAAGGTCCCGCCAAGGGCGATCCCATGGTCCAGATCGCCGCCGGCGGGGCCGAGGAGGCGGAAGCATTCGCCCTGTTGGTCAGCGTGGTAGCGGAACTGGAGAAGCGCAACGGTGGCCCTCTCCTCTCCGGACTCAAGAACGAGGTGCGCAAGAGGCAATCCGACTTCTCCGAGAGGAAGTTCGGGTACAGCGGATTCTTGCAGTTCTGCCGGGCGGCCGAACGACGGGGCCTCATCGGCCTCGAATTCGATACCGAGGCAAGCGACTACCACGTCACCACTGCATGATCGTTCTCGACGCCGACGAGACCCGTCAGTGCCTCCCCATGGCGGTGGCAGTCGTGTCTCAGGAATCTGCCTTCTCAGACGATGTCGATGTTCCGCTCCGTCAGCAACTGGCGGGATCGATGTTCATGCCCGGGCGAGTCGGTGACCACTCGGGTGTCAAGATCGTGTCCGTTGTGCCGGGCAACCCCGTCGGCATCGTCTTGGTGGTCGGACCGGACGGAACCCCCCTGGGCATGGTCGACGGACCCACGTTGACTGCGATTCGCACCGGAGCCGGAGCCGGATTGGCGACACGGCTGCTGGCGCCGCCGGCGGCATCGGTTTTGGCGATGCTCGGAGCCGGCGCCATGGCCTTCGATCAGGTCGAAGCCGTGCGGGCGGTGCGGCCGATCGACACGGTGCTCGTGTG
>JBGTLA010000001.1:0-17533 GCA_041744375.1 Acidimicrobiia bacterium | reverse complement strand
GCCGTCGACGCCGCCGTCGATGCGGCCGAGGCGTGGGGCCGGCTCCCGGCGACCGAGCGAGCAGTGCTGTTGAGCCGCCTGGCGGATCTCATCGATGGCTCGATCGATCGGATCGCCATGGTGGAAACCATGGACGTGGGTCTGCTGCACAGGTCCCTCGTGGAGAGACTCGTCCATCGGGGAGCTGTCAACTTCCGGACTTACGCCGAGCTCGCCGCCACCCACGTCGAGCGGCGTTGGTCGTCCAAGGGGACCGACAACCGGGTGGTCCGCATGCCGGCGGGGCCGGCAGTGGTCATCACCCCGTGGAACGCCCCGTGGATGCTGTCGACCTGGAAGGTGGCCCCGGCCCTGGCGGCGGGTAACCCCGTGGTGCTCAAGCCGGCCGAGTGGTCGCCGCTGTCGGCCTCAGTCCTGGCAGATCTGACGGCGGAAGCAGGATTTCCCCCGGGCGTGTTCAACGTGGTGCAGGGATTGGGCCACGAGGTCGGGGCGTCGCTGGTGACCGATCCCAGGGTGCGGAGGATTTCGTTCACCGGCTCCCCGGAGACTGCTCGCCACATCGGCCATGCCGCCGCCGAGAGCATCGTGCCGTTCATAGCCGAGTTGGGGGGAAAAGGCCCGCTCCTCGTCTTCGGCGACTCCGACCTCGAGGCGGCCGCCCACCGGGCTGCCTGGCAATACGACGACTCCGGTCAGGTGTGTCTGGCAGGAACCCGACTCCTGGTCGAGGAGTCGGTGAGCGACGATTTCCTGACACTGTTTCACCAACACGTGTCCACCCACGTGCTCGGTGACAGTCGCCACCCCGACACCACCATCACTCCCATGATCCACCCCGACCACCGCCAGCGTGTTCACGGGTTCGTGGAACGAGCACGCGCCGGGGGCGACGAGGTGATGATGGGTGGGCGGCCGGCCGAGGGAGGTCTGTGGTACCAGCCCACCCTCATCCGCCCGGCCACCAACGTCTCAGAGATCGTCCAACAGGAGGTGTTCGGACCCGTCCTCACCTTCCAGACCTTTGCGACCGAGGACGAGGCGGTGGCCTTGGCCAATTCCACCCGATACGGCCTCTCGGGAATCGTCTTCACCGGTTCCGCTCAACGGGCCGAACGAGTGGGGCGAGCCATTCGCGCCGGCACCGTGTGGGTCAACACGTTTCTCGTACGCGACCTCACGGCCCCTTTCGGGGGGATGGGCATCTCGGGAATAGGTCGCGAGGGAGGCGACTATGCCCTCGATTTCCACTCCGACCTCAAGACGCTCCAGATCCAGAACGGCTCACTGGACTGACGCCGTCGCCCATCCCTCTCACCAGCCCGGATCTCCGTGGCAGGCCGCCAAGCGGGCGAGAACGAATGTGGACCCGGGTCGATGGCCATCTTCGGGCCTTTCGGAGTAATGGACTACCCGCAAATCCCTGAACGCCGCAAGCAGTTCCTGGGGCACGAGTCGGAAATCCGGCGTGCTGGGCCCGTCCACGACACGGTGGGTCTGGAGGTGGTGCTCCACCAGCAGCCACCCGTCGGGGGCCAATGCCGTGACCAGCCGGGGCCACAACGCCCGGTTCAGGTATCGGAAGACGGTGATCAGATGGAACGACGTCCCGGACAGGTCGAGGGTGTCGAGGTCGGCCACCTCCCAGGCGACGTTCACCCCGCGTCGGGCGGCCTCGGCACGACCCATGTCGATGGCGACATCGGAGATGTCGACTGCCCGCACGGCGAAGCCGGCCTCGGCGAGCCGCACGGCGTTCTGTCCCGCCCCACAAGCCACATCGAGCGCCCGACCGGTCGGCACGGCCCCCAGCCACTGTTCCAGGAACGGAGATGGCGCGGAGCGAGGCCGGTAGTCGCCCTCTGCGTAGCGCCTGTTCCATTCGATCCGTTCGGCTTCACTCATGGGTCAATGGACGATCTCGCGATCGGGGCGGATGACCAAGATGATGCGCTCCGATCGAATCGGCGTCGTGTACTCGCGCCCGAAGTAGCGCTTCGACAACTCGTCGATGTGGTCTCGGGCGCGGGCGCCCGAGACGATCTCCACCACCGTGCCGCGCACTTCGGCGTAGCTGTACGGATTTCCGGACTCCACGATGGCGACGGTAGCGCGGGGATCGCGCGCCACGTTGCATGCCTTCTGGCGGTGCTTTTCGGTATTGATGAGGATGTTCTGGCCGTCGGTGTCAACCCACATCACGTGGCTCTGGGGGGTCCCATCGGCCATGAGCGTGGTGAAGACGGCGAAGTTCTCGCCTCGGGCCAGGCTGATGGTCTTGTCGGACAGGGGCATGGGAGGACTCCACCACGGGGGTTGCCAGCGTAGGGCGGAGCGGCACCCGCCGAGTCGGGTATGGTCGCAGGATGGCTGGCGTCGACATGGCCCGGGGCGTGATGATCGCTTGTGTCGTCGTCCTCGCCGGATGTGAGGGGCCGGGGAGCACAGCCGCCACCGGGCCGGAGATCGAGACAACCACGACGACCACGACGACCACGGATCAAACCACGCTGCCCGGTCCGGCGCCCCAGGCTTACGCCGTGTATGTAGACGAAACCGACATCGTGTGGGTGAGCGACTTCGGCGGCAACGCTCTCCATCGCTTCGACCCCGAGAACGAGGCCTTCGACACATTCGCCTTGCCGTCGACTCCAAGCGGTGTCCGCCAGATCCTGGGACGCCCCGGCGAAGTGTGGGGGGCGGAGTCCGCCGCCGACGCCCTGGTCGTCATTCGGGCAGCCGCCGACTGAAGCGTTACCACTCGGTGGCGATGTATTTCGTCTCCAGGAACTCCCAGATTCCCTCCCGGCCACCTTCGCGCCCCAGACCGGACTGTTTCACCCCGCCGAAAGGCGCCGCCGGGTCGGACACGAGCCCCCGATTGAGGCCGATCATGCCGGATTCGATCCGTTCCGACACACGCATGCCCCGGGCCAGATCCTCGGTGAAGACGTAGGCGATGAGCCCGAAGACCGTGTCGTTGGCCAATTCGACGGCTTCTTCCTCGGTGTCGAAGGCGACGATGGGTGCCACCGGGCCAAAGATCTCCTGCGAGAGTATCCCCGCTGCCGGATCGACTCCCGTCAGGACGGTGGGAGGGTAGAAATAGCCGGGGCCGTCCGGTATCCGTCCGCCGGTTGCCACCCGAGCGCCGTCGTCGACTGCCACCCGCACCAAATCGGCGATGTCCCGACGCGCCCGGTCGTTGATCATCGGCCCCACCTGGGTGTCGCGATCGATTCCGGGACCCATCCTGAGATCGGCCATTCGCTCGGCCAGCTTCGCCGAGAACTCGTCGACGATGGCCGAATGAACGAGAAAACGATTGGCGGCCGTGCAGGCCTCCCCGGCGTTGCGCATCTTGGCCACCATGGCACCGCCGAGGGCCCGGTCTATGTCGGCATCCTCGAACACCACGAAGGGGGCGTTACCACCCAGTTCCATCGAAGTCCTGAGCACTTGACCGGCCGATTGCTCCAAGAGCGTGCGGCCCACCTCGGTGGACCCGGTGAAAGACAGCTTGCGCACCCGGGGGTCGGCCAGGATCCCTTCGATCACTCCCGACGATCCGCGGGCATTGAGCACGTTGACGACGCCTGGTGCCAAGCCGGCTTCCTCGAGTATGGCGGCAACGGCCAGGGCCGTCAGCGGGGTGTCGGAGGCCGGTTTGAGAACGGTCGTGCACCCGGCCGCGAGGGCCGGTCCCAGCTTGCGGGTGGCCATTGCCGCCGGGAAGTTCCACGGCGTGATGAGCATCGATACCCCCACCGGCTGGGCCAGGGTGACGATGGCCTTGTCCCCCGCCGGGGCCGTCCTCACCTCACCTGAGATACGCACCGCCTCTTCGGAGAACCAGCGGAAAAACTCGGCCGCATAGCGGATCTCGCCCAGGGCGTCGCTGAAGGCCTTGCCGTTCTCGCGCGAGATGAGCTCGGCGAGGCTCTCCTCCCGGTCGCGCATGAGCTCGAAAGCGCGCCGTAACACCTCACCGCGTTGGCGAGGCGGCGTTGCCGCCCAGCCCGAGGCTGCTTCGGCGGCGGCGTCAACCGCAGCCAAGGCGTCACCGGCCCCCGCCGCCGCCACCTCGCAGATCGTCTCTTCGGTGGCCGGGTCGATGACGGCGATAGTCCCGTCACCAGGACGCCATTCGCCCCCGATCAAGAGCCCGGTCTTCGACTCGGTCAGCAGGGTGTCGAGCATGTCACATCTCCTCGATCTCGTCGTCACCCGTGGGCACTGTGCGGCGCAAGGTGGTGCCGCCGTTCCATGAGGTGGCGACCCGGTGGTAATAACCCCCGATGATGACCTCGGGCGCCAGGTTCGCCAATTCCTCGAACGGTGACGCCTCCAGCTCCACATCGGCCTCGGCCTCCCACACGTCGGCCAAAGCACCGTCGTAGCCGCGCATCGTGACGAGTTCGTCGAGAGAGTCGGTCCCGTCCGACTCGATCGCCGGCCACCACCGGTTGTGCAGCATGGGATGGGCATTGACGGTCCCGGGGGTCGCAGCCGGGCGGGTCAGGGTCCACCGGGCGTGGGCGAGCCGCCGACCCGAGGCCGAAAGCGTCGCCCCGAATCGGCCTCCCGGCTCGAGACGAGGACCGGCCGAGCCGATGGTGATGGGCCGGGTCATCCAGATCTCTCCCATCTTCTTGGGATACCCCTGGTGGTACCCCCGAACGAGGGCGAAGTCCTTGTCCACCCAGATGAAGACACAGCGCGACCACACGCCTCCGTCCCAGCGGCAGCGGACGACGGCAAAGACCTCCTTGTACTGAGATCTCTCCGGCTCCAAGAGCTCGGCGTGGTCCGGACCACACGACTGCCAGTCGGCCCAGATGAGGGCCACCACCCCCGGGTCGTCGGAAGCCAGCTCGGCACCCTCGGGAAGGAGCTCGGCCACCCGGTCGGGGTCGGTCCGGTACTCGACCGTGAGCATCTCTCCCGAGTAGTGCCACGGGGGCGGCGGGATGAGTGACGACCGACCGGAGGGGGTGCGAGGAAAGAGGAAACCCGACATTGTGCGCTCCTTGGTCAGATGATACGGCCGGGGTGCTCAGCCAGAGCCTCCCCCGACACGATCCGCTCGGGGCCGAGACGGGCGAGGTCGAGAGAGGGTTCGGTCCCGGTGATGAGTTGGGCCAGGTGACGGCCCACGGCGTGACACTGCTGGAAACCGTGACCGCTGAAGCCCGTCGCCTGGTATAGCCCCGTCACCGTCGGCCACTCCCCCACGATGGCGTTGGCATCGAGGGTGTTCTGTTCGTACAGGCCCGCCCACGACCCGACCACCTCGAGCCGGTCGAAGGTCGGCAGATGATGGGCGAGCTCGGGCCAGATGATGTCGTAGAAGCGTCCCCGGTCGCCGGGAGTGAAGTCGAATCCGACCGGATCGTCGGGAAGAGACCACGAGATCAGGTACGTCCCGTCATGCTCGGGGATGAGATAGACACCCGAGGGAAGAAACACGCTGGGCAGCTCGGCCCCTTGGCCGACATCGGTGGCTACCACGTAAACGGTGCGCATGACCGGCTCGACGGGGATGTCGACGCCCGCCGTCGCCAGGAGCCCCGTCGACCACGCCCCGGCACACACCACCACCACCTCGGCCTCCAGCCTCTCCCCGCTTGCCAGCTCCACCCCGGATACGACATCACCGCCGGCCACCAGGCCCGACACCTCGGCCTGGCGAAACGACACCCCCGCCCCCGCCGCCGCCCGCCGGTACCCATCCACCACCGCGGCCGGGTCGACTGATCCGTCTTCGGGCCCGAACGTTCCCCCCACCAGGTGCGGGGAGGAGTATGGCGGAAATGCGGTCGCTATCTCGGCCATGTCCATCCAGCGCACGTCACAGCCCAGTGCCTGTTGGCGCTCCAGTCCCGCCCGGGCGTGAGGAACCCCAGAATCATCGGTCAGGAAGAGGTTGCCCTGACGACGCATCGCTACCTGCGGGCGAATGCCGCCGACTTCCATGTCTTGTGGGAACGACTCCAGAACCTCCATGGCGTAGCGGGAAATGAGGATGTTCTCCTCCAGATTGAACTGGACGCGGACGTTGCCGTCCGACAGCAACGTAGACGACCGTCGCAGCGTCGGGTCCCTCTCGACCAGGGTCACAACCAGGGAAGACCCGGCCCCGGCGAGGTGATAGGCGGTGGAGAGGCCCATGCAGCCACCACCGACCACGATCACATCACTCATACCGATCTGGTGATCCCTCCGTCGACGCGAAGGTTCTGGCCGGTGATGTAACCCGCATCGTCCGACAGTAGAAACGCCACCGAACCGGCGATCTCGGTAACCAGGCCGGATCGGTGGCTGGGAACGCGCGCCAGGTTCTCGCCGGTTACGGCATAACTCTCGGTGAACCCCGGCAGTACGTTGTTCATGCGGATTCCGTCGGAGGCGTAGCGATCGGCGAAGAGCTTGGTGAAGCCGGCCAGGGCGGCCCGCAGCGAAGCCGACACCGGAAAACCCGGGTCGGGCTCGAAGGTGGCGAACGTGGAGATGTTCACGATCGCACCTCCTCCGGCGGCGATGAGATGCGGCGTAACGAGGCGCGTCATCCGCACGACATTGAGGACAAGGAGGTCGAGGCCGTGATGCCAGTCCTCGTCGGAGATCTCCAGCAGCTCGCCTTTGGGAGCGTGACCCGTGTTGTTGACCACGGCATCGATCCGCCCGTACCTGTCGAGGGTGGCGGCAACGATTGCCTCGAGGTCGGCGGGTTCGGCCACCGAGCCTGTCACCGAGGTGGCGCCGAGCTCGGCGGCGAGAACTGCGGCCCCGCCGCCGTTCGACATGAGGCCCAGGCTGTAGCCGTCGGCGGCGAGCCGCCGGGCTATGGCGGCGCCAATTCCCTTTCCCGCGGCCGTCACGATCGCGACCGGTGCTGTGGGGTCGCCTTGATCGTTCATAGGAAAGGAAGGTACTCGGCCAATTCCCAGTCGGTGGTGTGACGGGTGTAGCGCCCCCACTCGGCCCGTTTGGTGGTGAGGAACCCGTCGACGAAGGCAGGGGAGAAGGCTTCTACCAACCGTTCGTCGTCAGCGAGGGCGTCGAGCGCCTCGCCGAGGCTGGCGGGGACGACGACGTCGGTGGAGGCGTTGTCGATGCAGTCGAGAGTCTCGGGCTCGGGAAGCTCGTAGCCGTGCTCGAGGCCGAGACGGGCACAGGCCAGGATTGTGGCCACAGCCTGATGGGGATTGGTGGCCCCGTCGCTGAGCCGATGCTCGATGCGACAGCGGGCGTCCCGATCCGGGGGAACCCGCACCGTCACCCCCCGGTGATCGTGACCCCAGTTGGCCCAGTATCCACACAGGGACCCGGGCTGAAGGCGCTTGTAGGCATTCACGGTAGGAGCCAGCAGAGCGGTGGCACCGACGTGGTGATGGAGGATGCCGGCCATGAGCGATCGGGCGACGTCGGAGATTCCGTCGGGGCCGTCGGAGTCGGCCATCACCTGGTTTGACGACCCGGCGGCCAGCGACAGGTTGACGTGGAGTCCACTCCCTCCCCGGTCGGTGATCGGCTTGCCGATGAAGGTGAGGAGGAGACCGTGACGTGCCACCACCTCACGCGCCATCAGCTTGAAGAGGAAGGCTTCGTCGCAGGCGGTCAGAGCGTCGGCGTGACGCAGCGTGAGCTCGAACTGGCCGTTGTCGTACTCCGAATTGACCGACTCCAACGGCAGGCCGACCTCGCGGGCAACGGCCATGACGGCATCGATCGCTCCGCTCGGGTCCACCGCCGTCCCCGTGCCGTACACGTAGGCCCCGGGAGTGGCGAGGGGACGCCAGCCCCCGTTTCCGTCGGGCTCGAGTAGGAATGCCTCCAGTTCGAGACCCACCTGCGGTTCGTACCCGAGGTCGGCCCACGCCCCGATCTGTCGCTTGAGAACCTCCCGCGGGGACATCTCCACCGGGCGTCCTTGGTGGGAGATGTCACCCACGACGACTCCGGTGGCGTCCTCCCAGCCGCGCCGAACGTCTTCCAGCCGGAACGCCACCTCGAAGTCGGGCAGACCCGAGAGCATGTGGCTGCCAGGATGGGGCGTCATCTCGCGATCGAAGCCGAGCGCGAACAGGCTGATGCAGTGGCCCGTCGACCCTCGCTTGGCGTACTCGATGGGCAGGTACTTCCCGCGGGCCAACCCCAGGTGATCCGGGAAGAGAACCCGGATGCGGTCGTACGTTGCCGTCACTCGTTCTCCTCGGTCGATCGACGGCGGCAGTGTATCGTTAGGTGCCTAACGACGTGGAGCGGCCTTCCGTCCTCCCACCAGACCCAACCGAGAGAATATGAGCATTCCCCTCGAACCAGACGAGAGCAAACGCCGCCATCTCGTCGCCGGCGTCACCTCGTTCCTGGATGCCTTCTACGCCGATCTGCCCCACCTGCCGGTGGGGGGCGTCCAACTCGACGCCGACCAGGTGCGTGCGCTGTCGGCCCCTCCCCCAGAGGAAGGGCGCTCACTCGAGGCGGCGCTGCAACTGGTCGCCATCGCCAACCGGCCTGGCTCTCTCCACCCGGCAGGGGGCCACATGGCCTACATCCCCAACGGGGGCCTGTTCACGGGGGCGCTGGGGACCTACCTGGCGGCAGGACTGAACCGCTACACGGGCGTCGCCGGTGCAGCTCCCGGCCTCGCCCTCCTGGAAAAGACCGTCATCCGCTGGTTGGAGGAACTGTTCGAGCTGCCCGAGGAGGGGGCCGGAGGCCTGCTCTTGTCGGGAGGTTCGATGGCCAATTTCACGGCCCTCGTCGCCGCCAGGACCCGACGTCTGCCGGAAGATTTCCTGAGCGGGACCATGTACGTCAGCTCCCACGTGCACCACTCCATCACCAAGGCCGCCCGACTGGCGGGTTTTCCGCCCCGGGCGGTGCGGACCGTGCCGACCGACGACGACCTGCGAATCGATATCGACGTGCTCGTGTCGATGGTGGAAGAGGACCGCCGCCAAGGTAGGCGGCCGTTCCTTGTCGTCGGGTCGGCCGGGACCACGGACACCGGAACCGTCGACCCGCTCGCCGACCTGGCGACGGTGGCTCACGACCAGGGGCTGTGGCTCCACTTCGACGCCGCCTACGGGGGCTTCTTCCAGCTGACCGATCGCGGTCGCAAACGACTGGTCGGTATCGGCGCAGCCGACTCCGTAACGCTCGATCCCCACAAGGGCCTGTCCATACCGTTCGGAGTGGGTGCGCTGCTCGTGCGGGATCGCAATACCCTCCTCGAGGCCAACGATGCCACCGGTGCCTACCTGCAGGATGACCACGACGACGCCGTCGCCTTTTCGTCCCTCGGGCCCGAGCTCACCCGCCCGTTCCGGGGCATGAATGTGTGGTTGCCATTGCAATTGCACGGCGTGAGCTCCTTTCGCGCCGAGCTCGACGGAGCCCTCGACCTCGCCGAGCACGCTTACCAGCGACTGCGACGGGCGGCATGGGTGGAGCGAATCTGGCGACCCGACCTGTCGATAGTGGCGTTCCAGGCCGCCGACGACCACGCCGCCAGACACGCTCTCGAGGCCACCAACGCCAGCGGCTCGGTGCATATCTCGTCGACTTCCATCGGAGACCGCTACACCCTGCGACTGGCCATCCTCAACCGGCGCACCGAACAGGCACACGTCGATGTCGCCATAGACCTGCTGGCGGCGCACCTCGGCTGAGGGCCAGGGCCGACAGGGAGTTCCCGGCGCCGAATCGCCCTGCGCACCACCTCCATCGCGTCAGGGGGTGGGCGGATACCCAAACGGGACAAGGACCGCGACAGACCGGCGCCGCTCGACCACGGTGCTCCCTGACTTGGCCGGATGTCCATCCGCGCACTCCCTCTTAGACTCCTGGGCCGTGAGTACGCTCCGCCGTGTGGCCCAAACATGACCGAACAGCGTCGGATCCTGCTCGACGGCTATGCCACCCATGTCGTCGTGGAGGGCGACGATCTCGTGGCCGGCGACGGACGGCGGCTGGCGTCGTCGGCGGCGGTGCATCTCCCGCCGGTCGAGCCCACCAAGATCATCGCCACCCACCTCACGTATCGCAGTCGCGTCGACGAGTTCATGACTCGCCTACCCTCCGCGCCCACCTATTTCCACAAGCCCACCACTTCGCTCAACTCCCATAGAGCGGACGTGGTGCGGCCCCAAGGCTGCGAATACCTCAACTACGAGGGTGAGATCGCCATCGTGATCGGCTCGGTGACCCGCAACGTGTCGCCGGGCGACGCCCTCGCCCACGTCGGCGGCTTCACCATCGCCAACGACTTCGGCCTGCACGACTTCCGGGACACCGACGCCGGTTCGATGTTGCGGGTGAAGGGATCAGACACACTCTGCCCGGTCGGCCCCGGCCTCGTGCCGGACTGGGACTTTCGAGACAAGACCATTCGGACTCTCGTGAACGGTGAGGTACGACAGGAGGACACCACCGCCAACATGGAGTGGGACATGGCCTACCTGGTGTCCGACTTGGCCCGCACCATCACCCTCCTCCCCGGCGATCTGATCCTCTCGGGGACACCGGCCGGGTCGCGTCCGGTCTTTCCCGGGGATGTCGTGACCGTCGAGGTGGAGGGTCTCGGTGCTCTCACCAACACCATCGTCTCCGGCCCCACGGCAGTCCGCACCGACGTCGGCGCCCAGCCGTCACGATCCGAAGAGGTCCTTTCCACGGCACTGGGCGGGGACTGGGAGTTTCGCGGGATCCGGTCCCCCCAGGGGCCGGGGGCCGATCATCACCGGTCACGGTTGGACGGGGAGGAGGAGTGAGCCGCCCCATCGTGGGACTGGCCGCTTGGCGCCGCAGTCTCGCCACGTCGTTGGGCCCCGACGAGACCCTCCATGCCGTGGCCGCCCCCTATGTGGAATCGCTCGCCGAAGCGGCCGCGGTGCCACTCATCCTGCCTGGGGCCCGGCCCCCCGAGGAGGCGGGGGCACTCCTGGACCTACTCGACGGGCTGGTCCTCACCGGCGGAGGAGACGTCGATCCCCGCACCTATGGAGCCGAACGGACCAGTGCCTTCGACGACGACGCCCAAGCCGACTCGTGGGAGCTCACTCTCATCGCCGAGGCGAGACGCCGACGTCTGCCGCTCTTGGCGATCTGCCGGGGAATGCAGGTGCTCAACGTCGCCTATGGCGGGACTCTGCTCCAGGAAGTGACTGCCCCGGGGACGATTCATCAGCCTTTGAAGGGGCCGCCCCACGAGCTGACCGGTCGCCGCCATGGCGTCGATCTCGACCCCGAGGGCATCTTGGCCGGCTGGTACGGGACCGTCCACCTCGACGTCAACACGCTCCACCACCAGGGGTTGGACCGGGTGGGGGAAGGACTCGCGATCGAAGCCGTGGCCGAGGATGGGCTCGTGGAGGGCCTGCGCAGCGACGACGGCTGGTTCGCCCTCGGCGTCCAGTGGCACCCCGAACGTCTGCCCTCCCACCGGGCCCCTCTATTCGCCGGCTTCGTGGCGGCCCTCGGCTAAGGGGAACGGGCGACGGTCAGGCGCCAGCCAGCTCGGAGATGACGGCGCGGCCGAACATCTCGATGCCTGAAGTGTCGTAGGCGGAGTCGGCGAATCTCAGGATCAGGTAGTCCATGCCCACCTCGGCATAGGGGCGAATCTGTTCGATGATCTTGTCGGGTAGGCCCGACCGTCGTCGCGCTTCGGCCATGAAGCGTCGCAGGCGCCCCTCGTCGGACACGACGGTGCGGCTACGGCCCTCGACCTCGTCGAGCCGCTCGAAGGCCTCGGCTTCGGTAGCGGCACACACCAGGTTCATGTTCATCGAACGGGTGATGGCGGCATAGTCGGTACCGACGTCCTCGCAGTGGCCTCTCAGAACCGCCGACTTGTGGGCGAACTCCTCGGGTGTGCCGAAGAAGTTCGTGTAGGAGGCATGGCGGGCCGCCACGTTGAGTGTCAGCTTCTCTCCTCCTCCGGCAATCCACAGAGGGACATGGGGATCTTGGAGTGGCTTCGGCTGGCAACGGGCTCCGTCGAGGCGGTAGTACTTCCCCTCGAACGAGGCTTCCTCCTCGATCCACATCCGCTTCATGACCTCCACCCCCTCGGCGAGCCGACCGATCCGCACCGAAGCCTTCGGGAACTCGTAGCCGTGAGCGAGGAACTCTTCTGAATACCAGCCTGCCCCGATTCCCATCTCGAGGCGACCGCCCGAGATGACGTCGATCGATGCCGAAACGTGTGCCAGATACGCCGGCGGCCGGTAGGCGTTGCACGTGCACATCTGGCCGAGACGCAAGCTATCGGTGGCGACCGCCAGGGCCGCCATCAACGACCAGGCCTCGTAGGTGGGCTCCTGGGTGGGCTCGGGCACGGTGTGGAAATGATCGAAGACCCACCCGGACTCGAATCCCGAGGTCTCCAGGGTCTTGGCCACCTCCACCATGGTCGGCCACTGCCGCCGAACGGGCACCCCCACCAGATCGAGTGTCCAGCCTTGAGGAATGAAAGCTCCAAATCTCACCGGCCTACCCTATCGGACGCCGGGCGGCATGGACCCGCTCACACGGCGTCCGCGGGCGGCTCCCTCGATTACCCCACCCCCCACAACCTCTTAGAATCGGGCGAACAAGGGGGATATCGTGCCTCCCTCGTCCGACCGCTCCCCCCTGATCGAACGTGCCACCCGCCACCAAACGCCGCCAATCCAAACCTGTCACGCCCTGGATGATCATCGCCGCCGTGCTGGTGCTGGTGCTGGCGGTCTATGGCATCGCCCGGCTCGGATCACAGGGTAAGGTGCTGGGGTCGGTGACGGTGCTCGACGTCGAGCTCGGAGGTTTGTCGCCACCGGAAGCGGGCGCCGCCTTGGTCGAGTTGGAAGAACGGCTGGCGAACCTTCCCGCCCCGGTCCGCGTGGGAGGGGTCGCCGTCGACTTGATCCCCGTCGAGACAGGCTTCTCGCTCGATGAGGAAGCGATCGTCGCCGACGCGATGACCGTGGGGAGAACCGACAACCCTCTCTCCAACTTCTTCTGGTGGGCCGGTCACCTGTTCACGTCGACCGCCATCGAGCCGACGGGAAGTATCGATCCCGACAGCTTGGACGAAGTTCTCGGCGTCCTCGACATCTCGATCATCGGCGAGCCCCCTTTCGAAGGAGCCATCGAGATACGCGACGGCCAACTCGTCGCCTCCTACCCCCGGCCCGGGACACGCATCAGCCGGGTGGAGTCGCAACCGCTTCTAACGGACCAGTTCCTCACGCTGGACCGTTCCGAAGTGGATCTTCCGATCAGGGACTTCCAGCCTGAGCTGACCGAACGCGACGTCGACCTGGCCCTCGAAGAAGCGAACCTGATGCTCTCCGGACCGGTCACCCTCACCGCCGAGAACGAGACCACCCTCACCTTTGGTGTGGATGACCTCCGAGCCGCCTTCGTCGCCGAGACGCTGGCGAGGCCCGCCCGCATCGAGCTCGGGTTCGATCCCGAAGTCATCGAGAGCCGACTGGTCGAAGTGCGGGCCGACTTCGAGGCGGCGCCGGTCAATGCCCGGTTCGCGATCTCGGGGTTTGAAGTGTCGATCGTGGCGGGGAGTCGGGGCACTCTCCTCGACAGCGAAGAAACGGCCCGTGTGGTGACCGACGCCTCCCGGACCTCCCTTCGTCGCGCGACTCTTCCTCTGCGGGAGGGAGCCGACCCCGAGGTGACGACCGAGTATCTCGAGAGCCTCGACATTGCCCATCTGGTGGCGCAGTTCACCACCTACCACGACTGCTGTCAGCCACGCGTCACCAACATCCACACCATCGCCGACGCCGTCGATGGAGCGATCGTGCCCCCCGGGGCACAGTTCTCGCTCAACGACCATGTCGGCCAACGCACCGCCGAAAAGGGCTACCTCGATGCCGGCACCATCATCGGAGGCGAGATCGTCGACACCGTGGGCGGGGGAGTCAGCCAGTTCGCCACCACCTTTTACAACGCGGTGTTCTGGGGTGGCTACGAAGACGTCGATCATCGCCCGCACACCTTCTACTTCGACCGCTACCCCGAGGGGATCGAGGCCACCATCTCGTGGCCCCAGCCCAATCTCGTCTTCCGCAACGACCACAGCTCGGGGATCCTCATCAAGACCGAGTACACCGGCACTTCGATCACGGTCAAGTTCTACGGCAACAACGACGGTCGGATCCTCTCCGGGCAACAGAGCGGGGGCAGCCTCTCGGTGGGTGTCGTGGCCGAAGGTGGTCCCGACGCCAGAATGGTGCAGGGGGACCGTTCCGAACGACGGGACTTCCGCGACCCTCCCGACACCATGTACCGCCCCGACCCAGAGCTCGACGTCGATCAGCAGCGAACCGTCCAGCGAGCAGCGCAGGGGTGGAGCCTTACGGTGACACGGACCATCAGCGTGCGCGCCGAGACCACCTCCCAGACCTGGCCAGTGCGTTACCTACCTCGTCAGGAGATCATCGAGGTCCATCCCTGCCGAGTCCCTGGCGCAACCGAGACGTGTCCCACCACCACCACCACCACCACCACCACCACCACCACCACCACGGTGCCGGACACCACCTCCACCACCGATCCCCCCGACACCACCTCCACCACCGAGGGGCCACCGGACACGACGACCACCACCGAACCCGACGAGGACTGAAAGCTGTCTGTCTTCGGCGACCCGATCTCGGTCAGTCGTGATAGAACACGAAGAAGTCCGCCACTGTTTCGGCGGCGGCCTGGGCGGCGCCCTCGGTCCACCCGCCAGTGCGCCGGATGGTCACGGCGTTGGACATGACATGGACACGATCGATGGCGCCGTCGGCCTCGAAAAGGCGCTCGGCGAGGCGCGCCGGGAAGGTGGCCGACCCGGTGGTGTATCCGGGACTGTAGGCCTCGCCGTCCTGGCCGGTGAGGCTCCGGTCGGTGTCGATGACCAGGACATCACCGATGCGGCGCGTGTGGTGGATCTCGATGGTCTGGCCCATGGTGACTGGATGCTAGCCGACCACCGTCACACTCCCAGACCGCCTACCTCGGGAGAGCGGCGTCCGCTTCGCTGCGATTGGACCCCTCCCTGACGTTCTCCCACGAGATGGATCTTCATCAAGTTTGTGGCCGAGCGCTGGTTGGGGGGAATCCCCGCCACCATGACGACGAGGTCGCCTCGCCGGCACAGCTCTTCTTTCTCCAGGAACTTCTCGGCGGCCGCGATTTCATGGTCCGTGTACTCGCGCCGCTCGAACGGGTAAGCGCTCACCCCCCAATAGAGGGCCATCCGCCTCATCGTCTCGGGAATGGGGGTGAAGGCGACGATCGTGGCGTCCGGCCGATACTTGGAGAGGAGACCGGCGGAGCTGCCCGACTCGGTGAAAGCAACGATCGTCTTGATTCCCAGGTTGGCAGCCGCTTCAGTCGCCGCCTGCGCCACGGCCGATGCCACCCGGTTGGCCACTCCCACGAAAGGAACTCCGACATGGCCGCCGCCCACCGACCCCTTCTCGACCTCCACGCAGATGCGGGCCATGGTGGAGACGGTCAATGCCGGGTACTGACCGATGGCAGTCTCGGCGGAGAGCATCACGGCATCGGTGCCGGCCATCACCGCCGTGGCCACGTCGGTGACCTCTGCGCGCGTGGGGCGGGTGGCGTGGGTCATCGACTCCAACATCTCGGTGGCCGTGATCGAGATCCGACCGGCGGCGTTCGTCCGGGAGAGCATGTCGGCCTGCACGTGCGGGATCCGCTCCAATGGGAGCTGCACTCCCAGATCCCCGCGGGCAACCATCACTCCGGAGGCTTCCGACAGGATGTCGTCTAGGTTCTCGTAGGCGACGGCCAACTCGACCTTGGCGATAACGGGTGCTGGGGCGGCCAACTCCCGGACCTGGCGAACGTCGGCCCCGGACCGGACGAAGGAGGCGGCCACGTAGTCGACGCCGAGCTCGCGTCCCAGTTCCAGGTCGAGGCGATCCTTGTCGGTGACGCTGGGAACTCGCAGCACCGAGTCGGGAAACGCTACTCCCTTGTGGTCGCCGAGTATCCCACCCACCGCCACCGTCGCCACCACTTCGTCCGTGGTCACCTCTGTGACCGACAGCTCGATGAGGCCGTCCGCCAGGATGATCCGGTCCCTGGGGCCGAGGTCTTCGAGCAGATGGGCATAGTTGCACCCGATGAGGTCGGCTGATCCCTCCATCCCATGCGGTCTCAGCCGCACGGTCGACCCTGCCACCAGGTCCACGGCGCCACCGGGGAACGTGCCCACCCGGATCTTGGGGCCCTGGATGTCCTGGAGGATGGCAACGTTGCGGCCCACCTCGTCAGCGGCCCGCCGCACCCAGTCGAAAGAGCGGCGGTGAAGGTCGTGGTCGCCGTGGGAGAAATTGAGGCGGGCGACGTCCATGCCTACCTCAACCAGCCCGCGCACGGCCTCGTAGGAGGCAACCGCCGGTCCCAGGGTCGCCACGATCTTGGTACGTCTCACGAAGCAGAACTTAGCGCAGCCAGGGACCGTCGAGGCTCTTCATGATCCGGGTGGCAGGTGCCAACTCGCGCCGGTCGAAGATTCCCCGGTCGATGGCCACGACCCGCATCCCGGCCGCCCGGGCGGCGGCGATCCCAGTGGGACTATCCTCCACCACGAGACAGCGGTACGGCTCGACTTCCAACACGGCAGCCGCCAGTCGATAGAGGTCCGGGGCCGGTTTGGGGGAGGCGACATCGTCGCTGGTGACCGTGACCGAAGCGAGGCCCTCCAAACCGGCGGCCACCAACAGAGACTCGAGACGCCAGCGCTGGCTGTTGGTAGCCACAGCCACCCCCAGCCCCACTTCCGTCACCTTGGCGAGAGCGGTGGCGGCGTCGGCGAACACGGCGACACCTTCCCTCTCCAGCACCACCAGGAACTGTGCCTCTGCCTCTTCGAGGAGGCGGGTCGCCTCAACGCCAGACAACTCGGCGTAGTGGATCGCGATCATTTCATCCGTGGTGCCGACCCAGCGGGCGAAGGGCTCTTCGAGCTCGACGTCGAATCGTTCGAGGGCCAGTCGCCAGGCCCACTCCGACACCGGCTCGGAGTCGACCAGGACACCATCACAGTCGAACACCACGGCGTCGACACCTTCGAAGTCGAGGAACCTACCCACGTCAGCCAGCGAGGCGCGACTCTAGGAGCTCGTGTGCCAGGCGAGGATCGGCCTTCCCGCCCGAGGCCCGCATGACTTGGCCGACCAGAAATCCCACCACCTTCGACTCCCCTCCCCGGTACCGGGCGACGGCATCTGCGTTGTCGGCCAGCACTGCCTCGACCAGCCCCTCAACGGCGGAACGGTCGGAGACTTGCAGGAGGTCGCGGCCTTCGGCCACCGACCGTGGGGGACCCTCACCGTCGAGAACGCCGGAGAGAACCTCCTTGGCCGCCGATGCCGAAAGATCACCCGCTTCGACCATACCCACCAGTTCGGCCACCGCACCCCCGTCGAGGGGAGCGCCGTCGGCGGTGATGCCCAGCCGGCGGAGTGCCGCCGTCACCTCGCCGGTCAGCCATCGGGCG